>CAILYC010000013.1 GCA_903838355.1 uncultured Burkholderiales bacterium | reverse complement strand
TGTTGGCCTGTGCAGAGGAAGGCTCCGGCCGGGGTCGTAAGACCACGGCGAAACCCGCCTCAGTGAAGCAAGAACCCACTGAAGTGACTGCGCATGAGGTTTCTCATGCCTAGCACCGTAGGAATCCCGGTCTCTTCAGGGTTGGGAGGATGTCAAATGAGCAGGAATTGATTGAGTCAGCAGTTGGCCCACCAAGCCGGCCCCTCACGGCGCTCCTGAGTTGGTGAGCCCAGGACCTCAGAGTGCTTGGCGCTCTTGGCTCAAATGCACTTGACGGCGACTCACCCATTGCAGCACCGCGTACATGGTGGCCGAAGACGCGAGCACCGCGACACTTGAGGTCAGCCAAAAGGTTTTGGGAGACGGCATGGCCTGTATTGCCCAAAAGGGCAGTCCATGGTATGCCAAGTGGTAACCCCCCATGAGCCCAACGCCCCAAAGCAAGACGCCGTAAATGAGGACCGGTAGCACTGTGATTTTGTAACAACGCAGGTTAAAGAAACACATCACCTGGGTTGCGTCTCCCCAGTGGTAAAGACTCAACCACACCAGCACCCCAGCGGCGGTGCTGGCCACCTCCGCATGCGTGCTAAAGAGCGCGGCAATTTGTGGGCTCAACGTGAGCATCACCAGGCTCAACACGGCCGCTGTGGACCAAATGCACAAAAACCCTTGCTGCATGACCATTCTCGCTTTGACGGGGTCTTTGGCCCCCAGCCAAAAACTCACCCGCGCGCTTGTCGCTATAGAAAACGACATTGGGGTCATCCAAAGAAGAGCGGCCGTGCTTGAAGTAATCTGGTGCGCAGCGGCGTTCACCGTGCCTTGGCGCGCAATGAACAGCGCCATCAAGGTAAAAGACGTCACCTCCACGGTGACCGACACCGCATTGGGCAGTCCGATTCGCAGCAAACCCCAAAGTCGCTTGGGGTCGGGTTTCTCCAGCCTTTGCCAAATTCGGTAAGGGTGATAAAGCGCCTGGGTTTTCAAGAGGTACAAGCCCAGCAAGACCATCCAGGTGTTCACCACAAAGGTGGCCCAAGCGCAGCCCACCACCCCCAACGGCTCGGTGCCCAAAAACCCAAAGGTGAAGACAATGGACAAGGGGATTTTGGCAAGAAGCCCCGCGAGTTGAACCCAGGTCACGAGCTTGGGTCGGCCCAGGCTTTGGTTCAAGGTGCTGAACATGCGGAAAAAAAGCGCGAGCGGCAGCCCCATGGCCAAGACCGACAGGTAGTGGGTCACGTCCAAGCGCAGTGCAGCAGGCACATCGGTCCACGACAAAATCAGCCCCGGACTCAGCAGCAAACTCACCCCCAAGACCGATGCACCCATCAACAAGTAAAGGCCTTGTCGAAAGAGTCGGCCCACTTCCAGGGGTTTTTGTGCGCCGTGCATTTCTGCCAAGGTGGGCAGCAACGATTGAAGCACCCCCATCAAGGCGATAAAAACACTGATAAACACGGCCGAGCCCACCGACAAAGCCGCCAAGGCACGCTGATCGTAGCGTCCCGCCACCAAGGTGTCGGTGATGCTGAAGGCCATCACCGCGAGTTGTCCCACCAAGATGGTGCTCGCGTGCTTGAAGAGAAGTTGGCGCTCTTCTTTTTTACTCATTGTTCAATCATTCTTCACTCATGGTGCACGCTTGAGCTGATGCTTGAGCGTGTGGGCTCGGGGCGGTGAACCCATGGTCGAGGGATCAGGTGTCGCCGGTTTGACACGCTTGAATACGTCCATATCTTCATTGTCGAGGTAAGAGCGGTGCAGGGTTTGAACCAAACTCCAGCCGAGTTTTTTCTCCTCTTGAATGGCTTGTTCGTTGTTTTGCAAAGACTCCACCAGCAGCCATGGGCAGGTCTGATCAGGCGCCTCTTGTGCCGCTTCAATCAACAACCCGCTGTGGAGTTTGAAGGCACTGATTTGCGCCAAGCTCAAGCCCTGAACTTGCAAGCAACGATCGGGCTCGACCAATTGAGTGACTTGGTAGACCAGCGGCTTATAGCTCCTGGCGTAGTCAAGGAGCGGTAACCACAAACTCATCAACAGCAACCAGCACAAGGATGCTCCCGAGGCGGGCAGAACCAAACTTTTCCAAAGCGCTTTTCTGTGTTGGCCCGCCCTCCAGTGCACCAAGGCAACCCACGTGATGGTGGCCATCAAGGCCAAAGCAAATGCGGCCAGGCCAAAGTCAGGTTCAAACCCTGGCAGCAATCTCTTCACGTTGGCCGCGGGTTGAGTGGGCCATCCGGTTTGCATGGCCAGCCACACCACCCAGATGATGAAGGCGCAACCGCTGAAAAAAATCAACGTGAACCAGTCAATGAGCGCACTCACACTGCGCTCCAAGGTCGGCAAGGCAAAGGCGGCCAAGGTGGCGAGCGCAGGTAAGCTCAATAGCAAAATTCGCTCAGCAGGCACGCTTGTCACGGCTCCCAGCACAAAAAGACTGGCAAAAAAGAGCGGGATGACGACATGTCGACTCCATTGCCACACCAGCCAATGTCCCCTCCAGCGCCATAGGGTCCAAAGGGCCAAGGGCCAAGCCGGCCAGGTGAACCACAGCCCCAAACGCAACAGTCCATGCCATTGGGCCCATTGTGTTGGGGGCAGAATCAAACGCCACTGCCACAAATCTTTTGGACACAGCAGTGCCACACCCAGTGCGATGGCGAGAAACTTGAGCCCCCAAGTTTTGGGGTGATCCAAGCTCGAGTCCAGGACGATCAAAACGCAAGCCCCCACACCCATCAAGAGCGCCAAGGTGGGGGCGCCTGAAAAACTCATACCCAAAAGGGCCAGACCCCAGGTGAGTGCGCCCAAGCGAGGCTGAAACGGCAAGACCGCTGAGGCGTAAAACGCAAGGCTCACAAAACACCACTGGGCGAGCATTGGCGTTGCCTCATGGGTCGGTTGTGCCAAGCCTAAGGTTGCCAACAATGCCAAAAGCCCCGCATCGGCAATGGCCTTGGCGTAATCTTGCTCGCTGGCTTGCCCACCAAATGCAAAGGGCACGGGTTGGGCTCGCTGTCCCTTGGCAAGGTAATAGGAGGCGTACCAATGGGCGCAAAGTGCGGTGAGCGTGAGTGCGAGAAAGGGAACCCTGGCCGCGTGAGCGGGGTCGAGCAGACCAGAGCATGCGCGGATAAAAAGGGCCCCAATCCAGTAAGGGAACAAGGCATAGAGCTCAGGGTTTTGTCCCATGAAGGTGGGGTGCCACCAGTCGCTGCCGCCTTGGGCCAAGGAGAGCATGAACCCCAGGCTCGTGAGGTCAACCGACTTCCAAGACTCACGAAACCAAAACCCTGGTAGCACATAGGCCAGACAAAAAAGCACCACGGCCAACCTGGGCAGGGGCCTCACGCTTTCTTGGGTGACGATGGCGGGTGACGATGGATTCACAACAATGGCGTAGAGGTAAAGTTTGCAGGGCCAAGGCGGCTCAGCAGACAAGTGGCTTTCGAGCTTGCTGATTTGGAAAAAATAAAGGCAGCGCGTTTGATCGGGCTGCCTTTAGGGGGGGGTGGCTGGGTGTGGGGGGCCCCTCAAGGCCCTCACGCAGCACGGGGTCAAAGCTTGCAAATTTACTTGGCCGCCGTTTTACCGTATTTGTTGCGGAATCTCTCGACGCGTCCACCCATGTTGTCCACGGATTTTTGTGTTCCTGTGTAAAACGGATGGGACTCGCTGGAGGTGTCCAATTTGTAGAGAGGCAACTCGCGACCGTCGTCCATCTTGATCATTTCTTTGGTGTTGGCGCAGGAGCGCGTCACAAATTTAAAGCCGTTGGAGAGGTCAACAAAACAGATGTCTCTGTATTTGGGGTGAATGCCTTCTTTCATGGGGGAGTGTCCTTCAATGTCGAATCCTGTCGGGAGCCACGCCAGCCAATCTGACGCACTTTCCGTGCAAAGCCATCAATTATATCGATTTTCGAGGGTTTTTGGCGAAAAACTTATGGGTTTGTCGCATTTGCGCGGCGCAGTAAGGCGCTAGCCGCCTCGGCGCATCAAATCAAAGAAGTCCACATTGGTTTTGGTGGCCTTCATGTTCTTCAAGAGCAACTCCATCGATTCAACCTCATCCATGTTGTAGATGAATTGGCGCAAAATGCGCGTTTTTTGGAGAATTTCTGGGGCCAAGAGGAGTTCCTCACGGCGTGTGCCGCTGCGGTTGAGTTGGATGGCGGGGAAGACGCGTTTTTCATAAAGGCGGCGGTCGAGGTGAATTTCGCAGTTGCCCGTGCCTTTGAATTCCTCAAAAATCACCTCATCCATGCGAGAGCCGGTATCGATCAAGGCCGTGGCGATGATGGTGAGGGAGCCGCCTTCTTCGATTTTTCGCGCTGCACCAAAAAACCGCTTTGGCCGCTGCAAAGCGTTGGCGTCGACACCGCCGGAGAGCACCTTGCCAGAACTGGGGACCACATTGTTGTATGCGCGTGCCAAACGGGTAATGGAGTCGAGCAAAATCACCACGTCTTTTTTGAGTTCGGTCAAGCGCTTGGCGCGCTCGATCACCATCTCGGCCACATGCACGTGGCGAGCGGCGGGCTCATCAAAGGTGGAGGCAATCACTTCGCCTTTGACGCTCCTTTGCATCTCGGTCACCTCTTCTGGGCGCTCATCGACCAACAGCACCATCATGTGCGAGTCTGGGTAGTTGGCGGTGATGGCGTGGGCAATGTGCTGCATCATCACGGTCTTCCCGCTCTTGGGTGGTGCAACGAGAAGGGCGCGTTGTCCTTTGCCAATGGGGGCAATGATGTCGATCATGCGCCCCGTGATGTTTTCTTCGGTTTTGATGTCTTGCTCTAGACGCATTTGTTCTATGGGGAACAAGGGCGTTAAGTTCTCGAACATGATTTTGTGCTTGTTGTTCTCTGGCAAGTCGCCATTGACCTTGTCAAGCTTGGTGAGGGCAAAATAACGCTCGCCGTCTTTGGGGATGCGCACTTCGCCTTCAATCATGTCGCCCGTGTGCAAATTAAAACGCCGCACCTGTGAGGGACTGATATAGATGTCGTCGGTGCTGGCGGTGAAGCTGGTGTCAGGGCTTCTGAGAAAGCCAAAGCCATCGGGCAAAATTTCAAGCACCCCATCGGCAAACACTTGTTCGCCGGCACGGGCGCGTTTTTTGATGATGGCAAACATCAATTCTTGTTTGCGCATGCGCCCCGTGTTTTCAACTTCGAGGGCGTCGGCTTGTTTGAGCACTTCAGACACGTGCAGTGCCTTGAGTTCGTTCAGATGCATGGAGAGACTCCTGCGTGGAGTTCGTGGTATTGGGTTTGGGGGAGGTCTGAATGGCGAGAGAAGTGGGCAGAAAGCCCTAGACCGCTAAGTGCGCCAAATGGCATGAGAATTGACCATTGACGAGCGCCATTATGTCAGGAAAATTTGAGTTTGTGAAGATTTTGAGGCCTCAGAGCAGGCGCCAAGTCGTCAAAGTGATCTTTTAAACCACACCCCAAGCGGATCGGGTGAGCGCAGTCGCGTGAAAGCAGGGCACTTCTTGGCCCTGGCTGCGTTTGCTCGAGAGCGGCTGTCGGCGTGTGAGCTCACCAGGCCGCAGGCCTTAAAACCGCGAGCCTGGGCGTGGGCTTTCAATGCGCCAATTGTTCGTCGATGAAGGCGGTCAATTGGGCTTTGCTCAAAGCGCCCACTTTGGTGGCGGCGAGTTCGCCATTTTTAAAAATCATGAGAGTGGGGATGCCGCGGATGCCAAACTTGGAGGGGATGTCTCGGTTTTCGTCGACATTCATTTTGGCAATTTGCAGTTTGCCTTCGTAGCCCGTGGCCACGTCGTCCAAAATGGGGGCGATCATCTTACAAGGACCACACCACTCGGCCCAGTAGTCAACCAAGACGGGCTGAGCGGCGTGCAAAACGTCGTTCTCAAATGTGGCGTCGGTGACGTGTTTGATGAGTTCGTTGGCCATGGTGTAATCCTTCTTGCTCTGAAGCAGTATGAGTCGATTGATGACTCTATTTTGACAGAAATATCGTGGGGTCTGGGGGCGGGATTTTTAAAAAAGCACTGCCAACGTGGTTAAACCTATAAAAAGCATTTGAATGAGTCCAACTCTCAGATGAGCTAGGCTTTGCGCAGTCTAAGTGAATTTTGAGGGGGACACCCAATGGGTGAAGCAAAAAGAAAGCAAATTCAGGGTGTTCAGCGTGATTCAGAAGCGATGGTGGTGGACACACCTTGGGGTCGAATTCATGTGCAGTGAGACCATTCGGCGACTGCCACTCCCAATGCCCAGTTGGCTTTTTTTGCCGAGTTCTTGCAGACCACGGGTTTGTTCAAGTCTTGGGTTGACAGTTGCCCATTGAATTACACCAGTCCCAACGCCCCGACCCAGTTCGATGTGCTGGGCACCTGGTTGCTGGGTATCTTGGCCGGTCACAACCGGTATTCACACATCACGGGTTTGAGGGGTGACAGGGTCAGTCCTCAAATACTGGGGATGAATAAGATCATGCAGGCGTTCGTGGACTATGTGGCGGCTAGAATCACAAAGAAATTACCGGCCTGGTTGATCGATGATCGATGATCGATTGGAATTCGCTGGCTAACTGCCGGATTTAGGTTAAAACAAGGTTTGGTGGGCAACTTGGAGCTCATCCCCATAGGAGTGCAATGCATGGCTGGCGAAAATTTGGTGATCGATGTGGTCTCGGACATGGTGTGTCCCTGGTGCTTTATTGGCAAAAGGCGTTTAGAAGAGGCCTTGGTCTTGTTCAGTGAGCAGCACCCTGAGGCTCAGGCCCCACTGGTGAGGTGGAATCCGTTTCAACTCAATCCCGATTTGCCCGCGCTGGGCGTGAGCCGCGAGCAATACTTGGCGCAAAAGTTCGGCGCCCGTGCACAAGGTGTCTATGAACGGGTGAGTGCTGTGGGCAAGGAAGTGGGCATTGATTTTCGGTTTGACTTGATCGCCCATCAGCCCAACACATTGCTCGCCCACAGTTTGGTGGCCCAAGCCAGCGACCCCGCCGTTCAAGCCCAATTGGTGGAAGCGATTTTTACCGCGTATTTTCTGCAAGGGCAAGATTTGAGCAACCGCGAGACCTTGGGCTCACTGGCTTTGTCGAGCGGATTGACCCCCGCGCAAATTCAAAAAGCATTGGATGAAGAGGACGCATTGGGCGCCATTCAAGCCAAGGACCAGTCGGCCAGAGACTTGGGGATCAATGGGGTGCCCTTTTATATCTTCAACGCCTCATTGGGGGTTTCGGGTGCCAGAGAGGCGAGTGCCTTGGTACAAGCCATGGAGGAGGCGCTCAGCGAGTGATCGACTCGCCCACTGGAGTCTTGGGGCTCCAGGTCTGCGTGGCTCAACAGTTCAATGGTTCAATGGTTCAATGGCTTGTGTTGGCGTTGGCGCTAGAGCCAGGTGGGTGGGCATCCAAGTAAGCTTTGAACGGGTCTTGCCCAGGGGTTGGGGTCACGCCGTTGCTGTTACTGTTGCTCGAGCTGCTGCTTTGGCCAATGCCCGAATGGGCGCCTAAAAACATCTGGCTGCTTGGCGAGGCCCCAGCGATTTGGCCCACGCTGCTGGACCCATCGTTAGAAGTTGGAGCCGTGCTTGATGCTGAATTTTGTGAATCCAAGGCCTCCTTGAAGGGGTCTTTGATGTTGCTGGCCGCATCAGAGGAAGTGTCTTGGCTGCCGCACGAGACCATCATGAGCATGGCCATCAAGATCAGCCCAAGCCAGTGGAGATGGTGGGCGAGGTGTTTGGGGGTTGACTTCAGTGACAGGGTGAAAATCATGGTGACTTTGCGCTTAAAGGCGACAGAGTTTGGGGCGGTTTTAGGGGTTTTGCATCAACACCACGCGCTGGCAATTGCAACTCGCGTCAACAATTTGGGCCCAATGGTAGCCCGCTGGAGGCATTTGGGGTTGACTCGGTTGAACGGGATAGTACTGGGGAGCCGGTGCCATGACCACGGGGGGTGGGGCCGAGTTTTGAACGGCCTCGTAGACCAAAGCGCCGCCAAGAATCGTCGGCACTACCCAGCCCAGTGAAGGGTGGAAATGTGAATCGGGGTGAGGGCGACGATCGAACTCTTCTCGCCCAAAACGTCTTTCCTCGGCCTGGGCCATGAGGCTCATCAGGGTCACGAGAAGCGTGAAAAAAACCAAACCAATTGATTTTGTATTCATGCGGTATTCTTTCAAATGGGGGGGTGACGAGCCTTGACCCCGGCACTGGCTCTACAGTTAGGGCTGCTTGGTTCCCCACCTGACCCGGTTGGCCGCTTCACCATGCGGGAAGGCCCGTCAAGGGCAATTGTAAGGCCTCTTTGAGGTTGGAGGCCAGGCCTCAGGTCCCCAAAGCCCTTAGAATGTCACCATGTCTTACCTTGTTTTAGCCAGAAAATACCGTCCCAAGACCTTTGCTCAATTGGTCGGGCAGTCGCATGTGGTGCAAGCCCTCTCGAACGCCTTGCAAACCCAAAGGCTGCACCATGCCTATTTGTTCACGGGCACTCGCGGTGTGGGCAAGACGACGGTGTCGAGAATTTTGGCCAAATCGCTCAATTGCGAAAAAGGCATCACCTCAGAGCCTTGTGGCTCATGTGAGATGTGCTTGGCCATTGATGCGGGCCGCTTTGTGGATTACACCGAACTTGACGCAGCGTCTAACCGCGGTGTGGACGAAGTGCAGCAACTCTTGGAGCAAGCGGTTTACAAACCGGTGCAAGGGCGCTTTAAGGTCTTCATGATCGATGAGGTCCACATGCTCTCGGGCACCGCGTTCAATGCGATGCTCAAGACTTTGGAGGAACCCCCCGAGTATTTGAAATTTGTCTTGGCCACGACCGATCCGCAAAAGGTGCCGGTCACTGTTTTGTCGCGGTGCTTGCAATTCAATTTGAGGCCCATGGCCGCGCAAACCATCCGAGAGCATTTGAGTGAGGTCTTGCAAAGCGAGGGGCTTGAATCTGAGCCGCAAGCCCTGCATTGGATTGCCCGCGCAGCCAGGGGTTCGATGCGCGACGCTTTGTCGCTCACCGACCAATCGATCGCCTATGGCGCCGGTGCTGTGCGCGAAGCCGAGGTGAGGCAAATGCTCGGCTGCGTGGACCGAGATCACGTCTTTGCTCTGATTGCCGCCTTAGGGGCGGCGGACGGCCAAGCCGTGATTGCCTTGGCCCAACAACTTCAGTCCCAGGGTTTGAGTGCCTCTCAGGCCTTGGAGGACATGGCCTATGTCCTCCAGCGCATGGCGGTGATGCAGTTCTCCCCGCCCAAGACAAGCACCAGCGGCTCGGCGCAGGGTGCATCTCAAGAGGTCGACCCCGATGCCTTGTCCGATCAAGATGAGCACCGTACCCGTGAGTTGGCCAATACGCTGGCCAAAGACGAGACCCAGTTGCTCTACAGCATATGCATCAAAGGTCGCGCTGAAATCGGCTTGGCCCCAGACGAGTACTCAGGGCTCACCATGGTGCTCTTGCGGCTTTTGGCATTCAAGCCCTCCAACCTCGCAGCGTCCGATCAGGACACGGCTGAAAAAAAAACTCTTGAATTTGCCAGCCTGAACACGGCGTCTGGGCATAAGCCGCAAGAAGGGTCACAGCAAAATCCCCAAGAGGTTTCCCTTGGACTGCTTGCAGCGCTGACTCAGGCCAAACCTAATCCTGGTTTTAGTCCTAATCCCAGTTCTTTGCCCCCAACCCCATCTTTGATCGCGCCTGCGCTCGCCCCGTCCTCGGGCCATGCACAGGACAAGTCCCCACGACCAGGGACCCCAGACAGCACCCCGCCCAGCCGGGGACAACAAGCGTCTGACCCGCATCACCCAGGTCGAGATTTGCCTGTGAGAGAGATGGGCCAAAGGGAGGGTTTGGCCCGTGTGGGTCCTGCGATGGTGGCGCCCAGCACGCCCACCCCAGCCCTTGCGCCATCCCAGCACGAGGGCTTGGTCGAGGTGGCCGTGCGTTTGGCCCCTCAAAATGCCGACAAGACCACAAGCCCGCCGCTTGAACGCTTCAAAACTCACCTCAAACCCTCCCCCATGGGCGAGGATTGGATGCAAACCGTGCAACAATTGATGGATGCCGATTTGGTGCAGTCTTTGTCGCGGGAGTTGGCGCTGCAGTCCCAATTGGTGGCCAAAGATGAGCATAGCATTTTGCTCCGAATTGAGAGTGAGACCTTGAGCAGCCCCAATGCCCGAGAGCGTTTGAGAGCGGCGCTGGCGAGTTTGGGACTAGACGTGGAGCTGCGCTTGGAGATGGGTGCGGTCAGTGATTCGCCAGCCATGCGTTTGGCCCAAATTGCTTATGAGAAACAAGTGGTGGCCGAGGCCAAAATTTTGGGTGACCCGTTTGTGCTCCAAATGATGCAAGAGTTTGGGGCCACGATTGTGCCGGGTTCCATCAAACCCTTGGGTCCGAGCGTTCAACGCAGCACAGAAAAAACGCTGGATTGATTTTTTATAGCTTAGATTGAAAGAGAAAACCCATGTTCAATAAAGGACAACTGGCCGGTTTGATGAAACAAGCCCAAGCCATGCAAGAGAATTTAAAAAAAGCCCAAGACGAATTGGCCCATGTGGAAGTGACAGGGGAGGCGGGCAACGGGCTCGTCAAAATCACCATGACGTGCAAGCACTTGGTCAAACGCGTGGCGATTGATCCCTCGTTGATGAAGGACGACGCCGAGATGCTCGAAGACTTGATCACGATCGCCTTCAATGATGCGGCCAAAAAAGCCGAAGACACGTCCGAGGCCAAAATGGGCAAGTTGTCCGCGGGCTTGCCCGGTGGCATGAAGTTGCCCTTTTAAACCCACCGATCGGGCAAGGCAGGGCCGGCGGATTCGAGCTTCATCCCCCATCCCTGATGTGCAAGATGTCCAAGATGTCCAAGCCTCATTCATCTCCCACTGCCAAACCCAAACCCAAACCCTGGTCACCCCCATGAATTCCTTGCACGCCTTGGACGCGCTCGTTGTGGCCTTGAGGCGTTTGCCCGGCGTCGGTGAAAAATCCGCCTCTCGCATGGCCCATCACTTGATGCAGCACGACCGCGTTGGTGCGCAACTGCTCTCCCAAGCCCTGAGCCACGCCGCTCAGACGGTTCAGCACTGTACGCGTTGCTACGCTTTCACGTCGAGCACGCTGTGTGAGACCTGCCTGGACCCCGAGCGTGACGCGTCCCGTTTGTGCGTGGTTGAGACCCCCGCAGACCAGTCCGCCATTGAGCGAACCCAGTCTTACAAAGGTCTGTATTTTGTACTGATGGGTGCATTGAGTCCCTTGAACGGAATGGGTCCACAAGACCTTGGGGTCAAGCGGTTTTTTGAGCGGGTGGAGAGCGACAGCGCGATCCGAGAAGTGATCTTGGCCACCAACTTCACCGCTGAGGGCGAAGCAACCGCCCATGTGCTCACCCAGGCCTTGAGGAAAAGGGGCATTGAGGTCACCCGCTTGGCCAGAGGCGTGCCTTTGGGCAGCGAACTCGAGTATGTGGACCTCGGCACCATTGCCCACGCTATGGTGGACCGGAAGTCTTCCCCTTGAGGGCGCTTGAAGTGTCTTGAAGTGCGGTGCTGTTTCTCAGGCCTTGCGTGAGTGCACCATGTGTTTGTGATGCTGATGGCTGGGCGTGGCCGAGTGCATGGCTTTCAAGGTCACTTCCACACTCAAGGTTTGACCGGGCTTTAATTTGGTCTCCGGGGACAACTTGTTCAAGGCGGCAAGTTGTCCAACGCTCACCTTGTAGCGCTTGCTGATGCTGGCCCAATTGTCTTTTTTAGTCACCTTAAAGCTGATGCGCTTGGTGATGATTTCAGGTGCGAGTTCGAGTTGGCCCTGCTCGGCGACTTTTTGGGTGACGTCTTCGTTTTTCTGGAGGCCTCGGGGGACCAAGAGCGCGGAGCCCGCTTTGATGAGCATCTTGGGTGGAATGGCATTCAATGCCCTGAGCTCGCTTTCGGGCATGCCGATGCGCTTGGCCGCATCCGCGACTTTGAGGGTGGTCGGTGCAATCCAGGCCGTCCAACTTGCGAGTCGCGGGCCACTGTAAGACTCAAAATTCTTTTGAAACACCTCGGCGTTGTCCCAGGGCAGCAAGATTTGTGGGGTGCCAGCGGCCAAGAGCACGGGTCTCGAGGCCGAGGGGTTGAGGGCCTTGAAGTCGCCTTCGGGGATCTCGGCCAATTTCGCCGCCAAGCTCACGTCAATGTCGCGGTTGAGTGGCACACTCTGAAAATACGGGTGATTGGGCACATGACTCAAGGTGACTGCAAAGCGCTCGGGGTGGGCGACGATGTTTTTGATGGCCTGCAATTTGGGCACATACATGCGTGTCTCCATGGGCATGTTCAAGTCCAGGTAGCCTGTGCCCAGCCCCATTTTTTGGTTTTTCGCAATCGCCCGCGCCACATTGCCTTCTCCCCAGTTGTAAGCGGCCAGGGCCAAGTGCCAGTCGCCAAACTGGGTATCGAGTTTTTGCAAGTAGTCCAGCGCCGCTTGCGTTGACGCCATCACGTCTCGACGATCGTCTCGAAAGGCATTTTGTTGGAGCGCAAAATTTTTACCGGTCTTGGGCATGAACTGCCACATGCCCGAGGCCCTCGCCGAGGACACCGCCTGGGGGTTGAAGGCACTCTCCACAAAGGGCAACAAGGCGAGTTCGGTGGGCATCTTGCGCGCTTCGAGCTCTTGCACAATATAGTAGAGGTATTTGTTCGATCGCTCGGTGGCGCGGGTCAAATAGTCCGGTTTCGCGGCATACCACTGCTCGCGATCGGTGGCCAATTCAGACTCAAGGGTTGGCATGGCAAAGCCACGGCGAATGCGCTCCCACAAATCCGCGGGCAAGTCCAAATGGGTGACAGGCGGGCTCACCACATTGCTTTGACTCAAGGGCGAGAGGGTCGTGTTGTTGGTGCTTTGACGGCTGCCCTTGGCTGGGGAATCAGCTCCTGGGGGGAGGGAGTTGGGCGTGTTGATGGCCGGGCCCATTGCGGCTGGCTCCAGGTTGAGTGGCACACTGCTGCAGGCGCTGAGGGTGAGTCCCAGCACCACAGCAGCCCAGGTGACAAGCGTGCTGGTACTGGAATTCAAGGTGAGGGATTTCAAAATGTGTTCTTCCATTCGCGAAGGGCTGCAAACACCTCGACCTCACTCAGGCTGGCCATGCTGGCGCTGGCCTCGAGGCCCTGATGGTAAGCCTCAACCGAGGTCACCAACTCGGGCGCTTGGGTTCTGAGAAAGGGATTGATCTCGAGCTCTAGCCCCAAGCTGCTGGGCAGGGTGGGTATCCCCTTGCTTCTCAAATCCTCACAGTGGGCTTGGTAGCGCTGGGTGTCTGTGTTGCCGGGCTCCACGTGGCGGGCAAATTTGAGGTTGGAGAGCGTGTACTCGTGCGCGCAGCACACTTGGGTGTTTTTCGGTAACTGGGCCAAGGTTTTAAGGGAGGTGAGCATTTCTTGTGGGCTGCCTTCAAAGAGTCGGCCACAGCCGCCCGAGAACAAGGTGTCACCGCAAAAAAGAATGGGCTTGGCATGATCGGGTGAGCTGGGTGCAAAATAAGCCAAGTGCGTTTTGGTGTGACCTGGAACTGCCAAAACCTGCAGTGCTTGCCCCAGCACCTCAAGCTCATCGCCGCCTTGCAAGCGGTCCAAGGGTTTGGGTACACCGGGGTGCTCGGGGCCGTGGACCAAGGCCTGGGTTTCGTGCACCAGCGATTCGATACCGCCCACGTGGTCTTGGTGATGGTGTGTCACTACAATGTGCCTGAGTTGAAGGCCCAAGCGTTGCAAGGCCTCTAAAACAGGCTTGGCCTCTCCGGGGTCGACCACAACGGCGTCTTGGTCATTGTGCCAAAGCCAAAAGTAATTGTCCGCCAATGCTGGCAATGCGAGTAATTTCATGAACAGTACAAATTTACAGCCCGCGGGCCTGCGTGAATGGATCTCTAGCCCCTTGGGGCGATATGTGCTCGGCTGGGAGCAAGACCAAATGGACAGGGTGGTGGCCGATTTGTTTGGCTTTCATGCTTTGCAGCTCGGCTTGGACGATCTGCAAGGCCTCAAAACCAACCGCATGCCCCACCGCTGGCTGGGCTTGGACCAAGGGCCCATGACAAGGACCGATTTTGTCACGGATTTTAGAGCCCTGCCCTTTGCTGAGCAAAGTTTAGATTTGGTCGTGTTGCCCCACACCTTGGAGATGCACGCCCATGCGCATGAAACCCTCAGAGAGGTTGAGCGCGTGTTGGTGCCCGAGGGCCGTGTGGTGATCACGGGATTCAACCCCGTCTCGCTATGGGGTTTCAAACAGGGCCGGGAAACGTTCTACCGCCGATTGGGGGCCCGCACCGAATTCGTCCCCATCGCAGGCGAGATGATCAGCATGGGCAGACTGAAGGATTGGTTAAGATTGCTCGGCTTTGAGATCGAGCAAGGCGGCTTTGGGCTTTACAAGCCGGCCTTTAATTCCCAGTCTTGGCTTGATAAATTCAATTGGATGGAGTTTGCCGGCGACCGCTGGTGGCCCATCTTCGGATCGGCCTATTTCGTGGTGGCGGTCAAACGGGTCAAAGGCATGCGCGTTTTGGGGGCCAATTGGAAGAAACTCAAACCCCAAGCCGGTTTGGCAGTCAGGCCCACTGCCGTTTCTCACAAGGGTTAATTCAGCCAGCACAGTCAGCAAAGTGACCCTTCGTGTGGGGAGATGTGTGGGGTGATACGGGGTTGTTTAAAGTTCAATAAAAAGGTGACAAGCCATGAGTGAGGATGGAGCGCCAAAAGCGCAAACGATAAAGACCGTGGTGATCTACACCGATGGCGCTTGCAAGGGAAATCCGGGACCGGGCGGGTGGGGCGCCTTGCTGCGTTTTGGCGGACAGCAAAAGGAGCTCTTTGGTGGAGAGAAACTCACCACCAACAACCGCATGGAATTGATGGCGGTGATCCAAGCCCTGAAGGCCTTGAAGAGCGAGTGCGAGGTCAATCTCTTTTTGGACAGCCAATACGTGCGCCAAGGCATCACGCAGTGGATTCACTCTTGGAAGTTAAAGGGCTGGAAGACCGCCTCCAAGCAAGCCGTTAAAAACGAAGATTTGTGGAAAGAGTTGGACGGATTGGTTCACGCGAGTGGTCACCGTGTGCATTGGCACTGGGTCAAAGGTCATTCGGGCGACGAGGGCAATGAGCGCGCTGACTCGCTGGCCAACCAAGGGGTGGAGCAGGCCCTGTCCACTTGAGGGCCTGAGGGCCTGAGGGAGTGTTCGGTTGTTCGATCGAGGTTTTTAAGACCTTGTGCCCTTGTGCCCTTGTGCGCTTGGTCGCTTTTGTGGTTTGGTCATGGCGGCTTTGCGTCTGGTCACGTCCTTCAGCCCCAACCCTCAGCCCCGACCCTCATAGCAAACCTTTTAATGGCCAGATCTTGATCAAGTCCCCGCAAAGGACGTCGCCCTGATCGTGATCGAGCACGATCAGGCAGTCGCCCTGAACCATGGAGCTCAAAATGCCTGAGCCTTGGTTGCCGGTGAGTGCCACGCACAACTGGCCTTGCGCATTCAACCGAGTCAGACCTCGTTGGTACTCGGTGCGCCCGGGTTTTTTGCGCATGTCCATCTCGCTATGGGCCATCAAGCTCGTGGGGGACTCTGGGGCTTTGCCCGAGAGCCTGAGCAACACGGGTCTGACCAAAGCCAAAAACGTCACCATCACCGCAACGGGGTTGCCTGGAAGACCAAAGAGCAAGCAGCGCCCAAGCCGCCCCAGCGCAAACGGTCGACCTGGGCGCATGGCAATGCGCCAAAACACCACCTCGCCCAACTCTTTCATGATCGCTTTGGTGTAGTCGGCCTCGCCCACACTCACTCCCCCTGAGGTGATGATCACATCGGCTTGGGACTGGGCTTTTAAAAAAGTGTCTTTGAGTGACTGCGGGTCATCTCTCACCACCCCGAGGTCCACGATCTCAAGCCCCAGGCCTTGCAGCAGTCCGATGAGGCTTAGTCGATTGGCATCAAAGACGTGACCGCTCTTGAAGGGTGCACCCAGGGGCAAGACTTCGCTGCCAGTCGAGAAAATGGCGACCTTCAATTTGCGCCAAACGCGCACTTGGCTCAGCCCCAAACTGGCCAAAAGACCCATGGCCGCGGCATGCAGGCTGCTGCCCTTGGTCAGTGCCAACTCGCCTGAGCGCAGGTCTTCGCCACAAAGACGGCGGTTGTCCCCAGCATGAAAGAGTCGCGTGTCGATGCTGACTTGATGGGCACTTGTTGCTTGTACCAACTCCAAAGGGGCGACCGTGTCTGAGCCGTCTGGCATCACGCCGCCGGTCATGATCTTGGCGCACTCACCCTCACCCAACTGTCCCGCCCATTCTTGTCCGGCAAGTACCGTGTGCACGACCTTGAAAGTGAGCGCGCTCGTGGCCGACGCCCCAGCCCGCCATCGAAAGGCGTAGCCATCCATGGCCGAATTGGTATGGGCGGGCACATTCATGGGGGAGTAGACGTCCTGGCTCAAGGTGCGTTCATAGGCGGCTTGCAAATCCACAACTTCGGTGGCGTCGCTTCTCAGGAAAAATTCAGCGGTGATGCTCTCGCAAAGGGCCGAGATGAAAGCCTGCGCTTTGTCAATGCTCAGCATGTTGGGGTCGTAGCCCTGCAGTTGCTGCACGATGTCGTCCAAGGCCTGGGTTTGAGCAAAGGGGGGATTCATGGGCAGATCAATTGAGCTTGGGGGCCAAACTGGTGGCGTCATCAGACGGGTTGGACACGCCAGCCCAGCGCTCGAGGTCTTTCAAGGTGTTGATGTTGCTAAAAGCGTGCGGGTCGTCTTCTCCCCGGTCAAAGTCCACCCAGGTGTGGTGCAGACTTTGACTCCAGGCGTCGATTTTTCTGCCCCCTCGGGCCATGAAGTTTTGAAGGCTCTCGAGCAACCCAACACGCATGAGAGCAAAGACCGGTTGGGCCCGAAGTTGCATGGCGCCTTCATGCCACTCAGGCGCGCGTGGCATGGCCAAGTCTGCACCGGTTTGGCTCAAGGCGCTCGACATTCGGGCCACCAAATCCAAGGGAAAAAAGGGGCAATCGCACGGCAAAGTCAACAGATAAGGGGTGGTGGCTTTGGAGAGTCCCACCGCAAAGCCAGCCAAGGGGCCCAACGATCCCAAAAGCGCCGCGTCTGGGTCAGGCCAGACCTCCTCACAAAACGATTCGTAAGCGGCCAAGTTGCGGTTGGCGTTGATGGCGACAAAGCCCACCGAGCCCCGCACCCGAAGGATAGCGCGGTGCGCCATCGGCAGGCCCTGAAAGTTTTGCAAGCCCTTGTCCACGCCGCCCATGCGTTGGCCTTGACCGCCCGAGAGCACGAGTGCGGTGATCAGGCCTTGGGGCAGGGGTGGGGTAGGCTGGATCATGGAAGGGCTTGATCAATGTTGAGACGGGTTGCAAACAGGATGCAAGGCCGAGGGGGAGCTGGACCCAGAGGGAGAGTCTTCGGGACCTGCGGGGAAATTTTCTTCAAGTTACCCCCCGATGTAGCTCATCTCCACGCGTTTTTGGCTGCTGGCAAGGCTTTCTCCCGGTGCACCCGCACCCGACCCCAGGTCTTGGGCCCGGAGCAAGGAATAGCGGTCTTGGCGTTGTCGCCAGAGTTGGGCCACACTTTGCGCGATCACCGTGTTGGAGGCCTGAGACTGGACCAGGGTTTTGAGGTCATGGCCTTGTGAGGCAAAGAGGCACAGGTAGAGCAGGCCTTCGGTGGACAAGCGCGCGCGCGAGCAGTCGGCGCAAAACGCTTGCGTGACGCTGCTGATGAAGCCGACTTCGCCGCATCGCGAATCGAGCACGCCGTGTTGGTTTTTGAGGCCAAAACGCTCGGCCGTCTCGCCGCGCTTGAGGCTTTGCAGGGGCACCAGGTCAAACTCGGTTCGCAACAGCGCCAAGACGGCGCTTGAAGGCATCACCTCTTGCATGCGCCAGCCATTGGTGGAGCCCACATCCATGTATTCGATGAACCGAAGGGTGAGTCCTTTCGCCAAGAAGAAGCGGGCCATGGGCAAGATTTCGTGCTCATTGGTGCCTTTTTTGACGACCATGTTGATTTTGATGCCGCTGTAGAGGCCGCTTTGATCGAGCCCCAAGCCCACGTCCATGGCGGCTTGTATACCCTCGAGTACATTGGTCACGGGAAAATCCACGTCGTTCATGGATTTGAAGACCCGGTCGTCCAATGCGTCCACGCTCACGGTGATGCGCTTGAGCCCCGAGGCTTTGAGCAAGGCGGCTTTTTTGGCCAGCAAGGCGCCGTTGGTGGTCAGGGTCAAATCGATGTCTTGGCCCTGGAGGGTTTTGAGGGTCGAGAGTTGTGCAATCAAGAGCTCAAGATTTTTTCTCAGCAAGGGCTCGCCACCGGTGAGCCGAATTTTTTCTGTGCCCAAAGACACAAAAATCTGTGCCAAACGGGTGATTTGTTCAAAACTGAGCAATGCCTTTTGCGGCAAATAGGTGTACTGCGCGTTAAAGACCTCCTTGGGCATGCAGTAGCTGCAGCGAAAATTGCATCGGTCGGTGACGGAAATGCGCAGGTCCCTCAAAGGACGCGCGAGTTGGTCAAGCACGTTCTCACCCAAGGGCTCGAATCCCGCCACCAAGTCGGGCAGCGGTACGGGCAAGGCGCGGGCGCGCTCATCAATCAAAGGGATTACTCGGTCGTTCATGGTTTCACATTTTGCACCAATCTTGGAAGACCTGTTGGGCTTGAAGGTGATCGAGTTTGAAATCGTCCATCGCCCCAAAAAGAAACAGTCCCCAAAGGGGACTGTTCTCGCTCACCAAAGTGCGTTGTGGCTTTATTTGGCGGCAGCAGGTGCAGAAGGTGCAGCAGCAGCCCCAGCCTCGGGTGCGGGTGCGGGTGCTACCACCGCGGGCGGATTCATCTCGGCGGCCTTGGCCGCAGTTGCCGCGTGGGGCGCCATGGGCAAGAGCGGCACCAAGAGCAGGGCCACAATGTTGATGATCTTGATCAAGGGGTTGACGGCCGGACCGGCGGTGTCTTTGTAGGGGTCACCCACGGTGTCACCGGTCACGGCCGCTTTGTGCGCGTCGCTGCCCTTGCCACCAAAGTGGCCATCTTCAATGTATTTTTTCGCATTGTCCCAAGCACCACCACCCGTGCACATGGAGATGGCAACAAAAAGGCCGGTCACAATCGTGCCCATGAGCAGGCCGCCCAAGGCTTTGGGGCCCAAGATTAAGCCCACCAAAATGGGAACAACAACAGGCAAGAGGGAGGGGATCATCATCTCTTTGATCGCCGCCGTGGTGAGCATGTCCACCGCGCGGCCATACTCCGGTTTGCCCGATCCATCCATGATGCCTTTGATTTCACGAAATTGCCGTCTGACCTCTTCCACCACGGCCGAGGCCGAGCGGCCCACGGCCTCCATCGCCATCGCACCAAAGAGGTAGGGGATCATGCCCCCGATGAAGAGGCCCACGATCACCATGGGGTCCGAGAGGTCAAAGGTGACGTCTTGGCCACTGGCCGACAATTTGTGGGTGTAGTCGGCAAAGAGCACCAAGGCGGCCAAACCGGCAGAACCAATGGCGTAGCCCTTGGTCACGGCTTTGGTGGTGTTGCCCACTGCGTCCAAGGGGTCAGTGACCTCGCGCACACTCGCGGGCAACTCGGCCATTTCGGCAATACCGCCGGCGTTGTCGGTGATCGGTCCATAGGCGTCCAAGGCCACAATGATGCCCGCCATGCTGAGCATGGCGGTGGCGGCAATGGCCACCCCATAAAGGCCCGCCATGCCATAGGCTGCCAAAATCGCTGCGCACACCGAGAGCACGGGGTAAGCGGTGGATTTCATGGAGATGCCAATGCCTGCAATGATGTTGGTGGCGTGTCCCGTGGTGGAAGCTTGCGCAACGTGTTTGACAGGGGCGTAATCGGTCCCGGTGTAGTACTCGGTGATCCACACGAGGGCTGCGGTGAGCAAGAGGCCCACTGCACAAGAGCCAAAAAGGGCGATGCGCGAGCCACTCGCTTTGATGGCGTCGTCTGGCATCATGTTCCAAGTCACCAGGGCAAAAGCCCCAAGGCTCAAGAGGCCAGCCACGATCAAGCCCTTATAGAGGGCGGGCATCACGTTTTTCATGCCCGGAGAGGCTTTGACGAAGAAGCAGCCCACGATCGAGGCCAAAATCGAGACGGCCCCGAGCACCAAGGGGTAGAGGGCCGCTTGTGCAGGCGCAGAACTCACCACCAAGGCACCCAGCACCATGGTGGCAATCAAGGTCACCGCATAGGTCTCAAACAGGTCGGCGGCCATGCCAGCACAGTCGCCCACGTTGTCGCCGACATTGTCGGCAATGACCGCAGGGTTCCTCGGGTCATCCTCAGGGATACCGGCCTCGACCTTGCCCACCAAATCGGCGCCCACATCGGCGCCTTTGGTGAAGATGCCGCCACCGAGTCGGGCAAAAATGGAGATGAGTGAGGAGCCAAACGCAAAACCAATCAAGGGGTTGAGCAGCTCAGACAATTCTTGGCCCTGGGGTGCAGAGACATTTTTGGTCAAGAACCAATAAAATCCGCTCACCCCAATGAGCCCCAAGCCCACCACCAGCATGCCGGTGATGGCGCCGCCTTTGAACGCCACATCCAGGGCTGGCGCAATGCCGCCTGTTGCCGCTTGGGCGGTGCGCACATTGGCTTTGACCGACACATTCATGCCGATAAAGCCACAGGCACCCGAGAGCACCGCTCCCATCACAAAGCCAACCGCTGTCATGGAGTCTAAAAAGAGTCCAATGAGGACGGTCAATATGACACCCACCATGGCAATGGTTCGGTACTGTCGCGCCAAATAGGCACCAGCGCCTTGCTCAATGGCGGCAGCAATTTCTTGCATGCGAGCGTTCCCTGGGTCCATGGCCAAAATGGAGGAGCGGGCCCAAAAGCCGTAGAGCACAGCCACCAGGCCACAAGCGAGAGCAAAAATCAGCGCAGAATTGCCAGACATAAATTCTCCTCAAAAGGTGTTAAACGTTGATCCACGACTTGGACCGATCTCATCAAGCCCCAGGTCTAGGTCCAGGTCCTCAAAGTACAGCGACAAGAAGCGGTTGTCACGCCCCGACTCCAACCCGCGCTTTTGGCGCTCAAGGATCCAATAGACCTTGATGTTGGCACGGACTAAAACCGCTCACCTTGACCTTGGCCAAGAATGTAAGCTAAAAGCGTTGCGTCAAAGTCAAAGTTTGCATTGAAAAGGCTTAAAATAGGGAAAGTACTGAACACTTTTTCTTTTCTAACCTCCAAAACCATGTCATTAGATAACGTAAACCCTGGTCCCGACGCCCCCAATTTTTTCAATGTCATTATTGAAATACCCATGAATGCCGATCCGGTCAAGTATGAAGTGGACAAGGCGTCGGGTGCGATTTTTGTGGATCGCTTCATGAGCACGTCCATGCACTACCCCACCAACTACGGTTATGTGCCCAAGACCATCAGTGGAGATGGGGATCCGGTGGACGTCTTGGTGATTACCCCGGTGCCCTTGATCCCCGGTGTGGTGGTGACTTGCCGGCCCATTGGTATTTTGAAAATGGAAGACGAGGCGGGCATGGACGGCAAGATTTTGGCCGTTCCCACCGACAAGATTTTGTCCATCTACACCCAGTGGCAAAAGCCCGAGGACTTGAACCCGATGCGCTTGAAAACCATCACTCACTTTTTTGAGCATTACAAAGACTTGGAAGTGGGCAAGTGGGTCAAGGTGCTCGGCTGGGAAGGCCCCGATGCGGCTCGCCAAGAAGTGTCCGAGGGCATGCACAACTACCAACAAGCTCAGAAAAAATAAATGTTCTGATCCGATGCGTGGCAAACCCCGCCGATGAGGGTCCATCAAGTGGGGCAAGAAACTGAATCGCTTAAGCCTTGCAGACGAAAGTTTTCTTGCTTTTTCAATGGCGTACTTGGAGACAGGCAACAGTTCCAAGTGAGCCCGTGAGTGTCTTGGCGCTTTTGCCAACAGGCTCCTTCACGGATTCTTTTATCGTGGGTCCGTTGGGTAACACGCTCAGACCAGTCCCATTGAGTCAAGGTTTTACTTTGATAGGATTGCGGCTTTTGAGGTGCTCCAAATACTCGTTCATGCCTTGGCCTTCACGCTCGAGAAAGTTCTCGACTGCGCTTGCAAAACTCGGGTGGGCCAACCAATGCGCACTGTGGGTTGAGACCGGCAGCAAGGCACGGGCCATCTTGTGCTCGCCTTGTGCGCCGCCTTCAAACCGCTCAACCCCGTGCTCAATGCACCAAGACAAGGGTTGGTAGTAGCACGCCTCAAAGTGCAAGCAGTCCACGCGCCGGGTCGCTCCCCAATAGCGACCGTAGGCCACGGTGGGCGTTTGGGTGACGGGGTGGCGCTCTAGACCGATGAGGCTACAGGCCATGTCTTCACCGCCCTGATGTGCTTTGAAAAGAATCCAGTTCTGCGGCATGAGGCTGGCTTGTTGTTGAAAGAAAGCGCGACTCAAGTAGGGCGCATTGCCGTGCTCGTAATAGGTTTGTGAGTAGCAGCGGTAAAAAAAATCCCAGTCTGGCTCGGTCATGTTTTGCCCCTCAATGGCGGTGAAGGTCACGCCGGCTTGCAGCACCTTGTTTCTTTCTTGGCGAATTTTTTTGCGCTTGTCTTGGTTGAGCGTCATTAAAAAATCATCAAAGGTGAGAACGCTGGGTGAGTGAGGGTTTTGCCAATGAAACTGGACGGTTTGCCTGGCCATGAGCCCGAGGGCTTGGGTGGCAACTTGGTCTTGAGGGCTCGTAAAGAGCAGGTGCAAAGAGGAGATGTGCCATGACTCACACAAGCGCAGAACTTCTTTGAGCAATTCAACCCTCAGAGCATCGCTTTGGGCGAGCAGCCTCGCGCCAGGCACCGGGGTGAAGGGCACGGCAACCAAGGCTTTGGGGTAGTAGGCCAGGCCATGGCGTTCGTAGGCCTGCGCCCAGGCCCAGTCAAACACATACTCGCCGTAGGAGTGGCTTTTGAGGTAAAGCGGGCAAGCAGCGAGCAAGGTGTTGTTGGCCGTGAGTGTGACAAAGTGTGACTGCCACCCAGTGTCTTTGACCGCACTCAGGCTCGTCTCCAACGCGTTCAAGTACTCATGGCGCATGAAGGGGGTGGGCTCGCTTTGGCACGAGAGCAAGGCATTCCATTGTGTTTTTTCGATGCTTTGAATGGATTCGTGCACCTGGGTGACATAATTCACGGCAAACTTCAACCTTCTTGACTTATGAATTTAAAACTCGCTGTTGCGCAGCTCAATTTTGTGGTGGGCGACATGAGCGGCAACGCCCAAAAAATCCTCCGCGCCGCCCAAGAGGCCCATGCCCAAGGGGTGTGTTTGCTGCTGACGTCTGAGCTCTCCTTGTGTGGCTACCCAGCGGAAGACTTGCTCCTCAGACCCTCCTTTATACAGGCTTGTGACAATTCTTTGCGTGAACTCCAACAAGCCCTCGAGCCGCTCAAGGGTCTTTGCGTGGTGGTGGGGCATCCGCACGCGCGGCCACAAACCCATGCACCCCATGCCGAGGGTGGGGTGTTGGTCGAAAAGAGCCGCTCAGTGAGCATGCCGCCTTGTGTCAACCGCGCGAGTGTGCTGTGTGATGGCGAGATTGTCGCGCATTACGACAAGCAAGAGTTGCCCAATTACCAAGTCTTTGATGAGCGACGCTATTTCACCAAAGGACATCAAACGGGTCTCTTTGAGGTGCGCGGCCTGAAGGTGGGGCTCTTGCTGTGTGAGGACGCTTGGTTTGAGGGCCCGGCCGCGCAGTGCGCCATCCTTGGCGCCGAACTCTTGGTGGTGCTCAATGCCTCGCCCTTTCATGCCGGCAAAGGCGCTGAGCGCGAAGCGGTGATGGCCCAGCGGGTTGCGCAAACCGGATTGCCCCTGGTCTACGCCCATTTGGTGGGCGGTCAAGATGAAGTGGTGTTTGAGGGGAGATCCTTTGCGCTCAATGCCGCCGGTGAGGTGTGTGCCCGAGCTCCTAGTTTTGAGGAATGCTTGCTTGAAATCGACGTGAACACGCGTGCCGTCTTGCACGCACCGTCCGAGCCGCCGCAACTCAGTCTCACGGGCCATGTCTCGCAAAGCCCCGAGCCTGAGTGCGAGTTGTGGCAGGCCTTGGTGCTGGGCGTGCGTGACTATGTGGGCAAAAATGGCTTTCCAGGCGTGCTCTTGGGGCTCTCGGGCGGGATTGATTCGGCGCTGGTCTTGGCCATTGCAGTGGACGCTTTGGGGCCTGAGCGCGTGCGCGCGGTGATGATGCCCACCGGCTTTACTGCCCCGATCAGTCTGCAAGACGCCCAGGAGATGGCTCGGCGCGTGGGCGTGCGCTATGACGTGCTCTCCATTGAAGCTGAATTTGAGGTTTTTAAAAGCAGCCTCAATCCGTTTTTTGAAGGGCGAGCCGAGGACGCCACGGAGGAAAATATCCAAGCGCGCATCCGTGGCATCATGCTCATGGCTTTGTCCAATAAATTGGGCGCGATGGTGCTCACGACGGGCAACAAAAGCGAGATGGCCACCGGTTACTGCACCTTGTATGGCGACATGGCGGGGGGCTTTGCCGTGATCAAAGATGTGGTGAAAACCCGAGTCTTTCAATTGGCCCGTTGGCGCAACGCCCACAATCCCTATGGCACGGTGCACGCCCCCATACCTGAGCGCATCATCACGCGCCCACCGAGTGCCGAGTTGCGTGCCGATCAGACCGACCAAGACAGTTTGCCACCCTATGAGGTGCTTGACGCGATTTTGTCTCGCCACATGGAAGAGGACCAAAGTGCCCAAGACATCGTGGCCGCTGGGTTTGCACCAGAAGACGTCGCGCTCGTGACTCGCCTCATTCGCATCAATGAATACAAGCGGCGCCAGTCCCCGGTGGGCATCCGCGTCACCCACCGCGGTTTTGGCAAAGATTGGCGCTACCCCATCACCAGCAAGTTCAGGGCATAATAGGGTTTACAAAAATGACACCTTTAGGAGACTCGTTTTGAAGCAAATCACAGCCATCATCAAACCCTTCAAGTTGGAGGAAGTTCGTGAAGCCCTGGCCGCTTGTGGAGTGACGGGGCTTACGGTGACCGAGGTCAAAGGCTTTGGTCGTCAAAAAGGTCACACCGAGTTGTACCGCGGTGCCGAGTATGTGGTGGATTTTTTGCCCAAAATTAAAATCGAGGTGGTGGTCACGAGTGACAGTGTTGACGCTTGTGTCGACGCCATCGTGACGGCAGCTCGGACCGGTAAAATCGGCGACGGCAAGATCTTTGTGACGTCGGTTGAAAAAACCATTCGTATCCGCACCGGCGAAAGCGGCGAGCAAGCCGTTTAACGCCCATCTGCATCCCGTGAGGCTTGGGTCGATTTAGCCCAGAGCGTTGTGCAAAAGCGGCCAAAAATTCGCGTGCCACACAGCGCTCACCCACACCCCAACGCACAGCAGCAAGGCCAAAAGGACGGCGGCAGACCCCAGGTCCTTGGCGCGTTTGGACAAGGCGTGCCAGTCTGCCCCGACGCGATCAATGGCCGACTCAATTGCGGTGTTGAGCAGCTCCACCACCATCACCAAGAGGACGCTGCCGATGAGGAGCGCCACTTCAACCCAGTTTTGACCAAGATAAAAGGCGCTCGGGATCAGCAGCACCGCGATCAAGCTCTCTTGCCGAAAGGCGGTTTCAAACCACCCCGCTTTGAGCCCCTCCAGAGAAAAGCCCAAAGCGTGCCAAACCCGGGAGAGTCCGCGTCTGCTTTTTTGTTCTTGGGTTTCTTGGGTTTTCATAGGGAGTCCTGATTGTCTGGCGCAATTGTGACAATTCACGATTGGGCAACCTGTGCGTGATCAAAATTTGCTGGGCCGCATCGTGCGGCACCAGGGTGAGGGTGCTCACGTGGCCTTGTCGTCTTTGGCCTTGGGCTCAACGATGAGTTGGGTGCCAGCCCAGGCATCGTGCCAAAACTGGTGTTGTGGATGAAACGCACTGAGCCAGGCCCATATCGCGATCCAAACCATAGCAACCCCACTGCGTTCAATCCAAGGCATCTCAAAAGGCAGCAGCAGCGGCCAAAACCACACCCAACAAAGCACCAACCTAAAGAGTGCGCGCGGGGTGCTCAGGATGGATCCGCTTTGCGTGGTGAGCCTCAAGCCCCAGGTTTTCATCGCCAAGGTTTGGCCTTTTCTCCAAAAGAAAACAAAGTAGGCCACCAATACGCTCAAGATAAAGAGTTGTAGCAACTCACGCTCGAGACTCGTGGGCAAGGCGCTGCTGCTCGCGCCAAGCATGGAGAGTTCAAGATCTGAGGCGGCCTCAAGGTGCTCCGTGCCGGTGTTGCCGAGCAAGGACTTCACGCCTTGCGCAAGTACCGTGTAGACCAAGCTGGCCATGAACACCACCCCAAAGAGCAAGACACCTTCATAAGTCCAGCACGCCATGCGTCGCCAAACAGAAGGCGTGGTCCAAGGGCTAGAAGCTTGGGGTGAGGTGGCGGCGAGTTTGTGGGTGCGCGGGGGGGGATCGGTGTTCACGTGGAGGGCCGCTGTTTTGGGGGGTGGCTCAGAAGGTGATCAGGAGGTGATCTTGAAAGGGGGGAGGAGGTGAAGATGGAATAAGTTAGAGGGGGTGTTAATAGTGCTGCTGCTGCTGTTGGTGGTGGTGCTTGGGCCTTGCGTTATCAAATGGACTGCTGCCGACGAGTTCCCGCCAAACGTGGGCCCACTCAAGGTGCTGGTGCTTGAACCCTCGGGGGCAGCAATGTTTTGATCGAGAGTTGATCGGTGTCCAATCGGGTGCTGCTGTAAGTGGTGGGGAAGAGCATTTGGATGGAGATCGCCGAGCGCTGGGACAGGGGGGAAGGTGAAATTGCTGCGCTGTTGGGCAGTTTGGTGGTGGCCTTGGCCAGCTCGATTTTTTCGCTTTGCTCCAAGGCCTGATAGGCTTGCCACTTGCTCAGACGCTCATCGCCTGAGAGTTGTTGGACTTGCGCAAAAACAACCCGAGCTTGGGCCCTTTCTTGCGCGCTCATGCTGGCCCATTGGTGCATGCGCTGCTGGAGTTTGTCTTGGTCGCTCGAACTCAGATTGGAGAAGTTCGCGACCAGGGCAATCCACTTTCTCTTTTGTGATGCGGTGATGCTGCTCCAAAGGACATTCAAGGGCTGCAAGGCGAGTTGTTGCGTCCCAGTGAGATCGACCCAGAGGGGGTGACTCGGCACGCTGATGTTGGAAGCCGTGGCTGCGGCGCCTGCATTCGGCGTGGCACTTGACTGGATCTTGGGCATGCTGGGCTCGTTGGTGTGCAGTCCCTTGGTGCTGCTTTCCTCGTTGAGGTTGGTGTTGGTGTTGGTGTTGGTGTTGGTGTTGGTGTTGGTGTTGGTGTTGGTGTTGGTGTTGGTGTTGGTGTTGGTGTTGGTGTTGGTGTTGGTGTTGGTGTTGGGAGTTGCGGTGCTGTTTGAGTTGTTGGTCGATTCGCCCAAGGACGCGTTTGCTCTGGGACTGCTGGGACTGGTCAAGGCGGCCTCACTGCTGGTGGGGGCCGTGTTGGGGGTCAGCGTTTGGGCTTGCAGACAACCAAACCCTCCAAGACCCAGGGTCACGATCAGAGGGGTCAGCCAAGGGCGCAGGAGCAATGCGGCGTGCAAAGGGTCAATTCTGCGACCTCGGTCCCCGCACAACGCATTGAGACTCAGGAGGCATTTGGCAAAGAGCGGTCCACGGTACAAGGGCATGCTTAGGGTTGGTCTTGGCTGGTGGAGCTGGGAACACTCAAAAATTTCAAGAATCCTGGGTCCGTGTAAGCATCGGGTGGCAAATCATCGAGTAGCAAGGCTTGGTCCAAATTGGCCAGTTTGTGGGCGTTCGAGTCGTTTTGAAACTCATGGATGCCCACCAAACCCGCCAAAAGAACGATCAAAGGCAAAAAGGAAGTCAAACGTGACCACAATCCAGGCTCTTGATCGTGAAGCGACAGGGTGGCCACACCGGCGCCAGCGCTCATGTTCAAGGCCAGTCTTTGGACCTGAGTGCGCTGTAAGCTCAAGGCATGCAGGCGTGCCACGCGCAGGCGCTCGTTGACATGGTGAGGCAAGGTTTCCAAGGATGCGTCCAAGCCCCTCACCCAACGCGCTGCGAGTTGGGTTTCAACATCATTTCGTATTGTGAAATTTTCTGTCATGGTTGAAGTCCTTTTGCCTTAAGTGCTGAATATAATGCCTGAATCGCTCTAGAGCAATGTGTCTTTACACTGCCGACCGAGCAGCCCATGGCAGCAGCAGTCTCCGAAACATCGAGCTCCTCCCAATAACGCAGCAAGAAGGCTTCTCGTTGACGTGCGGGCAACTTTTTTATCTCTTCTTCGATTTCGGACACGTTTTGGGCATGCGAGAGCACATTTTCTGCGCTTTCTGACTGTGCCGAGGTGTTGCTCGAGGCATTGACTTCTAAAAAATCAAAGTCCGTGTCAAGCCCCTCACTTTCAAACTCGTTGAAATTCGAGAAAAGAGCGTGTTTTGTCTTTTGTCGCCTGAACCAGTCGAGCGTTGTGTTGGAGAGGATGCGCTGGAACAACATGGGCAACTCGGTGACATTTTTGTTGCTGTAGTGTTCGCACAGTTTCATCATACTGTCTTGAACAATGTCAAGCGCAGCCTCCTCATCCCTCACATGGTAGAGAGAGCGCTTGAAGGCGCGTTTTTCAACGCTGATCAAAAAGTCAGAAAGTTCTTGTTCGGTGGCCAAAATGAGGCTATGTTCGTAGGCAGATGAAGCATTGTAGAGGTCTTCACGCGCCGTGCACACGCAACGACCCAATTCGGGGCTTTTTTACTCGGGTGCATTGCGTCCACGCTGCGCGTGCGTGGCATGCGCAGGGTCTGGCCAGGTCCCACCCAAATGGTCTTCTGCTCGAAACAACAGATTGGCGAAAAAACACCGTTTAATTAAAAACGGTGTCATAATTGACGGTTTCGTATTGAGGACTTCCGCTTGAAGATGAAGTCCAAAACGGATCTGAGCACAACGGGTTCACCCGTTCATGGCCACAGGTCTCAAGTCTTGCAGCGGTTTCAAGAGAACTCGCCCAAAGGCAACCCAGCGTTTTTCTGTCTGAAATTCACAAAGGTTTATCATGGAAATCAATAAAGCGCAGCTGCACGCTGCTGCCGCGGCCACAACAGTGGCCGATCATCTTGAGGCTCCAGTAGAGCTCATGGGCTCGGAGATCATGGTCAAGGCCTTGCAGGCCGAAAATGTCAAATATTTGTGGGGCTACCCTGGTGGGGCGGTTCTCTACATCTACGACGCTCTATACAAACAAGAGACCATTCAACACGTGCTCGTTCGCCACGAGCAAGCGGCTGTTCACGCCGCCGATGGTTATGCCCGCGCCACGGGGGACGTGGGGGTGGCCTTGGTCACCTCGGGCCCCGGTGTCACCAATGCGGTGACTGGCATTGCCACAGCCTACATGGACAGCATACCTTTGGTGATCATCACCGGTCAAGTGCCCACCCATGCGATAGGACTCGATGCGTTTCAAGAGTGTGACACGGTGGGCATCACGCGCCCCATTGTCAAGCATAACTTTTTGGTCAAGGACGTCAAAGACTTGGCGCAAACCATCAAAAAGGCCTTTCACATTGCCAAGACCGGTCGACCTGGGCCCGTGGTGGTGGATATCCCCAAAGATGTGTCCTTTAACAAGGCGATGTATGTGCGCGATCCCCACCCACTGGAGATGCGCTCCTACAACCCGGTGAAAAAAGGCCACGGCGGACAAATCAGAAAAGCGCTCCAGATGCTTTTGAACGCCAAGCGCCCCTACATTTACACGGGCGGTGGTGTGCTCTTGTCCAACGCCTCGCAAGAACTCAGAACCTTGGTCGATGCCTTGGGCGTGCCCTGCACCAACACCTTGATGGGTCTGGGCGCCTATCCGGCCAGCGACCCCAAGTTCTTGGGAATGCTTGGCATGCACGGCACCATCGAGGCCAACAATGCCATGCAGCACTGTGATGTGTTGTTGGCCGTGGGCGCACGCTTTGATGATCGTGTCATTGGTAACCCCAAACATTTTGCGCAAAACGAGCGAAAAATCATCCACATTGACATTGATCCTTCGAGTATCTCTAAGCGCGTCAAGGTGGATGTGCCGATCGTGGGCGACGTGAAAGCGGTCCTCACCGAAATGCTCCACATGTTGCACGAGAGCAAAGAGCGCATTGACGCCCCAGCTCTGGCTGCTTGGTGGAGCACCATTGAGCAGTGGCGAGGACGCCACTGTTTGAATTATGACCGAGCCAACACCTCGGTGATCAAGCCCCAGTTCGTGGTGGAGACACTTTGGAACATGACCAAAGACCAAGACACCTACATCACCTCCGATGTGGGGCAGCACCAAATGTGGGCGGCGCAGTATTATCGTTTTGATGAGCCTCGGCGTTGGATCAACTCCGGTGGCTTGGGCACCATGGGTGTGGGCATCCCTTATGCCATGGGCGTTAAATTGGCCAAGCCTGATTCGGAAGTGTTTTGTGTGACCGGAGAAGGCTCGGTGCAGATGTGTATCCAAGAGCTCTCCACTTGTCTACAGTACAACACCCCAATCAAAATTGTGGCCCTGAACAATCGCTATCTCGGCATGGTGCGTCAGTGGCAAGAAATTGAATACTCTGGGCGCTACAGCCACAGCTACATGGACGCCTTGCCAGACTTTGTGAAATTGGCCGAGGCCTATGGTCATGTGGGCTTGCTCATTGAAAAGCATGAAGATGTAGAGCCGGCCTTGCGTGAAGCGCGCCGCCTCAAAGACAGAACCGTGTTCATGGACTTCAGGACCGATCAAACCGAGAACGTCTTCCCCATGGTACAAGCGGGCAAGGGCATCACTGAGATGCTCATGGGTAGCGAGGATTTGTAATGCATGAGGCGCTGAGCCTCAGTGGGGCTGACTGGCCCCGGTTTGGAGCCTCAGAAAAAGGTCGTTTGCCACGGATATGCTTTGTGGACAAGACCGCCTTTATCTTTCATCCGAGCTTATTTTTGTCAATGGTTTGAAAAGTCTATTGTTGGCCAAGCCTTGGGGTTACCGTCTCAAGGGGAGGGCCACAAAAAGAGGAAATTTCTATGAAACACATCATTTCGGTTTTGCTGGAAAACGAGCCCGGCGCACTCTCGAGAGTGGTGGGCCTTTTCTCCGCCAGGGGCTACAACATTGAGTCCTTGTCGGTGGCCCCCACCGAGGACGCATCGCTCTCACGCATGACCATTCAAACCAGTGGCTCAGACGATGTGATCGAACAAATCACCAAGCACTTGAATCGACTCATTGAGGTTGTGAAGGTGGTGGACTTGACCGAAGGTCCCTACACCGAGCGCGAGTTGATGCTCGTCAAGGTGCGGGCTGTGGGCAAGGAGCGTGAAGAGATGAAGCGCATGGCCGACATCTTTCGTGGTCGCATCATCGACGTGACGGAAAAGAGCTACACCTTGGAGCTCACCGGAGACCAAGCGAAAAACGATGCCTTTTTGCAAGCCATTGACCACTCTGCTATTTTGGAGACGGTGCGCACGGGTTCGTGTGGCATCGGCCGCGGCGAGCGGGTTTTAAGAGTTTAAGCCAACGCTCATTTGAGCGATGAATTAACGAGTTTGTTAACAATTGACCCCTAATCTACAGGAGAAAACATGAAGGTCTATTACGATAAAGATTGTGATTTGAGTTTGATCAAAGGCAAAACAGTGGCCATCATTGGCTACGGCTCGCAAGGCCACGCCCATGCCCAAAACCTCAACGACTCGGGCGTGAAGGTGGTGGTCGGATTGAGAAAAGGCGGAGCGAGTTGGGACAAGGTTGGCATGGCCGGCCTCACCGTTCAAGAAGTTGCCGCTGCAGTCAAGGCTGCAGACGTGGTGATGATTTTGCTCCCCGATGAGCAAATTGCCAGCGTCTACACCCACGACATCGAGCCCAACATCAAAAAAGGCGCCTCGCTCGCCTTTGCCCACGGCTTTAATGTCCACTACAACCAAGTCGTACCCCGCGCCGACTTGGACGTCTGGATGGTGGCGCCCAAGGCTCCTGGCCACACGGTTCGTTCGACCTACGCCCAAGGCGGGGGCGTGCCCCACTTGGTGGCTGTTCACCAAGACAAGAGCGGCAAAGCCCGTGACTTGGCCTTGAGCTACGCCATGGCCAATGGTGGAGGGCGCGCCGGCATCATTGAGACCAATTTCAGGGAAGAAACCGAGACCGACCTCTTTGGCGAGCAAGCCGTTCTTTGTGGTGGCGCTGTGGAGTTGGTCAAAATGGGTTACGAGACCTTGGTCGAAGCCGGTTATGCGCCTGAGATGGCCTATTTTGAGTGCTTGCACGAGTTGAAATTGATTGTGGACTTGATTTATGAAGGCGGAATTGCCAACATGAACTATTCCATCTCCAACAATGCCGAGTTTGGCGAGTATGTGACGGGTCCTGAGGTGATCAATGAGAGTTCCCGTGCCGCCATGCGCAAAGCGCTCAAGAACATCCAAAATGGCGAGTACGCCAAGAACTTTATTTTGGAAGGCCGCACCGCTTACCCGAGCATGACCGCTCGCAGACGCTTGATCGCTGAGCACTCCATTGAAAAAGTGGGCGCTCAATTGCGCTCCATGATGCCTTGGATTGCGAAAAACAAATTGGTTGATCAAACCCGCAATTGATCCTCTCACCCCACCTTTGGTGCTGGCTTCAATGGAGCGGGCTTCATGGGTGTTGTTTCTCTCTGGGGTGCAAAGACGGGTTGAACGCTCTCAACCCTGTCGAGGCCTGCTCAAAGCAGGCCTTTTTTGTTGGATCCAGCGGTTTTGTGCACTGGGTGTGTCGAAATTGAGCACCAAGTGACTCTTGGGGCCATGGATAAGACTTCTTTTGGGCTATTTTGTGCTCTGACAGAGGCATTACAATGGCTTATTGTCAATGCATTTTCCAAGGAGTCTCTTGAATTATCCTCACCCCCTGCTCGCCCGCGAAGGCTGGCCTTTCATCGCGCTCACTCTAGGCCTGGCCTTTTTAGGGCATTGGTTCGGTTCTTGGGGATGGGGTTTGCCACTCGATGTGTTGGCCGTCTTTGTACTCCAGTTCTTTCGTGACCCCCCTCGACTCCTTCCCCCTGATGCGGATGCGGTGCTCTCACCGGCAGATGGTCGAGTGATCAAAGTCCAAAGAATTTTCGACCCCTACGCCGAGCGCGAGGCGATTTTGATCAGTGTGTTCATGAACGTCTTCAATGTGCACAGCAACCGCGCAAGTGTTGACGGGGTGGTGAGAAGCATTGCCTATAGCGCCGGTCAGTTTCTCAATGCCAGTTTGGACAAAGCCTCGAGTGAAAATGAGCGCAACGCCATGGTCATTGATGCGCAGTTCAATGGACAAGCCAAAACCATCACCTTGGTCCAAGTCGCGGGCCTCATTGCACGGCGAATTCTTTGCTATGCACAGGTCGGCCAATCCCTCACCAAGGGCGAGCGCTACGGTTTCATTCGCTTTGGCTCGCGCGTCGATGTCTACTTGCCCATTGACGCCACGGTCAAAGTCTCCCCTGGCGACAAGGTCAAGGCGACCCTCACCATCTTGGCCAAGCTGTGATCCAAAGACCCCATGTCATGCTCGCGAGTGTATTTTTTGACCCTGTTTTGCCCTGCCAAGCCCAAGGGTGTTGGGTCGACTTGGGTCTGGGAGTTTGCCCATGAATGAGCGCGAGGCCCAAGCGCCAAAGCCCCCAGAACCCGGGTGCAGCACCGAAGGACTGCAGGCGGGAGAGACTTTGCGTCCCAAACCCAGAAAAGGCATCTACATGCTGCCCAATTTGGTCACCTTGGCGGCCCTTTTTGGGGGGTTCTATGCCATTGTGATGGCCATGAATGGGCATTTTGATTCGGCCGCCATGGGGGTGTTTTGCGCGATGATTTTGGACGCCATGGATGGCCGCGTTGCCCGCATGACCAACACGCAAAGCGCCTTTGGTGAGCAAATGGACTCCCTGTCGGACATGGTCTCTTTTGGCGCTGCACCCGCACTGATCTCCTACGAGTGGGCGCTCAAGGGGCTTGGGCGTTGGGGTTGGATTGCCGCATTTCTCTATTGTGCCTGTGCTGCGCTTCGCTTGGCGCGCTTTAATGTCAACACCCAAGTCGTGGACCGGCGCTACTTCCAAGGTTTGCCCTCACCTGCGGCTGCGGCGGTGCTCACCGGTTTTATCTGGGTGATCAACGATGCGGGCATCTCCGGTACACAAGTGGCTTGGGTGATGTTTGGATTGAGTTTGTTTGCCGGGCTCACCATGGTGACGAACGCGCCCTTTTACAGTTTCAAAGATGTGCAGATGAAAAAAAGCGTGCCCTTTGCCACCATTGTGTTTTTGGCGCTTTTGATTGCCGTCATCAATATTCACCCACCGATTGTGATGTTCTCCCTCTTTGTGGCCTATGCCTTGAGTGGCTACGTGATTTATGCTTGGCGCAAAGCCAAGGGACTCCAAGTGAGCGTCATCAGCACCTCCACCGATGAGCCCGATGAGCAGGGCTTGCACGAGCACCAAGGCCCCTGAGCCAAAGCACCCCCCCCTTGGCGCTCAAAATCTGCGTCCTGTCCAACGCCTTTGTGCTCACCTTATGAAAATGATGCAAGTCTATGATCTTGCATGTTTTTTTGCTTATGGTTATACTGCGTCATCTGAAGAGCAAACGACTGTTCGCTTGGGGCTTGGCCCTCACTCAAAGGGCTGTGCATGACTATTACTGGAGAAACGTGTTGATCAAACCATTCTGGACAACTTGTACTGGGCTGCTGATTTTGTGTTCTGCCCCCTTTGCCCAGGCCTTGGAGCGCCACGACACACGCGCCAATACCGCCGCTGCGAACCCGCACAAGAGTCGCCACCACGCTCTCAACCGCCGCGCCCAACACCCGGTGGTCATCATTCCCACCAAGCCCTCGTTTGGTCAGTTGGCCGGTTTGCACGATAGCAGCGATGGCTTGTCCCTAAAGTCGAGTGTTGCCTATGTGATAGACCAAGACACCCACGAAGTCTTGCTCAGTAAAAACGACCAAGCGGTGTTGCCCATCGCCTCCATCACCAAGCTCATGACGGGGATTTTGGTGAGTGAAGGCAATCTCGACATGAACGAGACAATCACCATCACCGATGAGGACATTGATACGGAAAAGAACAGCGCTTCTCGGCTCAAAGTGGGCACCTCTTTGCCCCGCTTGGAGATGCTGCATTTGGCCTTGATGGCCAGTGAAAACCGCGCTGCTCATGCCTTGGGCAGAACTTTTCCAGGCGGCTTGGAGTCATTTGTGCAAAAGATGAACGAGAAAGCCGCCTTGCTAGGGATGAAAGATACCCACTACCACGAGCCCACGGGTCTCTCGAGCAAGAACCAGTCGAGTGCCAAAGACCTGGCCACCTTGGTGGGCCATGCTTACCAAGACCCTTTGCTTAGAGAATTCACGACATCACCGAGCTATACGGTTGAAGTCGGAAATCGGCTCATGAGTTTTCACACCACCAACCGTTTGGTGAAAAACCCCAACTGGGATATCGGTCTACAAAAAACGGGCTTCATCAACGAAGCGGGTCAGTGCTTGGTCATGCAAACCAAAATTGCAGGTCGTCACCTCATCATGGTGCTGTTGGATTCGGCTGGACGCCTGAGCCGCATCGCCGACGCCGAGCGCGTGCGCCACTGGGTCGAAGCCTACCACTCTGGGATTGTGCCGCAAAGTTAATCGGCACACCTGAGACCGCCCAGGCCGTCTTGACCCCTGTGCTAGGTCTCGCGGTGGCCCAGGGCATGGGATATTTGACGCGCTGTCTCTTGCAATTGGGCCAACCAAGTCTCATCGAGTCGGTCCGCAGGGGCTGAGATGGATAGGCCTGCGACCAATTGGCCTTGGTCATCGTAGATGCCGCAGGCCATGCATTTCACCCCAAGCTCCAATTCCTCGTTGTCACGCGCAACGCCCCTCTCACGCACCCGAACCAAGTCTTGCTCCAATTGGGCAAATTCACTAAGGCTATTTTTGGTGTTGCCTTTGAGTTGAGTGCGAAGGGCATAGGCGTGCAACTGCTGGGGGTCTTGGGTGGCCAAAAAAAGCTTGCCCACAGACGTCAGGTGCAAGGGGGCATGACCGCCAATGGCGCGCACGACTTGCATGCCCGACCTCTCACTGTAAGCGCGCTCGATGTAGACAATCTCATCGCCTTGGCAAAGACTCAAATTCACCGACTGCTCGATCACCCGGTGCAGCTCTCGCATGGGCTCGAGGGCGGCGTCGCGCACATTGAGCCTTTCTTTGACCGCATTGCCAAGCTCAAGCAGTCGCAAACCCAAGCGGTAACTGCCCACGTCGGCCCTTTGCACATAGCGTCCAATCGCGAGATCGTTCAAGATTCGATGGGCGGTGGAGGGGTGCAACTTGGTTTTTTCGCTGATTTCCTTCAGGCTCATCGCCTCTTGGCGCGAGGCCAAGAGATCGATCAGACTGAACATGCGTTGCAACACTTGGATGGTTGGGGTCAGTGCGTGAGCATTCACTGGCAAACCCTGCTCATGGGCCTGTGTGCTGGAATCGTGGGGTTGGCGATCGACCTTCTTGTTGTAATTCATGTCAACATCTTACAGTCTTTGCTCGCCGAGGGTGGAAGTTTTTTTAAGTCCCGCTGGCCTCTGGAGATGCCTGTAGATGTGCGCCTTGATTTGCCCCAAGCTCAACCTCACACCAGCGCCCGTCTTTGAGCAGTTCATGGGGATTGAAGAGCGATTTGTAGCGCATTTTTTGGCTTTTTTCAATCAAGTAGCCCAAATAAACATAGGGCAGGCCCAAGAGCCTGGCTTGTTCAATTTGCCACAGCACGTTGAAGGTTCCTAGGCTGCCTTTGACTTCAGGGTCAAAGAAGGTGTAAACGGCCGAGAGTCCATCGTTCAAGACATCCAAAATTGAGACCATTCGCAGCTTCGATCTCGGGCTGGGTGTGGCGCTTTGCTGGTCTCTTGTGCGGAACTCTACAATTCTGGAGTTCACCCGCGACTGCAGCAAAAACTGGGCATATTGGTCCATGCTGTCATGGTCCATGCCCCCGCCTTGGTGACGAGAGGCCTGGTACGCCAAGTAGAGCTCATAGTGCTCTTTCACAAAACTCAATCGCGAGATGCGCACTTGCAAGTCTTGGTGAGAGCGCCAAGCGCGTTTTTGGCTGCGTGTGGGCTCAAAGGACTGGGCCTTAACCCGAAGCGGCATGCAGGCCTGACATTGGTCGCAGTGGGGTTTGTAGGTAAAGAGTCCCGAGCGACGAAAGCCTTTGGCGACCAAGTCGGAGTAGACGTCTTGGTTGATCAAGTGCCCTGGCGAGGCCACTTGTGAGCGCGCTTCATGGTCCGGCAAATAGCTGCAAGGATAAGGCGCCGTCGAGTAAAACTGAAGGCTTTGAAGGGGCAGTTCGTGGGGGTGGGTCACGCCGAGCTCAATGAGGGATGAATTTTTTGCCAGTATATCGGTTTAAAGTGCCACGCCGTGCCTTGGTGCTGCATGGCGCTTTGAGCTTCTTTTAGAAATTCGCTACGGGCCAACGGTTTGGCTCCCAAGCTTTGCAGGTGGGCGGTTTGTTGCTGGCAGTCAATGAGCCCAATGCCTTGGGCTCGGGAGAAGGCCACCAAGGCACACAGGGCAATTTTGGAGGCGTCGCTCGCGCGGCTGAACATGGATTCGCCAAAGACCGCCCGACCCAGCGCCACACAGTAAAGCCCGCCCACCATTTCTCCCTCAATCCAGGTCTCGACACTGTGGGCCAAGCCTGCGCGGTGCAAGTCCGTGTACGCCTGCACCATCTCTGGGGTGATCCAAGTTCCCCCTTGGCGAGCTCGACTGACCCCAGCGCAGGCGCTGATCACGCTGGCAAAATCATGGTCAAACTTAATTTCACAGCCGCTCTGGGTGGTGAAGCGCTTGAGGGTTTGGAGCAGTGAGCGGTGCAATTTGAAGTCTGGCATTCGCAGCACCATGCGTGGCTCGGTGCTCCACCACAAAATGGGCTCTCCTGAGCTGAACCATGGAAAAATCCCCTGGCTGTAAGCGGCCACCAAGCGTTCTCGCGACAAATCCCCACCACTGGCCAAGAGGCCAGGAGCCGGGGAATCGCTCCCCCAAGCCTCACGGACATCGGGAAAGGGGTCCAGTGGGCCAAGACAGGGTAAAGAGCGGGGTGACGCAGGTGTTGAAATCATTTTTATGGCATGATAGAGGGTTTTCGAGCATATGCCAAGGCTGGTGCTCAGGAATCTGGCCAGCTCGCACCTGGATCCCAATCTGTTGCTGATCTTGGGGTCTTCTTGGCGCGACCTAGGGGTGTGGCAACTCGGTTTTTTTACGGTGTGGTTTTTGATGCGATCTTGGGTCATCGATTTAATGAAGTTTTTGGCTGCCCAGTGCATCGTCATCCATCATCTGTTGTCCTACGGTCCGATGAGAGACGTGCTCGAGCGTGAATACCCCAGAATTGTCGATGCCTTGTTCACGGGGTCGCGCTTGGCTGTTCAACTGTTTTTGGTGATTGGGGGGTATTTGACCGCCCAGTCGCTCATGCGCGCGCGCGGGGCTCATTTGGGAGACTTGCTCGTCAAACGCTATTTGCGCTTGACGCCGTTTTACCTCATGAGCTTGGTGATCTGTGCCGCTGTGGTGGGGGCCTTGGGTGATTGGGTCTGTCAGGATTGGGTGCCCGAGGGGGTCACTTGGACGCAATTGTTGGCCCATGCTTTGCTCTTGCAAGGCGTGCTCCATGTGCCCTCCATGTCGGCTGGCGTGTGGTATGTTGCCATTGATTTTCAGCTCTTTGCCATGGTGGCCTTCTTGGCGAGTCTTTGTCGAAAGAACGGTTGGACCTCCATCAAGGTGAGCGCCAATTTAATATGGGTGCTGGCGCTCTTGACTTTCTCCTCGCTGTGGTTCTTTAACCTCACGCAAACGTGGGACGATTGGGCGATTTATTTCATGGGCGCTTATGGTCTTGGGCTCTTGGCGGCCTTTGCCGCTCGCTTTGACAATGCCCGTCCTTTGTTCTTCGCCGTTTGGCTCTTTGGATGGGTCTCACTCACGCAGTTTTGGCGTGTACGCATCCTGGTGGCCTTGATGGGTGCGATCTTGTTGTACTGCTATGCGGACCACTCGGGCGAGTTCTTGAGTCCAGCCTTTAAGCGGCGTTTGTCCCAATTGGGCAATGCGGCTTATGCCACCTTTTTGAATCATTTCGCATGGGTGGTGATCTTTAGCGCTCTTTGGAATGCTGCTGATCTTCACGGTGTGGTGCAGGCCCTGGTCATGATTCTTTTATGTTGGTTCAGCGCTTTAGCATGGGGCTTGGTGCTGCATCGTTTTGTTGAACCTTGCCTGAGCCAAGCTTTGACGGGCTTACAAAGAGGGCTGTCTCGTCTGGGCTTTGGCCCAAAACCCATGGAATCGTTTCATTGAAGTTTTAATGGAGACGCCGCCCGGCAACTTTGGCGTGAATTTAACCACTGTCAATAGACGCCAAGGCGTGCAGTCAACCGATCGTTTCCACTAAGCAAGCGAGTGGGGTTTTATTTGTAAACTCAGGCGATCTTCGTGAGCCAAGAAGGGTGACCCAAGGGGAGCTATTTTTGCAGGCGATTTTTGCAGATTATTTTTTGTGCCATGGACCATTGAACTTATGAAAATCAAATCAATCGCTTGGAGTGTGGGTGTGCTGGCCGTTTTTTCGGGACTGGTTGCCTATCGCCTTTGGCCCAAAACCGACGATGGCCCCAAGGGCGCACCAGACCCCGCAGTGAGCTTGCAGCAAGTCCAACCCAAAGACGTGGCCTTTAACCTGAGCCTCAATGGCGCAGTATCTTCCATTCGAACCGTGGATGTGCACGCCCAAGTCACCAATGTGGTCAAACAAGTGCTTGTGCATGAAGGCCAGTTTGTGAGTCAAGGTCAAGTGCTTTTCACTTTGGATGATCGAAGCGATCGTGCCAATGTGGAAAAGCTAAAAGCCCAATTGATGCGCGACAAAGCTTTGGCGCTGGATCAAGAAAGACAGTTTCAACGAGCCCAAGAACTCAAGAGCAAGAACTTCGTCTCGCAAGGATCGGTGGACACATCCCTCAGCTTGCGAGACGCCCAACTGGGAACGGTCAAGAGCGATGAATCGGCGCTTGAGGCTGCGCTCATCGCTTTGGACTTTGACACGATTCGCGCACCCATCTCAGGACGAACGGGCATCATCAATGTCTTTCCCGGTACATTGGTGGTACCGCAAACGACTTCGTTGGTCACCGTGACCCAGCTCGACCCCATTTCCGTGATGTTCAGCGTGCCGGAGAGCTATTTATCGAAACTGCAACAAGCACTGGTCAACGCCAAGAAGTCCAATGCTTCCGATGTTCAAGCCAAGATTCCCAACGCAGAACAATCGGTGTCGGGTCATTTGTATTTTGTTGACAATATGGTTGACCCCAACTCGGGGACCATTCGTGCCAAGGCTGAGTTCAACAACAGCAAAGACGCTCTGTGGCCAGGCCAGTTTGTGCAGGCTACCCTCAATTTGGGAGCGTTGAAAGATGCGCTCGCCATTCCCTCCAAAGCCGTGGTGAACAGTCCCAATGGAAAATTTGTCTATGTGGTTGGCGAGGACCAAATCGCCATTCAAACCCCGATCAAGCAAGTTTATCTTTTTGGCGAGGAGATGGTGGTCGAAGGCCTCAAGGCGGGTGATCAAGTGGTGACCGATGGAAAACAAAACGTGAGACCCAATGCCAAAGTGAGGGTGGTCACACCGGGTGCGGGCAAATCCTCGGCCAACAAAGACGCTTCGGCCAAGCCGCCTAACCAGCCCAACCTATCCAACCCGTCCAACCCGTCCAACCCGTCCAACCCGTCCAAGCCATGAATATTCCACAGTTGTGTATTCAGCGCCCGGTGATGACGGTGCTGCTGAGCTTGGCCACCGTATTTGCTGGTTTCATTGCGTACAGCAAAATCCCCATCTCGGCATTGCCCACCTTCAATACACCGGTGATCAGTGTCACGGCCACCTTTCCAGGCGCCAGTCCTGAAACCATGGCCGCATCGGTGGCCTTGCCGCTAGAAAAGCAGTTCTCCACGATTGACGGTATCAACGTGATCAGCTCGACCAATATCTTGGGAGGCACCACCATCAACTTGGAGTTCAATTCGAATAAAAATATCGATTTGGTGGCGGTGGACGTGCAAGCGGCACTCCTTAGAGCACAAAAATCTTTGCCCATCGAGATGACTTTGCCACCGTCTTATCGAAAGGTCAATCCAGCAGACTCCCCCATTTTGTTTTTGTCGCTCGCGTCGGCTTCCTTGAGCATGTCTGAGCTCAACGACTATGCGGAAAATTTGATCGCGCCAACAATCTCCACCGTGAGTGGTGTGGCCCTGGTGAACGTTTACGGCCAAAAGCGCTTTGCGGTTCGCATCCGCGCCAATCCCCAGGCCTTGGCGTCCCATGGACTCACCATGGACGACGTGATGACCGCGGTCAACTCGAGCAATTCGAATACACCGGTGGGGATCTTGGATGGCCCCAAGCAAATGCTCACCATCACGGCCAACAAGCAGTTGACCAAGTCTGCCGAATTTGCCAATGTGGTGGTGAGTTCACGCCCCAATGGTTTGGTGCGGTTAAGGGATGTGGCCACGGTTGAAGACAGCTACGAATCGGTGCGCACCCAAGCGAGCTACCAGGGCAAGACCTCCATTATCTTGGCCATCCAACGTCAGCCCAATGCCAACACGGTGGAAGTGATCGACTCCATTCGAAGTTTGTTACCTCGCTTTAAATCTCAGCTACCCGCGTCGGTCGAAATTTTGCCATTGAATGATCGATCGATTTCTGTGCGAGACGCAATTCATGATGTTCAATATTCATTGGCACTCACGGTTATTTTGGTGATCATGGTGATTTTGATGTTCATCCGCCGCACCGTTGCCACCATCATCCCAACCCTCAGTTTGCCCGTTTCTTTGATTGGTGCAATCTCGCTGCTTTATGCCTTTGGTTACAGCTTGGACAATGTGTCGCTTTTGGGCATTACCCTCGCCGTGGGCTTGGTGGTGGATGATGCGATTGTGATGATAGAAAACATTGTTCGCCACGTGGAAGATGGCATGACCCCCATGCAAGCCTCCCTCAGAGGCGGCAAGGAGATGGCTTTCACGATTGTGTCGATCTCACTGTCTTTGGTGTCGGTGTTTATTCCAATCTTTTTCATGCCAGGGGTCATTGGCCTTTTGTTCCATGAGTTTGCGGTTGTGGTCGGTTTGGCGGTGCTTGTGTCTGCAGTGGTCTCGCTCACCTTGGTGCCGATGCTGTGTTCGCGCTTTTTACCTGTTCACAAGGCCGACGAGCATGCCCAAGAGAATGTTTTTGGCCGTTGGTTTGAGTCGGCATTCAAGTCGGTTTTGGATGCTTATGAAAGTTCTTTGGAGGTTGCCCTCAATCACCGCCGCTGGGTGCTCTTGGTGGCTTTCGTCACCTTCGGTCTCACGGTATGGCTTTTTGCGATCAGTCCCAAGGGCTTCTTTCCAGAGGAAGATATTGGTCAAATTCAAATCACCACCGAAGCCTCGGAAGATATCTCCTTTAGAGAGATGGTCCGCATCCAAAATCTCATTGCCGATATCATTGGACATGACCCATCGGTCGCCTATGTGCAGTCTTTTGTGGGCTCGGCCTCCTTCACGCCCAGTGCCTTGAACTCGGCGCGCATGTTTGTGGTGTTAAAACCCCTCAGTGAGCGCCCGCGCATCGGTTTGGTGATCGAGCAGCTGCGCAAAAAAGCGCGCTATCCCGGTTTTGCGGTCTACATGCGACCCGTTCAAAACTTGCAACTCGGCGGCAAGCAAAGCAAGAGCCGTTATCAGTACGTCATGCAAAGTGTGAGTGCCGACGCTTTGAACGAGTGGTCCAACAAGTTGCAACAAAAAATGCGGGGTGACCCGTCTTTTAGGGACGTGACGAGTGACTCACAACTCAGAGGGCTGCAAGTCAATGTGAACTTTGACCGTGACAAGGCAGGCGCCTTGGGCATCGCAACCCAAGATATTCGCACTGCCCTTTACAACGCCTTTGGGGATCGACAAATTTCGACCATTTTTACGCCGGTCAACAGCTATTTGGTGATCATGGAGGCCCCCAATGAGAATCGAGAGTTTGAAGATTCGATCGGGAACATCTTTGTGCGCTCCAAGCTCTCGGGGCAAATTGTGCCGCTCTCAAGTTTGGTGACTGTCACGAGAGCTGTGGGGCCAACCGCGGTCAATCACCAGGGGCAGCTGCAAGCGGTGACGATTTCTTTCAACTTGGCGCCTGTAGCACCTCTAGGAGAGGCGACCAAGAAAATTGCGCAGTTCTCTCAAGAGCTTCAAATACCGTCTTCCATCATCACCAATTACGGAGGCGACGCAGCGGTCTTCCAAAACTCTCAGAGCAGCCAAGTGATACTTCTCCTGGTGGCGGTGTTGGTGATTTACATTTTGCTGGGCGTTCTTTATGAAAGTTATGTCCACCCCTTGACGATTTTGGCAGGCTTGCCGTCTGCTGCAGTGGGGGCACTTTTGTTTTTGTGGTTCTTTAAAATTGACCTCACCTTGATTGCCACCATCGGAATATTGATGCTCATCGGAATTGTCAAGAAGAACGCCATCATGATGATCGATTTTGCTCTCGAGGCCCAAAGGAGTGAAGGCTTGCATCCGGAGCAAGCGATCAGGCGTGCTTGCGTGCTGCGTTTCCGCCCAATCATGATGACCACCTTTGCCGCCCTCATGGGGGCCTTACCCATCTCCTTGGGGTTGGGTGCTGGCGCCGAGTTGCGCTCCCCCCTGGGTGTCGCGGTGGTGGGCGGTTTGCTCTTTTCTCAGGTCATCACGCTCTACATCACCCCGGTCATTTACTTGTACCTAGAGCGCTGGGCTGGAAAAGGCCCCTTGGTGATTACCCAAGATATGATTGTCTAAAATGACGCCCAACAGCCCTGGCGCTTATCGGGATAACCCTGAAATCCGATGGCTGGGTGCAATGCTAAGCTAGAACAGATTTAACAGAGGAAATAAGCATGAAACTGTCCATCAACGAACACGTGTACGAACTCGATGTCGAGCCTGAGATGCCGCTTTTGTGGGCACTCCGCGACGAACTTGATATCAAAGGTCCCAAATTTGGTTGTGGTGTGGCCCAGTGCGGTGCATGCACCGTGCTCTTGAACGGTGAGCCCGTGCGTTCATGCTCTTACCCTGTGTCTGCTGCAGTCGGGCAACAGGTGGTGACGCTAGAAGGCCTAGAGAAAAAGGGTCACTTGCACCCTGTGCAACAAGCGTGGATCGATCACGAAGTGCCCCAATGCGGCTACTGCCAAGGTGGTCAAATGCTTGCCGCTGTAGCTCTGCTCAAAAAGAAACCCAAGCCCACCGATGACGATATCGATGCGGCCATGACCAATATTTGCCGTTGCGGCACCTATGCTCGCATTCGTGCGGCCATTCACGCCGTTGCCAACAAAGGAGTCTCAGCATGATCAATTCCTTCGACAACTCGAGCGCAGTCAAAGCTCAGACCCAAGACCCCTCCAAGCGTGACTTTTTGAAGCTCAGCACGAGCGTGAGTGTGACCTCGGGTATGGGATTTTCACTCGGATTTTTCTTGCCTGACGCCAAAGCGGCGGCGGCTGCATCAAGTGCTCCTCAAAAAGTCAACGCTTGGATTGAAATTCAGCCCGATGAGACCATCATCATTCGCTATGCCCGAGCAGAAATGGGCCAAGGTTCAAGCACTTCCGCCCCAATGCTGATTGCCGATGAGTTGGAAGCCGATTGGAAAAAAGTGGTGGTCCAGTACGCTACGGCCGAAGACAATTTGGCTCAAAAACGCGTTTACGGCGACATGGCCTCTGTGGGATCGCGAACCATCCAAGATTCGCATGAGTATTTGAGAAAAGCCGGCGCCACGGCGCGCGAGATGCTCATCGTGGCCGGTGCCAACGCCATGAATGTTCCTTCTTCCGAGTGTGTGGCCAAGTTGGGTGTGATCACCCACACCCTCAGTAAAAAGAGCATGACCTACGGCCAATTGGCCTTGGCCGCATCTCAACTCAATGCCCCTGGCAATGTGGCCTTGAAAGATCCCAAGGATTGGAAAATCATTGGTAAACCCATCAAACGCCGCGAGATCCCCGATATCGTTCGAGCCAAAATCCGCTACGGCATTGACACCCAGTTGCCTGGCATGGTCTACGCTGCGGTGGCCGCTTGTCCAGTTTTCAATGGCAAGGTCAAGACTTTGGACAGCAGCAAAATCGACAACCGACGTGGAATCAAAAAAGTGCTCAATATGGGCGACTTTGTGGCCGTCGTGGCCGACAACTGGTGGCGTGCCAAAGAGGCCTTGAAGGACGTGAGCATTGAGTGGGATGTGCCGGAGAAAAACGCCAAGCTCTCCTCGACCTCATTGATGGAATACTTTAAAGAAGGTCTCACACAAGCCGAAGTTGCTGTCGCTCGCAAAGACGGTGACACCATGGCCGCGTTGTCTGCCTCGGGTGCTAAAGTCATCGAAGGCGAGTATTTCACCCCCTACTTGGCCCACGCGACCATGGAGCCCATGGGCTACACCGGATGGCTGCAAGGCGATAAGTTGGAGATTTGGACCTCCACGCAAAGTGCAGAGGCCACCTTGGCCGTGTCGGCCAGGGCCGCCGACGTGAAGCAAGAAAACGTCAAAGTGCACCCCGTGCAACTCGGTGGCGGCTTGGGTCGTCGCGGTGGTTCACAAGACTTTTCGATCCAAGGTGCAAAAATCGCCCGTGCCATGTCGCCCTTGCCAGTCAAGATGCTCTGGACTCGGGAAGAAGATACGCAGCACGATTTTTACCGTCCAGCGTCCCTGATCAAGTTCAGGGGCACGGTCAGCAATGATGGCCGCATCGATGCACTTCACATCCGTGTGAGTGCGCCGTCGATTTTGTCATCCCTTTTGAAGTTACCCCTGCAAGGTGGCATTGATCCGCAAGCGGTGGCGAGCTTGAGAGACCATCCTTACGCCAACCCCAACTCCTTGGTGGAGTATGCCCAGCACGACAGCAATGTGCCCGTGGGCTTTTGGAGGTCGGTCGGACACTCTCAAAACCCCTTCATGCGCGAGAGCTTCATTGACGAACTCGCCCACGCTGCGGGCAAGGATCCTTTGGAGTTTCGTCTGGCCAATCTGTCGGAAAAACGTCCCAAAGACAAAGCAATTTTGTTGGCTGTTACCAAAGCGGCCAACTACGGTGCTCCTTTGCCCAAGGGCGTGTTTCGCGGAATTGCCGAGACCGAAGGCTACGGCAGTTATACGGCTTGCGTTTGTGAAGTCTCCGTCAATGCGCAGCAACAAATCAAAATTCACCGCATTGTGGTGGGGATTGATCCAGGCTACGCCGTCAATCCAGACAATATCCAGGCCCAACTCCAAGGCAGCATGGTGCATGGTTTGAGTGCGATTTTCTGGGGCGACATCACCTTAAAGGATGGTCGCGTGGAGCAGTCCAATTTTCATGACTACCGCATGATGCGCTTGAACGAAATGCCCAAGGTCGAGACCGTCATTGCGCCAACGGGTGGTTTTTGGGGTGGCGTGGGCGAGCCCTCGCAAGCCCCTCTTGGCCCAGCCTTGGCCAACGCCATCTTCAACGCGACGGGCAAGCGGGTGCGATCCTTCCCACTTAAAAACCACGGTTTCACCTTGGTCAAGGCCTAAGACAAGAGGCCATCTCTCTCTCCAGAGTAAGCCCTAGTCCCGACAGGGATGGGGCGGGCTTTGGGTGGGATGGTAGGGACTATAATCTGACAGTGCTCCGAATGGAGTTTGCTGTCTTGGATTGCGCCTAAGCCCTTTGCTCAAAGCCCATGGACACATGGGCTTTTTTTGTGCTCGCTTGTGTTGCGTTTTTCCAAGTCACGCCTCGTCGATACCCCACTCGCCACGGTCACTTTTAGGAAAACAAACACATGACAGCCCCAACCTCAAAAATCATCTACACCTTGACGGATGAAGCGCCACTTTTGGCGACTGCTTCTTTTTTACCCATTATTCGCACCTTTGCCAAACCTGCGGGTATCGAGGTCGCTCAAAGCGACATTTCTGTGGCGGCCCGCATCTTGGGAGAGTTCCCTGAGTTTTTGAGTGACGCGCAAAAACTGCCCGACAACTTGGCGGAGTTGGGTCGATTGACGCTTTTGCCCGAGACCAACATCATCAAGTTGCCCAACATCAGCGCATCGGTCCCGCAACTGATTGCCTGTATCCAAGAGTTGCAAAGCAAGGGTTTTGCCCTTCCGAACTTTCCAGAAGACCCCAAAACCGACGCCGACAAAGCCATTCGTGCTCGCTACTCCAAGTGCATGGGTTCGGCCGTGAACCCCGTTCTTCGTGAGGGCAATTCAGACCGCCGTGCCCCCTTGGCGGTCAAAAACTTTGCTCGCAAAAATCCCCACAGCATGGGTGAGTGGAGCCAGGCGTCGCGCACCCATGTGGCCACGATGAAAGACGGCGACTTCTACCACGGCGAGAAGTCCATGACCCTTGACAAAGCGCGTGAAGTTCGCATGGAGATTCTCACCCAAAGCGGTAAAACGGTGGTCTTGAAACCCAAGCTCGCGCTGCTCGCCGGTGAAATCATCGACAGCATGTTCATGAGCAAAAAGGCCCTGTGTGATTTCTTCGAAGTTGAAATGCAAGATGCGGTGAAGACCGGCATGCTGTTTTCTTTGCACTTGAAGGCCACCATGATGAAGGTGTCTCACCCCATCGTTTTTGGTCACGCTGTTCGGGTGTATTACAAAGACGTTTTTGCCAAACACGCCAAACTGTTTGAAGAAATCGGCGTCAATGTCAACAACGGGTTGGTCAATTTGTACGACAAACTGCAGACTTTGCACCAAGCCAAACGTGACGAGGTCTTGGCCGACATGAAAGCCTGTGCGGCAACACGTCCTGAGTTGGCAATGGTCGACTCAGACAAAGGTATCACCAATTTGCACGCGCCCAACGATGTGATCGTGGACGCCTCCATGCCCGCCATGATTCGAGTCGGCGGCAAGATGTACGGGGCTGACGGTAAACTCAAGGACACCAAGGCGGTGATTCCAGAGAGCACCTTTGCTCGCATTTACCAAGAGACCATCAATTTTTGCAAAACCAATGGCCGCTTTGACCCCAAGACCATGGGCACGGTGCCCAATGTGGGTTTGATGGCACAACAGGCTGAAGAGTATGGCTCGCACGACAAAACCTTTGAAGCTCCAGAAGCTGGTCAAGCACGGATTGTGGACAATGCCACTGGCGAAGTGCTGATCTCGCAAGACGTGGGCGAGGGCGACATTTGGCGCATGTGCCAAGTCAAAGACGCACCCATTCGCGACTGGGTGAAGTTGGCCGTCACACGTGCTCGCAACTCAGGGATGACGGCGGTGTTTTGGCTCGACCCCTATCGCCCACACGAGGCCGAGCTCATCAAAAAGGTCAATGTCTATTTGAAAGACCATGATACCCAGGGCTTGGATATTCACATCATGTCCCAAGTGCGCGCCATTCGCTTCTCTTTAGAGCGCGTGATCCGTGGCATTGACACCATCTCTGTCACGGGCAACATTTTGCGCGACTATTTGACCGATTTGTTCCCTATCATGGAACTTGGCACGAGCTCCAAAATGCTCTCCATTGTGCCTTTGATGGCGGGTGGCGGTTTGTACGAGACAGGTGCGGGCGGTTCTGCTCCTAAGCACGTCAAACAACTGTTGGAAGAAAACCATTTGCGTTGGGATTCCTTGGGTGAGTTTTTGGCCCTGGCGGCGAGTATTGAGGAGTTGGGGATCAAGACCCACAACAACAAAGCCAAGCTCGTGGCCAAGGCGCTCGATGCGGCCACCGGTCAACTGCTCAACAATAACAAGAACCCATCAACCAAGACCGGTGAGCTCGACAACCGTGGCAGCCAGTTCTATTTGGCGCTTTACTGGGCGCAGGAATTGTCCGCCCAGACCGAGGACAAAGAGTTGCAATCGTATTTCACCCCCTTGGCCAAGTCCTTGGCCGAGAACGAGAAAAAGATTGTGGCTGAGCTCCTGAGTGTTCAAGGCAAAGCGGTTGAGATCGGTGGATATTTCTTGCCTGACGTGAAGAAAATGACCGATGTCATGCGCCCCAGCGCCACGTTCAACCAGGTTTTGGCGTCGGCCTGACATGAGTCACTCTGTGCCAATTCATCAAGTCCCCTGGTACTTCATGGGTCTTGAGGGGTTGGTGATAATGGGGATACAACACCATGAGCTTGAGTTTTCTGTCTAGATCCCTCAAAACTAAACCCCTTTTTTCGCGTCAAAGGCGAGAGGGGTTGGTTTTGGGTTGGGGCTTGGGCTTGGGCTCTTTCTTCACCTTGGGGTTCATGAAAAATGCCAGTGCTGCCGACGCGCCTGTTGAGCACATGATGACCTCGGGTCGATTGCGCTCAATGCAAGAAATGCTTGGTGGGATTCAAGGGACTGTGGTCAATGAGCGTCAACTCCAGCACGCAGGCATTAAGCTTCATTTGTCCATCTTGGCCGACAATGGCAACTCGGTGCCTTTGGGTGTCAGTGTCGACTCACCCATGACGCCTGAGGATCATGTTCGGGATATTTATCTGCTGTCTCAGCGCAATCCCGTCCTCGTGATGGCCCATCTTCACTTGGGGCCTTGGAATGCAAGGGCAGAACTCAACACCCGAGTGCGTTTGGCGGGTACACAAAAAGTGGTGGCCCTGGCGCGAACGAACACCGATCGATGGCTTGTCGACAGCGCTGACATCATCGTCACGGAATCGGCCTGTGTGGATGCCTCCAATTGAATTGCAATTTAGAGTGAACCCAAACGCCAACACTTCAACATGAATGCAAGACTGATTTGGCCCCAAAAAATTGTGTCAGGCGATGTGGTCAAGGTACGCTTGTTGATCCAGCATCCCATGGAGACCGGTTACTTGCAAGACATGACCGGTCACTTGATCCCTCGCAATATCATTCAATGGGTGAGTTGTGTGTATGACGCTCAAGAGGTATTGCGTGTCGAGACCTCATCGGGTATTGCTGCCAATCCATTCTTTGAGTTCTACGTCAGGGCGACCGTCACGGGCTTGATGGTTGTCAAGTGGCTCGACGATGATGGCCAAGCTGGCGAATTTCGTCAACTCATGTCAGTGCAAGACTAAAGCATGAGCTTGAAGTCCATGAGGCGCTTTGGTTGGCCAAAAGCATGCGCGGTCACCTTGGGCAATATGCAAAGATGACGAGCTTGATCAATGTTGTAAAGAGGACAGAAGGCTCTTGCCACATTTGCTCTTGAATTTAAAAATAAAGGTTAAAAGTTTCCTGCGTGATGAGTTCTTGATGCCCAACCATGATCATCACTGTTGCCTCATCAGGAGTTGATTTCTACACCACCCAATCATTGGCTCAGAGAGGGTGGCATGTTGTGATGGCCTGCACAGACCTTGTTCGAGCAAGAGAGGAACGGTTAACGTCCCTTTGTCTGATCAGATTTGGTAAAAGAAAGAATTTATCTTTCATGATTAAAGCGACTGTTGATTAACTCGGCTCATCAATTGTTCAGCAGTCTCTTTCCTTTCGCTATAACGGTCCGTGAGATAGGGTGAGGCTGACCGGGTTAGTAGGGTAAATTTAACAAGCTCTTCCATGACATCGACGACTCGGTCGTAGAAGCCTGAGGATTTCATGCGATTGTTTTCATCAAACTCTAGAAACGCCTTGGCAACTGAGGATTGATTGGGGATCGTGATCATTCGCATCCATCGTCCAAGAAGTCGCATTTGGTTGACGGCATTGAACGATTGTGATCCGCCATTGACCTGCATCAAGGCAAGGGTTTTACCCTGTGTGGGCCTCACAGCGCCCATACTCAATGGGATCCAATCAATTTGAGATTTCATGAGGCCAGTCATTGCTCCATGACGCTCTGGGCTGGACCACACCATGCCTTCTGACCATTGAGCCAACGCTCTGAGTTCAAGTACCTTGGGGTGTGTCTCCACGGTCTCATCAACCTGAGGTAGGCCACTGGGATTGAAAAACTTGGTGTCGCAACCCATGGCTTTTAATAGTCGTTCTGCTTCTTCGGCTAAAAGCCGACTAAAAGACCTCTCTCTGAGGGAGCCATAGAGCAGCAATATCCTCGGGGCATGATTGAAAAGGGGTCCAGTCTGAAGTTGATTCAAATCTGGTTTGTTGAAATGCTCGGCTTCAACTTGGGGAAAGTCAGACATCAGGTGTTCTCAATAAAAAAGAGATTGGGCTCAATACTTTGGAGCTTCTTGGATTGTAATAAAACCTTCATGATTGATTTTATATTTCTGATATTATAGAAATATGAAAAATTCAGATGCCATCCTCGCTTTTATGGCCTTAGGGCAAGAATCTCGACTCAATGTTTTTCGTCTCATTGTACAAAAAGGCGATGTGGGCTTGACACCTTCAGAGATCATTGAGCATCTCGGTATCCCCAACGCCACATTGAGTTTTCACTTAAAGGAGTTGATGAGTGCCAATTTGTTGAAGGTCGAGCGCCAAAGTAGAAACCTCATTTACCGACCAAACGCCTTGTTGATTCAAAAACTCAGCGAGTTTCTTTTGGATAACTGTTGTGGCGGGAAATCTTGTTTACCAACTCAAGTCATCAAAAAGGACAAAAGCAAATGAAGAAATACAACATTTTATTTCTATGCACCCACAACTCTTCCAGATCTGTGTTGGGTGAAGCCTTGGCGTCCACCCATTACAGCGGCATTTTTACGGGTTATTCAGCGGGCTCAGCGCCTGGTGCTGCGGTCAATCCTATTGCTGCAGAGCTCACCAAAGAGCTTGGCTACGACCAAAGTAAACTTAGAAGTAAGAATTGGGATGAGTACGCTTTGCCTGATGCCCCAAAGATGGATTTCATTATCACTGTCTGCGATGAAGCTGCTGGCGAAGCCTGTCCCTACTGGCCAGGTCAACCCATAACGGCACACTGGGGATTTCCTGATCCATCGCAAGTTAAAGGCACTGAAGCAGAAAAAAGGCATGCCTTCACGGAGGTCTTGTATGGATTGAAAAAAAGGATTGATTTATTGGCTCAAATGCCGTTGGACAAATTGGATTCAATGACGCTTAAAGATATTCACACTCAAAAATGAAAAATTACGTTTCTGAATTTGTCGGTACCACTTTGCTCTTGGCAATTGTAGCGGGTTCAGGGTTGATGGGTGAGACCCTCGGCGCTGGAAATGGTGCTGTTGCTTTGCTTGGCAATAGTATTGCAACTGGCGCAGGCCTTTATGTATTGATTGTCTTGTTGGGGCCTATTTCAGGGGCTCACTTTAACCCGGCGGTGAGTTTGATGAGTTGGAGATTGGGCCACTTGAGTGTTAAGACGATGCTCGGATACTGGGTTTGCCAATTTGCCGGAGCAGTTTGCGGAATATGGCTCACGCACTTCATGTTCAGTTTACCGATCATTCAAGAGTCAAGTAAGGCCAGAAATGGCCCTGGAATTTGGGTGAGTGAATTTCTATCGACCTTGGTTTTGTTGGCGGTTATTAGAATGGGTGATACAGCATCCAAGGACAAAATACCAATGTTGCTGGCCATGACCGTCACAGCAGGGTATTGGTTTACATCGTCAACATTCTTTGCCAACCCTGCTGTAGTCGTTGCTAGAAGTTTGACCAACACCTTTGTGGGTATAGCCCCGCAAGATGTCCTTGGGTTTGTGGTTGCTGAGCTTGTGGCCGTTTTAATGATGGTCGTATTTTTTTGCAGAGAAAAAGTTACCCAATAAAGTAAATATTTCTATAGGTGTTTCAAATTGAAGCCCAAGGGGTGGTTCAAAGATTTAAGTTCTGTTTTTATTGAAAATTGAGCTCTACTAAATGTTTACCCTTATATATCAACAAGTCATTTCGATTAAAAATAATAATTTTATGATGAATCTCTCATCGTTTATTTTAATAGCGTGGATCTGTACAGTCGCCTTGGTTCAAGCGAGCTTGGATCAACATCGGTTTCCCAAATGTCTTGCTTGAAACGAGTCAGTCAAAATCCAAGGAGACATCAGTGTCAAACATTAATCGTCGAGCCATCATCAATTCGATTGGTCTTCTAGCTTGCGAGACTTCATTCAATAGTGTTTTCGCTCAGAATGTAAAATTGACTCGCATGATCATCGGATTTCCTCCGGGCGGCGGAGTTGATTCAGCTTTGCGTCCGTTGGTTCAAGGCATGAACGATTCCTATCCGGGTGGTCTCATTATTGAAGCAAAGCCCGGAGCAGCATCACGTCTTGCAGTTGAATACGTTAAAAATAGCCCACCTGATGGCTCAACAATTCTTTTTACACCAGATTTTTCACTAACCTTAGCACCTTACAGTTTTAAGAAGATTAACTACGATCCCATCGCAGATTTCAGCCCTGTTTCAATTGTCAATTCAAGTCCATTGGTATTTTGTGTTGGCCCTAGTGTGCCCGAAAGCGTCAAGACGCCAGGGGAATTCATTGCATGGTGTAAATTAAATCCTGGCCTCGCTGCTTACGCTTCGAGTGGTGCAGGTGCTGCTCCTCACTTTACGGGGGTCATGTTTGCTAAAGCTGCGAATTATCCGCTACTCCATGTTCCCTATAAGGGCAATGCGCCCGCGTTGGTTGATGTGATGGGCGGGCAAGTTGCCAGTATTTTTAGTTCGCTGGGTGAAACTCTGCCACGATTGAGCACCTCTCGACTTAGAGCGATTGCAACAACAGGGCTAAAACGAAGTCGATTTTTGCCAGATGTACCAACGATGGTTGAGTTGGGTTACAGCGACTTGGTGTGCGAGCCATGGCTTGGCTTATTCATGCCAGCAAACACACCGAGGAGTATTGTTTTAAAAACGTCAGCTTTGGTCAATGAAGCCCTAAAGTTACCTTCTTTGAGGGAATCTTTTGCTAAACAGGGAAGTGATCCTATTTTGAGTACTCCAGAAAACACTTCGGCATTATTAAAATCTGATTTGATTCGTTGGGGAAATATTGTCAAAGACTCCGGATTTATTCCTGAAGAATAGTTATTTTTATTACTCGGATGGGAATGATTTTCCAAGTTGAACAAAACCTGACTGTAGGCTTCAATGTCATCTGTATTTCGACTCCATTGGTGCCAAGTTTAGCGCTCAAGTACCTCCCGAAGACTTTATATTTAAATTGTCTTGCAGTTCTTTGTAGGGGGCGCGGCAGTATCTCGTATAGAACTGATTGAGCACACTGATGTGTCCTTGGTTTTGAGCTAGATCAAACTGACGTGAACTTGCGTTGCGGTCATTGGTGCAGGAGACATCAAGGGCTTGCCCTATGGTGTAAGCGCTTAAATTAGATTCAAATATAACCCTAATTTCTGGTGATTTGAGTTTGTTTTGGAGTGGTGAATTGATCGATAAGCGTGTTGTGAGTTGTGCCGAAGCTGTGGAGTCGATTTTTGATGGCGCCAGCATTATGCTGGGTGGCTTTGGCAATGCCGGAATGCCTGGGCAGTTGATTGAGGCTCTCAGGCGCAGGGCTGTTAAGAATTTGACCATCATCAGCAATGGCGCTGGTACGGGTGGTTTCGCTTTGGGAGGACTTTTTGCGGATGGATTGGTCAAAAAGTTAATTGCGTCCTTTCCCGCACCTACTGCAGCTGACTTTAGAGACAAATATTTAAAGGGGGAGGTTGAACTTGAACTCGTTCCCCAAGGAACCTTGGTGGAGCGTATACGAGCTGGGGGATGTGGTCTGGGTGGCTTTTATACGCCTACCGGTGTTGGCACCGAGCTCACTATTGGCAAAGAAATCAAAAACATCGACGGCAAAGATTACGTTCTTGAAAAGGCATTGAAGGCTGATTTCGCCATGATTCGCGCCCATTTAGGGGATCGTTTGGGTAATTTAAATTACAAGGGCACTATGCGTAACTTCAATGTGGTCATGGCGACCGCTGGCAATGTGGTCATTGCAGAGGTCGATAAAATGGTGGAGGCGGGCGAAATCAAGCCCGATGATGTTCACACCCAAGGGATTTTTGTGGATCAGTTGATTGAGGTTGATCGCTTGCCCGAACTCTTGGTCCTTCCCAAAGAAGGGGGGGGGAAATGATTTTGACCCGTGACGGAATTGCTTGGCGGATTGCTCAAGATTTAAAAGAAGGCAGCTATGTGAATTTAGGGGTTGGCATTCCTGTCTTGGTGGCCAACTACTTGGATCCTCAACTTGAGATTTTTTTGCACAGTGAAAATGGAATATTGGGTGTTGGTCCCAAGCCCAAAGTCGCAGACATTGATCTGGACTTGATCAGTGCGGGTAAAGGGTTTTGTACACTTCAATTGGGAGCCAGCCTCTTTGATCAACAAACCTCTTTTGTCATGATGCGAGGCGGGCACTTGACGCATGCAGTCTTGGGTGCCATTGAGGTTGCTGAAAACGGGGACTTTGCCAACTGGAAGGTGCCCGGTGAAGCGGTTCCTGGTGTGGGAGGCGCGATGGACTTGGCTGTTGGTTCTCCCAACATCATTGTCGCCATGTCTCACCTCACCAACAAGGGGCAGCCCAAGGTTGTCAAAAATTGCTCGGCTCCACTGACGGCCAAGGCGTGTGTCAAACGGATTTACACGGATATGGCCATCATCAATGTTACGCCCTCAGGCTTGGTCTTGGAGGCTTTCATGCCAGGATTTGATCCGCACAGTATTCAAGACAAAACTGACGCTCTATTGAGTGTCTCTCCACAGTGTTACGAAATGGTCATACCCGAGCGTGTCATTAACGGAGCATTACTCTACCAATCATAAAGTCATTTACCCAATAGGATCTTTAAGTGAGTCAAGACACCATTCCCTTACTAAGCAGTGAAATCGACAACATCATTTCCATCATAGAGTCTTTCAACGACTCGGGCCTCACCCATTTGGATTTTACCCTGGGAGATTTGAGAATCAAGATTGACAAGGGTGAAACCCTGTCTGCGCCAGCATTGATACCCACAACCTCTTCGTCAAGCCCTATCAGCCCAGGGCACAATCAACCAGAGACAGCGCTTGCTCATGAGCCTCAGGCTCAACCCGATACCTTGGTCGTGTCTGCAGGTGAGAACATCATCACTAGTCCCATGATCGGTCGCTTTTATTCCCAATCGGAGCCTGGAGCGGAGACTTTTGTGAGCATTGGCAGCGATGTAAGTGCAGGTACAACGGTGGGTTTGATTGAAGCCATGAAGATGTTCAATGCCGTGTCCGCAGGTTTGGTGGGAGTGATCACCCAAATTTGCGTCAAAGATGGTGATTTGGTTGAGTACGGTCAACCCCTTTTTCATCTCAAACCCAAGATGTGAACATCAACACGATTTTTCCCCTTCGTTGAGTCTCAAGTGCTCGCTCCATCAATAAAATCACTCATGAGTAGACCTCAATCCTTGGCTCGCCAGCAAAAGTCGCCCAATCAAGTTGATATTCAACGCGTTTTGGTGGCCAATCGCGGTGAAATTGCCGTGAGAATTATCTTTGCTTGTCAATCGCTGGGGCTTGAGAGTGTCTTAGTCGTGTCAGAGGCTGACCGCTTAACACGCGGCGCCCGATTGGCAGATCGCACTGTGTGCATTGGCGCATCTGCATCCAGTTTGAGCTATTTGAACATACCTGCCTTGATCACCGCAGCGCTTGAAACGCAATGTCAAGCCTTGCATCCAGGCTACGGCTTCTTGGCTGAATCGCAAGCCCTGGCGCAAGCCTGTTCTGACCACGGCATTGTTTTTGTAGGGCCAACGCCAGATCAAATTCACCGCATGGGTAATAAGTTGCAAGCTCGCATCCTTGCCCAAGAGTCCGGTGTTCCCATGCTCAGCGGTTCAGAAAAACTTCGCGACGCATCTCATGCGCAGGCGTTGGCCAGTGCCATTGGCTATCCTGTGATGCTCAAAGCCGCAGCGGGGGGGGGTGGTCGGGGTATGAAAATTGTGAGCCATGAGCATGAGTTGGTGTCTCTATTTACTTCAGCGAGTGCAGAGTCAAGAAATGCCTTTGGAGACGATACCCTTTACTTGGAAAAATACATTCCCAATGCCCGCCACGTTGAGGTTCAAGTCTTGGGAGATCAGCACGGTCATTTGATCCATTTGGGTGAGAGAGACTGCTCGCTACAGAGGCGTCATCAAAAGGTGGTGGAGGAGTCTCCAGCGCCCAACTTGGTGGCCAGTGCAAGGGAAGGCATGCGTCGAAGTGCCATTGAGCTTGCGAGAGTTTTAAATTACCAAAGCGCGGGTACCGTTGAATTTATTTTAGATGGGGATACGCAAAAGTATTACTTCTTGGAAATGAATACCCGAGTGCAAGTCGAGCACCCCGTCTCGGAGGCCATCACAGGTATAGATATTGTTGAGTTACAACTCAAAATTGCCGCGGGCGAGGTCTTACCGTTCAAGCAAGAAGACATCGTTTTTAGAGGCCATGCCATTGAGTGCCGCATCAACGCAGAGTTGCCCCTGGAGGGCTTTCGCCCCAGTCCTGGTCGCATCACGATTTGGAAGCCTCCTCAAGGCCCCAATATTCGCTTGGATACCCATTGCTTTGAGGGCTATGAGGTGCCCATTTATTACGACTCGATGCTGGCCAAGTTGATTGTTTATGGCGCTAATCGCGCAGAGGCGATTCGACGCATGAAAAATGCGCTTAAGCGCTTTGAGGTTGAAGGAATTGGGACGACCTTGCCCTTTTTGTCGTTTGCCATGAATCATGAGCGGTTTGAAAGCGGGCAAGTTAATACGGTATTGGTCGAGCAGCTCATTAAAGAGATGCTTGACCAAACGCGCAGCGATTAAAGATGCGCTGTTCAAGAAATTAAAGTTAAATTTTTCAGAGGATTTCATGGAAAAGGTTCGAATGGTTGATGTCACACTGCGCGATGGGCATCAAAGCTTGTGGGCTGAGCGCATGACCACCGGCATGATGTTGCCAGTGATGAAGGATTTGGATGACGCGGGTTTTGAAGCCCTAGAGGTCTTGTCACCGTCCTTTTTAGTCAAATGTGTTCGTGAACTGAAAGAGGATCCCTTCCAAAGGATTCGACTCTTAAAGGGACTAGCAAAAAAAACTGAGCTTCGTGCAAATGTCGGGGGTTTGAATGTTTTTGGCACTGATCAACCGGTCATGCTGGATTTATTTTGGCGCATCATGAAATCCTGCGGCATTGACGAAGTGCGCATATCGGATTCTTGGAACAACCCCAAGGTTTGGAAGATTCGAGCTCAAGCGGCAAGCAAACATGGGGTCAAGCCCATTATCAACATTACCTATTCAATTTCTCCCAATCACACCACTGACTATTATGTGAAATGTACACAAGAAGCGGCGAAATTAAAGCCATTTCGCCTGTGCCTTAAAGACCCCGGTGGTCTTTTGACGCCCGAGCGCGTGCGCGAATTGGTCCCCTTGATGATGTCCAAAGCCAAGGGATTAGAGATTGAGCTTCACACCCATTGCTCAACGGGTCTGGGGCCTTTGTGCGTGCTGGAAGCGGTCAAGCACGGTATTCGAATCGTCAACACAGCCATTCCACCCTTGGCCGATGATGCGTCTTTGCCCTCCATCTTTAATGTCACTTCCAATTTGCGCCATTTGGGATTTGCTGTTGACATTGATTTGACCCGACTCAAGCCCGTTGAGGCGCATTTCACCCGCATCGCCATGCATGAAAAACTCCCAATCGGTCGTCCAGTTGAATATGATTATTCCCAGTACATTCACCAAGTGCCTGGGGGGATGATTTCGAACTTGCGTAATCAACTAAAGGAAGTGGGTGCGGAGGATAAATTACCTCAGGCCCTAGAGGAGGCAGTTCAAGTACGCGCCGATTTTGGCTACCCGATCATGGTGACCCCTTTATCGCAGTTCGTGGGCAGTCAAGCGGCGGTGAATGTAATGACGGGAAAGCGCTATGAGCAAGTTACCGATCAATCCATTCGTTTTGCATTGGGTCAATTTGGCGGCAATGTAGAAGTTGATATGAATCCGGTTGTGAGGGAAAAGATTTTGAGTTCTGTGCGGGCAAAAGAGTTGTCTAAGGAACGTTTCTTGGTTCGAAATGAGGATGAGTTAAGGGCGGATCTCAACGCCAAGGGCCTGAGCGATGAGGATTTTCTGTTTCGCTATTTGATGCGGCGCGAGGACATTGATCGCATGAGAGCCCTTAATGGCACCTTCAAGCGCTATGACGGCGCTGCTTTAACCCTTAAAGACGTGTTGACCCATTTGTCCAAGGCTGCCAAAGGCAATTCGGTACATATCAGCAAGCCTGGATTTAATATAACGCTGCGCTGAGGGATCCTGTCGATCTTGATCATATGACCACACCCAACCACAATCCTTACGAACAAGTCGCCATCGTTGGTGTGGGAGAGGCTCAGACCTTCTCTCCACTCACCAGGTCCGCCAAGGACTTGGCCGTTGAGGCCGCCATGAATGCAATGGCGGATGCGGGCATCACTAACCAAGACATTGACGGCGTGATCACTGCAAGTCCTTCAGCCGATCCGCATTTTGTTTTTAGCGCACTGGTGGCTGAGGCGCTGAATTTGAATTTAAGACTCACAACCTCCATCCAAAATGCGGGTGCCTCACCTTGTATTGCAGTAATGCACGCAGCAAAGGCCATTGCTGCTGGCGAGGCGCATACAGTTTTGGTGTGTGAAAGCGATTCAAGGGGTACAAAATTCAAGGGCGATAAAATTCAAGCCATGCGTGCAGCCAGACCGTGGACAGATGATTTTGAAGATCCTTTTGGTCTGACGGTGCCGGCCAAATATGCCTTGATTGCTCAGGCCTGGATGTACCGCCACGGCAAGACTTCCAAGGACTTGGCGAGCGTTGCCGTGGCAGCACGAAATCACGCCATGCGTCAGCCTTTGGCCCCCAAAAAAGAGCCCCTAAGCATAGAGCAAGTTTTGGCCTCTCCCATGATTTCGTCACCACTGCATGCGATTGATTGTTGTCCTGTTTTTGATTGGGGTGGCGCAGTCATTGTGACCACAAAAGAGAGATCGCGTGACATGCGTCAAACCCCTGTTCGCCTCATGGGGGCGGGAGAGGGTCACTCGCCTTACCATTTGCATGAAAATGTTCAACTCCCACCCCTCGCCACTCGCATGAGCGCCATTCGCGCTTTTGAGATGGCTGGTGTGAGTCCCAAGGATATTGACGTCGCACAAGTGTTTGATGCCTTCAGCATTGCTGCGATTGTGGCATTGGAAGAGTTGGGTCTTTGTGAGCTTGGAAAAGGGGCTGACCTCTTTGCGTCGGGTCAGACTGGAATTGATGGGTCGATGCCCACCAACACCAGTGGTGGAATGATGACTTGGGGGAATGCGCACATTGTGGTACTGCCTGAAGCGATTCGACAAGCGCGGGGAGATGCAGGTGTAAACCAAGTTCCTGGTGTGAAATTGAGCTTGGCTCACGGCATTGGCGGCCCGATGGTCGCAGCCTGTACCCTTATTTTATCAGTTTAGGGCATCTTGATGAGTGAAATAGCAAAACCTGTCGCACAACCCACTTCTTGGACCAAGTCACTTTGGGAAGGTTGTGCTCAAGGCAAATTGATGATACTGAGATGCATGCGGTGTTCAAAGAATCATGCGCCTACGCGAAGGATTTGCGATTGCTCTAGCATGGACATGGAGTGGCGGCAGTCCAAAGGGGAAGGGGTCATTGCCACGTTTACTGTGGTGCATCGTGCGCCAGACCCTGCTTTCAAAGCGGACTTGCCTTATGTGATTGCCATCATTGAATTGGACGAAGGTGTGCGCTTGATGAGCAATTTGGTCGAGTTTGATGTTCAATCGTTGTTCATTGGGCAACGGGTGAGGTGTTTGTTTGATGTCGTTGTACAAGAGTCAGATGAACAAAAGGCGTTGGGGGTCCCTAAATTTACGCTCGTATGAGCGCAGATTGGGTCCTTGATCAGTATGATTTCGTAGAAATTCAGTTTTAAAACGAGGGTTTGACATGAAATATTTTCACTTTCTGAATGGTCAAGGCAAGAAGTCATTTGTGATTTGGAGATGGCTTGCAGGTGCATCTTTCGCCTTAGGGGCATGGGGGGCATCATCGCTTTGGGCTCAAAGCATTGCGTATCCCAATAAACCCATCACGCTAGTGTTGCCTTATAGCACGGGTGGTACGGTGGACAATCAAGCACGCCTGCTTGCCTCTGCTTTGACGCCCAGACTTGGACAGCCCGTCCTTGTTAGGAATATGCCAGGTGGAACGGGCACCATTGCCACAGAGTTTGTGATTCACGCCGCGCCTGATGGCTACACTCTGCTTTTTGCTTCTTCTGCGCAGATGACCAGTGTCCCCATGACAGAGAAAGTCAATTACAAACTGGAAGACTTGGCCACTGTGAGCGCATCTGGGCGAGGTGATATGGTTTTGGCGATCAATGCTGAAGTTCCTGCCAAGAACATCACTGAATTCATTGCCTACGCCAAAGCCAATCCAGGCAAAATTAGCTATGGATCGTCGGGAACAGGTTCAGTGGCCCATTTGGTGGGTGCTTTATTTGGAGCAAAAGTTGGAATAGATATTGTTCATATACCCTACAAAGGTGGTGGGGCAGTGATGCAAGATTTATTGGGTGGACAAATTCCCATGATGTTTGGTAACTCTGGTGATGTGATGGGCTATGTAAAAAATCCACGCATCAAAATATTGGCTGTTTCAAGTGCTCAAAGAATGAAACAAATCCCAGAGGTCCCCACAGTATCTGAGTTTTATCCTAATTTTGAATTGACCGCGTGGCAAGGTACATTGGCGCCAGCCAAGACGCCTAAAGCTATTATCGATATTCTCTCGACTGCAATTCAAGACCAGTCCAAAGATCCCAGAGTCATCGAGACGCTGACCCGGTTGGGCGTTGACTCGCTGACCACCACGCCAGAACAGATGGTAGCGTTGATTAAGTCCGAGCAAGCGGGTTACTTGGATGCGGTTAAAGCTGCTGGATTTAATCGACCGAGCAATTAACAGGAATCCGGATTCGTCCAAGGCCCTATTAATTAACACCTATAATATTTTTCAAGATTATGGGTTACTTTTTGTATTGGTCATCTTATTTTTATACAAACATTGGGATTGATAGCTTATTATTAAAATGCTGCCTGAACTTGAGGTTTGAGCATGCTGGAAAAATTGCCGTTAAGTGGGCTGCGCAACTATCCCAATCTAATGCTCTTGTAAGCATCAATGTCTGTTTAATTGACCGCAGAAGATTCCAAATCTTCAGCCCAAAATCCTAAATTCTAATATCCATAGTCAACCTCACTATTTCAAAACCATATGAAGATTAATGCTGACTTCGCAAAAAAAGCAGTCATCGATACTGTAAGCATTGACTGGAATCCTTCTCCCATTCCTGGTGTTCAAAGAAAATACCTTGATCGCGTGGGTGATGAAATTGCCAAAGCAACATCCATTGTGAGTTATGCTCCCCATTCAATATTTTCCGAACACTCGCACGATGCGGGTGAAGAAATTTTAGTCCTTGAAGGGACGTTTGCTGATGAACACGGCGTTTATCCCACTGGCACTTACATCCGCAACCCACCTCGGAGCGCGCACTCTCCCTTTTCTACAAAAGGATGTACCCTGTTCGTTAAATTGCGGCAATTTCACAAAGATGACGGCGCTAGTGTGCGCATCAACACCAACACAACACAGTGGTTTCCAGGACTGGTCCCTGGTTTAGCTGTCATGCCCTTACACGATTTTGACGGAGTGGGTACGGCCTTGGTTCGATGGGATCCAAACACCATGTTCAATCCCCATGTGCACCCTGGTGGTGAAGAAATCTTTGTTCTAAAAGGTGTATTTCACGATGAACACGGATCGTACCCCGAAGGCACATGGATAAGAAGTCCCCGTTATAGCCGCCATGCCCCTTTTACAAAAGCCGAAGGGGCTGTCATTTATGTCAAAACAGGGCATCTTGATTACCCCCTAAACCTCATCTGAATGGGCGTCGAAAGTTAGGTGACTTTGACAATCACCTTGATTTTTATGCAAACTTTTACAGATTCATCTGTTTAATATTTTTGACTTTAATTTTTAGAACAAAGTGCGAAGGGCAGTTTCTTACTCGATTGGTATTGTAAAAAAAGTTTTCCTTTCAAAGATTGCTTTTTATCTTGAGGCAATAGCCATGAATTCCGTCATGATCGGCAATAGACTTAAAGCAATTAAAATTGTTTTGCTCAACGGTGAGCGTACTTCATTGCCGTCGTCGGCTTTAGTTTGTGAAATGACAAACCGTGTCTGACATAAAAGTTTGGGCTGAAATTTTAAAATCTATTGCCATTGAGCCCGAGTTATACCCATGAATCTTTACCATAGTCTTCACTCAACCTGTAGTCAAAAAGTCAGGCTCTGCCTAGAGGAAAAAGGCTTGCCTTGGACTGGGCATCATTTAAATCTCAGGAAATTTGATCATCTTCAACCTGAATTCTTAATCCTCAATCCCCTAGGGATGGTGCCTGTCTTAATCGATCAAGGCAAGATATTGACTGAATCTAGAATCATCAATGAGTATTTGGACGAAAAATATCCCTCGATTCCATTGATGCCATCAGATCCCTTTTTGAGGGCTCAAGTACGACTTTGGTCGCAATACGTTGAATCGGGTCCATCTGAAGCAGTCAAGATGCCTTCCTTTGCGAAGAACATTCAGCCAGAGCTGAAAAAGATGAATCAGAAGGAAGCCCTAGAACATATAAAAAAAATACCGAATATTCAGATTAGGGATCGTTGGCTGCTGGCGGCTACAAAAGGGATAAGTCAAAAAGATTTACTTCCATCGCTAAAAATCCTAGAAGACATGGTACTTCGCATGAACAATGCTCTCAGTCATCAAAAGTGGCTGTGTGGAGATCAATTAACTTTGGCTGATATTGATATTGCACCTTTTGTACAAAGATTAGTCCGGATTGATCTTTTTCATTTGCTTGAATTGCATCCACCAGTCCTGGATTGGTTTAATAGGATCAAATCACGCAAGGCCTATAAAACTGCAATGCCTGAAGCTGGGTCAGAGGGTTTTATCCCATCCATTTAAGATCATTGAGTTCAATATTTTTCGTGCAATTGAACCCAACTTTCACCACGTGACTCGATGCAGTTGGGGCAGTCAATTGGGGGTGTGACTTGTTCAGCCATGGGCGACAAGTCGCCGTTTGCTTCAATGACATTGATGAAATCTTTGACTATGCAGTTGCCGCCAGAACATCAAGGTTTTCAATTGAAGTCCGTCCGTATGAGAAAGTTTTAGGTTAACCCATTCCGTTTTGAGTTTACTGTCCGAAAGCTTATTTTATCCAAGCTTTCGGACTCGCTGTGATATTACTTGAAGCCCGTGGGCAAAACAACACCACCGACGGCGGACTGAGCAATTTTAAAGAACACATCGGTGTTGTCCATGACGCCTGTAAAGCTCCATGCCCCAAGTCCAAAGGCCGATAGCGGAATATCAGTGGCCGTGTGCACCGCGTCGCTTCCAGGGACTTGCCCGGTGATCAAAAATTTACCGTCAACATCGCGATCGGTTGCATTGGCAGGGTAAGCATTCAATGGTGCTTGTTTGATGAAGGGTTGTTGAGAGTCTTGGATTGGACGATCATTGGTTCTCCAGTCTTCATTGCGGTCTGGATTGGCGCCATATCCCACCAACAAGCGGCGATCGATGTTGGTCGCTTGGGGGTATCCATCTGAGGCCAAGGTGTACTTTGGGAAGCCAGCCTCTGCGTAAATCCCAACCACCTTGTCTCGCAAATTGGCAGCGCCGCCCGCTTTGCCCAGTTCTATCAATTGAGCGTCGCTGACCATAGATGCCCCAATCAGGGCAGTTCCAGCGCACTCGTGGTCTGCTGTCACAATCACCAAAGTATCTTTGTGTTTTTTGGCATAGTCTTGTGCGCGTGCAATGGCTTTGTCAAACTCCATGGTGTCCAAAATCCAACGCTCGGTGTCCATGTTATGAGCTTGCTTGTCAATGGAGGCGCCCTCGACCATTAAAACAAAGCCATTTTTCTTGGAGGAGAGTACCGCCAAGGCTTTGTCTGTCATTTCGTCGAGCATGGGTTGATCGGGCAAGCCAAAATCATCCACAACCCTTGTGCCTAAAGATGAGGCTTGACCGCGGCGTCCATCGATCTTGTCCAAGGCAACGTTCATATTGGAAAACGCAAAAAGTCCCAAAAGACGCTCGGTGTGGGCGGCGTCCATGCTTTGGAGTGCACTGCGCGTGGGCGCATAGGTAAACCCTGCCGATTGAAAGTCTGCAATGAGGTCGCGTCCCGTGTCGAGTTTGCCGGACTTCGCACCCCATGCCTTGGCAATGAGCGCGGTATGAGCGTCTGTGCTTGAAAACGCATAGTCGCTTTTGTCGCTTCGTGCAGAACCAGGCGTGCTAGAGGGTAAAAACCATTTGCGTCCACCACCCATGAGAACGGTGAGCCCCGACAGATCGCGGTCGTCCAAGAATTGGTCAACAATACCCGTTCCAGCGCCACGGTTGCTGGTGTGCACCGCATTGGCCGCCGGAGTCGCATCAAAGACGTCTGCGGTGGTGACCACACCCAGCGCTTTGCCTTGGGTGCGGTGCAAATATTCGCTCAAATATTCAATGCGCGGGTTGTCAAAAGCGTCCAAGGTGTCGTCAGGAAAAACACCCTCTTCGTTGTTGTTGTTTTTGTTGCCCGAGACGTAAGATGACATCCCCGGTGCAGAGTCGGTGACGATCGAATTCAAGGAAGAGGTCTTCACCATGCCCGTCACTGGGAAGGTGTCCATGGCCAAAGGGGTGATGACTTTACCCTGGGCATAGCCACCGCCCACAATGCGCGCGGCCGTTCTTTGTGCTGCACCCATGCCGTCGCCCAGCATGATGATGATGTTCTTGACCTTATGGCCGCCAACGCTCAGGGGGATGATTTCAAAATTGCCTTGTGCGAGCACGCTTTGTCCGTCGCTTTGTTCGGCTTTGACACTCAGGGTGTGCACACCCGGTGTCATGATACTGTAGGCACGGGCCGAGGCGATGGTCGAATTTTTTGCTATCTTGGGCAAGCAGCCTGAGCTGCAATCTTTGAGGCTGACTTGGAGTTTGACCGGTTTTTGATCAACCATGAATTGCACCGTAGTGATGCTTTTGCTGGCATCGTCGGCTGCAATGGTGGCTTGCAAATCAAAGCGTTGCCCTGGTAAAAAGCGAGCAATGAGGGGAGCGGCTTGTCCACTGGTGAACAGTTCGCTCGGTGGGGTCAAGCGCGTAACGGTGGGCGCGGCCCAAACGCTGGAAATGAAGCCACTCGCCAAGAATGCAACTGTCAAGAGCGGTGTGATGGAGCGTTGAGCTCGGTAGCGCGGTTGTGTGGGTGTCATGGTTGGATTCATAAAAGTGATGAGGAAAAACGAAGGGGTGAAATTTAATAAAAAAACCAAAACGGTATCAAATGTCTTTGCCCTGAGCCTGGGTGTTGGTGCCAGAAACATTCACAAGCAAGGGGGTCGAGAGGAGTCGGATCCAGGAGACCTCCCCTCGGCTATTTTCTTGGCGACCGATCTCAAGCTTGCCCTCTAATCGCAGGAGGCCATCTTGGTGGACCATGATGAGATTTTCTTGCGAAGGGTCGAGTTTGACGAGGACTGTGTTGACGGGCAAATCATTGGCCGGGCCATCATCGTCTTCATTGACCTCGAGGGACTGGGGTGCCAACAGAAAGCGGCCTTTTTGAGCGAGATCAGTTTTGACCATGTAGCCTCTCAAGGCCACGCGTTGACCTGACAGCGCCAGGGCTTTGGCGCTGAACTCCATCCCCTTGGGGCCGATGGGAGACTTGAACAAGTCTTGAAAAGCAAGGTCTGTGGCCTGGATGGGTTGGAACTCAATGCCGGGGACTTCGTGAGTGCTCTTGATGTCTTGGGCCAAGGCATTGTCGGCATTAAAGCACAGCAATAAGCACCAAGACAGGGTCTTGGCCAGCAAAGGGGCGGTGACGTTTTGCAAAATTGTAGTTTTCATGGGCGGGCGGCAAGGGGGCCGTGTTTGACGACAATGACCTCAATTCGGTCCATGGGGCGGATTCTGTAAGGCAGGAATGCTGGCGCCGTATGCTCACATCATGGGTGATGAATGTGAAAATTACATGACAATTTCGTGGCTATCTTGTCTTTGTCGAGGTGGGTATCTTTCGCAGTGGTATTTGATGAGGATTTGGTGAGGATTTGGTCGGAATTTAGTGTTGAATGGGGGTATTTGGCAATTTTTACAAGCTTTTAATGAAGTTTCCGGAAATGCGCAATGCGGTCAAGGTTTTGAGATGGGGTGTGTAACAGGGGTGCTTTGAATATTTTTGTTCTCTAAAAAAAGCGCCAAACTGTCGTCCATGGTTTTGCTAAAGGCCCAATGGGCGTAGGGGAAATGACCAAAGCGCAGGGAGAGTTGCTGGCTTGCTGTTTGAGCGCTTTGGCCTTGGCTTGCCAAATAAAGTGCCACGACGAAACCGGTGCGGTCTGCTCCGTCGCTGCAATGCACCAAGAGGGGTTTGGGTGCATTTTGAATCAACGCCAAGATGCGCTCAGATTGTTCAAGAGGCACCAAGGTGCCGGCTGACAAAGTGATGTCGTGGTGTTCAACACCGTTTTGAAGTGCCACGGCCATTTCACCCTGGTACCAAGACTCGTTGGGGTTGGGCCCTCTCAAGTTGAGGATGCTCCTCAAATGGTCTTTGCTGATGTGCTCTTGCAAGTCAGCGGCCTCTAGCTGACCTGAGCGGTAGAGCTGTGAGTCCATGACCGCGTGGTAGTTGCCGCTCCAGTGCAACCAGCAATACCAGGCCAGCAAGGCGAGTGCGGGCAGCAGCACCATGAGCATGGGCACCAAAGTCAAGCGAAGTACGGTTCGAATGAGCTTGTGTGTCATGGTTGGGGCGCAAGTTGAATGAAGGAGGCCTAAGGTGCTGAGGTCTGAGGAGGTTTTTATTGTCCTCAGGACTGAGTTTAATGCCGTTCCCAACCATTTCAAGCTTTAGTGGTTATTACCATGCGTGGGTCCAGTGCCTGAGTTTAAAATTCACGACTCAGTGGCAGTCGCTCGTCCCAGTGTGAGCGCTTGCCTTTCCAATACAAACCGATGATAAAGGCTCAGTCCAAGACATGTCCACCACATCCTTCAAAGTCGATGGTCAAAGCGTCAAAATTGATGGCGACCCCCAAATGCCGCTGCTCTACGCCTTGCGCGATGAGCTAGGCATGAACAACCCCAAATTTGGTTGCGGCTTGGCCCAGTGTGGTGCTTGCACCGTGCACGTCAATGGTGTGGCCACCCGCTCTTGCGTGTTGCCCATCTCGGCCGTTGCCAACCAATCCATCACCACCTTGACAGGACTGGGCAGCCCCGAGCATCCCCATCCCTTGCAAGCCGCTTTTGTTGAGGAGCAAGTCACCCAATGCGGCTACTGTGTGAATGCGTGGCTGATGACCGCAGCCGCTTTGCTACAAAAAAATCCCCATGCCAGTGAGTCGCAAATCAAAGATGGACTCAAGGACTTGAAGTGCCGTTGTGGCTCCCACTTGGCCATCTTGCGTGCCGTCAAGAAAGCGCAAACCGCCATGTTGGCCAAAGGAGTGATGGCATGAAAGAAACTACATTGAATACAACAGCAGAGGTGTTACATCAAAAGGCTTTGGGGGATCCCTCAACGCAAGTGTCCGCCAGTGGATTGTCTAGACGTCAGTGGATGATGTCTTCTGGTGCCTTGGTGGTGAGTGCCAGCGCCAGCGGATTTTTAGGACTCTCCGCACTGTCTGCCAGCGTTGACGCTCGAGCCCAAGCCAGTGGTGTGAAACCGGCCATGAATCCCGATGAGCTTGACTCTTGGGTGGCCATTGCACCCGATGGTGGCGTGACGGCGTTCTTTGGAAAAGTCGATCTCGGCCAAGGGCTGGTGGTCGCTTTGGCACAAATGGTGGCCGAAGAGTTGGACGTGGCCTATGAGCGAGTGAACATCGTCTTGGGCAGCACCGACAAAACAGTGAATCAAGGGGGTGCTTCGAGTGCCCTTGGAATTCAAGCCGGCTCCAAACCTTTGGTGCAAGCTGCGGCCGAGGCGCGTCGACTTTTGGTCGAGATGGCGGCCCTCCAACTCGGAACCACAACAGCCGATTTGGTGGTCAACAACGGTGTGGTGTCAAGCAAGTCACAAACGGGCAAAACGGTGAGCTACCAAGACCTCATTGGCGGCAAATACTTCAATTCAAAAGTGGAGTGGAATAAAAAATTGGGCAATCCCTTGGAGATCAAGGGCAAGGCCACGCTCAAAAAACCCGTCGACTACAAAATCGTGGGTCAACCCATTCCTAGAACCGACTTGGCCTGGCGCATTTATGGCACCGGTGAATTTGTCAGCGATATTCGCGTACCCGGGGTCTTGCACGCGCGTATGGTGAGAACGCCAATGGCGGGTGCCACCATCGCTTCTGTCGATGAATCCTCCATTCAATCGGTGCCGGGCGCCAAGGTCGTTCGTCAGCAAAATTTCTTGGCCGTGGTGGCCGAAAAAGAATGGGATGCTGTCAAGGCCGCGAGACTCTTGAAGGTCAAGTGGACCCCCCCTCAATACCCCATGCCCGCCAATGAAGAAAATTTGTATGAACACTTGCGGCTTGCCGCTGTGGTCAAGCGCGAAGAAGAGGTGAAAGTGGGCGATGTGAGTGTGGCCTTCAAGGCGGCCAAGCGTATCATTTCGGCTGAGTACCATTGGCCTTTCCAGTCGCACGCGAGCATGGGGCCGGCCTGTGCCATTGCCGATGTGAAGCCTGAGGGCGTTACCTTGTGGACGAGCTCACAAAAGCCTCACTTTGCGCGCGATGGTGTGGCCAATTTGTTGGGTATCGATCCAAAAATGGTCACCGGTCACTGGGTCATTGGGCCAGGATCCTACGGCAGGAACGACGCAGGGGACGCGGTGATGGACGCGGCCATGCTCTCCAAGTTGACAGGACGCCCTGTTCGTGTCCAAGGCATGCGCCACGATGGCACGCTTTGGGACCCCAAAGCACCCGCATCTATTCACACAGCACGTGCAGCCCTGGACGAAAATGGAGTCGTCATCGGTTACGAATTTGTTTCCAAAGGCTTCTCTAGGGTGAGCATTGAGAGCAATGAAGCCGACCCCAACGACAGTTTGGTGGGGATGGAGATGGGCCTGCCCGCAAGAAACGGCGTGGGTTTTGGTGTTCCTGGTGACGCCTACAAATTCCCCGCCAAATTGCAAGCTTGGGAGGTGGTGCCCGATTTGATCAAGCAGGCCTCTCCCTTGAGGACCTCCCACATGCGCGACCCAGTGGGCTTGCAAATTCAGTTTGCCTCCGAGCAATTCATGGACGAGGTGGCGTTTGAGACAGGTTTGGACCCCATTGCTTTTAGAATGCGCTACGCCCCATCGGCAAGAGACCAAGATCTCTTTGCTCAACTCCGAGACAAATCGAATTGGCAAACCCGAAGAGCCTACGCCGGCCCTCAAAAGGGTCGCATTTTAAAAGGGCAGGGGGTGGCATACGCTCACCGCGGTGGAACAATTTTGGCGGCTGTTGCTCACATCGAGGTTGATCGCCAAACGGGTCGCATTTGGGCGCGCAAATTCACTGTGGCCCATGACTGCGGTTTGATTATTAACCCCAAAGGCATCCAATACACCATTGAAGGCGCCTTGGTGCAAGCCCTGTCCAGAACACTCTACGAAGAGGTGCATTTTGACGAACACCAAGTCAAGAGTGTGGATTGGTTGACTTATCCCATTTTGACGATTCACGATACCCCCGAGTCGGTCGACTTGGTGCTGATCAATCGGCCTGAGTTGCCACCCACGGGGGCAGGCGAAGCCACCAACCGCTTGATTCCAGCGTCGGTGGCCAATGCGTTTTTTGATGCCACTGGGGTGCGCATGAGGCAAGCACCCTTGACACCCAAGCGTGTGTTGGCGGCATTGAAAGACTCTTCTGCCAAGACCAAAATAAGCTGAGGTTTTTGGACTTGAATTTTTGGGCAAGTGATGCTGTATTGGACCCTTGGTCCAATACAGTGATTTAACCTTGAGATTAAACTTTGTGATCAAACCCTGTGATCAAACCTTGGGTTTGTCGAGCCAACGTTGACGCGAACGCTGATCTGGGTCAATAACTGGTTTTATTGATACTGCCAGTGCTTGTCACAAACCAACGCTCGCTCGTCAATGGCTTGCCGTGAAGTTGAGATTGCATCCACTCTGCGACCATATTGCCTGGGTTGGGGCCAAGGTAAGCCGCAGGCACGTTGCCCACCGAGTGTCTGGAGTCTTGGTAAATGACCAAGCGTTTCGGGCCTTGCAAGGAGGCGATCATCTGCTCGGTGTATTTCAGGGGGGACAGCTCATCTGACTCTCCAGCCAAACACAAATAGGGTTGCTTGATTTTGCTCGAGATGCCCTCCCAAGTCATGGTTTTTCTAAATTCATCGAACTTGGCTTCATCTGTGAAGTTCGACATGAACATGAAGCGCATTTTAAACGTCGGTGAAGCCTCTTGAAAGATCGAGTGAAAGCCCGGCTCAAAGCAAGTGGATGTCACCGCAACGGCCTTGATGCGGGGCTCAAACGCTGCGGCAATGGTGGAGAAGAAGGTGCCAAAACTTCCCCCCGCAATGCCAATGGAGTTCGAATCAATTTCTGAACGCTGGGTCAACCAATTTACACACGCCGTACCGGTGTCTTTCCAAGCTTGCATGGAGAAATAAATACCCAACAGGGGGGCTTCGTATTGTCCGGGGCCGTCGATGGCCAACACGGCAATGCCGCGATTCAAGAATTTGTCGCCATACAAAAACGTGCTCACCTCTTTGAAGCTGTCCATGCCAGGAACCGCGATCACCACCGGGACTTTGCCGCCCTTGTAGTCGGGTGGCAGGTGCAGCCAAGCGGGCAGGGGTTTGCCGCCGGCGGAGGCGGGCATGGGGATCCAAACCTCCTCAACGCGGTGCTCGGCCAAGCCCGCGTATTTGGCGTAGCACTCGCGCTTTCTCTGGTTGTAAAAACGATTTTGCTCATTGTTCTCGTCAATGGGCCACTGGGCGGCGCCCCAGTGGACGGCCGCAATGAAGTAGTTTTCACGAGCGTTGACTTTTTCATCCAAGGCCTCACTGGCCTTGGCCTGTGCTTCGCGTCTCCTCGCTTGGGCTTCAAAGGCCGGCGCGGCATCGGCGTATTTTTGAATTCGCGATCTCACCATCATGAAGTCACCGGCCGCGGCAGGCCCACAAGGCGCTGAGAGGTAGAGGGAGCGGGGTTGGTCCCAATCCATGCCATTGGCGCGGATGGTGTTGTCCAGTGCCCAGCGCTGCTCTTCAAAGCGTTTGGTCAAAGGCCCCTGAACGGTTTCCTCGGCATGTCCCAATGCGGGTGCTAAAGCAGCGGTGCTTGCTGCCAGGGCGGCGCCGGCGTGGGTGATGAATTGGCGTCTGGAATTGGTGGGATTGGACATTGATTTCTCTCGTGTAGGCAAAAGGTAAGCAATAGGTAAGCAAAAGTTAGGCTTCAGTGGTGGCAACCAAGGAGAAATTTCAACACCAAAATAGAACTTTAAAAATTGGTGTTTATACGGTTGAGGACTCGAGTCCAGCCCCAAGACACGCTTTGTTTTGGGGGCTTTTTTGTGGGAGGCTTTCACACCAGAGCGGGTTTTTCCTCTTGAAAGGGGCTTTTTCTAAAGACAAAATGCAGTGCCTATTGTTGAATTTGAAGTGCCCCATCAAAACCAAAAATGAGGGTAAAAAATCAGCATTCAAACATTCGATGACTTTTGACGCAACCATCACACAAGGATCAACGAGATGAATAAGAGAAGAATTCCAAGTGCATGGGGTCTTGCAAAAGCCTTGTGCTCAGTATGGGTCCTTTCCTGTTGCCCTTTGGTGGGGGCTCAAACAGCCGCCTACTCTGGTGCTTTGCCAGGCACAGGTGTCGACTATGACGTCAAAATTCGCCAAGAATTGCAAGCGGCCAAGACGGACGCAGAGTTTGAGTTCTTGGGAACCTTGGGGCGAATTTGTTTGCTGCCGCAATCAAGTGACCTGGACACCTCGGACACAGTCCCGGCCTATGTGGCCGATCCAAGCAAAGCACCCGCGCGTGAGACTTGGTTTGCCCCAAGTGCCAAAGTGTTCGATAATTTTTATTTTGTTGGCGGCAAAATTCACTCTTCTTGGGCCTTGAAGACGAGTGCGGGGATTATTTTGTTCGACACCCTCTTTCCTTACAATTCAGCGGCGTTGATTGAGGGAGGATTCAAAAAACTCGGACTCAATCCCAAAGACATCAAATACGTGATCATCTCCCACGCGCATCAAGATCACATTGGAGGCGCCGAATATTTACAAAAAAAATATGGCGCCAAAGTGGTCATGGGAGACTTGGATTGGAAACTGGTGGAATCCTATCCGCACCGCTATCAAACCATGGCGCCCAAACGAGAGATCACGGCCACCGATGGAATGGACCTTCAGTTGGGGCTTGACACCGTCCACATTTGGTTGACGCCTGGGCATACACCGTCCACCTTGTCCTTCACCTTTCAGGTGAAAGACCGTGGTAAACCCGTGAATGTGGTGTACTCAGGCGGAACAGCGTTTAATTTTGTCAACAAGACGCCAGATCCGGGTATACAAAATTTCCAGACCTACATCGATTCGCAAAAGCACATCGCGCAAAAAGCGGCCGAATCAGGCGCCACGGTGGTGATCTCCAATCACTCCGAGTTTGACAATGCGGTGAATAAAAACCGAATGCTCGCAGGTCGTGGACTTGGCCCCCATCCTTATGACATCGGACAAGCCTGGGTGCAGCGTTATTTCTCGGTGATGCAGCACTGCGCACGCGCAGCCCAACTCAATTTGGAGAAAATTCGAGACACGGGTGGCAAAGGGGTGTGAGCGTCAAGGCCTGGGCCCCAAGTCGATGCGCCTAGAGGCCTTGAATGGTGGCTTGACCTGTTGTCTTGCTCAATGACCTTGCTCAATGACCTTGATCGAGAGACTGTGACAAGATGGAAGCGCTCACATGTTGGGCTTGCTCGTGCTGCTCAGCGTGGGACGCAAGACCAAGGGCTTGTTGAGCCTCAGAATGTCCATCCAAAGAGGCCTCATCCGAGTGGATTCTGGGCTTGGGTTGGCGTTTCACAGACTTGGCCAAAAGCTCAATGTAAAACGAGGTGTGCGCGCCGGCCACGAGCTCGTTGATGCGTGCATTGATCTCTTTGGGGTGGACCATTTGGGCGTCGCTTTCTTGGCCGCCGATGCGAGCATCAAAATCCCAAAAGTCAAAGCCTGTGGGCACCGCTTTTTTGGACTCGCGTCGCATATACTTTTTGATGTCGTGTTTGATGCTCTCCAAGAGTCGATCGGGGTGTTTGCCCTCGACGTGGAGTTGGTAAGTTTTTTTCATCCCTTATATTAACCGCATAATGAACCCTTGGTCTTTGTTTTAACTCAAAAATCCCCATGAACACAAAACCCACTTTGATGCTGCTCCCAGGCTTGATGTGCAACGAGGCGGTCTGGACACCGCTCCTGTCAGGACTCGAGAGCGTGTGCGACTGCCGCATGGTGGACCACGGTTTGGCCAACGACTTTGGCGCCATGGCTCAAAACGTCTTGGATCATGCCCCTGAGCATTTTTATTTGGCAGGCCACTCCATGGGGGGGCGGGTGGCACTGCAGGTCTACCACTTGGCGCCTGAGCGAGTGCAAGGTATGGTGTTGATGGACACAGGTCATTTGCCACTGCCCAGTGGCCAAGCGGGCTTGGACGAGCGCGCCAAGCGTCAAGTCTTGCTCGATTTGGCCCATCAACAGGGTTTGAGAGCGATGGCGCAGGAGTGGGTCAAGGGGATGGTGGCGCCCAACCGTTTGAATGACACAGTTTTGATCGACGCTATTTTGGCGATGTTTGACACCAAGACCGTGGTCCATTTTGAGCGTCAAATTCACGCCTTGCTCCACCGCCCCGATGGCGCCCAGGTGTTGGAAGTCATGCGCTGTCCCGTGACTTTGATTTGCGGTGAGCTCGATGCTTGGTCACCTGTCTCACAGCACCAAGCCATGTCTGAGATTGTCCCGTCACACCCTGGCGTTCAGGTGATTCGAGGCGCTGGTCACATGTGCACCATGGAGGCGCCAGGGGCGGTGGCCCAAGTCATGGTGGACGCCTTGTCTGGGATGATCAGGCAAGTCCCCTCGAGCACTTAAATGACTTGAACTTTAGGCTCTTCGATGGGGGCCTCTTGGATGGGTAAATTGACCAAAGCGGCCAAGACGGCAAGCACGATGTCGGCATACCACATCCATTGATAGTCACCCTCTCTCAAGATCACCAAACCGCCCAAATAGGCACCAAAAAACCCGCCGATTTGGTGTGAGAGCAGTGTTAAACCAAACAGCGTCCCCAAATAGCGCACACCAAAGAGTTTGGCCACAATGCCCGCTGTCGGGGGAACGGTGGCAAGCCAAGTGAGCCCTAGGCCCGCGGCAAAGAGGTAAAAAGTGAGGGCGGTTTTGGGAGCCAGCAAATACAAAACGATGAGTGCCGCACGACTCGCGTACATCAATGCCAAAATGTATTTGCTGCGGTAGCGACTCACACAGTTGCCCGCCACGATGCTGCCCACCATGTTGGCAAGCCCAATGATGGCCAAGGACCAACTCGCAACAGATGCAGGCAGGCCACACAAATTGACCTCGGTGGGCAAATGGGTGACCAAAAAGGCAATGTGAAATCCGCAGGTGAAAAACCCCAGGTGCAAGAGCAAGTAGCTCGGGTTTTTGAAGGAGCTTTTCACTGCCTGCGAGAGGCTATCAGCGCCTGCACTGGCTGGACTGAATGGGGTGTGTCCATGGGTCAAGCGCAAGATCAAGGGCAGCGAGAGCAGTGTCATCAAGGCCATGGACCACATGGCGCCCATCCAGCCCAAGATCTCGATCAAGCGCTGCAAAATCGGGGGAAAGACAAATTGGCCCATCGAGCCCCCGGCATTGATCACACCCGAAGCCGAGCCGCGCGACTGAGCAGGGATGCGCGAGGCACTGGCACCGATCAAGACCGAAAAGCTCGCCGCACCAGAACCTGTGGCACTCACCACCCCCAGCGTGAACATCAACCCCCAAGCCGTCGACAGCCAGGGTGTCAAAGCATAGCCCAGTGCCAACAACATGACGCCGCTCAAAAGCACAACGCGAGGACCTTGGCGATCGGCCAGTGCACCGGCCACCGGTTGAATCACCCCCCAGACGAATTGTCCCAGGGCCAAGGCCAAACTGATGCTGGCTATTCCAAGTCCCGTGGAGGTATTGATGGGGCCCACATAAAGGCCCATGGACTGCCGGGTCCCCATGGTGATCATCAAGATCCCCGAGGCAAAAAGGGTGGTCCATAAGACGCTGGGGTCTTTGAATGCTTTGAACATGTCGATGGGTTGCGCCCACTTGGAGCCAAGTTATGCGCGCGGGAAGTTGTGAAGACTTATTTTAGCCGCGACCCACAAATGGCATTTGGGTGGCCATGATGGTGGTAAAGAGCACATTGGCCGAAAGCGGCAACTGTGCGATATTGAGTACAGTTTGGGTGACGCTGTCCATGTCCATGCGGGCTTCTTGTTTAATGCTGCCATCGGCTTGGACGATGCCCGTGGCCATGACCGCGGTCATGTCGGAGGCCACATTGCCAATGTCAATTTGGCCCACCGCAATGTTGAAGGCACGCCCATCCAGCGCTGCGGCTTTGGTGAGTCCTGTCATGGCGTGTTTGGTGGTGGTGTAGACCATGGAGCCAGGCCGGGGGGCATGCGCCGAGATCGAACCATTGTTGAGGATGCGCCCGCCCATGGGGTCTTGAGACTTCATCATGCGAAAGGCGTTCGATAGGCAATAAAAGGAGCCATTCAAGTTGATGTCAACCGCTCGCCTCCAGTCCTCGGCTTCGATGTTCTCGGGGCTTGCACCCGCAGGAAAGACGCCCGCGTTGTTGAACATAAAATCGAGCCGTCCCCAGTGCTTTTGTAGCGTATCGAAGGCCTCCCGCACTTCTTGATCCTTGCCAATGTCGGCTCGCAAGACCATGGCCTGTGAGGCTTGAAAATCAAGACTCTCCAAGAGCTCGTCAATCACCTGCGTTCTTCGCGCCAAAAATGCCACATGCCAGCCGGCTTTGAGCAGTGCCGTGGCGCAGGCTTGTCCAATGCCAGAGCTCGCGCCAGTGACCAAAGCATAGCGGGGAGTGTCAAGGTGGGTTTGCATGGTGAGCAGTCTTTTGAATGATAAAAAAAGGAATCATACGTCCATTTTGAGGACTTTGCTGTGCCCCGCTTCCAGACCGGGTGGCTCCCAAGCAAGCTTGGCGCTACACTTTGAGGATGCCCATCGACTCCTTCACAGTCCTTTAAACCCGCCACCTTTTATGCAAACTTTCATACAAACCGTGCTCTACACCGCGCCAGGCGGCGAGGCCTTGTTCAAAGAAGAGCCTATCGTGCTCGATCAGGGCAAGCCTCAAGCCTTGTTGTCAGCCCTGATGCCCAGTGGGGGCTATCAGTTGCGTCACAGCCCCGTTGGTTTTCAAAGCGACTTTCATTGCACCACCACACCGCAATGGGTGTTCATTTTGCAAGGTCAAATGGAGATCACTTTGCACAGTGGCGAGTCGCGCGTGTTTTATCCTGGCGAGCATTTTTATTCGGCCGACACGCCACCTCCCCAGGTTGACTTCGACCCCAAGCGCCACGGCCACCGCTCCAGGCAAGTGGGTGAGGATCCTTTGGTGACGCTTTTTTTGCGAGGCGGATAAAAAAAGTTGCCGTAACAGCCGAAAAAAACCGTAGAAAAAGCGGTAAAAAAACCGCTCATGGAGCCTGGCTCCCGGCGACTTTTTGTGTGTCCTACCCCCCCCAAAAAAAGTGCCCGCGACTGCGGCGAGCTCGGGGGGGCAAGGTTTGAGCAAGACGCGATCAGTGGTTGATCAAAGCGGCGCCCGCTCTGGAGACCGCTTCATCTTGAGAGCCCGTGCCGCCTGAGCAGCCAATGGCACCCACCAATTTACCGTTGTCAACGAGGGGAATGCCGCCACGCGACGCAATCACGTCGTCCAAGGTTGCCACATAGGGGTTGGTTTGGATGGCGATTTCAAAGAGCTTGGTCTCGCGGCGATACCTGGCGGCGGTGCGCGCTTTGTGCATGGAGATGCTGATGGAGGCAATTTGAGCGTTGTCCATTCGTTTGAAGCTCACGATTTCACCCGACTGGTCCACGATGGTGCAATTCATTTTCCAGTCGCGCTTGTTGGCTTCACCGATGGCGGTGTTCAAGATTTGCTCAGCCTTTTCCAAACCGATGGGCGAGCCGTAAGGGATATTGAACGGCATTTTGTCGGGGATCACATCTTGAGGGTTGGGCGCATTTTGCGCAAAACTCGCGCTCGAGATGAGGGCGCAAAAACCCAAGGCCAAGGAAGCGGCAAGGATGGGAGTGAATTTGTATGAACTCATGATGGTGGTCTCCTAATGGTTTTTAATTGAAGCCCTGAGATAACATCACAAGTTCATCGATTGAGCGCTAGGGCTTACCCTTGAAAGCGGATTTAAATTTTTTCAAACTTCTCTGGACTCTGCAGTCAGTGCAAGTGCGCAGTCCTTAAAATATGTCCTTAGATCGACTCTACCTCCAAAAGACCATGCTGACTGTTGCCCCAAGCCTTCGCGCTTTCAAAACTCCGTTCTTGCCCCAAGGCTTGATCATGGGTGTTGCCCTATTGGCCAGCACGCTCCTCTCTCATGCCCAAACCCCAAACCCCAATTCGATCGTGGCGGGCAGCGGCAACAGCCTAGCCACCACCTCTGCAGCAAGCTCCAGCGGTATTTACCCGACTCACCCCGTCTCCTTGGTGGTGCCTTTTCCGCCAGGCGGCCCCACCGATTCGAGCGCACGGCTGATGGCCAAATTTTTGAGCATGCATTTTAAACAATCCTTTGTGGTGGAAAACCGTGCGGGCGCGGGAGGCACCACTGGGTCGACCTATGTGGCCAAGTCAAGTCCTGATGGCTACACTTTGCTCTGGGGCAGCACCAGTAGCTTGGGGGTCGCCCCCACCTTGTACCCCAAATTGTCGTATTCCCCTCTCACCTCTTTTGCCCCCTTGGCCATGATTGCCAGAAGCCCGGTGGTTTTGGTGTCAAGGAGCGGCTTGAAGGCGACGAGCTTGAAGGAGTTCATTGCACTGTCCGGCAGCCAAAAACTCTCCTATGGGTCGGCTGGCAACGGCTCTTTGAACCACTTGGTGGGCGAGTGGCTCAAAAGTGAGGGTCACTTTGACATGCTGCATGTGCCTTACAAGGGCGGCACCCCAGCCCTCAATGACCTCTTGGGCGGACAAGTGGACATGACAATCGAGACCATTCCCTCGGCCATGCCCTTTGTGAAATCGGACCGTTTGAACATCATCGCGACCGGCGGGCGTGCGCGAGCGGCCCAACTGCCTCAAGTTCCGACCGTGCGCGAGGTGATTGGTGGCGACTTTGAGGCCTACTCCTGGGTGGGCTTGGTGGCCCCCATGGCCACGCCCCCCGAGGTGCTGAAGCTGATTTCCGGCGCCATCACGGCGAGCGAAAACGATGCAGCGTTTCAAAAAGAAATGGCCCAAACTGGCTTGGATCCTGTCAAGAGCTCCCCAGAGAGCTTTCACGCAGACATTGATTCGGAAAACAAAAAGTGGGGCCGCTTGATCAAAGCCTTCAAACCCGAAGTGGATTGACCCAGCTTTCCCAAAGCGGCTTTGCTTTTGAGATCATTCGTTAACTTCAGCCTCAAAATTTGTTTTTATGTCCCACTCAGAACTCAACACCACGCACGATCCTCGCAGGCAGTCCTGGGTCGAATCGGCGAACGCAGCCGAGACTGATTTCCCACTGCAAAACTTACCCTATGGTGTCTTCGAACACGAGGGCCAAGTGAGTTGGGGGGTGGCCATTGGCTCGCAGGTCTTGGATGTGAGGGCACTGGCCAATTTGCATTTGTTGCACAGTGACGCTTGGGTGGCGGCGCAGAGCGTTCAAGGCCACGAGCTCAATGCGTTGATGGGACTCGAGCCCGCCATGCTCCACGCCTTGAGGCTTTCCTTGAGTGCTCTTTTGGGGGCCGACACACCGAGTGACGAGTTCAATGCCTCTTCACAAAAGAAAATCAAAAGACTCTCCAAGGTGCTGCTGCTCGAGCGTGACGCGGTTCAAATGCGCTTGCCCTGCGCCATTGGCGACTACACCGATTTCTTGACCTCGCAGTACCACACCGAACGCCACGGCCGCTTCAAAGGTTTGGCTGAGCCCCTGCCCGCCGCCTTCAAACATTTGCCTGTGGCTTACCACGGCCGCGCCTCCTCCATTCGGGTGAGTGGCACGCCGGTGGTGAGACCCAACGGCCAGTACAAAGACTCCGCCGGTCAGGTGGTGTTTGGTCCGTCCACTATGCTCGACTTTGAGCTCGAGCTCGCGGGCTTGGTTGGGCGCGGCAACGCATTGGGTCAACCCATAGCCTTGGACCACGCCCAAGCGCATTTCTTTGGTTGGGTCCTCCTCAACGACTGGTCGGCCAAGAGCATTCAGTGGTGGGAGTCGGTATTGGGTCCATTTTTGGGCAAAAGCTTCATGTCTTCGATCTCTCCATGGATCGTGACCCAAGAGGCCTTGTTGCCCTTTCGCATCCCGCAGCAAGCCAGGGCTGCTGGGGATCCGCGGGCCTTGCCGTATCTTCAAAGCGCCTGGGACCGGGCCCAAGGGGGTTTTGATATTGAGATGCAAGCGTGGCTGCAAACGGCGACTCAGCGTGCCTTGGGGGAGCCGGGGCTGCAAATCACCCAAACCCATTTGAAGCATCTGTATTGGACTTTTGGCCAGATGCTCACCCACCACACCAGCAACGGCTGCAACCTCAGAAGCGGGGACTTGCTCGGCAGTGGCACGGTCTCTGGACCCACGGACGAATCGCGCGCGTGCATCACCGAAATCACCCACGCTGCCAAGGTTCCTTTGGCGGTGGGGCACGGTGAGACCCGCATCGACTTGCAAGACGGGGACGCCATCACCTTGAAGGCCAAAGCCAAAAATGCCACAGCGGTGTCGATTGGTTTTGGTGAATGCACGGGTGTCGTGTTGGCTGCAGCAGCTTATCCAAACCCCCAGGAGTCGTTGACATGAAGGCCGCTTTTTGGGGTTTTGGGCTTGAGCTGGAAGGCGTCATCTTGAGGTGGGGCGTCATGTTCACTTGCAAGCCTTTGTGGGGGGTCCTGCTCAGCACTTTATGCACTTTATGCAATTTATTATGGACTTTAGCCCCATTGGAGGCCTTGGCCGACACGCCCCCAGTTGCTTATCCAACGCATCCCGTCAAAATCGTTGTGCCGTCTCAGCCTGGCGGCGGGACCGACATTGTGGCGAGGGTTTTGGCGCAAGAGTTGAGCGCCCAAGCGGGGCAGTCCTTCTTTATTGAAAACAAGGCCGGGGCGGGCAATATGATAGGCATCACGGCGGTGGCCAAGTCCGCGCCCGATGGCTACACCTTGCTCATGGTCCCGAGCACCTTGGTGCTCAACACGGTACTCTACAAAAGCATCAGCTTTGATCCGGTGAAAGATTTTGCGCCCATCACCGTGGCAGCCACGGTGCCCAATATCTTGTTGGTCTACCCCAAACTGTCGGCGCAAAATTTGGCGCAATTCATTGAGTTGGCCAAAAAATCCAGCCTCAACTACGCCAGCGCGGGCATCGGGACCTCTCCTCATATGTCCATGGAGCTCCTCAAAAGCATGGCTGGCATTGCCTTGCAGCACATCCCTTACAAGGGGACGTCGGGGGCCATGTCCGATTTGCTCTCCGGTCAAGTGAGCAGTCTATTTGCCAATGCGCTTGAAGCCAGCCCCTTGATTGTGGCGGGCAAGGTGAGGGCCTTGGCGGTGAGTGGCGACAAGCGACTCGAGCAGTTCCCCAGTGTCCCCACCGTCGCCCAGGCCGGCGTGCCCGGTTACCTCTCGACCCAGTGGTATGGATTGTTGGCCCCGGCAGGCACGCCCAAAGGGGTGCTCGAGTGGCTGAGTGTGACGAGCGTCAAAGCCTTGCGCCGCCAAGAGGTGCGGGAGAAATTGTCCCAAGACGGCGCCCAGGCCGTGGGCAGCAGCCCCCAAGAATTTGCCCAACTCATCAAAATGGAGTTGGACAAGTGGGGTCAGGTGGCCAAGTCCGCTGGCATTGAGCCCGAATAGTGCCGCCGGGTGAAGGGGTTGGGGTGGGTGGGGGAGGGTGTGAGGTCGGGTGCAATTTCAGATGCCAGTGCCAGTGCCAGTGCCAGTGCCAGTGCCAGTGCCAGTGCCAGTGCCAGTGCCAGTGCCAGTGCCAGTGCCAGTGCCAGTGCCATTTGCAATGGCACTGGCAGTGAATTAGGATGAGCCCGAAACTACATTTTCTTGAAATCAATGTCTTTGAGCAATTTACCCCAACGCGCCAAGTCGCTGTTGATGGTATCGGTGAAATATTGTGGCGGCTCGGTGTGGGTATCGAGTCCGAGTTTTTTCATGCGCTCAATCATCTCGGGGTCTTTGAGTGCCAAGTTGAATTCCTTGTTGATGAGTGCAATGGCCTCAGCCGGCACGCCCATGGGTGCAATCATGCCAAACCAGCCGCCCGAAGCAAAGCCAGGGAGGGTCTCGGCAAGGGTGGGGACATTGGGGTATTCCGGCAGGCGCGCCAGGCGCGCAATGCCCAGCATTTTGAGCTTGCCTGACGCGATCAAAGGCTCGGCGGCAATGTAGGAGGCCAAGCTCGCGTCAATTTGACCGCCCAACATTTCAGTGAACACCGCCGGCATGCTTTTGTAAGGTACATGCAAATAGGTGATCCCGGCTTGCTGGCTAAACTGCTCGGTGGCCATGTGTAAAAAAGCTCCCTCACCATTGGTGCCAAAGGCGATCCTACCTGGATTTTTCTTGGCATAGGCGATGAGCTCCTCGGTGGTCTTGTAAGGGACGTGGGGCCCGACAATGAGGGCCAAGAAATTCGAGGCCAAGAGTGCAATCGGGGCAAAATCTTTTTTCGTGTCGTAAGGCACCTTTTGATAGACCAGTGGCACGATCACCATGTTGCCGCCTTGTCCGCAGCCCAAGGTGTAGCCGTCGGGCGTCGCCTGCTTGATCAAGCTCAGTCCCAATTGGCCCGATGAGCCTGGGCGGTTGTCCAGGACAAAGGGTTGACCAATACGCTCCGAAACTTTGGGGCCGAGCACCCGCACCAAGGTGTCACAACTGTCGCCAGCACCGGCGGGGATGATCACGCGAATGGGTTTGCTTGGATAGGTGTCGGCTTGGGATGAGACCGCTAGGCTCAAACACCAAACGAGAACCCAGCACAGTTTGCCCCCGAAATTCAAGCGGTTGCGATGAGCTTGTAGAGCAATGTTCATGGGGCACTTTCTAGGGTTTAAAAATCTGCGTCTTGTTCCCAGGCTTGGTGACCAGGGGGTCTCGTCTATCGAGGGGGCGCTGGGTTCAAGTCTGGGCCTGGGTCATGAAGTTGGCAATGGTTTGCGCCATGGCCTCTTCGTGGGGTGCCCAGGCGGAGAAGGGCAGCACATCCACATCCTCGTCTTGGATGGGGAGTTGGTAGAGTATGGCGTTTTTGATGAGCTTGGCGGTGGCGATGCCGCCTTGTGAGTCATGGGTTTTGTCGTTGCCAGGAATCACCAAGGTGGGGACATCGATCGCGTGGAGTTTTTCCACCTCCATGCCCAGCACCGGGGCCACTGGGCCGGACTTGAAGATGTTGAGCCAATGGGTCATGGTCGAGATGTAATCGTTGGGGTCCATGGCCATCAAGCGTGTCAAATTGCTGGGGTTGGCCTGGATTCTTTCTTGGTACTGCTCGGTCTCACACACCGCCTTCATGCCACCTTCTTGGCACGCTTTGATGAATTGACCGTAGTAGGCGTTCGGTAAGCGACCAGCGGCGAATGCACCACCCGTGATGCGCATGAGCACCAAGCCTTTGACGATCTCGGGGTGGCGGTTGTAGACCAACATCGAGAGGCGTGCACCCGAGGACGTGCCCCCCACAAAGGCGGGGGTGGCGTTCAAGTGCTTTAAGAGCAGGGCCAAATCATCGGCCCAAATTTCTTCTTCACCATCTTGTCCCTTTATGAGCACATCAGAGGCGCCCGTGTTTCTTCGGTCATGCAACACCACCCGAAAGCCTTTGGAGGCGATTTTTTGTGCAAAGGCATTGAACTCGGTGAACCCCCGGCGACCACCGGTGACCAAGACCAGCCAAGGTCCGTGGTCGCCGCTCACTTGATAGTTGATGTTGACGTCTCTGATTTTTACGATAGGCAAGGCGGTACTCCTGGGATTAAAAATGAATCAAAAATATGAAAAAGAATTAAAAATTTTGCACGTCTGACACACACAAGTGCCTTGACTGCTGTGGGTCTGACCCACAGCAAGCGGGCTTTGGGGTCACTGAACACCCCCGGGGATGGTGGCGGCAATGGCGCGTAATTTTTCTGTTTCTTGTTGAATGTCGCTCACCATGGCCTCGGGCGAGCTGCCCACCAAATTCAGGCCCATGCCATTGAGTTTGACCTGCACGTCTCGTTCGGCCAGGGCGGTTTTGATGGCAGCGTTGAGTTTCATTTGAATTTCTTTGGGCAGTCCCTTGGGACCCAAGAGTCCCAACCAATAGGTGAGATCATAACCCGTGAGCGCGGCCTCACCCATCGTGGGCATCTGGGGGTAGCGCGGGTCGCGCTTGGCCGAGGTGGTGCCGATGAGTCGGACCTTGCCCGCATCCACAAAGGGCTTGGCCCCTCCATCAAAAATCACCTGACACGTGCCTGCAATCACGTCTTGCATGCCCGGGCCTGACCCCTTGTAAGGGATGTGCACCATGCTCACCTCGGCCATGGATTTGAAGAGTTCGCCGGCGAAATGCAGGCCACTGCCCACGCCTGAGGTGGCGTAATTGAGGCTCCCAGGATGGGCGCGAGCGTACTTGATGAATTCGGTGAGGTTTTGCGCGGGAATGCTGGGGTTGATGACCATCAAAAGGCCGTAGGTGCCAATCAAGGAGATGGGGGTAAAGTCCTTGATCGGGTCATAGGAGAGGTTTTTCTCGGTCACCGCCATGTAGGTGTGGGTGCCGTTGGTGGTCATCAAAAGCTCGTAGCCGTCGGGCGCCACTTTGGTGATGTACTCCGCCCCGATTCGCCCGCCGCCGCCCGCCTTCGACTCAAGGATAAAGGGCTGCCCCAATGTGCGCGTGAGACTCTCGCCAATGACGCGCGAGGCCTGATCAGAAAAGCCCCCTGCGGCATAGGGCAAAATCAACTTGACTGGGCGGTTGGGGTAGTTCAGTGGGGTGTCGGCTGCCCACAGATCGCACGGCACAGTCAAGCTTGCGATGAGCAGCACTAAAAAGGTGCCCCAACGCTGCCAAGATTGGCCGCCTTTGAGGTGCGGCGCTGACTGGCGAGCGGGGGTGGGTGTGAGCTTGGGTGTGGGTGTGGAGTCAAAATTCATGCAAAAGACACCTAAAATGAAGGATTTCCTAAAAGGCTCAAAACGAGGCCAAAACCATCCCTAAAATCCACAATTTGATGATGGATATACAAGGCTTGGCGCGCCCTGTACTGTGTCACAAGGTGCTCCTCCATGGTTAAAGGGTTTTTCCTGATCGCAGCCGTGAGTGCGTTCGGTCTGAGGGCCTGCTCGCCCATCGTAAAATACAGTTGGTTCCATTCGAACCTCCGATTCCATCCATAGAAAGTGCGATATGCGTTTAGGCTACTTCACCATGCCCTTGCACCCCTTGGGGCGCGACTTGACCCAAACCTTGCAAGAAGACCGTGAGACCATCATCTTGGCCGATCGCTTGGGTTTTTACGATGCATTTGTGGGTGAGCACCTCACCGACCAGGCGGAGAATGTGACCAACAGCCTCTTGTTTTTGGCGACCTTGATCGAGCAGACCAAAACCATCAAACTGGGCTCCGGAACGTCCAATCTCTCGCACTCGCACCCCACTTTGCTGGCCAGCCAAGCGGCCATGTTTGACCACCTGGCCAAAGGCCGCTTCATCTTTGGCATCAGCCCTGGCGCTTTGTCTTCGGATGCGGAGGCACTGGGAATTTTGGCGCAGGATCGAAACCAAATGTTTGCCGAAGCGATTGATGTGATTTTGGCCATCTGGGAGCGTGAAGCGCCTTACAAAATCGATTTGGAGAACAACCGCTTCAAAGTCACGACCGAGCAGACGTTTATGCCCTCCATTGGCCGTGGCATCATGATGAAGCCCTACCAAAGCCCCCGCCCCGAAATCGTGGGCACCGTGGTGGCGCCTCATTCCAAGGGCGTGATCGCCATGGGCAAGAGAGACTTTCACCCGATGTCGGCCAATTTCTTACTCTCGCATTGGTTGTCCAGTCACTGGGCCAATTACCAAGAGGGCAAGGCCTCGGTGGGAGAAGTGGCCAAGTCCTCGGATTGGCGAGTGGCGCGCACCATCTTTGTGGCCGACGACGACGCAACGGCCAAGCGTTATGGGGCGGACGATGCCAGCAGCCCCTACCGCTACTACTATCGCCAAATGCTCACAAAAATGAAGATGGGCAAGCGTCATGTGATCTTCAAGAAAACTGCTGACGAAGACGACAGCTTGCTCACCGAGGACAGGCTGCTCGAGGACTTGGTCTTGAAGGGCACGGTCAACCAAGTGGTCGATCAAATCTTGGCCTTGAGAGAAGAGGCGGGAGATTTTGGTGAGATCGTCTACGCTGGCATGGATTTGGTCGACCCGACTTTGGGTCGTCGCTCGATGGAGCTCATGGCCCATGAGGTCATGCCCCGCGTCAATGAGGCCCTGGGCCAGGGTCGCGAAATCAACACGGTGGCCAAGCCCGAGCCGCAGCCGGTACTCGCCTGAGCTGTTGACTGCCTAGGTCATGAAAGTGTCACCGTTTTGTGTCAGCATCAAGACACACAAGGGGTGAATCTATGGAACAAGACGATTTCAAATACCGCAGTTATTTAGACGCGCTCGACGCCTTTGATGAGGAGCTCGAGATTGAGCTTGATGACGAAGAGGTGAGTTTTGCCGATCTGAGTGAGGGCGATAAGCTCGAGCGCCAGCGCTACTTCAAGGAGCTTTTTCGCCTCCAAGGCGAGTTGGTCAAACTGCAAGACTGGGTCGTCCACCAAAAGCTCAAAATCGTGGTGATCTTTGAAGGACGAGATGCTGCCGGCAAGGGCGGTGCGATCAAACGCATCACCCAACGCTTGAATCCCAGGGTGTGCCGCGTGGCGGCCCTGCCCGCACCCAGCGAGCGTGAGCGCAGTCAGTGGTATTTCCAGCGCTACGTCTCGCATCTGCCCGCTGGCGGCGAGATGGTGCTCTTTGACCGCAGTTGGTACAACCGTGCCGGTGTCGAGAAAGTCATGGGTTTTTGCAACGATGAGCAGTACGAAGAGTTCTTCAACACGGTTCCCGAGTTTGAGAACATGCTCATTCGTTCAGGCATCATTTTGGTGAAATACTGGTTCTCCATCTCCGACGACGAGCAGCACATGCGATTCACCACCCGCATCAAAGACCCCTTGAAGCAGTGGAAGCTCTCGCCCATGGACTTGGAGTCAAGGCGCAGATGGGAGGATTACACCAAGGCCAAAGAAAAGATGCTCGAGAGAACCCACACGGCCGACGCGCCTTGGTGGGTCGTGCAAGCGGACAACAAAAAGAAGGCCCGCATCAACTGCATCACGCACTTGCTCACTCAAGTGCAATACCAAGCTCTCGAGCACCCCTTGGTGGACTTGCCCGCACGCGTGCACAACCCAGACTATTTGCGCGGCCCCATTCCGCCCGAGATGTACGTGCCAGAGGTGTTTTAAACAAGCGCTGAGCGCGACTTACACGATACTGAGTTCAATGGGGGCAAAGCCCTGGAGTTCAAAGCGGAAACGGTCGTGGATTTTGGGGAACTTCGAGCTCACGAGCGAGCCCAAAATACACAACTGTCCCTGCTTTAAGTACTCGCCTCTGTGGTTGGCCGCATTGGCCAGCCAGGCCAAGGCCTCCAGCGGGTGGCCCATCAAATCGGCACCAACGCCTGCGCCAATGCTTTCACCATTGAGATAGACGTCGCCCTTGATTTGAGCCAAACCGTCTTGTTCACCCCAAACACTGGAGAACGGGAGAAGTTGAGTGAGTGCCATCTCGGGCCCCAAGATCACCCCCTCGTTCCAAGCGTTGTCGGCCAAGAGTTCGAGCCCCTTGTCTTGCATCTCGGGATAAACGGCCCTGCGATCATCCGCCAATTCGATCGCTGGCGCCACAAAGCCCACCGCCTCTCGCACCGAGGCAGCAGTGTGAGGATTGAATTGGGCTTTGAGGTCGCGACTCATGCGAACCGCAATCTCAAACTCAACGATCAAGCGGGTGTAGGACGATAAAACGGTTTGGGCAGGCGCACTCACAATTTGTTTTTGGTGCAAGCGTGCAGCGACAGGGGCATCTAGCCCCACCATTTTTTGCATGACTGGGGTGGACAGTGCAATCTTCCAGCCCACGCTGGGGCCACACTGTAGGCTTTTCATTTTGACAAAGGCTTTTTGCGCGGCGCACGCCTGCTCTTGGGTGGTGGCTCGGATGGCTTTTGGCGCGCGCGTGAACGCTTTGCGCGTGGCGTGAGACTCCACGAACCACTGGGCCAAAATTTCTGGATCAAATGGGCGAAGGGTGAGCTTGGCTTGGGCGTGGTGCATGGACAGCTGCCTTTGAAGTGAGGTCTAGGGTAAACATTATTTTAGCCAGGCCATTGGTCTGATACGCTGTGGGCAGTGTTGAAAAATGATTAATCACAAGGGTCACGCAATGCAAGAACAACGATCGTGGTGCGTTCAAGTCAAAATAGGCCCCCTCTTGGGCGCCTTTTTGGGTGCCTTCTTGTGTGCCCTCCTGGGCTTGGGTTTATTGTCCAATCCGGTGCATGCGTCAGCAGCGGAGTCCTATCCCAATCGACCCGTCACCTTGATTGTGGCTTTCCCTGCGGGGGGTGGGACTGATATCGTGGCGAGGAAGGTCGCCCAGCGCTTGAGCACGCTTTGGGGCAAGCAAGTGATCGTTGACAACAAAGGAGGTGCCGCCGGCGTCATTGGCACGACCCTGACCGCCAAGGCCGAGCCCAATGGCTACACCTTGCTCATGGCCACTTTGGGCAACCTCACAATGAACCAGTTCATCTACCCCATGGAGATCAACCCCGTCAAAGCCTTGACGCCCATCACCAATGTGGTGGGGGTGAATTTTGTGTTGGTGGCCCATCCTTCATTTCCTGCAAATACGGTCAAAGAGATGATTGCGCTGGGCAAGCAAAAGCCCGGTCAATTCAACTACGCCTCATCGGGCTCAGGCGGAGCTCCCCACTTGGCCATTGAGCTCTTTAAAAACATGACGGGCACGGATTTTGTTCATATCCCCTACAAAGGCAGTGCACCGAGCATTGCCGACTTGCTGGCCGGTCAAGTGAGCTTCACCATGGACAGCCTGGTGCAGACCTTGCCCTATATCTTGTCGGGGCAACTCAAAGCGATCGCGGTGCTCGGTCCTCAGCGCTCAGCGCTTATACCCAAAGTGCCGACGGTGGCCGAAGCAGGCGTTCCAGGTTATGAGTTTGTCAATTGGTTTGGCTTGGTGGCGCCTTTGAACACGCCTGCTGACATTGTCGCCAAAATTCGCGCCGATGTCTCAACGGTTTTGAGTCAAGGCGACATGGCCGAGCAGCTCAACAAAATGGGCGCGGACGTGATCAACAGCAACAGCGATCAATATGGCGCGCAAATCGCGCTCGACGCCCAAAAGTGGGAGAAGATCATCAAGCTCGTGGGCGTCAAGCTCGAGTGAGTCCTGGCGCCTGAGTCTTGCTAGACGCAGGGCCTCAATTGAGTTGATCGGCCACTTTGTCGAGACCGGCTTTCACGCAGGCTTCGTCTTTGTCTCCCCCGGGCGCGCCCGAAACCCCCGCCCCACCAATCACATCGTCATCGACCTTGATCGGAAGGCCGCCTTGGTTGGCAATCACGTGCTCCAAATGGATGAGCGCAAAACTGGGATCGGCTTTCAAGCGGTTGACAATTTCACCCGACGCGACTTTGAAGGTTCGGGCCGTGAAAGCTTTCCTAAAGCTGTTCTCAAAGGTGTGGGGCCCGGTGTTGTCACCCCGGATTTGCGCAATCACCTCGCCATTGCGACCCACGACGGTGGCTGAGACGTTGTAGCCATTTGTTTTGCAGGTGTTGATGGCCGTTTGCGCAATGGTAATGGCCAAGGCGGCGGTTAAATCTTTGTGTTTGGCCAGTTGCGCTTGGGCGCCATCGCACAGCACCAAGCCCAAGCCCATGCCCATGCTCAGGAGCAAGGCGATAGGCTTTTGCATGAAGCGGGTGTTGGCCGTCTTTGCTGAAACGGGAAAAGTCATGGCAGTCACCTATCGTGTGGGGTGGGGAAGCACCCTTTGCGGGTGGGAGACCATGAGCTTAATACCAAGCTCAACATGTTGTTCGAGTAGTTACCATTAGCGACTAGGATCTTTGGCGCATGGCGCAATTAGCGATAACTTGTGACACAACAAAAGACTCAAGAAAAATTTCACTCCCATTAAAAATGGGCTGACATCTCATGAAGTCAGCCCTCATTGGCCATGGCGCGTCTTTGAGTGACCTGTCTTAATGCAGCAGCAACTTTTGTGCTCTCCAATTCAAGAGTTCGGCTACATAAATTTCTTTCTCGCTTGGGCACGCGATCTCATGAATCCAGCCAAACTGTTTGAGTTGTCTGCCCGCTTCTCCAATCACCCCCAAAACCTCGCCTTGAAGGCTCAATTTGTAGACGCGACCTGGGTAGGCATCAGAAGCAAACAGCACTTGATTGGGTCCTGGGGTGATGCAAATGGCCCAGGGTGCACCAGGTGACTGTGTGCCTTTGGTGGCATTGGGATCGAGTGGATTGCCGATGACGGGTTTGACGCTCTTGTCAAAGGGAACATTGATGACGAGGGATCTCAAGTAATGCCCTTCGCCGTCAAAGACTTGAATGCGGCGATTGAATCGATCGGCCACATAGATGTTGCCTTGAGCGTCGGCGGCAATGCTGTGGGGCGTGTTGAATTCACCCTCTTTGTCGCCTCGATCTCCCCAAGACTTCAACCAGTTGCCGTTGGGGTCAAGCTTGGCCACGCGGGAATTGATGTAGCCGTCAGAGATGAAGATGTTGCCCGCCGGGTCCCAGGTGACGTCGGTGACTTGGCGAAACCGCCCGTCTTCAGCAGGTAGAGGAGGCTTGGGGTGCTTCAAGGGTTCGGTGTCCTCGTCGGAGGCCTCTTGTTTGCGACCAATTACCAGGGTCACTTCGCCCTTGGGGTTGAAGCGAATCACCATGTCCGAGCCCTTGTCGGTGACCCAAATATTGTCCTTGGCATCGATTCGAACCGTGTGTGCAAAGGACCAGGCATAGAGGTCTTTGCCAATTTCACGGATGAATTTGCCGTCTGCACCAAACTCAAAGAGTTGGGCCGCTCGCGCAGCATAAGCCGGTCCAGGGTTGCCGCTTCGAGAGAAAATGAACACATGTTTCTTGGAGTTCACGGCGATGCCTGCGACCTCACCAAAATGCACATTGAGGGGCAACTTCAAGAAGTCTTTGACAGAATCAAATTGTATTTGCGGGGGGCTACTTTGGGCAATGGCGGATGCGCTGAGCAGCACACCACTGGCCATCAGCAGCGAATAAAAGTGTCGTTTCATGGGGCTTACTTTGATATTAATATGAGATTAACCGTCCAAAATTTAATTCATTTGTTTTTCGGTGTGAAGAGTATTAACCCTAGAGCGATTTGCAATTTTCCAAGTGTCAAGCGCGAGGGGGCAATATCTGGGGGGCAAAGGTCGCGCTTCATGACGAAAGCGCAGGGCATCGACTTGGTGCTATATTCAATCATGGAACCCTCCAATCCTTGACTTGAAAGACAATGACCATGATTGAGTTTTACTACAACGCGGCCCCCAACCCCATGAAGGTGGCCTTGCTGCTCGAAGAGTTGGGCTTGGCCTATGAAGCCATTCCTGTGGACACCCGCAAAGGCGAGCAGTTTGGCAAGTCCTTTTTAAAGATCAACCCCAATGCCAAAGTCCCCGCCATTGTGGACAACGGCGTTGTGGTGTTTGACAGCAATGCCATTCTTCTTTATTTGGCTGAAAAAGCTGAGCGTTTCATGCCCTTGAAGGCGGGCACGCCTGAGCGCGCCGAGCTCTTGTCATGGCTCATGTTCATTGCCTCTGGCGTGGGACCGTTTTCTGGACAATCGGTGCATTTCCGTCACGCCGCGCCTGAGCCCAAAACCTATGCGCTCAATCGTTATGACTTTGAGGCCCATCGCCACTGGAAAATCATCAATGACCATTTGGCCACCTCGCACTACATGCTCGGGGATCACTACAGCATTGTCGACATGGCGTTTTGGGGTTGGGTGCGCATGGTGCCCTATGTTTTGGGCTTGCCCGATGCTTGGAGTACCTACCCTCACCTCAAACGTCTTCTCGATGAGATCAATGCCAGACCTGCCGCCGTGGCTGCCGAAGCACTCAAATCGCGCCACGTCTTCAAGGCCGAGCTTGACGATGAGGCCAAGAAGTTTTTGTTCCCGCAAAACACTCGCTTGAAGGACTAAGCGTAGGTCTAGAAAAGCCCAATAGAAGTCCAGGCAAATTTCAGGCAAATTTCAGGCACTCATGGCACCTTTTTAAATGGAGCCGTGCCTAATTTTTTCTATTTTTAAATTTTAAAAAAATGGATTGAGGTCACTCCCGCCAAAAACATGAAAGTTTCATGATGTCAAAAGACATAAATTTTTGATCAAAGCTTAAAGAATCAAAGCTTCGCGAATTTCATTTTTATATTTCTTAAAAAAAGCCTTTCTCACATTTCCACCATTGCGCTTGAATCAATTAGAGCCGGCAATGGCTCGCGAGAAAATACAAAATCATTGATATAAAAAATGAAATATTGAAAACAAAAAAACAATCCTTGCGAAGATGTCAACGATGCTGGTTGGTAAAGTTGAAATGTTTTAGTCATTTACCTTGATGGATATCAATACTATTAATTCTCTATGAGAAAGAATGATCAATCCTAAACAAGAAAGACATCACATGAAAAGCATCATTCACAAAGGACTCATTCTTTTGCCCTTGGCCTTATCATCCTTTGTGGCAACCCCATCGTGGGGGCAAGAGGTTGATCAGCCTTGGCTTATCAGAGCGCGGGCATTGCAATTGAATTGGGCCAACCAACAAAACAATGGATTGAACACCACCAATGTCACTGCGAAAAACAAAACCATTCCTGAAGTCGACATTTCCTATTTTTTACAAAAAAATATTGCTCTGGAATTGAGTCTCACTTATCCACAATCGATCGATATCAATGTCGGTGGCAGTAGCGCGGGGCAGCTCAAAGGTTTACCACCCTCCTTGGTCATTCAATATTATTTTACTGACCTGGGTCTCGTCAAGCCCTACGTTGGCCTTGGAGTGAACTACACCAGCTTTACCGGTGTGAACATCTTAAATGGTTCTGCAGCGGTCAACTCCAATAGTACTGGCGCTGTGGCTCAGGTGGGTTTTGACTACATGGTCGATAAAAACTGGGGTGTGAATGTCGATGTCAAATACATTCAAATGAAAACCGATGTTTACGTGGGTTCTCAAAACATTGGCCAACTGGGCCTCAACCCGACGACCTTTGCCATTGGCGCAACTTACCGCTTTTAATCGAAGTTGATTGGGGTTAAGGGTGGGGTTGTTGTGGGTCCATCACCCTATCAATCTCATCTTTTTCTGAAGGCATGAACGACCATCAAAAATCGAATGAGGACTTGATCCCGAATTTTACCTATGAAGAGCTCGCCATAGGTCAAAGTGCTCGGCTCTTGCGCACCCTGACGATGCAAGATATCCAGGCCTTTGCTGCAGTCTGTGGTGACGCCAACCCTTGTCAACTTGACTCAGAATATGCCAATGGCACCATGTTTCGTGGCGCCATTGCCCATGGCATGTGGGGTGGTGCATTGATTTCAGTCTTTCTTGAAACCCAATTTCCCGGAGCAGGGACCATTTATTTAGAACAAGACCTCCACTTCATGCGGCCGGTGAAAGTAGGAGATACCTTATCCGTGAATGCAATCGTAGTTGCCAAAGAGGATAAAAACAAAATACAACTCAATTGCACAATTGAAAACCAAAAAGGTGAACAAGTTATCCATGGTATGGCTCGCATTGTTGCACCGACTCAAAAAATGTACCGACCTCGGGCCAGTACACCCCAAATCCAAATATTTGATCCCGAAGCTAGGTTTAGGTCATTGCTGAGCAAAGCAAGTCTTCTCGAGAAAGTTTCTTGTGCAGTCGTGCATCCCTGTGACGCCGAGTCACTATCGGGTGCGATCGATTCTGCAAAGGCAGGACTCATCATTCCTATACTGATTGGGCCGAGCAAAAAGATAAAAGCCATTGCTCAGACTCAAGGAATCGACCTCGAGCCATTCGAATTGATCGATGTCGCCCATAGCCATGCTGCAGCGGATAAAGCTGCAGACTTGGCGATTGACGGCAGAGTTGAGATGATGATGAAAGGCAGTTTGCACACCGATGAACTTATTCACGCCATCTTGAGTCGAGCAGAATTACACACAGGCCGCCGCCTCTCACACGTCTTCCGGTTCGATATTCCGATGTACAGTAAAGCTTTACTGATCACCGACGCCGCACTCAATATCAGACCCACGCTCTTGGAAAAAGTTGATATCATTCAAAATGCCATTGACTTTAGTGCCATCTTGGGCGTCAACAATCCCAAGGTTGCCATATTGGCTGCCATTGAAATGGTCAATCCGGACATGCCATCGACCATCGACGCAGCCGCACTGTGCAAAATGGCTGAGCGAGGTCAAATCAAAGGTGGGATATTGGACGGGCCGTTGGCCTTTGACAACGCCATTTCCGTTCACGCAGCCCACATCAAAGGAATTCAATCCTTGGTGGCCGGCGATGCAGATATTTTGATGGTTCCGGATTTGGAATCAGGCAATATGCTTGCCAAACAATTGGAATATTTCGCTGGTGCGAATTGTGCGGGCATTGTCTTGGGCGCAAAGATTCCGATTGCACTCACCAGCCGAGCTGACAGCTCTAAAACAAGAGTGGCTTCTGCGCTTTTGGCGCTGCTGGTGGCTCATGCTCATAGGTCTGCAAGCTAATATTTTGAGCGCATTCGATAGCTGCATCCAAACATCCATGGCAATCCTATCGATCAATGCAGGCTCCTCAAGCCTCAAATTCTCCATCTATCCGTACAATCACAGAGAAGTTTTGAATTCTGTGCTGAAAGGTGAATTTCAAGGACTGGAGCCTGGCGGCAGCCCCACGCTTCAATACACCTCAAAGGACCAAAGCACACACTGCTTACTCAACACCGCAGATGACGATCCATTCACCAGTGCATTGAGTCAACTCAAAGAATTGATCTCTGCATTGACTCACACCCCCCCGATCAAAGCACTCTCTCACCGAATAGTCCATGGCGCTAGCATTTACCAGAAAAGCGTAATTGCAAATGATGAAGTATTAAAGGATCTCGCACGCCTCAACGCATTGGCACCCTTGCATCAACCTCACAACTTGAAGGGCGTGCAGGTATTCATGAAAGCATTTCCGCACTTACCTCAGGTCCTTTGCTTTGACACGGCTTACCACAGCTCAATACCCTCAGTAGAAACCGCATTGGCACTGCCTCCGAGTCTTACCGAAAAAAATATCAAAAAATATGGTTTTCATGGATTATCCTATCAGTTCATCATCGGCTCCTTGCAAGCATGCTCTTCACGCGCGCATGAAAGAGTGCTCATGGCACATCTGGGCAATGGTGCGAGTTTGTGTGCGGCTGTCAATGGCAAAAGCATGGCAACAACGATGGGTTTCTCAACCCTGGATGGATTGATGATGGGTACGCGTGTTGGAGCATTGGATCCAGGGGTGATGTTGTACTTACTTCGCGAGGGCTTTACTCCTCATCAGCTGGAAACCCTTTTGTATTCTGAAAGTGGTTTACTGGGTGTGTCAACCGTTTCAGCAGACATGAGAACCTTGAGATCCAATCCTTCAACTTTGTCTAAAAAAGCAATCGATCTTTTTACTCATAGAGTGGTCAGAGAAAGCGGTGCCATGATAGCGTGCATGAAAGGGCTTGATGTGGTTGCTTTTAGTGGCGGAATAGGAGAGCACGATCATCTACTGCGCGAGAGTGTCTGCAGTGAATTGGCGTGGCTAGGAATCGAGTTGGATTCATTGAAAAATCAAAATGCAAGTCCTGAAAAAGCATTGCTGATCAGCAAAAATTCTAGTTCCATAGAGGTTTGGGTCGTTCCCACAGACGAAGGAAAAATCGCAGCAAAATTAGCCCTTGAGGTGGTGACAACAAATCAAGATTAAGCTCAACAGAAAAAACTCGGATAAGACGCAAACGATCTCATCGCTCTCCATGGCCAGTAGCGCCTACAGCTGCACGGTGTTTTACCAAGGCTTTGAGGACACAAATTGAGTCCGATGGCCGTCAAGCTTCCAAAAGCACTTGCTGAGCACAGGGCATGTGCGGGCAAACGTTGACGGCTCGAGCCTCAGCCACTTATTATTGAAATTGAATGTTTAATTTGTAGGCATTAAAAAGAACCCGTCGCAGCAAGTCAGCCCCAATCGAGCCCCACTTGAGCCCCAAGTCAGCCCTAAAAAGGCTAAGACCACCAGGCTATATTGCAGTGCCAACCATTTAACAGGGTGCGCGGAAATCCTCTGCGTTAAGGGGGAGGATGAAGAGCGCGGACACCGAAGGTGTTTCGGGTGGTCGGCTGTTTGGGTGTTTGCTGTTGTTCGATGTTGTTCGATGTTGTTCGATGTCTTGGCGAATGATCGCTACCTGAGCGCCACCACACGAGGCTGCAAAATCAGATGGCTACCCTAGCGCGTTACACCACAGCTTTTTAACAACGCTTGGATATTGCTTTTGGCGAATCATAAACACAGTGTCCTCCCTTGGCGAATCTCGTTGTTATTTCTCATAGACCAAGGCATAATTGAGGCATGAAACGCTTGCAAGTCTACCAATTTCTGATGGAGCCCAATGGAGAACAGCAGCGTGCAATGCGTCGTATCGTTGGTTCTTGTCGGTACGTCTGGAATAAAGCGCTGGCACTGCAGATTGAAAATCACAAAACCGGTGAGAAATTCATCCACC
>CAILYC010000012.1 GCA_903838355.1 uncultured Burkholderiales bacterium | reverse complement strand
GGTCTTGGGAAGGTCTTGGGAAGGTCTTGGGTAAGCCTTGGGAAGCCTTGGGTCAAGCGATCCATCTCTCGCCAACGGCCCATCCAACAACCGTTAAAAGCTCAATATTGCCGCTTGGGCATCAAGAACTGAATGCCCGCAAGATCACTTGTGATCTTGATCTGACAGGCCAGTCGGCTGTTGGCCTGCCTGGGCTCGGCGGTGAAGTCGAGCATTTGCTCCTCATCGCTGGCCGCTGCGGGCAAGCGGTCCAAGGCCTCGGGCGCCACCATGCAGTGGCAAGTGGCACAGACACAGCAGCCCCCGCACTCGGCAGCAAACCCGTCAATCCCCGCGTCCAGGGTGGCTTGCAAGAGCGTTTGACCTTCTAGGGCCTCGACATCATGAATGGCGCCGTTGAATTCGACGACTTGAATTTGAACCATGGACTCAGTTTCAGTAAAAAAGGGGTGGGTACTCAAAGACAAAAGTGCCAGCGACAGGGTCGGCCAGCACTTTTATAAAAACACCCGTATTTTAAACCGAGGCTCGCTGTGGCGCAAAATCTGAGCTCGCGCACCTGCCGTGCCAAGGCCTTGGATCATCAATCTGCGTAGACGTTGGCGGCCTTGATCACGGGGGACCAACGGGCGATTTCGCTGGCGACAAACTTCTTGTGTTCGGCCGGGTCAGAGCGTTTGTCGCTGATCACCACCGCACCCAAGTCCTCTTGCTTTTTGAGGAACTCGGGATCCTTCAAGGCGGCTTTCAAGCCGGCGTTGATTTTGGCGATCACGTCGGCAGGCATGCCTTTGGGGCCATACAAACCGTGCCAAATCGTCACTTGGAAGCCCTTGTCCCCCAACTCATCCAAGGTGGCCAGGTCTTTGAGTGCCGGGATGTTGAGTCTCTTTAAGGTGGTCACACCAAAGGCTTTGACTTTCTTGCCCTCGATTTGCGAGGTGGTGCTGGTGGTTTGGTCACACATCAAGTCCACCTGCCCACCAATCAAGTCCGTCATCGCCGGTGCCGTGCCTTTGTAGGGCACAGAAGTCATGTCCACTTGAATCGAGGCCTGCCAAAGCATGCCGCACAGTTGGGATGCGCTGGCCAAGCCGGCATTGGCCAAATTGATGTGGCCTTTGTTGGCCGCGACCCAAGCGAGCAACTCCTTGTAGGTGTTGGCGGGCAATTGAGGCTTACCAATCAAGGTCATGGGCACATCGTTGATCATGCCCAAATATTCAAAGTCCGTCTCGACCTTGAAGGGCAAATTCCTAACGAGTGAGGGGAAAATTCCCATGGCAATGTGGTGCACCATCAAGGTATAACCGTCTGGGGTGGAGCGCAGCAGTTTGCTCGCCCCAATCAAGCCACCAGGCCCGCCCGCATCGTTTTCCACCAAGACATTGGCACCCATGCTTTTGCGAAGGGCTTCGGACAGGTCGCGCGCAACACGGTCGGTGGGACCGCCTGCAGCAAACGGCACAATCAAGGTGATGGGTTTGTCCTTGTTGGGGTATTCAGCCGCAGCCGCCCCCGCACTCAAGCCCAAGCCCACGGCCAGCGTCAACGCCAAGCCTACCCACGCCAAGCCCATACGAGCAAAACTGTTGTCTTTCTTCATGTCGAAGGATCCCTTTTGTTGTTTTAAATGACTGGGCACTTGTCCCATATTTCACTGACTAACCTAACTTCACTTATTTCACTGACTTCCCATACGTCTCATACGTCTCACACGTTTCACACGTCCCACACCCGCCCCTTGTGGGTCTGGTTCCCCCAGAATGGGTTTATCAACTTCTCCCCTGCATTGTCATCAAAATTTCATCCTTTGTCGATTCGATTTGAGAATTAAGCTTTGGTTTTTGAGGTTGACGCCACAACGCCTTTTGCTCCCCCCTGTTTCCACCGATATGGGCCTGTCATTTCCAACTTGATAATGACAGCTCTTTAGAAAGACACTTTGATGCAACACACACTTCCTTTTCGCCTTTGCGCTGCCTGGGTGCTTTTGACCGGCTTGGCTTCACCCCTTTGGGCACAAAGCAACAATCCAGGCGCTGCCTATCCCAGCAAAACCATCACGATGGTGGTGCCTTTTCCCCCGGGGGGTGTCGCCGACATTGTCGCAAGACCCGTGGCCGAGTCGATGTCCAGAGAGTTGGGCCAGGCCGTTGTGATCGAGAACAAACCGGGTGCTGGAGGTGGCATTGGCATGGCCCATGTGGCCCACGCCCGGGCGGACGGCTACACGCTCCTCATGGCGCTCTCGTCCTTGAGTGTTTTGCCCACTGCCGACACGGTGCTCGGGCGCAGTCCCATGTTCCAACACAAAGAGCTCAAAGCCATTGCCCGCTTCACCGCCGACCCCACTGTCTTGGCGGTGCGGGCCGACTCGCCTTGGAAAACCACCCAAGACTTCATCGATGACGCCAAGAAGCGTCCTGGCATCATCAGCTATGGCTCCTCGGGCAACTACGGCACCATGCACGTGCCCATGGAGATCTTGGCCCAGACCAGCGGCATCCGCTTGAACCACATTCCTTACACGGGCGCGGGTCCTGCGGTTGTGTCTCTTTTGGGCGGCCAAATTGACGCCGTCTCGACCGGTCCTGCCACCGTGCTGCAGCACATTCGCGCGGGCAAATTGAGGGTCTTGGGGCATTGGGGCACGGCTCGACTGAGCGCTTTGCCTGAACTGGCGAGCCTCAAATCCCAGGGCTTCAATGCCGAGTATGCACAGTGGTCAGGGCTTTTTATTCCCAGCACCACACCAGAGGCCATTGCGCAGAAAATTCGCTCGGCGGCCAAGGCCGCCGCTGCAGACCCCAAAGTGATCGAGGCCATTCAAGGCGCGGGCTCGCCCATGGCCTATTTGGACAGCCCTGAGTTTGAGGCTTATGTGGGTCTGGACATTCAGCGCATGGAAGAAGTGGTCAAAAAAATGGGCCAACAAAACTAAGGCCCCAAGATCGATACACCAAGTCCATCGCCTATGATGCGCGCTTGTCCCTTGATTTCTCTTATGCCTGCACCATGAACACCTCTTCCAACCCCGAAGCCTTCCCTGCACTGCAAGGCCAGTTGCGCATCATCAGCGCCGGTGCCGCCCAAAGCCTGGTGCTGTCCTTGACCGAGCTCATCAACCAAGGTGCCAGCACGCCCAGGCTGCAACTGAACGCGAGTTTTGGTGCGGTCGGTGCCATGGTGGATCTTTTCGAGAAAGAACGCGGGCAAGAGGGGTCGACGCCTTGCGACTTGATGATCTCCTCGCAAAGCATTTTGCTGTCTTTAGGAGACCGTGGCTGGGTGCAAGCCAGCACCTTGCAAGGCCTGGGACTGGTGAGCACAGGTCTTGCCCGAGTCAGTGGCGACGACAGTGGCATCTGGCGGGCAAGTGGAACCGGAACCGGAACCGGAACCGGAGCCGGTTCCGAATCCGGTTCCGACCCCAATGCCCACTTGCAGCAAACTTTGCGCCAAGCCAGCCAGATCTACATTCCCGACCCGGAGAAGTCCACGGCCGGCATCCATGTGAAGGCCGTGCTTGAGCGTTTGGGCTTGTGGCAAGCCTGCGCCCCGAAGCTGCAGAGTTTTCCCAATGGGGCGACCGCCATGGCGCAAATGGCCAAGGAGGCCCGTCCAGGGGCCTTGGGTTGCACACAAAAAACCGAAATCTTGGCAACACACGGCGTGCAGTGGGTCGAGCCTTTACCGCCAGACCACGCCTTGAAGACGCTCTACAGTGTGGTGCGCTGCCAAGCCGACGATGCTGCGCCGCGCGTGGGTGCGCAAGTGGCCTTGGCCCAAGCCTTTTTGCAGCAGCTCATCAGCCCCATGCATGCGTCCCTCAGGGCCAAGAGCGGCTTTGAATGAGCCCATTTCTTTGACCGCGGTGTGCAGACTCACCGCGGCCCCCTTGCTCCCTTGCCCCCTTGCCACCTTGGGCTTTAGACCAACAAGGCGTTGACCCGCTTCACATAGGCCGCTGGATCCTCGGGCAGACCGCCTTCGGCCAAGACCGCTTGGTCAAAGACGATGTGCGCCAAATCATGGAAGTGCATGGCCGCCTCGGCGCTTTCTAACTTCTTCACCAAGGGGTGATCGGGGTTGACCTCCAAGACGGGCTTGACCTCAGGCGCCTCTTGGCCGGCTTGTTTGAGCATGCGTGACATTTGCAGCGACATGCCTTGGTCCTTCACCACCAAACAAGCGGGCGAGTCGACCAATCGGGTGGTCACGCGCACGTCCTCGGCCTTGTCTTTCAAGGCCTCTTTGAGTTTGGCCAGCACGGGCTTAAAAGATTCCGCGGCCTTTTCAGCAGCAGCCTTCTCGCCTTCATCTTGCAACTTGCCCAGGTCGACCGCACCCTTGGCAACACTTTGCAGCGGCGTGCCATCAAACTGCGTCAAAAAGCCCAAGGCCCACTCGTCCACGCGGTCGGCCATGAGCAAAACTTCGAGGCCTTTTTTCTTGAACACCTCAAGCTGTGGGCTGTTCTTGGCAGCGGCCAAGGTCTCGGCGGTGATGTAGTAAATCGCCTCTTGCCCCTCTTTCATGCGCGCTTTGTATTGCGCAAAGGAGACGCTGGCTTTGCCCAAGGTTTCACTGTCGTGGGTGGAGGCAAAGCGGAGCAGTTTGGCAATTTTTTCTTGGTTGCTGAAGTCTTCTCCAAGACCCTCTTTGATCACCGCACCAAACGCTTCGTAGAACTTGGTGTATTGGCCTGCCTCTTTTTTGTCCTCGTCGCTCGCGTCCGCGGCGGGCGTGTCTTTGTTGGACAAATCCTCGAGCATGGACAGCACCCGGCGGGTATTGCCCTCGCGAATCGCTTTGACGTCGCGGCTTTCTTGCAACAGCTCGCGGCTGACATTCAGGGGCAAATCGGCCGAGTCGATCACGCCTTTGACAAAACGCAAATATACCGGCATCAAACTCTCGGCGTCGTCCATGATGAACACGCGTTTGACATAGAGCTTGATGCCCGCTCTTTTTTCCCGGTTCCAGAGATCAAAGGGTGCCTTGGCGGGGATGTAGAGCAGCTGCGTGTACTCGGTGGAGCCTTCGACTCGGTTGTGGGTCCAACTCAAGGGGGCTTCGAAGTCGTGGGAAACGGCTTTGTAGAACTCTTGGTACTCTTCGGTGCTGATGTCCTTTTTGGCGCGGGTCCACAAGGCACTCGCTTTGTTGACGGTTTCCCACTCGTCGGTCACCACCATTTCACCGGGCTGGTCATTCTCGCCGTCTTTCCACTCCTCTTTGCGCATCAAAATCGGCAAGGAAATGTGGTCCGAATACTTGGAGATGATGCCCTTGAGCTTCCAAGCGCTCAAATACTCATGGGCGTCGTCTCGCAAATGCAGCACCACCGAGGTACCACGCTCGGGGCAGTCCATCGCTTCGACTTCAAACTCGCCTGTCCCTGGAGAGGTCCAACACACGCCTTCGCTGGCTGGCGCGCCGGCACGGCGAGTGATCACCTCAATTTTGTCGGCCACGATATAACCCGAGTAAAAACCCACGCCAAACTGGCCAATCAAAGCACCTTGCTCTTTGGCGTCACTTTTTTGGGTGGACTCCAATCGCGACATGAAGTCCTTGGTACCGCTCTTGGCAATCGTGCCCAGGTGGTCAATCGCTTCGGCTTGGCTCATGCCAATGCCGTTGTCGTGGATGGTGAGGGTTTTTTTCTCTTTGTCAAAACTCACCCTGATTTCCAAATTGGGCTGGTCTTCGTACAAATCGCCCTTGTTCAAGGCCTCATAGCGCAGCTTGTCACAGGCGTCCGACGCATTGGAGATGAGTTCTCGTAAAAAAATCTCTTTGTTGGAATACAGGGAATGGGTGACAAGGTGCAGGAGCTGGGCCACCTCGGCTTGAAATGCATGGGTTTGCTTGGTCATGATCGATGAATAAAGGGAGAAAGTGAGAAATCTCTTCCTGCACGTGTTCAGGAAGCGTTGTTCAAGCTTATATAAGGGCGGGCCAGCCGAGTTTCAAGGGGTCAAAAATGCACTTTTTCCGTCTTCAGCGTTGGTCTGAACGCTCCCCATGGCCAAAGCCAAGGGACTCTAAAAGCAGCCGGCGAGGGGTTCGCGGGCTCATGCATTGACCTTGTGGCCGCCGCTTGAGAACCCCGTGCTTGACCGAGCAGAAACCTCTTTCGATGTGCACGCCGGTCTAACGGTGACCCATTTCAGACCCGTTGTCGCATTTTTTTTACTCAACTTTTATGCGTCAACTTGTGCTTTTTGTACGATGAAAGCAAAGCCCTGTTGTTGCCGAAAACATTTTGCAGGCTCAGCACTAAAACCGCTCATGGGGGCCCAAATATCGCCACTGGCCGGTGGGCAAGGCGCCCAGGCTCACTTGGCCCATGCGGATGCGTTTTAATCCCACGACGCTCAAGCCCACCAACTCACACATGCGGCGGATTTGGCGTTTTTTGCCCTCTTTGAGCACAAAGCGCAACTGATCGGGGTTTTGCCACTCCACACCAGCGGGTTTCAGGGCTTGGCCGTCCAGGCTCAAGCCATGGCGCAAGACGGAGAGTTTGGCCGCGGGGAACAGTGCTTGGGCACTGTTGGGATTGGTTTTGGCCACATTGGAAGAAGGCTGGGCGTCCCACTCATGGTCAGGAAAATCCTTCAAATAGCCCCTTTGGGCCGGGTTCTGGCCCTTACCCTCACCCACATACTGCACCCGCACCAAATACTCTTTTTCCATGTCGGCGTCTTCACCGATGAGTTGGCGCGCCACTCGGCCGTCTTGGGTGAGCACCAAAAGCCCCACCGAGTCGATGTCCAAGCGCCCGGCGGGCGCCAAGCCCCGCAATTGTCCGTGGTGGAAACGCCAAGTCGAGCGATCCTGGGTCCAGTGGTTCTGTGCTTGGATCAAGGCCATGGCCGGGGTGTGCCCGTCCTCGGCCTGGGCACTGACATAGCCCACCGGCTTGTTGAGCAAAATCGTCACCCGCTCAGACTGCTCTTGCGTGGCCAAGTTCTTGACCTCGATCACGTCGCCTTCGAGCACCTTCATGCCCATGTGGGCCGGGGTTTTGTTGACATAGACCCAGCCTTTGTCGATCCAGTCGTCGGCCTCACGGCGCGAGCACAAGCCGAGCTCTGCCATGCGTTTATTGAGCCGTGTCAAAGTGGGTGTGGTCATGGGATGATGGGGCGTGGTGTCTTAAAGATGGGAAGAAAACGAGGCGCCTGAAAACGCTCGACGCCGACTTTGTGCGGCTGCTGTATTTTAGGGGCCTTGGGGTGTATCCCAATTCGCCAATTCGGCATTTCGGCATTTCGGCAATTGGCAAGTTCCAGCAAGTTCCAGCAAGTTCCAACAACTTCCAACGAGAAGCTTTGGCCTACAACGCTCAAGCCACCAAAGGGGGCTCGCGCATGCGCTCACATTGGTCTTGCAAAACCACGATTTGGTCGCGCCAATAGCTCGTGGTGCCAAACCAGTCAAAAGCGCGAACAAAGGCGGGGTCGCCCATGCGTTGCGCAAGCCACGCACTGTAGTGAATCAAGCGCAAGGTGCGCAAAGGCTCAATGAGGGCGAGCTCTCTGCGGTCAAAGTCTCGCAAAGTTTCATAGCCTTCCAGCAAACAAGACAACTGTAAGGTTTGGTCGGCGCGCTCACCGTTCAAGAGCATCCACAAGTCCTGCACCGCCGGGCCCATGCGCGCGTCGTCCAGATCCACAAAATGCGGCCCCCCGGCGGTTTTCTCTCCGGCTGGGGTCCACAAAATATTGCCCGGATGAAAGTCGCCATGCAGTCTTAACGTTTTAAAGCCTGGGCCCCCTGAGGGCGAACTCGCTGCTGACGCAGTCGCGCCCCCCCTCGACATCGCCTCTTGCACCAACGCCAATGCGGCTTGGCTCACCTGCGCCCATTCCTCACGGCATTCGGCGGGCAAGCTGAAGTCTTCAAGCAGCCAAAGCCTTGGTTCCCAACCAAAACTCGCCATGTCGAGACTGGGGCGGCTCACAAAGGCTTGTATCTCGCCCACTTGGTGAACCCGCGCCAAGAGTCGTCCAAGCCACGTCAAAACCTCGGGGTCATCAAGTTCAGGCCAACGCCCGCCGCGCTTGGGGCTCAGGCTCATGAAAAACACCTCAGACGTGTTCGACTCTGCATGTTCATGTTCGTGTTCATGTTCGTGTTCATGTTCGTGTTCGTGTTCGTGTTCGTGTTCATGTACATGTGGCCCGTCCTCATCCTGCTGCGCGGTTGCCACCCTCACCTCGTGCAAGGTCTGGCCCTGAACTGTCATGGGGGCGACCATGGGCACCTCTTCACGCTCGAGCGCCAAGGCGAATGCGTGTTCCTCCAAAATCTGCGCTCGACTCCAACGCTTGGGGCGATAAAACTTGGCAATCACACTCTCTTGCCCCTCATTGCAGCACAGCTCATACACGCGGTTCTCATAAGAGCTCAATGCGTGCAGTCGACCATCCACATCCACACCCAGCGCACTCACCGCATCCAAGACCGCTTCAGGGGTGAGGCTGGCAAAGGGGTGGAGGACATTTTGAGCGCCCAGATCTGGGCCTCTCATACGCCCCAGACCACCTCTTGGCCCTCTTTGAAGCTGCGCTCGAGCATCACGCGAAAGGGCTGTGCGCGCTGCGCCAAGCTCACCTCATGCGGGGCACGGGTGGCTTGCGGGTTGCCCGTGCTGCCCGTGCTACCTTTACTGCCCACTTCAGACTCTTGCCTCAAGCGCTCCAGCACCGCAATGGCACTGGGGAGTTCTGCCACCGTCAAAATCCCTTTGGGTCCAGGCTCTTTGCCAATGAGTCGCAATATTTGGTCCCCGTGGACCTCAAACATGATCAGGTTGCCGGCGGCTTTGGATTTGAATTTGTAGAGCATGGTCAGCACTATAGCGCGTGTCGCGCTTGCTGCGCAAGAAACCCAAGACGTCTCACCACAGCCGAGTCGTTTGATCGGCGCTTGGCACAGGATTTCAGTCCACCAAAATGCCATCCACCGCCCGATGAAAGGCCTCGCTTGCTTCATACATCACCCAGTGACCCGCGTTCTCGATCACGGTTTCACTTTGGTGATCACAGCCTGCCCACAAATCGAATGGGCTTTTTTTCATATTCAAATAAAGCGTGTCGAGTGAGCCCCAAATCGAATGCACCTCGCAGGCCCACTGAGGAATCAAAGCGCTCAGCGCGTCGCCACTGGCCAATCGACGCTTTCGCAATCGGTCGCGGCTGACATTGGCGCGCTGAATCTCCAAGGTGGCGGGGTCGATGCTCTCGTCATGGGCGAGCATCATCACGCGCAAATTGTGGTGCATGACCGCGCAGATCTCCTCGCGGCCCATGGCCGCTGTGAGCCCTCTCAGGCGCGGCGCCTCCTCTCTGGCAACCAGTCCAGGCGTGCCCACCAGCACCAAGCGCTTGAGCCGCTGTGGGGCCACGGCGGCCAAGAAGCCCGCCGTCAATGCACCGAAAGAAAACCCCATCACATCCACCACTTGGGCGGGAAAGAGTTGGTCCATGCCTTCAAGCAAGGTGGTGGGCAAATCATCGGCATCTCGGGCGTTCGGTGGCAAGTCCGACTCACCCATGCCGGGCAAGTCCATCGCCACCACGCTTCTTTCTTGAGACAAATGGAGCACATTGCGGATCCAATGGGTCCAACTTCCCGATCCTCCATGGAGCAAAACCAAAGGGGTGCGCTCAGGGCCCTTTTGCAAGGGCCCCCAGTGGTGACAAACCAAATTGCCACCCGACGTCTTCAAGGTGAGTTTTTTGGCCTCGGCCAAGGCCCGCGCACGCCCATCGTTCGCGGGCAATGGGACTCCAATCCAGGCTTGGGACTCTTTCATGGCTCAGTACAAATTGGTTTGGGATTGTGTTTGAACTTGGCCTTGGCCTTGGCCTTGACCTTTGGCTTGGGGTTTGGGTTTGAATGGCTCAAAAAAAATCCCACACATCTTTTGAATGGGTGAGATTTTTTTAAAAATCCAAGGGGGGTCTGGACTTTTGGATCTGGTTGCGCGAGCAAGATTTGAACTTGCGACCTTTGGGTTATGAGCCCAACGAGCTACCAGGCTGCTCCATCGCGCGGTAAGAGAATGATTGTAGCTTATTCAGCTGCAGTTGGGGAAGTTTCTTCAATGGCTGGACGATCGACCAATTCCACCAAGGCCATCGGTGCATTGTCACCCACGCGGTATCCCATTTTGAGAATGCGGGTATAGCCACCTGGGCGAGTTTGATAACGGGGGCCGAGTTCAGCAAAGAGCTTGACCACATTGTTGCGGTCGCGCAAACGGTTGAAGGCCAAACGGCGATTGGCCACGGTTGCCACTTTGGCCAAGGTGATCATGGGCTCGACCACGCGGCGCAATTCTTTGGCTTTGGGGAGCGTCGTTTTGATGCACTCGTGCTCAATGAGCGAGTTCATCATGTTTCTGAGCATCGCCAAGCGGTGTTCGCTCGTGCGGTTGAGTTTTCTGAGTCCGTGACCGTGACGCATGATAATTTCCTTTTGAAGGGTAAGATGTTTTACCTGGACGCCGTATCAGGTACGCCAAGCTGCTGCCATCGTGGCCTTGGGGTTCAATCCAAGACCCTTGACAGCGGGGTTGAGCAAGTCCAAGTGCAGGCGTTGGGGTCAAACCGTTCACGCCGCCACCGGGCTTACTGAATACTTAACTCGTTCTCTTGTCCAAACCAGCTGGGGGCCAGCTCTCGAGCTTCATGCCCAAAGTGAGCCCTCTTGAGGCCAACACTTCTTTGATTTCGTTCAAGGATTTGCGGCCCAAATTGGGGGTCTTGAGCAACTCGTTTTCGGTGCGCTGAATCAAGTCGCCAATGTAGTAAATGTTCTCTGCCTTCAAGCAGTTGGCCGAACGCACCGTGAGCTCGAGCTCGTCGACTGGACGCAACAAAATGGGGTCAAACTGCTGTGCACTTCTGGGCGACGGTGAATCAAAGGCGGCCAATTCACTGCCTTCAAGTTGTGCAAAGACGGCCAACTGTTCCACCAAAATCTTGGCCGAGGCACGCACCGCATCTTCGGCGGTGATGGCGCCATTGGTCTCGATTTCAACGACCAAACGGTCCAAATCGGTGCGCTGCTCAACACGGGCATTCTCAACGCTGTAGCTCACCCGGCTCACGGGTGAGAAGGAAGCATCGAGCACAATGCGGCCAATCGACTTGGAGGGCTCTTCGCCGTAGCGGCGAACCGTGCCGGGCACATAGCCACGGCCTTTTTCCACTTTCAATTGGATGTCGATTTTGCCACCTTGCGTCAAGGTCGCAATCAAATGCTCAGGATTGATGATCTCCACATCGTGGGGCGTTTGAATGTCAGCCGCCGTCACCAAGCCTTCGCCTTCTTTGCGCAGACTCAAGGTCACTTCATCTCGGTTGTGCAACTTAAAGACCACGCCTTTTAAGTTGAGCAAAATATTGACCACGTCTTCTTGCACGCCGTCGATGGACGAGTACTCGTGGAGTACGCCCGCAATGGTCACTTCTGTGATGGCATAACCCACCATGGAGGACAACAAGACACGGCGCAAGGCGTTGCCAAGCGTGTGACCATAACCACGCTCAAACGGCTCGAGTGTGACTTTGGCACGGTTGTGACCAACGTGCTCAACATTGATGGCTTTGGGTTTTAACAATTGGGTTTGCATTCGGATGTCCTTCTCAATACCCTCGGCTCGTTACACCGGTAAGGCTGAATGTTCAATCCCTCTGGTGCACACGCACCAAGAGGGGACTCAAACGGCTGAATGGTTCAACCAGAATTAACGCGAATACAGCTCGACAATCAACGATTCGTTGACGTCAGCGGCAAATTCGTCGCGGTCTGGAACTTTCTTGAAAGTTCCTTCGGCTTTGTCCACATTCACCTCAACCCAGGCGGGCAAGCCGACTTGGGTGGCCAATTGGAGCGCCTCGACGACTCGTCCTTGCTTTTTCGATTTTTCACGAACGGCAATGATGTCGCCCGTTTTCACCAAAAAAGAAGGAATGTTGACCTGCTCACCATTGACGGTGATGGCCTTGTGTGACACCAACTGGCGTGCTTCTGCACGTGTGGAGCCAAAACCCATGCGATAAACGACATTGTCCAAGCGTGACTCTAAGATGAAGAGCAAGTTGGAGCCGGTGTTGCCACGGCGACGATCGGCCTCGGCAAAGTAGCGCCTGAATTGGCGCTCTAAAACGCCATACATGCGCTTGACCTTTTGCTTTTCGCGCAACTGCAAACCAAAGTCAGACGTTCTTTGACCCGAGGTGCGGCCGTGCTGACCGGGTTTGGAGTCAAATTTCGCTTTGTCTGCGATCGAGCGTCTCGCACTCTTTAAAAAGAGGTCGGTGCCTTCACGGCGTGAGAGTTTGGCCTTGGGGCCTAGATAACGTGCCACTTGCTGGTCCTTTGATTCGAATTGGCCGACCGGTTAGGGTCGGTAAGCCACAGGTCTTGCACCCGTGGCGGTGGGCTTGGGGGGGGAATTAAATGCGACGACGCTTTTGTGGGCGGCATCCATTGTGGGGAACGGGCGTCACATCAGAGATGGAGTTGATGCGAATGCCAAGGGCGGCCAAAGCACGCACAGAGGACTCACGACCAGGACCGGGTCCTTTGATCTCCACATCCAAATTTTTGATGCCTTGGTCAATGGCGGATCGACCTGCCACTTCTGAGGCCACCTGGGCTGCAAAAGGCGTCGATTTGCGCGAGCCTTTGAAGCCTTGACCACCCGAGGATGCCCAAGACAAAGAATTGCCTTGACGATCCGTGATGGTGATGATGGTGTTGTTAAAAGAGGCGTGGACGTGGGCAATGCCATCGGCCACGTTCTTGCGAACTTTTTTGCGCACACGTTGTGCCGCATTATTGGAGGGTGCTTTTGCCATGTTGATCCCTTAACTATTTCTTCAATGACTGAGCGGCCTTGCGTGGACCCTTGCGAGTGCGAGCATTGGTGCGCGTTCTTTGGCCATGCATGGGCAAGCCTCTGCGATGGCGAAATCCACGATAGCAACCGATGTCCATCAAACGCTTGATGTTCATGGTGGTCTCGCGACGCAAGTCACCCTCAATGGTGAACTGCGCGATTTGATCTCGGATTTTTTCCAAGTCACCATCGGTGAGGTCTTTGATTTTTTTGGCGTAGTCAATGCCACAGGCAACGCAAATTTTGCGTGCGCGTGTGCGACCAATGCCAAAAATAGCCGTCAAACCCACTTCCGAGTGTTGGTGGGGCGGAATGTTGATGCCAGCGATACGTGCCATGTTCGTCCTCTTAAATCTTGTTCAATCAGCCTTGACGCTGCTTGTGGCGGGGATCGGTGCAAATGACACGAACCACACCTTTGCGTCGAATGACTTTGCAATTGCGGCAAATTTTCTTAACCGAAGCGGATACTTTCATTGCTCTTTTCTCCTGTCTTTTCACAACCATTCAACTCGCCTGGGGTCTACACCTTCAACGAGAATCTAAATTTCAAACCCTTGTGAGCAACACCACGCTGCCCACACTTTTTTTGTCTCTACTTGGCCCTGAACACAATGCGTGCGCGGGTCAAGTCATAAGGCGTCAACTCCACCGTCACCTTGTCGCCTGGCAAAATGCGGATGTAATGCATTCTCATCTTGCCCGAAATGTGTCCCAAGACCACATGGCCATTTTCTAACTTCACACGAAATGTGGCATTGGGTAAGTTTTCAACCACCTCACCGGCCATTTGAATGACATCGTCTTTTGACATTCGTTCAAGCGCCCATCGTTGTTTTAAAGTTGGCTTTTTTCAGCAGCGACTCATACTGCTGGCTCATCAAGTAATTTTGCACTTGGGCCATGAAGTCCATGGTCACCACCACAATAATCATGAGTGAGGTGCCGCCAAAGTAAAACGGCACGTTGTATTTCAAAATCAAGAATTCGGGCAACAAACACACAAACGAGATGTAGACGGCGCCCACCAAGGTGAGTCTGACCAAAATCTTGTCGATGTATTTCGCGGTTTGATCCCCTGGACGAATGCCCGGTACAAAAGCACCCGACTTCTTCAAATTGTCAGCGGTCTCTTTGCTGTTGAACACCAAGGCGGTGTAGAAAAAGCAAAAGAACACAATCGCTGTCACGTACAGCAAAATATAAATCGGCTGTCCTGGTGAGAGTGCACTGGAGATGTCTTTGAGCCAGCGCATGCTCTCATTGGAGCCAAACCAGTTGGCAATGGTTGCAGGCAACAAAATAATGGAAGACGCAAAAATCGGTGGAATCACACCCGCCATGTTGATCTTCAAGGGCAAATGCGAAGACTGTCCGCCATAAACCTTGTTGCCTTGCTGACGCCTGGCGTAGTTGACCAAAATCTTTCGCTGCCCTCGCTCCATGAAGACGACAAAGTAGGTCACCAAACCCACCAAAATCACAATGAAGAGGCAAACAATGATGCTCATGGCACCGGTTCTCACCAATTCCAGCAAACCACCCACAGCATTGGGCAGTCCTGCCGCAATCCCTGCAAAAATCAAAATCGAGATGCCGTTGCCCAAACCACGCTCAGTGATTTGCTCACCCAACCACATCAAAAACATCGTACCCGCGGTCAAACTCACCATGGCCGTGACCCGAAACCCCATGCCTGGCACCAGCACCAAACCCGCTGAAGACTCGAGCGCCAAGGCAATGCCCATGGACTGGAACAAGGCCAACCCCAAGGTGCCATAACGTGTGTACTGCGTGATCTTCCTGCGACCGGACTCGCCCTCTTTCTTGATTTGCTCAAGTGCGGGCATGACGTAAGTCAACAGTTGCATGATGATCGAGGCCGAAATGTAGGGCATGATGCCCAAAGCAAAGACCGTGAACCTGGAGAGTGCACCCCCGGAGAACATGTTGAACAAGTTCAAAATGCCACCCTGCTGACCGTTGAAGAGCTGCTGCAAAGCGGTGGGGTCTATGCCTGGCACCGGAATGTGCGCGCCAATGCGGTACACCACCAAGCCGAGCATCAAAAAGACAAGGCGGCGACGAAGGTCACCGAACTTGTCGTTCTTGGCTAAGGTAGGGGATGTGGCCACGTGGATGCTCTTTGGATGGAATGGGTGAAATGGGTTAAATGGGCTGGAGGTGCTTTAAAAGTTGAGCGATTCAGCGCTTCAAGCAATCGTGCCGCCAAGGGCCTCAATGACCGCTCGTGCGCCAGCCGTTGCACCAATGCCCGTTAACTTGACGGCTTTGGTCAATTCGCCAGTCTTCACGACTTTCACCACCTTGATCATGTCTGACACAATGTTGGCTTGTTTGAGCGCCAACAAATCCACCTCCGGCAAGCCCAAACGCTCGAGCGTGGTCAAGGTGATTTCGTCGTTGTACTTGAGCAAATGCGATTTGAATCCGCGCTTGGGCAAGCGACGCTGCAGAGGCATTTGCCCCCCCTCAAAACCAACTTTGTGGTAGCCGCCAGCGCGGGACTTTTGTCCCTTGTGACCGCGACCGGCTGTTTTGCCCAGTCCTGAACCGATGCCGCGACCGACACGGCGCTTGGCATGTTTGGCGCCATCGGCGGGTTTGATGTTATTGAGTTCCATGTTCTTGTCCCTTACAGCACTCTGACCAAGTAACTGATCTTGTTGATCATGCCGCGAACTGCGGGGGTGTCTTCCAACTCTTTGACGCTGTTGACGCCGCGCAGACCCAAGCCACGAACCGTGGCGCGGTGACTCTCTTTGGTGCCGATGGGGCTTCTCACGAGTTGAACTTTTAATTTAGCGGTGGTGGTGGTCATCATCGTTCCTCTTGAATCAAACGAAGAGATCTTCAACAGCCTTGCCACGTTTGGCAGCGACCTCAGACGGTGTGGTGGACTTCACCAATGCATCCAACGTGGCACGAACCATGTTGTAAGGATTGGAAGACCCGTGGCTCTTGGCGACGATGTCGGTGATGCCCATGACTTCAAACACAGCGCGCATGGGGCCGCCCGCAATGATGCCGGTACCCTTGGGGGCTGGTGCCATCATCACGACGGCAGCGCCGTGGTGGCCGGTCACGTTGTGGTGAATAGAGCCATTGCGCAAGGAGACTTTCATCATGTTGCGACGAGCCTCTTCCATGGCTTTTTGAACGGCGGCGGGCACTTCTTTGGATTTGCCTTTGCCCATGCCGACGCGACCGTCGCCGTCACCCACGACTGTGAGTGCAGCAAACGCCAAAATCCGTCCGCCCTTGACCACTTTGGTCACACGGTTGACGGCGATCATTTTCTCGCGCATGCCGTCGTCACGACTGTCGTCTTGCACTTTAGCTTGAACTTTTGCCATGTTTATTTCTCGATTCTCTTAAAACTGCAAGCCGGCTTCGCGGGCTGCTTCGGCCAAGGCCTTGACACGGCCGTGATAAGCAAAACCTGCACGGTCGAAGGCTACTTTTTCAACACCCGCGGCTTTGGCTTTTTGAGCAATGCGGGTGCCAATGATTTGAGCGGCAGTCACATTGCCGCCTTTGCCGGCTGCACCGAGGTCTTTGCGGACTTCGGCTTCAGCAGTCGAAGCGGTCGCGATCACGTGTGCGCCGTCGCCAGAGATGACGGTGGCGTAAATGTGCAAATTGGTGCGGTTGACGGTGAGACGGGCCACACCCTGGGTCGCAATGCGAATGCGGGTTTGGCGTGAACGGCGCAGACGTTGCTGCTTTTTGGACAACATGATGCAGCTCCTTATTTCTTCTTGGTCTCTTTGATCGTGATCTTCTCATCCGAATAACGGATGCCCTTGCCCTTGTAGGGCTCGGGAGGACGAACAGCACGAATCTCAGCGGCGATTTGACCCACGCGCTGGCGATCAGCACCTTTGATCAAAATCTCGGTGGGCAGTGGCGTCTCGACCTTGATGCCAGACGGCATGTCGATGTTGACAGGGTGGGAGTAACCCACCGTCAAATTCAATTTGTTACCGGTGGCAGCGGCTTTGTAGCCCACGCCCACCAAATTGAGCTTTTTCTCAAAGCCTTTGGTCACCCCAATCACCATGTTGTTGACCAACTGGCGCAAGGTGCCACTCATGGCATTGGCTTGGCGTGACTCATCGGCGGGCACAAACGTCAGGTGACCCGCTTCGTTGACCACCTTGACCAAGGCATTGGCGGCCACACTCAAGGTGCCGCCTGCACCTTTGACGGTGATGTGTTCAGCTGCCATCGTCACGTCCACGCCCTGGGGAATGGCGACAGGCATTTTTGCTACTCTAGACATAGTCTTCTCTCCTGCCTTACGCAACGTAACAAAGCACTTCACCACCGACACCGGTAGCGCGCGCTTTGCGATCAGTCATCACGCCCTTGGGCGTGGTCACAATGGCGACACCCAAGCCGTTCATGACTTGTGGGATGGCGTCACGGCCTTTGTAAACGCGCAAACCAGGACGGCTCACACGCTCAATGCGCTCGATGACGGGACGTCCAGCGTAGTACTTGAGATCAATCAAGAGCTCAGTCTTGCCGGCGTCGGTTTTGATTTGAAAGCCATCAATGTAGCCCTCTTCTTTGAGAACCTGGGCAATGGCCACCTTCACTTTGGAAGAGGGGACACTGACCGTGGGTTTTGCCACCATCTGCGCATTGCGAATGCGTGTCAGCAGGTCGGCGATAGGGTCACTCATGCTCATGTTGAATTGCTCCTGCCTTATTACCAGCTGGCCTTGGTGATACCGGGGATGTTGCCTTGGAAAGCCATCTCCCGCACCTTGGCGCGACCTAAACCAAACTGACGGAATGTTCCGCGAGGACGACCCGTGATTTCGCAACGGTTGCGCTGACGAGTCGGGTAGGCGTTGCGCGGGAACTTTTGCAGCTCCAAGCGAGCCGCCATGCGCTCCTCATCAGGATGCTTGGCAGAGTTTGCAATCGCTTTCAATTCAGCGTATTTCTTTGCATACTTTGCCACCAATCTATCACGCTTGAGCTCGCGCTCGATCAATGCTACTTTAGCCACAGGTCACCTCAGTTCTTAAACGGGAAACGGAAACCGGTGAGCAGCGCCTTGCACTCTTCATCGTTTTTAGCCGTTGTGGTGATGCTGATGTTGAGGCCGCGCAAGGCGTCAACCTTGTCGTACTCAATTTCAGGGAAAATGATCTGCTCTTTCACGCCGATGTTGTAATTCCCACGGCCATCAAAGGCGCGACCGGAAATACCACGAAAATCGCGCACACGGGGCAAAGCGATCGTGACAAAGCGGTCCAAGAATTCGTACATCTGCACGCCACGCAAGGTGACCATGCAACCAATCGCTTGGCCTTCACGGATTTTGAAGCCCGCAATGGCTTTTTTGGCAACGGTGACGACTGGCTTTTGGGCGGCAATCTTGGTGAGATCCCCCACCGCGGCGTCCATGACCTTTTTGTCGGCCACGGCCTCACTCACCCCCATGTTGAGGGTAATCTTGGTCAAACGAGGCACCTGCATGGGTGACTTGTAACCAAACTTGGCAATCAACTCGGGAACGAGTTTTTCACGGTAAAACTGTTGAAGACGTGCCATGCTCATGCCACCTTGATTTCTTCACCACTGGACTTGAAGACGCGAACCTTCTTGCCATCGGCGAGTAATTTGATACCAACGCGATCGGCTTTGCCGGTCTGCGCATTGAAAATGGCCACATTGGACTGGTGAATGGGCATGGATTTCTCCACTATGCCACCTTCTTGGCCAGCCATTGGGTTGGGCTTGGTGTGTTTTTTCACCAGATTGATGCCCTCAACCACCACATGGCTCTCGTCCTTGCGAAGCACGACCTTGCCGCGCTTGCCCTTGTCGCGTCCTGCGAGGACAACGATCTCGTCACCTTTGCGAATCTTGTTCATGGCCCTATTCCTTACAGAACTTCAGGCGCCAAGGACACGATCTTCATGAAACGCTCGTTACGCAATTCACGCGTGACGGGGCCAAAGATACGAGTGCCAATGGGCTCTAGTTTGTTATTGAGCAACACGGCTGCGTTGCCATCGAATTTCACCAAAGAGCCGTCTGAGCGACGGATACCCTTGGCGGTGCGAACCACCACGGCACTGTAGACCTCGCCTTTTTTGACGCGGCCACGCGGAGCGGCTTCCTTGATAGTGACTTTGATGACGTCACCAACGCTGGCATAACGACGCTTGGAACCCCCAAGCACCTTGATGCAAAGCACGGACTTGGCGCCCGTGTTGTCGGCAACCTCTAATCGAGATTCTGTCTGGATCATTTTCTGTTAATTCCCAACTTGTACTAGGGTTTAGGGGATGAACGCTTGAGCACTCAACCTCGTCCTAATCAGTCTTGGACCCGCCATCGTTGCCCTGAACCCTGTGAAGCTGTGTGCTGCACCGTGCTCAACGCAATTTTGTTTGGGGAAGATTCCTGCTTTTTTGAGCAGAGCCCACGATTATGATTGATTTTTGTCCCCGCGTCAAGCCCCCTCATTTCACGGCGTTAATCGGGCCATGCCAAACCCATGGTTTTTGGCCATTTGAAGGGATAATCGCGAGATCCGTGATGTTTGTTTTTCCCCACACAGAGCGTTTTCAAGGGGCCATTTTCACCCCCGAAGTCCGTGCTAATCCGATTCCGATTCCATCAGACGCTGAACTCACCCTTTATTGTATTGAACCATGTCCAGTCCCACCCCTCCAAACGTTCCCATCCATAACGCCCAGTTCGAGCATTCCGAGCATTCCGAGCATTCCGAGCAGTCTGTGCAGTCTGAGCCGTTCGCTTTTTCACCCTCGCCCGCCTCGACAGCCCAAAGCACCATTGTTTTTGTCGGCGGAGGCAACATGGCCAGTGCTATTTTGGGGGGCTTGCTCAAAAGCGGCCACGAGCCTCAAAGCCTGCACGTGATCGAGCCTTTGGTTTCCCAGCGCCAGCAACTCCAAACCCTGGGTGTGCACACTTGGGACCAGCCTGGGGAGTTTTTAGCCATGGCCGATTTGGTGGTTTGGGCGGTCAAACCGCAAGTGTTCAAAGAAGCGGCCCGAGCTGCAGCCCCATGGACCCCTCTGACACTGCACTTGAGTGTTGCCGCCGGCATCACCATGCACAGCATGTCCGAATGGCTCAAAGCGCCTCGACTCGTGAGGGCCATGCCCAACACACCCGCTCTGGTGGGCCTAGGTCAAACCGGTCTGTACGCCAATTCGGCGGTGAGCCGACAAGACCAAGCCCTCATTGAAGCCGTTCTTCAAAGCACTGGGCAGTGGCTCTGGCTCAAAGACGAGTCGCTCTTGGATGCGGTGACCGCCATTTCGGGCTCGGGTCCGGCCTATGTCTTTTATTTTCTAGAAGCCATGTGCGCTGCCGGCGAGCAAATGGGCTTGTCTGCCGCCGAGGCCAAGCAGTTGGCCATCGGCACCCTGATTGGAGCGGGTCACTTGGCCTCACAAAGCCCTGAAACACCCGGGGTGCTGCGAGAGCGCGTGACCTCCAAGGGGGGCACCACCCAAGCGGCTCTTGAACTCATGAACCAAGAGGCTTTGGGGGATAAATTTCAAGCCGCACTTTGGGCCGCCCATCGCCGCGCCAAGGCACTGGGCGAAGAATTTGGCCATTGAACCCGGGGGCAGCCCAAGGGCCTAATTTTGTTCGCTTCAAAACAGGTGCCAATTCAGTGCGAAAATACCGAGGTCTTCTCTTTTTTAGGTACACAACACAAATGAACAAACTTCTTGCCCTTTTACTCAGCACCAGCGTTCTCGCTTTTTCTTTGAACACTTCCGCTCAAACGCCAGCACCCGCCAGCGCTCCTGCTGCTGCACCAGCCGCTGCACCAAGCGCTGCACCAGCCGCTTCATCTCCCAGCACCACCGCCAGTGAAGGCAAAAAAGCCCACAAAGCCAAAAAGAAAAAGCACGGCAAAAAACACAAGGCCGCCGCCGCCAACTGATCGGCTTGAGCGTCGAGCCTTGGGCTTGATGCCCTTGTCACCCAAAGGCCTCAGAAAGAGAATCGCTTTCTGAGGCTTATTGTTTTTTAACATGGTGCGTGGAAATCCTCTGCGTGAAGGCGGAGGATGTCAAATGGGTAGATCAACTCACTGCCGCAGCGCAAATCCGGCCACGATCCCAGCAAACAGGGTGGCGCCCAACCAATGGTTGAGTCGAAACGCCAAAAAGCAGCCCTCTCTCGTTCGCTTTCGAATGAGCACAAAGTGAAACACCACTTGCGCCAGGCCAAGCACCAAAGCGATGCCCCAATAAAGCCCCAGGCCATGGGGCAGCGTGAGCACGGTCCAGCTCGCCAAGTAAACGCCGTAGCAGACCATGACAAAGGAGACATCCTTGTCGCCCAAGGTGATGGCCGAGGTTTTCATTCCCAAGTGAAGGTCGTCGTCGCGGTCCACCATGGCGTACTCGGTGTCATAGGCCAACACCCAGGCCATGTTGCCCAACAAGAGCCCCCAGGCCTCAAGCGGGACCACTTCCAGCCAGGTCTGCTCAGGGTAGCGCGCGCCCAGCACGCTGGCGTAGGCCATCGGGATGCCAAAACTAAAAGCCACCCCCAGCACCGCTTGGGGCATGGAGACAAAGCGTTTGGCATAAGGATAGACCACCGCCACGCCCAGTGCCACAAAGGACCACATCACGCTGGCCGCATTGACCGTGCACACCAGTGCAAAGGCCAGCAAGGCCATCCCAGCTCCGAGTCCCAATGCCTCTTTGACACCCAAAGCGCCACGCGTGACGGGTCGGTTGGCGGTTCGCTTGACGTGGCGATCAAACTCGCGATCGGCCACATCGTTCAAGCAGCAACCGGCCGAGCGCATTAAGACCGTTCCAAGCACAAAGACACCGAGCAAATGCCATCCCGGCCAACCGCCTTGTGCCAACCAAAGCGCAGACAAAGAGGGCCACAGCAGCAGCAGCCAACCCGCGGGTCGGCTCCAGCGGATGAGGTCCAAATAAAGAGCCAGGCGCCCAGGCCGAGTTGCTTGGGGTGTTTGCAGTTCAGGCTTCATGGCTCAACCCTCCCTTGATCCTAGGCGGTGAGCCGGGTGACCCCAGGCAGCTCACAAGCATAGACCGCATTCCTGAGGGCGGCAATCGCCTCGTAGCGCGTAAAGCTCTTTCTCCAGCAAAGCACCACACGCCGAGACGGCGCTGGCTGCCCAGGGTCAACAATGGGCAAGTAGCGCACATAGGTGGAGAGTTCTTTTTTCTTTCTCGCCGGGCGCTCGAGCGCACTGGCTGGCACACTCAGGCGCGGCACCAAGGTCACCCCCATACCGGCGGCCACCATGTGGCGAATGGTTTCGAGCGAAGAGCCCTCAAAGCTTTTGCGAATGCCCTCTGCGTTGCTGGCAAAGCGTGCAAACTCCGGGCACACTTCCAGCACATGGTCGCGGAAACAGTGGCCGTTTCCAAGCAGCAACAGCGTCTCGTCCTTGAGTTCTTGCGCGCCAATGCTGGACTTCTCGGCCAGCGGGTGTCCACTGGGCAAGGCCGCCATAAAGGGCTCGTCATACAGCGGGCACAAGGCCAGTCCCGCATCTTGAAAGGGCTCGGCCATGATGGCGCAATCGATCTCGCCCGTTCTGAGCATGTCCAGGAGCTTGTTGGTGAAGTTTTCTTGCAGCATCAAGGGCATTTGCGGCGTCAAGGTGATCACGCTTTTCACCAACTCGGGCAGCAAATAAGGGCCTATGGTGTAGATGATCCCGAGCTTCAATTGGCCCGCCAAGGGGTCTTTGCCGCGCTTGGCAATCTCCTTGATATTGGCCGCTTGCTCGAGCACGCTTTGGGCTTGGCGCACGATCTCTTCGCCAAGGGCAGTCGGTGTCACTTCGTTGGCGCTTCGCTCAAAGAGCTTCAAGTCCAGTTCTTCTTCGAGCTTTTTGATGGACACCGAGAGCGTGGGTTGTGAGACAAAACACGCATCCGCGGCCCTCCCAAAGTGCCGCTCTCTGGCCACCGCCACAATGTATTTCAACTCGGTCAAGGTCATGCGCGCGCTCAGTTTCGTCTTAAAGCGTGAAGTCTAACAAGAAGCCAAGGGGCTTGGCAGGTCTATTGAAGGTCTATTGAAGCCATATTGAATCCACTTCAAGCCCCATTCAAACGTCAGCTCGAGCCAAACTCAAGCCTTCAAATACTCGGCATGAATGCTTTGCCAGCGGTCCAAATGCGCTTGCGCCGTCTCGGGGTCTTGCGCCCAGAGTTTGGGCGCCAGGCTTTGGGCCCACTCCAACAAAAAGAAATCTTTGCTCGGGTCGGCAAATCGCATCAAGGCCGCCCCCGACTGCCTGGCCCCCAAAAACTCACCGGGACCGCGGATCTCCAAGTCTCGCCTTGCAATCTCAAAACCGTCTTGGGTCTGGCTCATGGCCTTGAGCCGGTTGAGCGCGTTCTCGCTCAATTTACCATGCTCGCCCACAGCGTAGAGCAGCACACACGTTGACGCCGCGCGGCCTCGTCCCACACGGCCTCTCAATTGGTGCAGTTGGCTCAAGCCAAAGCGCTCGGCATGCTCAATCACCATCAAACTCGCGTTGGGCACATCCACCCCGACCTCGATCACCGTGGTGCTCACCAAAACGTGGAGCTCGCCGGACTTGAAGGCTTGCATGACCGCTTTTTTTTCTTGCTCGTGCATTCTCGAGTGCAGCAAGCCCACTTTGACGGGCGCGGGCGTTGGAAGGCTCTGCGCTGGATCCTGGGCTTGCAAGAGCACGCTGTCTTCGTCCAGTGCCTGCTGTTGGTGCGCCGCGTCCCCTGAGCCCCAAAGCGTTGAGTCCTCGTGGCCCAGCACCTCTTGGAGCTCTTGGTGGGTTTGGGTGGCGTTGCTCAAATCGAGGCTTTCACTCTCCTCAATGAGCGGACAGACCCAGTAGACCTGGTGGCCCAACTGCAACTGCGCTTTGACACGCAAGAGCAGTTCTGCGCGGCGTGACTCCGTGAACAACTTGGTGAGCACGGGCGTACGACCGGGGGGCAACTCGTCCAAGGTGGAGACGTCAAGATCGGCAAAATAACTCATGGCCAAGGTTCGCGGTATCGGGGTGGCACTCATCATGAGCAAATGCGGCTCAAAACCTCGAGGCTTTTGAGCTTCTTGTGTCTCTTGATTCTCTTGAGTCTCTTGATGCTCTTGATCACCCCGATCGGCGGCAAGCGCTTCCTCCACGAGTGGGCTCTTTTGTCTGAGCGCCAAGCGCTGCGCCACACCAAAGCGGTGCTGCTCATCGATGATCACCAAGGCCAGGTTTTTAAAGTACACCTGCTCTTGAATCACCGCGTGGGTGCCAATCACCAAGGCGGCCACCCCCGACTCAATGTCGGCCAAAGCCTCGAGTTTTTCGGCTTTCTTTTGACTGCCCGTGAGCCAGACCACTTTGCGGCCCAGGGCGGTCAAACTCGGCTGCAACCAGTCTGAGATTTTCTCAAAGTGCTGGTGGGCCAAAATTTCGGTGGGCGCCATCAAGGCGCACTGCCAGCCCGCGTCCACGCATTGGGCTGCGGCCAGTGCGGCCACCACCGTCTTGCCCGATCCGACATCGCCTTGAAGGAGTCGGTGCATGGGCACGGTTTTGAGCAAATCACCCTCGATCTCGAGCGCCACCCGTGCTTGCGCTCGGGTCAAGTCAAAGGGCAAGGCTTTTCTAAGCGCACCCGTCACACTGAGCAAGTCGAAAGCCTTTGAGCCTTGGGGGCTTGCCGGTGTCAAGGACGAGCGCGACAAGGGTTTGAGGGCCACGGCTTGGGTTCGGGCACGCTCCAGGCGGGCCTTGGTTTGCGAGAGTTGTTGCGCGAGCAGTTCATCGGACTTGAGCCTTTGCCAGGCCGGGTGCATGCGATGCTCCAACATCAGTAGAGGGGTGTCGGGACTCGGTGCGTGCAAGAAAATCAAGGCCTCCTTGAGTGGCATGAGGCCGGGGACCTCAAGCTCTGGGTCGAGTGTGGGCTCGAGCTCACCCATTTGGATGGCGCGCGCGAGCCCCCCGGCCACGGCCTTTCTGATGTAGGACTGTGGCAGCGCCTGCGTGGAGGCGTACACCGGCGTCAAGGTCTTGGGCAGCTCGCCGTTGGCGCTAGACAGGCTTGGGTGCATCATCGTCCAGCCAAACATCCCGCCCTTGATCTCGCCGCGCAAGCGCAAGCGGCTGCCCGGCGTCAACTGCTTGGCCAAGGAGGGATAGGCGTTGAAAAACCGCACCGTGCACGCTTGGGTGCCGTCTCTCACCTCGAGCTTTATTTGCCGCTTGGGGTGGGGCTGAATTTCCAAATGGCTGACCGTCACCTCAATGTGGACCATCTGCCCGTCTCGGGCTTTGTTCAAAGGCGTGAGCACGGTTTCGTCTTCGTAGCGATAGGGCAAATGCAGTGCCAAATCGAGCGACGTGAAAAGACCCAGCTTGTGCAAAGCCTTTTGAGCAGCAGTGGGGGGTTTCTTGTGGTCCATGGGTGTTCCAATTGTGCCTCTGAAAACCACACCATACTATTTCAAACTACAATACCTACAAGCGAGAAACACCCTTTAGGGGAGGTTTTAAGGCCTGTCTTTTTTTCTGCTCCTCATGTGTTTTTGCGCGCTTGGGGCCCCGAGTGGCGAAACATGCGCTAAACGTGCACAAATGTGCGCGAATGTGCGCGAATATGCCGCATGAAACACAAAAAGGCGCAAAGAAGAAGCACAAAAAAGGGCAAAAAGGGGCAAAAAAAACCTTCTCTTGCTCACGCGAATTTTTCCACATCCCGAAGACGGGCCAGTCAAGCCCTCTTGCACCATGCACACTCAAAACCTCGCCAACCCGCCAGACTGGCAACTCAGTGACTTTGATTTTGAGCTGCCCGAGCACTTGATCGCCCAGCATCCCTGTCACCCCAGAAGTGCCTCTCGACTCTTGGACGCACGCCAAGCGGCTCTGGTCGACCGCCACTTTGCCGCCTTGCCCTCGCTGCTCAGGGCCGGTGACTTGATGGTCTTCAACGACACCCAAGTCATGAAAGCGCGTCTTTTTGGGAAAAAGACCAGCGGCGGGCAATTTGAAATGCTCATTGAGCGGGTGCTGCCCGCGCTTGAGCTCCACAACAACTCAGCCAAAGAGCCGCCCCACCAAGTGGCGGCGCATTTGCGGGTGAGTAAAAAGCCCCGGATCGGGGCCACCTTGCTCTTCAACGGCGGCGCCACGGCCACCTTGCTCTCGCGCTACCCAGACCCAGACGGGCCCTTGTGGCGATTGGCCTTGTCCAAAGACCCCATGGAGATCATGAGCGAGTCAGGCCACATCCCCTTGCCACCCTACATCACCCGTGAAGAGGAGGGCAGCGACCAAGAAGACTACCAAACCATCTTTGCCCAAAATCTGGGCGCGGTCGCAGCGCCGACTGCCGCCTTGCACTTTGATGCGTCGGTCTTGGCTGCGCTCAACGATGCTGGGGTGGTGAGCTCTCAAGTGACCTTGCACGTGGGGGCGGGGACCTTTCAGCCGGTGAAGACCGCCCTCATCAAAGACCACCGCATGCATTTTGAGCGCTATCACATCCCAGCCCACACCTTGGAGGCCATTCGCGCTTGCAAAAGCAGGGGCTCCCGCGTCCTGGCCGTGGGCACCACCAGTGTTCGCGCACTCGAATCTTGGGCGCGAACGCAACAGGCCTCAGGCGACACCGACATCTTCATCACCCCGGGCTTTGAGTTCAAAGCCGTGGACTTGTTGCTCACCAATTTTCATTTGCCCAAAAGCACCCTCTTGATGCTGGTGAGCGCTTTTTGTGGCTTTGAGCACATGAAGCACTGTTATGCCCATGCCAAGGCCGAGGAGTACCGATTTTTCAGCTACGGTGACGCCATGCTTTTAGAAAAAACACGCCACGCTTCTTCTTTGCCACAACCCCCTTTGCACAACACTACACCAGCCCACCCCAACCCCTTGTCCTGAGAGTGAGACCTTATGCTGCGCTTTGAATTGAAGTCCCAACACGCGCATGCACGCCGAGGCGTCCTGCACTTGAACCACGGCGCGGTGCAAACCCCCGTCTTCATGCCGGTGGGCACCTATGGCACAGTCAAAGGCATGATGCCCCGAGATTTGATCGAAATGGGCGCACAAATTATTTTGGGTAACACCTTTCATTTGTGGCTCAGACCCGGCACCGAGGTGATGGCCTCCTTTGGCGGTCTGCATGGCTTTGAAGCTTGGCACAAGCCCATCTTGACCGACAGTGGTGGCTTTCAGGTGTGGTCGCTGGGCGAGATGCGCAAAATCACCGAAGAGGGCGTTCGCTTTGCCTCGCCCGTGAACGGTGACCGCATGATGCTCACCCCCGAGGTGAGCATGCAAATACAGACCACCCTCAACAGCGACATCGTCATGCAGTTTGACGAGTGCACACCTTTCGAGACCGCTGGGGTGCTCACGACGCAGCAAGAGGCTCGCGAGTCGATGCAATTGAGCCTGAGGTGGGCCAAGCGTTGCCAAATCGAGTTTGAGCGCTTGGGCAACCCCAATGCACTTTTTGGCATCGTGCAAGGCGGCATGTTTGAAAACCTGCGCGAAGAATCCTTGGCCCAATTGGTGGAGATGGATTTCCCGGGCTACGCCGTGGGCGGGGTGAGTGTGGGCGAGCCCAAAGCCGAGATGCTGCACATCATGGCCCACACCCCGCACCGCTTGCCCGTGGACAAACCCCGTTACCTGATGGGGGTGGGCACCCCTGAGGATTTGGTCCAAGGGGTGCTCGACGGCGTCGACATGTTCGACTGCGTCATGCCCACGCGCAATGCCCGCAATGGGCATTTGTTCACCCGCTTTGGCGACTTAAAACTCAGGAACGCGCGCCACAAGACCGATCACGCACCCATTGATGAGACGTGCTCGTGCTACACCTGCAAAGGTCGCAGCGTGGCCCATGGCGAGGTGAGCGGGGGCTTTAGTCGGGCTTACTTGCACCACCTCGACCGCTGCGCAGAGATGCTGGGCAGTGTGCTCAACACCATCCACAATTTGCACTACTACTTGAACCTCATGGCGGAAATTCGTGAGGCCATGGACCAGGGGCGTCTTGGTGAGTGGGTGGGTCAATTCAAGACTGATCGCGCCCGCGGCGTTTAAAGCTCAATGCTCAATGCTCAAAGCTCAAAGCTCAAGCCTCGGGCCCTGAGGTGTGGTTTTCGGTGAACACCGTCAAGACGCCGGTGTAGCCGTACAGGTTTTGATGGGCGATCTCGCCGGCGGCAAAAAACCCCACCAAGGGCACATCCCCGAGCGCACGTCGCAAGCACTGCAATTCCGCACTGGGGGCTCCGAAATGCGGCCCGCCTCTGCCCGCGCAACTGACATAAATGGCCCCCAGGACCTTGCGCTCAGGGTGCGGCTGCGAGAGCTCGTTTTGAACCCAAGCGTCTTGCACCAAGAGTGGCCAATCTTGCGGCTCCAAGGAGTCGCGAATTTGGGTGCCCATGCGCGTCAAATCGGCCTTGGCCGCTTCTGCGCTTCGCACGCAAAAGGTCAAGCTTTGGCCCACGCTCAAGCTTTGAGCGACCGCAATACCGCGTTTGGCCGGATCGAGTCCAATGATGTGGCGCACCATCACGGCCTCCTCAAAGTGCCCGCTTTTGCCAAAGGTGTGCTCGTGACCGGCACTGATCCCGACCAGTGTTTTTTGCACCTGGGACATGGCCTCTCGGGGACGCTCCAGGCTCACCCCGAGGTCTTGCAAGAGCACATCCAGTGCCGCTTGGCCATCAAGGGTCAACACCACGTGGCCCTCACAAGCGGTGATGGTGCGCACCTTGGAGACGGGTGAGCAGCCCTGGGTCACGCGCGAGACCATCGCCACCGACTGGGCAAAGGCCACCCCGCTGAGGCCTCCCGTGAAGACGCCCCGTTGCAGGCCTTGGCCTTGCACATTGCCACTCGAGCTCAGGGCAAACTGGTGGGCCAGGGTGCGCGAGGAACTCAAGCCGCCAAAGACATAGCCACTTTGTGTACGCGCCGCCAGTTCCGCAATCAAATCGGCCACATCGGCGGTTTGACCATCGGCATGGATCAAGGCGGTGTGCGCCTCAAACCCAGTCATCTCCACAGCACCCAAAGGGGACACGCCACTGAACACCCGGTATTGGTCGATCGTCAAGTCGCACAGCATCACGCAAAGAGCGGGTTCATCAAAATACTCCACATTGTTGGCGGCAATCCCGACTCCCGTCGTGCCCACCCAATCGGTGACCCAGGGCAGTTCTGCGCCCAAATGGTCCAAGATGTCTTGGGCCTGGCGCGCGTAATGGTCGGTGATGTAGAGGAGCCCCAAGCTGGGGGACGACGCATAGTCTTCACTGGCCATTTGGGCTCGCAGCTGGGCCAACACCAAATTACAACACCGTGCCGAGTCCGGGTGCGTGGCGTGGGCAAAGGGAAACATCCTCACCGCCATCCCCCGTTAAAACAAAGTGTCCAGGCCCTTGAAGGCACTGGGGTTGACGCGAGGTTTGGGGGCGGCTTTGCGGCTACTTTTGACGCTACTTTTGTCGCTGCTTTTGACGGAAGTCGGCGCCTTGGAGGCTTGGCTGACTAGGGTGCCCAGGGTCTTGGCCGGCTTTTTAGGTGGCGTCGGGGACAGCGGCGAAGACGGTGTCTTGGCGGGTCCCTGGGCAAGCGCTTTCGCTTGGGTTTTCACTCTAGTTTTGCCCTTGCCCTTGGGATTGACCTTGGCATTGACCTTGATCTTGGTATTTTCCACTTTTGGAGCCGCTTTTGAAGCGGGTTTTGAAACAGGGGCTGCGGCAGACCTGGGGGCCGATTTTGGGGGCGCAGAAGGGGTGGCTTTTGGCCCAGCTTGGGCACGCGCTGGGTCACGTGCATGGGCAACCGTCTCGGTTTGTTCCTTATTTTCCTTATTTTCCTTATTATTCTGATGTTCCTTATGTGCTTTTTGAGCGTTTTGAATATCCGTCAAAGTTTTACTGGCAATCGTTTGAAATTGCTGACTCAGCGCCGCCCACCACTGCATGGGGTCGGGTGCCGCCGTCGAGCCCTTGTCCGTTGAGGCCTGTTGCTTGCCTTCTTCACCAAAGGAGGTCTCTGGCTCGGGCGCTTTTTCAGATTGAGCTCGATCGTTGGGCGACGCCTTGTGGCTCGTGTCTTGACCGAATGGCCAATTCATGGTGGCGCTTGAAGAATCTGTTGAGCCATTGGCTCGGCTGCCAGCACCTGCCTCGCTCTTTGGCCCCCAAGCAAAAGGGGCCGCTTGGTGGGCGTTGTCTGCACTGGGTCTTGAGCTGAACATCGTGGGTTTGATCTCCATGCTTTTGGCCAACTGCGCCATGCTCAAATTCATGCCCTTCAAGGTCTTTAAGGTCATCAACTGCACCTCCAAGGCCTGAACACTGGCCGCCACCGCCTTGCTGTTTTGTTCCAACCAAAACATGACCGTTTTGAGCTCTTCGATTCTTTTCTCGATCTCAACAGGGTCCAAGGTCGGTGCAATCCAGTGATTGGCCTGGGGGCTTGCGGCAGGGGTTTGAGAGAGCTGCTTTAAAAAGTCAAACCCTGGCACGAACTGAGAAAAACTAAACGCATTGGCATCACTCATGGGTGTAACCTTTAGGCTAGAGACAATTAAAAATCAAGCAAACCGATAAAAAACACCCTCACTGGGCAGGTGAAACCTTGACGACTAGGCCCTGAAGTTTGACAGCGGCCTTTACCCTTGATGGGTTGGCTGCTCGACAGAATCCTTTTGTGAATCCACCAAAAACTGCTCGATGGCGCCCATCAAAGGCGCGCCATTTTTGGTCTTCAATTCAATGTGCACCTTGTCGCCCGCTTTCAAGAAAGGCGTGTGGGCTTGGCCTTGGGTGCGCGCTTCCATGGCTCTTTTTTGCGACAGGCTACTCGCCCCGTGGGGCCAGACCCAATCGCTGCCTTGTAAGACGCCTGCATTGCACACCGCCCCAGTGCTCAAAAGGGTGCCCGCCGACACGGCCTGTGTGGCACAAAATGCAGCAATGAGTTGGCCAACATGGAAATCCATGTCTTGCCCGCATTCGTTGAGCCCCAAACGCTTGTCGTTGACGCGCGTCTCCAGGGTCAACTGCACGCGGCCCGCACCCCAAGCCTCGCCCAATTCATCGGGGGTCACCGCCACAGGGCCCATGGTCGAGAACGGTCTGCTCAGCACGGGGCTCCTCTTGTCATCCATTTGCGCCGCATCCACCCCACCTGGCATCCAGTGCCAAGCACTCGAGAGCATCAGGAGGCGGACACTTTGGATGGCCTCAAGCGCAGAGACACCGGGCTCGAGATCATCGAGGACCACGGCCAGCTCAGACTCAAAGTCCAACACGCCTTGCCCCGGCATGAGGTGCACGTCTTCGCGTGCGCCCAGCAAGCCAGTGCTCGCGCCAAAGGCCAACTCGGGGTGGCTCTCCTCGGTCAGGGGCGAGTGCCCCAAACGCTGGCTTTGATACGCCTTGGCGTGCACACGCTGGTAGGCCCGGGGCAAAGGCGCCACGCACATGGCGGGGTTAAAGGCAAAGGCATAGCGTGCTCGACCTTGGTTCAAGGCGTCGTAGAGGTCTTGCAACTGCGGCGAAAAAAAGTTCCAGTCGTCCAAGACCCTTTGCAAATGGTGGGCCACGGCTGAGGCAAAATGCGCCGTTTGCAAGTCTTTGGAGACCACCACCAGCTGTCCGTCTTTGGAGCCGTCTTGATAACTTGCTAATTTCATGGTTTTGATCAAAAAAGAAAGGGAAGTCCAAGGCGCGTGAGCGCAATATGCAAACCGTGGGGTCCTTTCGATGCACAGGGACGCGGTCGATCGATGGTGCATTCTAGTGATTTACCAAGTCCTCTTGGGCCCCAGTGCTTGCCCAAGCGCCATAATTGAGCCCATCATGGACCTGAACACACCAACACCCCTTGCGCCCCCTCCAGAGCCTTTGTCCCCAGTTTCTTCGGGGGTGGCTCTGTGGGTCCATCGCAGGCGCGAACAAGCGGCGGCGAAATGGGTCCTCTTCCCCAAAATCCACCTCCAAATCCCTATCCCCATTCCTATACCTGTCCCCATTCCCATCCTATTTCTTATTCAACGCTCCCTCCAAGTCACCCTGGCCCTGGGACTGCTGTCCTGGCCACTCACGCCGTGTTGGGCCCAGTCTCCTGAACAAGCGCGCCCCCAAGCGCCGGTCTTGGCCAATGCCCCTCCAGCCTCATCGCTTCGACTGGGTGCTTACGTATGGCCCACGGCACAAAGCTTGGACTACACCTTGGCGCTCAAAACCCACGGCTTGACCCTTCACGCAAGCGCCACCATGGGTTGGCAAACGCAGGGCTCGCGCTACCAAGCCCACTTGGAGATGCGACTGCCTTGGGTGGGCTCGCGCAGCCAGCACTCGAGCGGCCTCTTGAGCGAGGCGGGCGTTGAGCCGCTCAGTTTCACCGACAAGCAAAGAAAGGCTCTGAGCGTGAGCGTTGACCGAGAACACGCCACGATTGAGCTTGCCGACCACGCAGGACGGGTCCCCTTGCAAAAAGAGCACCAAGACGCACTGAGCGTTTACTTTGAACTCGCCGGTCTCTTGGGCGGCATGAGTCCGCCCTACCCCACAGGCCAAACCCTCACCTTGCCCGTCTTCATGGCACAAACCACCGAGAACTGGCCCTTTAAATTGCTCGGACCTGAAAGCCTCTCAAGCCCCATGGGAGAGATCAAAACCCTAAGGGTTGAGCGCCTCAAGCGCTCACCCAGTGACACCCAGCACGTCGAGCTTTGGCTCGCCCCGAGCCTTGGATTTTTACCCGCCAGGATCTTGATTGAGGAGGCCAACGGCGAGCGCATCGACCAAAGGATAGACGCCAAAAATCCGTGACAATGCCTAGTCTTAAAAAAATACAGGTTTGCCAAGGCAGCCCAACGCAGCCAGTGGGCTCAGGCCAAGATGTGGGAGGCTCACTTAAGGGTCCAAAGGGTCCAAAGGGTTCATATTGTCCAAGTGGTCCATATTGTGCAAATGGTCCATGCGGTTCTAGCGGTCCTAACGGTCCTAACGGTCCTAGCTGCCCTCACGGCCTTCTCCCCAGAATCGGTCCCAAAGCCGGTACAACGGCTCGACCAAGACCAACACGGCCAAGAGTCGACACACCTGTAGTGAGGTCACCAAGGGCACATCGAGTTGGAGCACCTTGGCCGTGATGGCCATCTCGGCAATGCCGCCTGGCGCCGTGCCCAAGACCATGGTGAGCGTGGGCACCCCGGTGAGCCAAGCCGTGAGATAGGCAAAAAGGGCACACAGCACAATCAAGGCGAGCGACCCCAAGCCCACACTCATGAGCCACTTGGGGGCCATTTTGATGAAGTCCCGGCTAAAACGCACCCCCAAACTCACGCCCAAAAACATCTGTGCCCAGTTGCTCATCCCCGTTGGCACCGCCGACAAATGCATGCCCGACAAAGACAGTCCCATGGAGACGAGCAAAGCACCCAAAAACCAAGGGTTCGATCGCCCCCAACGCTTCAAAATCCAAACGCCAAGATAACAAAGGACAGCCAGCTCCATGAGCCCCAAGGCCGAGACGTCCTTGGCCAAGGTCACCAAGGCGGGGCGTTGATAACCCAAGGACTTCAAGGTGAAGGGGATGACAATGGCGATCACCAAGACCCTCAAGCTGTGGGCCGCGGCCACCAAATCGGTTCGGCCGTGCTCTTTTTCGGCAAGCAGCGTCATCTCAGACGCGCCGCCAATGGCGCCGGAGAAAAAACACGTGGACAGCGTCAAGTCCGGGATGTGGTGGCGGTGGGTTTTGTAGAGCACCACCCCAAAGGCGGCCCCCACCGCCAAGGCCCATGCAATGCTGAGCAAAATCACCCACCACAGCTGCAAAATCTCCGCCCCAATTTGCGCATTGAAGTAAAGCCCCAGGGCCATGCCAATGACAAACTGCCCGGCGTTTCTAAGGGGCTTCCAGCTGCGCGTGGGCAGCCCCGACATGGACGCGATGGAGACCAGCAAAATCGGGCCGATCATCCACGGCAGGGGCGAGTTCAAGGCTTTGAAGGTGAGGGCCGCCAGCCAGGCCAAGGTGAAGGTGGCCAGGCGCTCCTTGGCCTTGGACACAGCCTCAGGATCGCGCCAAAAACCCCACCCGGCGTGTGTAAAACGCTCAGCGACAAAGCCGCGCCAGGCAATGCGTTGGGCCTTTAGGGTGGCCAACAATGCGGCAATCAAGGATAGGGGGGTCAAAACAAGGTCTTTTTTTTCTGCGAACCAAGCCATTATCCCTTGGAGAGCTGGTCAAGCTTTAAAGATTCAAGTCTGGGACTTGCCCGGCACCACCAAGACTCGAAAAATTTCCCCAGCCAGAGCGCACCAAGTTCGCCGTCAAATCTTACAATGCAGGCATGAATGCATATATTTTGACGCTCTCTTGTCCAGACCGACCTGGCATTGTTCACGCCGTGTCTGGTTTTTTGCTCAAGCACCAGGCCAACATTGAAGAGGCCGCCCAGTACTCAGATCCGGCCACCGGACTGTTTTTCATGCGCGTGCGCTTTTCATGTGAGTTGGCCACCTCAGCCCTCACGGCCGAGCTCACGCCTGAGGCGAGCAGTCTTGGACTGCAGTGGCAACTCCATGAGGTCCATCACGCCATGAGCACGGTCCTCTTTGTCAGCAAAGAGGGGCACTGCTTGAACGATTTGCTCTTTCGCACGCAAAGTGGATTGTTGCCCATTTCGGTCAAGGCCATCATCAGCAACCACCGCGATTTTTACCAACTCGCCGCCTCCTACAACATCCCGTTTCACCACATCCCCGTCACGGCCCAAACCAAGGCAAGTGCCGAAGAGCGGCAAATGGAGATCATTGAAGCTGAAAACGCCCAGTTGGTGGTGCTCGCGCGCTACATGCAAATCCTCTCCAACCCAATGTGCCAATCCTTGAGTGGCAAAGCCATCAACATTCACCACAGCTTTTTACCCAGCTTCAAAGGGGCCAAGCCCTACCACCAAGCGCATGATCGGGGAGTGAAATTGATTGGTGCAACCGCCCATTACGTGACCACTGATTTGGACGAAGGCCCCATCATTGAGCAAGATGTCGCCCGCGTCGACCACGCCCAAACCCCTGAGGACCTCACCCGCATGGGCCGAGACACGGAAAGTCAAGTCTTGGCCCGGGCCGTGAAATGGCACAGCGAGCACCGCGTGATCCTCAATGGCCACAAAACGGTGATTTTCAAATAAGCGTTCCCTGCCAAGCTTTTAACCGCCTTTTGCGAACCTTTTGCGAACCTCACCCGTACTACACTCGAACCACACCCAACCACACCCAAACCCCAAGTCCAATGGCCCTCAACTTTGAACACTTGATTGCAGACCCCATCAATGACGGGGTGAGCCGCGAGCGCAAAGAAGCGATCATTGAGGCCTTGCGACCTTGCGTGAAGACCCACGCTTTGCTTTACTCATGGGAAGACACCACGCCCTATGAGTGCGACGGCTTGACGGCCTACCGCACCCGGCCTTTGTGTGTGGTGCTGCCCGAGACGCGACAAGAAGTTCAAGACATCCTCAAAACCTGCCACGCCCACGCCATCCCGGTGGTGGCCCGAGGGGCGGGCACGGGCTTGTCGGGTGGCGCCATGCCCCACGCCCAAGGCGTCTTGCTCTCCTTGGCCAAATTCAATCGCGTCTTGGACGTCAACCCAACAAGCCGCACGGCGCGGGTGGAGTGCGGTGTGCGCAACTTGGCCATCAGCCAAGCCGTGGCCCAGCACGGCTTGTATTACGCCCCCGACCCCTCGAGCCAAATTGCCTGCACCATTGGCGGCAATGTCGCCGAAAACTCTGGCGGGGTGCATTGCTTGAAATATGGCTTGACCTTGCACAATGTCTTGTCCATCAAAGGCTACACCATCGAGGGCGATGAGCTCACGGTGGGCTCTGAGACTTGGGATGCCGAGGGCTTGGATTTGCTCCCCTTGGTGGTGGGGTCCGAAGGAATGCTGGCGGTCACGCTTGAAGTGACGGTCAAATTGACGCCCTCGGCCCAAACCGCGCGTTGCATCATGGCGAGTTTTGCGACGCTTCAAGATGCGGGTCAAGCGGTCGCCCAAATCATTGCCCAAGGCATCATCCCGGCGGGGCTTGAGATGATGGACCAAGCCATGACACAAGCGGCCGAACGGTTCGTGCACGCGGGCTATGACTTGGACGCAGCGGCCATTTTGCTGTGCGAGAGCGATGGCACCTTGGCCGAGGTGGAAGAAGAAATCGTGCGCATGAAAGGCGTGTTGAGCCAGTGCGGTGCCACCCAATTGGCCGTCAGTCAAAACGAGGCCGAGCGCTTGCGGTTTTGGAGCGGCAGAAAAAATGCTTTCCCCGCCTCCGGCCAAATGAGCCCCGACTACATGTGCATGGACTCGACCATTCCCCGTAAACGCCTGGCCGACATGCTCGAAGCCATCACACTCATGCAGCAGCGCTTCGGTCTGCGCTGCGTGAACGTCTTTCATGCCGGGGACGGCAACTTGCACCCCTTGATTTTGTTTGACGCGTCCATTCCTGAAGAACTCATCAAGGCCGAGGCTTTTGGTGCAGAAATTTTAGAGACCAGCGTGGAAATGGGCGGCACCATCACCGGTGAGCACGGTGTTGGCGTGGAAAAGCTCACCAGCATGTGCGCGCAATTCACCACCGAAGAAAACGATCAAATGAGGCGACTCAAAGCCGCCTTTGACCCACTTGGGCTCTTGAACCCGGGCAAGGTCATCCCCAGTCTTCAGCGCTGTGCTGAGCGCGGTCAAATGATTGTGCGGGGCGGCGTGCTCCCCCACCCTGAGCTCGAGCGCTTTTAGGCGCCATTTCAGACGGGGAGGCTTTAGACGGCTTGGGCTTGGGCTCGATCTCTGGCGCCAAAAATCGCCGTGCCCACCCGCACCAGGGTGCTGCCCGCAAAAATGGCAGCTTCCAAGTCTTGGGTCATGCCCATCGACAGCGTATCCCACCCGGGGTGACCCGTTTCCTTCAAGACGAGATCAAACACCGCCCGGCCAACTCGGTGGAGTGCGACTTGACGCACAGAATCGGGCTGGGGATCGGGCAAGGTCATGATGCCTTTGAGGCTCAAGCGAGGCAAACCCATCACGCCTTTGGCCAGTGTCAACACCTCTTCGGGCGGTATGCCTGATTTGGTTTGCCCATGGTCGACGTTGACTTGAATGAGCACCTTCAAGGGGGGCATATCCGCGGGGCGCTGCTCGCTCAGCCGCTGTGCAATTTTGAGGCGGTCCAAGGTGTGGAGCCAGTCGAAGTGAGTGGCCACCCATTTGGTTTTGTTGCTTTGGACCGGGCCGATGCAGTGCCAGATAGGACAAAGAGGAGCGATAGGAGCGATAGGAGAGAGAGGGGAGTTGGGTAAGATTGGGGCAATCCGAGAGAAGCTGGGGTTGGCTTTGGGAGCGGACCATTCAAGACGGGCGGCTTCAATTTTTTCCATGGCTTCTTGGATGTAGTTTTCACCAAAATCCACTTGACCCGCCCGGACCAATTCGGCCACACGGGCAAACGGCACGGTTTTGGAGACGGCCAGCAGCTTGACGTCTTGAGGCGACCTGTTGCACTGCACACAGGCTGCTTCCATGCGCGCGAGGACCGTGCGCCATTGGTCTAAAAGCTTGTTCATTACCTCAATATACTCCTAGAATGGAACACGTGCTTTGATCCCGGCGAGAAGGCTTCGCCGATACGGCACTTTTTTTGTCAACAACACTATCACTGAAGGATAGAAATACATCCCTCAAAGCCATGCCCTTCAAAAACTCTACAAAGATGATGACCATGCCCAGCACCCACCCCAAAACCTACGACGCCATCGCCCCCAACCGAGTTGCCTTTCTTGGCCTGGGTGTGATGGGCTACCCGATGGCCGCCCACTTGCTGCTGAGCGGCCACCATGTCACGGTGTACAACCGAACCCCTGCCAAAGCCCAAGCCTTTTTGGCAGAATATGGCGACACGGGACGCGTGCAAACGGCCACGACGCCCAGGCAAGCGGCCGAGGGCGCTGAAGTGGTGTTTAGCTGCGTTGGCAACGACCACGATTTGGCCCAAGTGATTTTGGGCGACGAGGGTGCCTTGAACGGCATGGACCCCCACACCATTTTGGTGGACCACACCACCGCGTCGGCCCAAATCGCCAGAGAGCTCTTTGAGCACTGCATCAAGGCCGGTGTCGACTTCATCGACGCACCGGTCTCGGGCGGGCAAGGCGGCGCACAAAATGGCCTGCTCACCGTCATGTGCGGTGGGGAAACACAGGCCTTCGAAAAAATCCGCCCCTTGGCCATGGCGTTTTCCAGAGCCTGCACCTTGATGGGCGAGAGTGGGGCTGGGCAACTGACCAAAATGGTCAATCAAATTTGCATTGCCGGCTTGGTCCAAGGTCTGGGTGAGGGCATTGCCTTTGGCATGAAGGCGGGACTTGACATGAACTTGGTGCTGGACGTGATCAGCAAAGGCGCGGCACAAAGCTGGCAGATGGAAAACCGCGGCAAAACCATGGTGGCCGATCAATTTGACTTTGGCTTTGCGGTGGACTGGATGCGCAAAGACCTCAACATCGTGCTGCAAGAGGCACAAAAGAATGGTGCCCGACTGCCCGTCACGGCCCTCGTCGATCAGTTCTATGCCGATGTCCAACAAATGGGTGGAAGGCGTTGGGATACGTCGAGTCTGATCAAAAGATTGACATAAAAAAATCGACTCAATTTCTATGAGGGCGCCAAAATCTGTGTAAGTTAACCACTGGGAATGGGGCAGCACCTGGCATGAACCCAGTTGTTGGCCTTTGGGGGAGAAGCGTCACGCAAAGTTTTGAGTCCACCAACACAAAGGGCCGAGTATTTCTACTCGGCCCTTTGTGTTTTGAATCAACGTGTTCGTTTTTATTTCTTCGGCGCAGGTAGCAATGCTCTGAGCTCGTCCTCAGTCAACGTTTCAAACACCTTGATAACTTTTTGCACTCCCGGTGTGTTTCTCACCACCTCCACAGCCAAGTCGGCTTCTCGCTTGGTCACACGACCCATCAAATAAATGGTGCCGTCTTCGGCCGCAATTTTAAAGGCGTTGGCCGACAAGTCTCGGGTGTCAACCAAGTTGGCTTTAACGCGGGTTGCAAGCAGTATATTTTTGCCCCGATCGGTATAGGTTTTGAATGGAATGATTTGAAGTTCATTCAACACGGCTTTGACGTTGTCCACTTGCGAGGCAATTTGAGTGGCGAACTCTTTGTCCCGGGCGTTGGCAACTTCACCAGTGATCAACACTTGTCGGTTGTAACTCGACACATTGGCGTTGGCTTTGTCTCCCAAATTCTCTTTGATTCGAGAAGATGTTTTGAGCTCAATGGCCTCGTCCTCCAATTGGGTGCCTGAGCTGCGGCGATCCGACACCACCATGGTGCCGCCAACAAAACCACCCACGAGCATGGGTGCGCAGCCCTGTAGCCCTGCACTGGCAAAAGCGAGCCAAGCCAATAGTTTTACAAGCCGCATGGGCGCTGTCTTCATCTTCATGGTTGTCCTTCCTGGTCCCCTAACAGTTGCGTGTCCACACCGTCGCACAAGCAATGCAATATCAACAGGTGCACTTCCTGGATACGGGCGGTTCGTTCATGCGGCACACAGATGTGCACATCGGTTTCTCTCAACGCTTGGGCGATTTTGCCGCCGCCCTTGCCCGTCAATGCCACCACCGTCATTTCACGCTGGTGTGCGCACTCAATGGCTTTGAGCACATTGAGCGAGCCGCCACTGGTGGAAATGGCCAATAGAACATCGCCGCTTTGACCCAAAGCGCGAACTTGTTTGGCAAATATTTGACTAAAGTCGTAGTCGTTGCCGATGGCCGTCAAAATGGAGCTGTCGGTGGTGAGCGCAATGGCGCCGAGTTCTGGGCGCTCACGCTCAAAGCGGCCGACAAATTCCGCGGCAAAGTGTTGTGAATCCGCCGCCGACCCGCCGTTTCCACACACCAACACTTTGCCGCCACTGGTCACGCAAGCGAGCAAGGCCTGGATGGCCGACGCAATGGGTTTGGACAAAACCTGGGCCGACTGGTATTTCAAGTCAGCGCTGTCGATAAATTGTTGTTCAATTCGTTGTTCTAGCATTCGGTGTTCTTTGTCTTATGCGAGACTGCACGCTGCCGGAGTCAAATTCACGCAAGCTTTTGCCCTTATGATTGCCGTTGCTGCGTTGAGGTGATTTGCGTGATCATACCCGATCACCTTGCCCCCTGAGGGTGGGGCGAAGGCGCAACAAAAGTGGGGTTTTTGCCCAAACGCCAGCACCTCAGCGTCTGCCTCGTGCACCCTTTTTGGGGGGGCCAATTTGAACTTGAATCCCAATGAGCTCCTCCTTTCAAAAAGCCTTAGTTGCAGCCCAAGAGATCGTGGGCACCCAGTCCCTGCCCAAGTCTTGCCTTTATGTGGTGGGCTCACCGATTGGCAACTTGGCCGACATCACCTTGCGAGCACTCTACGTGCTTCAAGTCGTGGACTGCGTTGCCTGTGAGGACACGCGCCACACCCAGCAGTTGTGCCGCAGTCTAGGGATCGATTTGCCCGCCTCCAAATGCATTGCCGTTCATCAACACAATGAGCACGAAGGCGCGGCTCGGGTGATCTCTTGCCTACAGCAAGGCCAACGCGTCGCCTATCTGAGCGACGCGGGAACGCCTGGGGTGAGCGACCCAGGCGCCGTGCTCACCCAAGCGGTGCGAGAAGCGGGCTTTCGCGCGATCCCCATCCCAGGGGTGTCGAGCATCACCACCTTGCTCAGTGTGAGCGGTGCGGTGGAGCAAGCCGATTCGGGCTTTGTGTTTTTGGGTTTTTTGCCCAGCAAAGCCCAAGCTCGCAGCACACAAATTGAGGCGATGGCCCGAGAGGCGCGTGCACAAATCATCCTGGAGGCTCCTCACCGCATCAAGGCCACAGCGGTAGCGTTGGCGGCTTTGGGCGAGCGGGTCGTGACCCTTGGGCGCGAGTTGACCAAACAGTTTGAGGACCTGGTGACCCTGCCTTGTGAGAACCTGGGAGAGTGGTTGAGCGCTTCGTCAGACCGCCAACGCGGCGAGTTTGCCTTGCTCGTGCACCCCTTGACATCATCCCTCAACCTCAGCGCCCTGGATGAAGGACTCGACACCCGTGTCTTGAAACTCCTCTTGTCCCACTTGCCCCTCAAAACCGCCGTGGCCTTGAGTGCAGAAATCACCGGTCAAGCCAAAAAACCTCTCTATGCTGCGGCCTTGAGCCTCAAGGCCGAGGACGCTTCTACCCTGGAACCCGAGGTTTAGCCCGAGGTTTAGCCCGAGGTTTAAATACTGCGGCCAAGGCTACATCTTCGGCAACACTTGAGGCAACACTTGAGGCAACACTGAAGACAATACTGAAGCCAGCACTGAGCGATCCCATGGTGACCCATGGCTCTTGTTCACAATTGTTTCACGGTGCTTGCTCGATGGTTTTACGAAGGGCTTGGGATGAGTATTAACACGCATTTTAAATTTAAGCCCTTCACCAATAATGGCTGCAAGCGCAATGGACGCCTTTTGATTTGCTGCAGGCTGTTGGCCGTCGCCTCAAATGGCCCACACCAGACCCTCCAAAGAGATTCAAGGCGCCATCATCACCCCTCAACGTGGAGGAGAACCCCATGAAAAGAAGATCGATCTTGAAAACAAGTGCTGGCGTTTTGGGGCTGGGGCTGGGACTGTCACGCGTTTGGGCCGAGTCCTATCCCGATCACGCCATCAAAATCCTGCAAGGTTTTGCCCCCGGGGGCAACGCCGACAACATTGCCCGAGCGCTGGGTGTTGAAATGGGCAAAGGCCTGAACCAATCTTTTGTGGTTGAAGCACAAACGGGTGCGGGTGGCACCATTGCCGCCACCACCGTGGCACGGGCCAAACCCGATGGCTACACCTTGCTCTTGGCCACTGGTGGGCACGCCGTGGCGGGCGCCCTCTACAGCAGTTTGGCCTACAAAACCGTGGCCGACTTTGAGATGATCTCGACCATCACCTTCTTTCCTTTTTTGATCGTCACCTCAGCCGACTCCAAGTTCAAGACCTTGGGTGACTTGCTCGAAGCCGCCAGAAAAGCCCCTGAAGCGGTGAGTTTTGGGTCGGCCGGCATTGGCTCGACCCATCACTTGGCCGGCGAGTTGCTCGCCAAAATGGCCAAGGTGAAGTTGCTGCATGTACCCTATCGAGGCGACGCCGCATCGATCACGGCGCTTTTGGCCAACGATGTGAGCTGCATAGTGGTGCCCCCCACCGCCGTCACCTCCAACATCAAGGCCGGCAAAATCCGCGCCTTGGCCACAAGCGGTGCGCAGCGCTGGGCCGGTCTGCCCGAGCTCGCCACCGTGGCCGAGCAAGGGGTTGCCAATTACGATGTAAGCTCTTGGGCCGGTTTGATGGCACCCGCCGGTACCCCCAAAGCCGTGGTGGAGCGATTGAACTTGGAGCTCAACAAAGCGCTGGCAGCGACCAGTGTCAAGTCCCGTTTAGAAGACATGGGTGGGGAGGTCAAAGGCAGCACCCCTGAAGAGATGAAGTCCATGGTGAGCTCTGAGCTGCAAAAGTGGACACAGGTCATGGTTGAGGCCAAAATCCCGAAACAATAAGCTCCCTTGCATGGGCTCATGCTTTCGTGATGCTTGAGTTCCGGTTTTGTGATGCTTTGCGCCGGTTGCTGGGTTCACGGCAAGGCTAGCCCATCTTGCCCCGCGCCCCTTGCCTGTTGGAGCAATCAGGCCTTCGGGTTTCATCGTGCGCAATAACAACCGCACCCGGTCACCTGTAGCACCACGCCCACGCTCAATGGTAACGACTCGTGCTTCGAATTCCTGATCGGCGCGCGGATCAACCCCATCGGCCAACTGCTCTCGAGCCTGGTCTTTGCGCTGCCTTGCCTTGGCAAGGAAGACTGCAGGATAGGCTCCAAACGCCAACAGTTTTTGCCTGGCCATTGAATCGGTCACCAAAGCGCCCATGCTTTCATGTTTGCTTGACCAGCAAGGACAGCCCTTAGCCATCACTGTACTTCTCACCCGTCTTGCTGCTTTGCTGCTTTGCTGCTTTGGTGCTTTGGTGCTTTGGTGCTTCACGGTTTTCACAAAGGTGTCTTTGAACCCCACCTCGCCCCCCCTGTGTGGGTATCTGGTGTAACGGTTTCCAAGAGTACCCAAACAGAGATCCACATTTTGTGGGTACTTGATGACGGCTCATGAATTCACCTGCGACAACTCAAATCACTAAAAGTCAATAACCACGCGGGTTTTGAGGTGTTTTAATGTTTTATGACACGATCGCTTGGTGCGGCTGGCGGGGATCGAACCCACGACCCTTGGCTTCGGAGGCCAATACTCTATCCACTGAGCTACAGCCGCATCGCAATCATTCAAAAAGTTCCTCATTGTAAGCGCTCGACCCCAACGCTTTGTATGACAAAGTTGAGCGCCCTTGTTGTCTTCGACTCAGAAGCACCCGAGACTCGTTATAATGCAAGCCTTACTACACACCCCTTATTTGAGGCTTGCATGAGCGACCAGCACACCCAAGACGACGACCACAATCCGATCAAAACACCCAAGCAATTTGCAGTTATGGTGCTCGCCTCCTTTGTGGTGCCCATTTTCATCATCATCGGCTTGGTCTACTACGTCACCACGTCGAACAAGCCCACGGCCGGATCGGACAACACCCCGGAACAAATCTCGGCTCGCATTGAACGGGTGGGCATGGTCTCCATCAAAGACGCCAACCGCACGCTAAAAACGGGTGAAGAAGTTTACAAAGGCCAGTGCACCACTTGCCACAGCATTGGGGCAGCCGGTTCCCCCAAATTTGGCGATGCCGCCGCTTGGGGCCCACGCATCAAAAAAGGCTATGACGCCTTGCTGCTCTCCGCCCTCAAGGGCAAAGGCGCCATGGGTGCACAAGGTGGCGGCGACTATGACGACATAGAGGTCGGCCGCGGTGTGGTGTACATGGCCAATGCCGGTGGCGCCAAGTTTCCTGAACCCAAAGCCCCTGCAGCACCAGCACCAGCAACACCTGAGGCAAAGTAAGCTCCCCTGACCCGTGAGCTTCACCCAATAGGGCGCGACTCAGAGCTCAGTGCACAATTTACCCAAAATTGATCCCCATTTAACCCTGAATTGAACCCCCAATTCACCCCCCAATCTGGGGGTTTTTTTGTTGACGACCAAGTTCATGGCGTTTCACGGTGATTGGCCTACTGAGAGGGCCTTGGGGCTCATGACAAATCCAAAACGCGCTGGGATTTCGGCTTGTTTGATTTTTTCAGGGGCTGGCCACAGGTCTTCCAAACACGCTGCCGCTTCCCACATGTCTTGGGTGTGCACAATCCCCAAGCCCAGTGGTGTGAGCAGATAAAGCCTGCCTTCTTCATCCTCAAACGCCTGACGCAAGACCGTGGCCACGCCCGTGTGAGACTTGATCTCGACTGCAAGCTTGAGATGGCTCGCTTGGGACTGCGCAACCATTGGGGGGTCTGCTGGGGACTCGAAACGGCGCAAACGCCAAACCCAAGGTGCGCTGGCCAGTTCGACATAAACGCGTTGGGGACCATTTTGAAAGTACCACTGACCCAAGGGATCGTGAGCGTAATTGCGCTCGATGAACTCGCGCAGCGCGGTGTGCTCGAGTCTTTCGCCTTTGGCCTGTAAAAAACCACCCTGGGCCTGGGTGACATCGTCGCGCAAAAACCAGTTGCCACGGGTGTCGAGTCCCAACCACCCAAAACAATGCGGCACATGGGGCCATTTGTGCATAGACTGCTTGACGATCTCGTCCATGGTCTACGCGGCGGCCTCAAGCGGCGCGGCTCTCATCAAGCGCCCACGCCAACCGTGCCCCGCCACCCTCAATGAAATACCGAGGGCATGGAGCCCATCGCCAAGGCTTCGTCTTGGGTTCCAGGGGAAGCGTGGTGCACCACCAAACGCCAGCCTTGCGGGGTTTGGTGGTAGACATTGGTGGCAATCACAAAGCCCTCGGACACCCCCTCGGGCAAGACCACTTGGATGCGTTCGAGCACACTGTGCATGGCGCAGGCCATGGACTCGACCTTTTTGACCCCCATGGCGACTGCGGGCACGCCGCCTTGCGCGAAAATCGCTTCAAAAGACTCACGGATGGCGCCGGCTCCCAGCAAGCGCGCTCCCCCTGGGTGCACGCAGACAATATCATCCTCGTCGGCCCAACACGCCATCAACTTGTCCAAATTGGCGGTTTGCAGGGCTTCGTAAAAGGCGTGCTCGAGCTCATCGGCCGAGCCGCCTAGGGTAAAACGGGGTTTTGATTTGGACATGGTCGACAATCCATCGAATGCGGGTCAAGAAGTCTTGGCGGGCTGGGCACCCAAGGGCGCAATGCCCCTGAACCCCATCTTAACCTTGGCCTTGGACTTGGCCATCATGGGTCAAGCGGGCCCTGCACGCTGGCGCGCCCACCGGCAGCGCCGAGGGTTCAATGTCTTTGTAAGAAGCGTCTGGCCGCGGCCAACTCAGCAGCCATCACCGCCAACTCGCTTTGGGCCATGGCCATGTCGATGTCAGACTTGGCGTTCTTTAAGGCTTCTTGGGCTTGTTGTTGGGCGAGCAAGGCCTTTTCTTCGTCGAGGTCTTTGCCACGAATGGCAGTATCTGAGAGGACGGTCACGGCATGGGGTTGAACCTCGATGATGCCACCCGCGACAAAGATAAAGATCTCTTCGCCTTGGTCGGTCTCAATGCGCACGCTCCCGGGCTTGATTTTGGTGATCAAAGGAGTGTGGCGAGGGTAGATCCCCAACTCACCCTCAACGCCGGGCAACACCACAAAACGAGCTTCACCCGAGAAGATCGATTCTTCAGCGCTCACAACATCCACGTGCAGGGTACTCATGTCATTCATTCCTAGAGGGTCTTGAGGTCGAGGGCTCAATGGCGGGTCAAAGGGTCAGGGCGTCAAAGGGTCAGCAGATTAACGCATTAAGTCATTAACTCATTAACGCATCAAAGCATTAATGGGTCAGTGGCAACGATCATTCGACGCCCACCGGCCGCCAGCCCATCGCCCCCACCCCACTTTAAATTTTCTTGGCTTTCTCAAACGCTTCGTCAATGGTGCCCACCATGTAAAACGCTTGCTCGGGTAAATGATCGCATTCGCCCGCCACAATCATCTTGAAGCCTCGGATGGTCTCGGCCAAGGACACATACTTGCCAGACGTACCCGTGAACACCTCGGCCACGTGGAAGGGTTGCGACAAGAAGCGTTGAATTTTACGGGCACGTGCGACCACGAGCTTGTCGTCGGGTGCCAACTCGTCCATGCCTAGAATGGCAATGATGTCCCGCAACTCTTTGTAGCGTTGCAACGTGCCTTGAACCGCACGCGCCGTGTCATAGTGGTCCTCGCCCACCACATTGGGGTCCAACTGGCGGCTGGTAGAGTCCAAGGGGTCCACGGCGGGATAAATTCCAAGCGCGGCAATGTCACGTGAGAGCACCACCGTCGAGTCCAAATGGGCAAAGGTGGTGGCGGGAGACGGATCGGTCAAATCGTCGGCCGGCACGTACACGGCTTGAATCGACGTGATGGAGCCCACTTTGGTGGAGGTGATGCGCTCTTGCAAGCGACCCATCTCTTCGGCCAAGGTTGGCTGGTAACCCACGGCAGACGGCATCCGACCCAAGAGCGCCGACACTTCAGTACCGGCCAAGGTGTAGCGATAGATATTGTCCACAAAAAAGAGCACATCGCGACCTTCGTCACGGAAGGACTCGGCAATGGTCAGACCCGTCAAGGCCACGCGCAAACGGTTGCCAGGGGGCTCATTCATCTGACCATACACCATGGCCACCTTGGACTCGCTCAAATTCTCGGAGTTCACCACGCCCGACTCCATCATCTCATGATAGAAGTCATTTCCTTCGCGCGTTCTCTCGCCCACACCCGCAAAAACCGACAGTCCCGAGTGGGCCTTGGCGATGTTATTGATGAGCTCCATCATGTTCACAGTCTTGCCAACACCCGCACCCCCAAAGAGTCCCACCTTACCGCCTTTGGCGAAAGGACAAACCAAGTCAATCACCTTGATGCCGGTTTCAAGCAATTCTTGTGAAGGGCTCAACTCGTCGTAAGCGGGGGCTTTTCGGTGAATGGACGCTTCTTTGGTGGCGTCCACTGGGCCGCGCTCATCAATCGGGTGACCGAGCACGTCCATGATGCGACCCAGCGTTCCTTTGCCCACGGGCACTGTGATCGCTTTGCCGGTGTTGTCCACCATCAAGCCACGGCGCAAGCCGTCAGACGAGCCCAGTGCAATGGTGCGCACCACGCCGTCGCCGAGTTGCTGCTGCACCTCGAGCGTCAAATTCGTTCCTGCCAATTTCAATGCATCATAGATGTGGGGCATTTGGTCGCGTGGAAATTCCACATCCACCACAGCGCCAATACATTGAACAATTTTTCCTTGTGCCTGAGCCATTTTTTTTGCTCCAAATAGAGATAAAACTGAAATTCTTAAAACGGGTTTGAGCGTTTTCTCGCTTAAACGGCGGCCGCTCCAGCCACAATCTCGGACAATTCCTTGGTGATTGCAGCTTGACGGGTCTTGTTGTAAATGAGTTTGAGCTCACCAATGACACTGCCAGCATTGTCGGTCGCCGCCTTCATGGCCACCATCCGTGCAGACTGCTCGGAGGCCATGTTCTCGGCCACAGCCTGGTAGACCAAGCCCTCGACATAGCGCACCAACAAATCGTCGATCACCGCGTGCGGATCGGGTTCATACAAGTAGTCCCACGCATGGGCACTGGCAGCCGACTCTTCCTTCATCTTTCCAGGTGAGAGAGGCAGCAACTGCTCGAGCACCGCCTCTTGTTTCATGGTGTTGATGAATTGCGTGTAGCACAGATACACGGCCTTCAACTCGCCCGCGGCATAGGCGTCAAGCATCAACTTGACCGGTCCAATCATGCGCTCCAAGTGGGGGGTGTCCCCGAGCTGCACCACACTGGCCAGCACCTTGGCGTTGATGCGGTTCAAAAACCCGAGTCCCTTGTTGCCAATGGCCACCGTTTGTGCGGTCTCGCCATGGGCTTGCATCTCTTTTAAGCGCAGCGTGAGCGCTCTGAGCACATTGGTGTTCATGCCACCGCAAAGCCCCTTGTCGGTGGTCACCACAATGAAGCCCACGCCTTTGGCATCTTGGTGGGTTTTCATGAACGGGTGCACATACTCGGGATGCGCCTGCGCCAAGTTGGACGCAATGTCACGCACCTTGGCACTGTAAGGCCTTGCAGCGCGCATGCGTTCCTGCGCTTTTCTCATTTTAGAGGCGGCCACCATTTCCATGGCCTTGGTGATCTTCTTGGTGTTCTCCACCGATTTGATCTTGCCCCGTATTTCTTTGCCGACTGCCATCTATGGCTCCTTTGCGTGACGCTCTGGGATTAGCCAAATGATTTCTTGAAGGCTTCAAGTGCGCTGGTCAATTCGGCCTCGGCCTCTTTGTCCATCGCTTTGTCGCTTTCCAATTTGGCCAACAATGCGGCATGGTTGGACTTCAAGTGGTGGTGCAGACCCGCCTCAAAGTGAAGCACTTGCTTCACCTCGATGTGGTCCAAATAGCCCTTGTTCACAGCAAAGAGTGTTGCGCCCATCAAACTGACGGGCAAGGGGCTGTACTGTGCTTGCTTGAGCAACTCGGTCACGCGTGCACCGCGGTCCAATTGTTTGCGGGTGGCCTCGTCCAAGTCAGACGCAAACTGGGCAAATGCCGCGAGTTCACGGTACTGCGCCAAGTCGGTCCGAATACCCCCAGAGAGGTTCTTGACCAATTTGGTTTGAGCGGCACCGCCAACGCGTGACACCGAAATACCGGCGTTGATGGCGGGGCGAATGCCGGCATTGAAGAGGCTGGTCTCCAAAAAGATCTGGCCATCGGTGATGGAAATCACGTTGGTGGGCACGAAGGCCGACACGTCACCGGCTTGGGTCTCAATGATGGGCAGCGCGGTGAGCGAACCCGTCTTGCCTTTGACCGCCCCCTTGGTGAAGGCCTCCACGTATTCGGGGTTCACGCGAGCAGCGCGCTCGAGCAAACGGCTGTGCAAATAAAACACATCGCCAGGATAGGCCTCTCGCCCTGGTGGGCGGCGCAGCAACAAGGACACTTGGCGATAGGCCACGGCTTGCTTGGAGAGGTCATCATAAATGATGAGTGCATCTTCACCGCGGTCGCGGAAGTATTCACCCATGGTGCAGCCCGAGTAGGCCGACACATACTGCATGGCCGCAGACTCAGAGGCCGAGGCGGCCACCACAATGGTGTAGTCCATGGCACCCACGGCTTCCAATGAACGCACCACATTTTTGATGGAAGACGCCTTTTGACCAATCGCCACATAAATACAGGTCATGTGCTGACCTTTTTGATTGATGATGGCGTCAATGGCCACCGCCGTCTTGCCCGTTTGTCGGTCTCCAATGATCAACTCGCGCTGTCCGCGACCGATGGGCACCATCGAGTCAATGGATTTCAAGCCGGTTTGCATCGGCTGGCTCACCGATTGACGCGCGATCACGCCAGGGGCGACTTTTTCGATCACATCGGTCATTTTGGCGTTGATGGGGCCTTTGCCGTCGATCGGATGGCCCAAGGCATTGACCACGCGGCCAATCAACTCGGGGCCGACGGGCACTTCTAAAATACGACCCGTGCATTTGACGGTGTCGCCTTCAGAGATGTGCTCATAGTCGCCCAAAATCACAGCGCCCACAGAGTCACGCTCCAAATTCAACGCCAAACCAAAGGTGTTGTTGGGAAACTCAAGCATTTCGCCTTGCATCACGTCCGACAGGCCATGGATGCGACAAATACCATCGGTCACCGAGATCACGGTGCCTTGGTTTTTAATGTCCACATGGGTGGACATGCCATCAATTTGGCTCTTGATCAGTTCAGAAATTTCTGCGGGATTGAGTTGCATGACTCTTTCCTTTTTTGAGTGGTTAAAGGTCAACGCCTGCGCCCAAGGGCTCAAGCCGTCAACGTGACTTTCATGTGTTCTAAGCGGGCTTTGACGGAGGTATCAAACACCTCATCACCCACCACAACGCGGACCCCACCAATGAGCTCTGGGCAGAGCTCAACGGCGAGGTTTAATTGTCTGGAGAATTTCTTCTCCAAGACCTTTTTTAAGTTTGAGAGTGTGACCTCATCCATGGGATAAGCACTCTCGATGGTGGCGTCCGATGCGCCGGCCAAGGCATTTTTATGCGCCCTGAACTGTTCGGCAATTTCGGCCATGGCGACCAAGCGCTTGTGCTCAATCACGACGTGAAGAAAGTTCAAACCCTCTTGAGGCAAGCTGTGCTTGCCCACCCGGGTGATGACTTGCATCAAGGCCTCGCGTGAGACCGCCGGGTTCTTGGCCAAGTCCAGCAGCTGCTCATCTTGGGCCACCAAGGCCATTTCATCGAGCCAACTTTGCGTGTCTTCCAAGGTGTTTTTGGCCTGAGAAGACTTGAACAAAGCCTCGGCATAAGGTCGAGCAAGTGTTGCCATTTCAGCCATGTCGGTCCCTTTTGCTTAGGTCTTAGAGTTGCGCTTGAAGCTGCTCGAGCAGCTGAGCGTGCACACTGGCATTGACTTCTTTTTGCAAGATCTGCTCAGCACCTTTGAGGGCCAACTGAGCGACTTGCACGCGAAGGGCTTCACGGGCCTGCAGCACCTGTTGCTCGGCCTCGACGCGGGCTTGGGCGATGATGCGCTGAGCCTCAACACCGGCTTGCGACTTGGCCTCTTCGATGATGGAGTGAGCGCGCTTTTCGGCTTCCGCAAAATGCGCCGCAGCGAGGTCTTTGGTCTTGGCCATTTCTTGCTCTGCATGGCGAGTGGCCGTGTGCAGCTCAAATTTGGCTTTCTCCGCAGCTTCTAGGCCGTCGGAGATTTTTTTAGCACGTTCATCCAAGGCCCCGACGATGGGTGGCCACACGAATTTCATCGTGAACCACACCAAAATCGCAAAGACGATGGCTTGGATGAAGAGGGTTGCATTTATGCTCACGGCAACGCCTTTCTATGAGTTTGTGAAACCAAACAAGCTTACTTCAACACAAACGGGTTGGCGAATGCAAACATCATTGCAATACCCAAACCGATCATGAAGGCGGCGTCAATCAAACCAACCAACAAGAACATTTTGGTTTGTAGCTCATTCATCAATTCAGGCTGACGGGCGGCGGACTCGAGGTATTTGCTACCCATGATGCCAATCCCGATACAAGCGCCATTGGCACCCAAGCCGATGATCAAACCTGCTGCCAATGCAACGTAGCCAAGAACGTGTTCCATGAAATGCTCCTAAGAGTTGTGGTGTTAAAAAAAAAGGGTTTGAGTGTCGAGTTCGTACAAATCAATGCGCGTCGTGCGCTTGACCGACGTACACCAAGGTGAGCATCATAAAGATGAACGCCTGCAAGGTGACAATCAAAATGTGAAAGATGGCCCAAATTGAGCCCGCGATGATGTGCCCAATGGGCAACAAAATTCCTGACAGTGACATGGCCGCATAGGACCCCATCAAAGCGATGAGCATAAAAAAGAGCTCGCCGGCATACATATTGCCAAAAAGTCGCATGCCGTGAGACACGGTCTTGGCGGCAAACTCAATCATTTGCATGAGAAAGTTGATGGGCCACAAAATCGGGTGGTTGCCAAAGGGGGCGGTGAAGAGCTCGTGCAGCCATCCGCCCAAACCCTTGATCTTCAAGTTGTAAAACAAACACACCAAGAGCACGGCGCTCGAGAGCCCAAGCGCTGTTGAGAGGTCGGCCGTGGGCACAACACGCATATAGGCATGGTGCACCTCTTGACCGGTGGCCTCGTAGTACCAGGCCCACAATTGCGGAAGGAAATCAACCGGCAACAAGTCCATGGCGTTCATCAAAAAGATCCAGACAAAGACCGAGAGCGCCAACGGGGAGACCAACTTGCGACTTTGCGCATTGTGCACAATGCCTTTGGCCTGGGAGTCCACGAGTTCAACCAAAATTTCAACCGCCGCTTGAAAGCGTCCGGGCACACCCGAGGAGCTGGCACGCGCGGCACGCCACAACACGAAGGAGCCCACCACACCGATCAGAATCGACCAAAACACCGAATCCATGTTGTAAACAGAGAAGTCAACAATCCCCGACATGGTTTTGTTTTGCAAGTGGGTCAGATGGTGGCCAATGTAGTCACCCGCTGTCAGCACATGCTCAGTGGAATTTTCAGCAGTCATTTTTGTTCACTGTTTTAAAACGTTTCGATCCACAAACTGGTTCATTGCCTTGGCAGACTTGTACCGCCACATGCAAATCCAATACACTTTCATCGTGATGGCCATGCCCAAGAGCATCAGCAACCAATTCAAACCACTCAGGAAGGACGACAAGGCCAATAAGCCAATCATCATCATGAGTTTCACAAATTCCCAAACAAAAAATCCCCTCATGGCCGAGCCAGGGTCTTGCGCCTGATGGGAGCGTGCCAAACCTTTGGCAAAGATGAGAGACGGTAAAAACACCACCAACACCCCGTAGCCCGCCGACCAAGCAAAGTTCAATCGCTGCGTCAAGAGCCAGATGAGCGCCGTCAACAAAAGCCCCAAACACGCTTGAAGAAACAGCACCGTCGTGATGGAAAACACCGGGTCTTTCTCACGAAGGGCTTGAACTTGCTCGGCCGTCCAAGGCACCGGTAAAGGCTCCTCGGCGTCCCACTCATTCGCATGAGCTGCTTTGTTGTTGTCCATGTGCAAACTAATTTTTTTCAGTCAAGTCTTTGGCAAGTTGGCAAAACGCTCCAACGCGCAATTCAGCGCTTGGCGCCAGGACCTAGAGTAAACCCCAAGTTGATGACGTCGATTGGCCCCAAGACTTCCTGAAAATTATGCAATTCAAGATTGTAAAGGAAAAACCAAGGGCCTGGCGAGCCCCGTCCAATTTCTTATTTTCTCGCGCGTCCTGCAATAATAGCCCCCCCATGAGCCCTTTGCACGGCGGCAATGCTTGCCAAAAGCCCACTTCAAGTTTGCCGGCTTGCAGCTCGGCCAGATTCTCTAAGGTTCTCAACGATTTTCATTGCCAACACCATGACCGACTCCAAAGAATCTCTGATTGAGTACCCCAGTGACTTTCCCATCAAGGTCATGGGCCCCAAAGTTGACCATTTTGTCCACACCTTGACACAAATTGCCGAGTCGTTTGACCCCCACTTTGATGCTCGAACCGTGGAGCTCAGAGAAAGCTCGACGGGCAAGTACCTCGGGGTGACCCTCACGGTTCGTGCCACCAGTCGCGAGCAGCTCGATGCCCTTTACCAAACCTTGTCCACCCACCCCATGGTGAAGGTGGTGCTCTGAAGCGCAACGCCGCCCCAGCTGCACAGGCCTGCCCCAACGTGCTGGGCGCGTCGCCTCCTTTGCAGATCAAACACTTGGGGACGGTCGACTACGGCGCCACGCTCAAGGCCATGCAGGACTTCACCTTGGCGCGAGGCCCAAACACCCCAGATGAGCTTTGGATTTGTGAGCACCCGCCTGTCTACACCTTGGGGCTTTCTGGGCACCGTGAGGATTTGCACCAAGACCTTGGGTTTTCCTTGGTACAAACCAACCGTGGCGGTCAAATCACCTACCACGGGCCTGGGCAAGTCCTGGCTTACCCTTTGCTCGATCTGGCACGGCGGGGCTACTTTGTCAAAGAATACGTCCATCGCTTGGAAGAGTCTGTCATCAAGTGCCTCAATGCTTGGGGGCTGAGTGCCTACCGGGTGCCTGGCGCACCAGGGGTCTATGCCAACCCCCAAGACCCTCAGGGCCACGCCACCTGGCCAACCCTGTTGCAACGGTGGCAAGACACGGGCCACCCCTTGGTCGACCCCCCTGGGGTGAACTTTGCGGGTTTGGCCAAAATTGCAGCCCTTGGCATCAAAGTCTCGCGCCACTGCACCTACCATGGCGTGGCTTTGAACGTGGCCATGGATTTGGCACCGTTTGGCGCCATTCACCCCTGTGGCCACCCAGGTCTTCAGGTCACGGATTTGCGCCATTTGGGCCTCGTGTTAAATTCAGCCCAGGTGGCCCAGGATTGGGCCCAAAAGCTCGCCCTTCATTTGGCCGCCTAGCCCCACCCGACACGGTGAACGGTGCAAGTTTGCCAAACCTCAACCAGACATCCCCATGACCGCACCCTACGACCCCAGCGTCAAACAAAAAGCCCAGGCGAAGCTCTCCAAGATTCCCATCAAGGTGCAAGGCGCACTCGAGGTTCTTCAAAAACCCGACTGGATCCGCGTGAAAGCGGCCTCGACGGGATCGCGGTTTTACGAGATCAAAGACATTTTGCGCAGCAACAAACTCGTGACCGTGTGCGAAGAGGCCTCTTGCCCCAACATTGGCGAATGCTTTGGATCGGGCACCGCCACCTTCATGATCATGGGCGACAAGTGCACACGGCGCTGCCCATTTTGCGATGTGGGTCACGCCCGCCCTGACCCCCTCGACCCATTGGAGCCGGAGCATTTGGCCCAAACCGTGGCGGCCTTGAAATTGAAATACGTGGTGATCACAAGCGTTGACCGAGACGACTTGAGAGACGGGGGCAGCCAACACTTTGTGCAGTGCATCGAAAGAATCCGGGTTCTCTCTCCGCAAACCCAAATTGAAATCTTGGTGCCCGATTTTCGGGGTCGTGACGACCGCGCCCTGGGCATCCTCAACAGCGCCCCCCCCGATGTCATGAACCACAACTTGGAGACGGTGCCACGGCTTTACGCCCAGGTGCGCCCCGGAAGCGACTACCACTTCAGTTTGAATTTGCTCAAAAAATTCAAGGCCCAGCACCCCAACATCCCCACCAAAAGCGGCCTCATGGTGGGCCTGGGTGAGCGCGATGAAGAAATTGTCCAAACCCTGCATGAGATGCGCTCGCACGGCATTGACATGCTCACCCTCGGCCAGTACCTCGCCCCCAGTGTTCATCACCTGCCGGTGGCCCGCTATGTCCACCCGGACACCTTCCGTTCTTTTGAGGCGCAGGCCTATGCCTTGGGCTTCAAACATGCCGCGGTGGGCCCCATGGTGAGATCGAGCTATCATGCGGATCGTCAAGCCGATGCTGCCCATGCTTCACAAGCAGGCCAAGTGGACCGAGTGGACCAAGTGGGCCAAATGGGCCAAGTGGGCCAAGTGGGCTCAGCATCCCATCCCCAGCCTCTTTAAAGGATAAGCCCCATGACCCCAGTCGTTTTGATCACCGGTGCGAGCCGTGGCATTGGTGCCGCAACAGCGTTATTGGCGGCCCGTTCGGGCTGGGCCGTGGCAGTGAACTTCGCCTCCCAAGCCGGCAAGGCCCAAGCCGTGGTGGATCAAATCAAGGCCCACGGTGGGCAGGCCGTGGCCTTGCAAGCCGATGTGAGCCAGCAAGAAGAGATTCAGCGCCTTTTTGCTGACATCGACCGCGAGTTTGCTGCCATCGGGCCCCTTCGTGGTTTGGTCAACAACGCCGGCATCGTCGACCAAGTCGCGCGCGTTGACGAGTTAAGCTTCGCTCGGGTTGAGCGCATGATGCGCCTGAATGTGGTCTCACCCTTCATGTGCTGCAAAGAGGCCGTTCTGCGAATGAGCACGCGCCACGGCGGCAAGGGTGGCAGCATCGTGAATTTAAGCTCTGCCGCCTCTCGCTTGGGCGGCGCCGCCCAATACGTGGACTACGCCGCGAGCAAAGGCGCCATCGACAGCTTGACGCTCGGTTTGGCCAAAGAGGTGGCCGCTGAGGGTGTGCGGGTGAACGGCGTGCGACCCGGCATGATCGACACCGAGATCCACGCCAGCGGCGGCCTGCCCAACCGGGTGCGCGACTTGGCCCCCCAAATGCCCATGGGCAGAGCCGGCACGGCACAAGAGGTGGCCCATGCCATTGTGTGGTTTTTAAACGATGCTTCGAGCTACTGCACGGGCTCCATCTTGGACGTTGCTGGCGCACGCTAAAGATTCGGCTCATGGGTTGAAAGCACTGGGCTTTTGACGTGTTTGCATGGTTTGCATGGTTTGCCTCTTGGCCACAGTCCATTGGGTTTCTTTCTATAGAGTTTCTCAGTCCCTTGGTTTAAGCTAGGGCGCGCAATGCCCCGCATCCAACCAAGGCTTTGTTGGCCATCATCCTTGGGGCTTGAATCCCAAGGCTCAACCCGTGATACATCAAAAAGAGAAAAGGACTACGCCATGACAGGTCACACCCCACACCTGCCCTTGATTGAACACTTCATCCATGGGCACACGCCGCCAGCGCCGCCAGCGCGCAAACAAGCGGTCTACCACCCGGCCAGTGGACGGGTGAGCAAAGAGGTGGTCTTGGGCGACGCGAGGGATGTGAACGCCGCCGTTTTGGCGGCGCAAAAAGCCCAAGTCGCTTGGGGGGAGATGCCCCCCATCCGGCGCGCCCGAGTGCTGTTTCGCTTTTTGGAGCTCTTGAACGCGCACAAAGACGAGATCGCCCACGCGATCACGGCCGAACACGGCAAAGTCTTCACCGACGCCCAAGGCGAGGTCTCGCGCGGCATTGACATCGTCGAGTTTGCCTGCGGCATCCCGCAGCTCCTCAAGGGCGACCACACCGACCAAGTCTCCACCGGCATCGACAACTGGTCCCTGCGCCAGCCCCTCGGGGTGGTTGCTGGGGTGACCCCCTTCAACTTCCCCGTCATGGTCCCCATGTGGATGTTCCCTGTGGCGCTGGCTTGCGGCAATGCCTTCATTTTGAAACCCAGCCCCTTGGACCCCACGCCCTCTCTCATGATGGCCAAGTTGCTCCAAGAAGCAGGTCTACCGGATGGGGTTTTCAGCGTCGTCCAAGGCGACAAAGATGTGGTTGAAGCCCTCATGCAGCACCCGGGAGTGCACGCTTTGAGCTTTGTCGGCTCCACCCCGATTGCCCACCACCTGTATCAAATGGGTGCTCAACTGGGCAAACGGGTGCAAGCCCTGGGAGGGGCCAAAAACCACATGGTGGTGATGCCCGACGCGGACCTCGTGCAAGCGGTGGACGCCTTGATCGGGAGCGCCTATGGTTCAGCCGGCGAGCGCTGCATGGCCATCAGTGTTGCCGTCCTGGTGGGCGACGTGGGCGCCAAAATCATGCCAAAACTCATTGAGCGCACACGGGCCCTGAAAATCAAAGACGGTGAGAACTTGGATGCGGAGATGGGCCCCATAGTGAGCCGCGCGGCCAAAGAGCGCATCAGCGGCTACATCGATCTGGGTGTCCAAGAAGGCGCCAAGCTCTTGGTCGATGGCCGAAGCTTTGACCCCAAAGCCGCCGGCGAGTATTGTGAACATGGGTTTTGGTTGGGAGGCACGTTGTTTGACCAAGTGACGCCTTCGATGCGGATTTACCAAGAAGAGATTTTTGGCCCGGTGTTGGTCTGTGTGCACGTGCCCCATCTGGAGGCGGCCATAGAGCTCATCAATGCCCACGAATTTGGCAATGGTGTGAGCGTCTTCACCCGAGAGGGCCACGTGGCGCGCGAATTCTCCCGTCGCATCCAAGTCGGCATGGTCGGGATCAACGTGCCCATTCCGGTGCCCATGGCCTGGATCGGCTTTGGCGGCTGGAAGCGCTCCCTCTTTGGTGACACGCACGCCTACGGGGAAGAGGGTGTGCGCTTTTACACAAAACAAAAAAGCATCATGCAACGCTGGCCCCAGGGCACCCCCTTGGGCGCTGAATTTGTCATGCCCACCTCCCAATGAAGCCCAAGAGCGTGGGGTTTTGGGCTCTGGGTCTTGGGCTTTGGGCCTGGGGTCACGGCGCTCCTGCATTGCGCCGCATCAACGGACTGCGCCATGAACGATCTGGAGTTTGACTACATCATTGTGGGTGCGGGCTCTGCCGGTTGCCTCTTGGCCAACCGCTTGAGTGCCAACGCCAGCCTCAAGGTCTTGCTCATAGAAGCCGGTGGCAAAGACGACTACCACTGGATCCACATCCCCGTGGGCTATTTGTACTGCATAGGCAACCCCCGCACCGATTGGCTCTACCAAACCGAGCCCGAAGCGGGGCTTCATGGCCGTTCGCTGCGCTATCCCAGGGGCAAGGTCTTGGGTGGGTGCTCCAGTATCAACGGCATGATTTACATGCGTGGACAGTCGCGCGACTACGACCACTGGGCCGAACTCACTGGCGACACGAGTTGGGGCTGGCAGACGTGTTTGGAAGACTTTAAATTCCATGAAGACCATTTCCTGGGCACAACGCCATGGCATGGCGCCAAGGCCCCTCTTGAACCTGGCCGCAAAACAACAAGCCCTGGCTTAAACCCTGCACCTCACCCAGCACCTCACCCTGTGCCAAGTCCAGTCGGCTTGGGCGCATTGGACGAATTGAACGAGTTGAACGAATTGGGCGCAGCCCAGGCCTACAACGCCCTCTTGGCCCACCGCGGCGCTGGCCACGAATGGCGCGTGGACAAGCAGCGACTGCAGTGGCCCGTTTTGGATGCCTTTGCCGCCGCTTGTGTCCAAAGTGGCATCCCCGCCACGCACGACTTCAATACCGGCAACAACGAGGGTGTGGGATATTTTGAGGTCAATCAACACAAGGGCTGGCGCTGGAACACCGCCAAAGCGTTTTTGCGCCCCACGTGCTATGCCCGCGCCAACTTTGAAATGTGGACCCGCGCGCAAGTCACCCGACTTTTACTCACCCACACCGACAATGGCGCTCAGCGCTGCACCGGGGTGGAGGTCTTTGACGGCAAAGAACGGGTTCAGGTGCGCGCACGCCGAGAAGTGATCTTGAGTGCGGGCAGCATCGGCAGTCCACAAATTTTGCAGCTCTCAGGGATAGGCAAGGGCGCCGAATTGAGCGCCCTGGGGATTGCCGTCGAGGTTGATCTGCCCGGTGTGGGCGAGAACTTGCAAGACCATTTGCAAATTCGGGCGGTGTATGAAGTCGAGGGCACCCGCACCTTGAACACCATGGCACGCTCTTGGTGGGGCAAAGCCATCATGGGCTTGGAATATGCCTTGCACCAAAGCGGGCCCTTGAGCATGTCGCCCTCGCAATTGGGGGTGTTCACAAAAAGCGATGAAACCCAGGCCTGGCCCAATTTGGAATACCACGTTCAGCCTTTGAGCTTGGACGCTTTTGGCGAGCCGCTCCACGATTTCAATGCGATCACCGCAAGCGTGTGCAATTTAAACCCGAGCTCCAGAGGTAGCGTCAAACTCAAGAGCCCCGACTTCCAAGACGCCCCGCTCATTGCCCCCAACTACTTGAGCACCCCCGAGGACCTCAGCATTGCGGCCACGTCTTTGCGCTTGACACGCAAGATCATGGCGCAAGAGGCCTTGAAGCCCTTCAAGCCGCGAGAATACAAACCTGGGGTTCAGTACCAAAGCGACGCCGATTTGGCCAAACTCGCCGGCGACATTGGCACCACGATTTTTCACCCGGTGGGCACCGCCCGCATGGGTCCTCTCGGGCAAGCCGGGGCGGTGCTCGACAGCCACTGCCGGGTACAAAACGGCAAAGGTGGCCGATTGGAGGGACTGAGGGTGGTTGACGCCTCGGCCATGCCCACCATCACCAGCGGCAACACCAACGCCCCGACCTTGCTCATCGCGGAAAAAGTCGCCCGCTGGATCGCCACCGAGGACTTGCCCTGAGTCTTGCGCTTGATCACGGCTTGCCCTCTTGCAACAAGGGAAATCACCAGTCTTCTAGCTCGGCCCTTGGCGATAAGATTCGTGCAAGGTTCAAACCGTGGTTGGAGGAGACCTTTGCCGGTCAAGTGCCCGAACAACAAAGGCACCACGCCGCCGCACTGCCCGATGCACATCGCTTTGGGCAGTGTTTTTTTTTGCCCGATGATTGTGCGGGCGGCTTCACCTTCCTACCGATGCCATGAGGCCCATCCCTGTCACAATCTCCCCCCATGGATATTATTTTTGTGCTGGTGTGCGCGGGCTTGGCCGGCTTCGTTGATGCGGTGGTCGGTGGTGGGGGCTTGATCTTGGTGCCCGCCATGTTCAGTGCCTACCCCAATGCGCCAAGCGCCACACTCCTTGGCAACAACAAATCCGTCTCGCTGTGGGGCACCTTGTTTGCGGCTTGGAATTTCAGCCGCCGCATCTCCTTGCCCTGGGCGCGGCTCGCGCCGGCCGTTGCCTGCTCGCTCCTGAGCGCCTTTGCGGGGGCTTGGTGCCTGGGCCTCTTGCCCTCGACGTGGCTTAGGCTGGCCTTGCCCTTTATTTTGCTCACCCTGTTGATTTACACCTGGGTGAGCAAACGCTTGGGCCAAGCGCACGCCCCGCTTTTTAAAGGTCGCCAAGAAACGCTCATGCTCATGGGGGTGGCCTGGGCCATCGGGTTTTACGATGGATTTTTTGGGCCCGGGACTGGCAGCTTTTTAATTTTTATTCTGGTGCGCTATCTCGGCTACGACTTTTTGCATGCGTCGTCTACGGCCAAGGTGCTCAACTCGGCCAGCAACGCCGCCGCCTTGTGCCTCTTTATCGCCCAGGGGCAGATCTGGTGGCATCTGGCCATTCCGATGGCCGTTTGCAATGTGGCGGGCAGCTTTGCCGGCACGACCCTGGCGGTGCGTCTGGGGTCGAACTTTGTGCGCTGGATGTTTTTGCTCGTGGTGAGCGCCCTGATCGTCAAAACCGCGTGGGACGCCTACGGCGGATGGCTGCGAGCGCTCTTGCTGACCTAGATTGCTGACCTAGCTTGGCAGCCTGGCCAGGCTCTTAAAAGAGCTAAGGTACTAAGGTACTAAGGTGCAAAGGTATTAAGGTGCTGGAGCAGTTGCCTTGGCCGTTTTGTCCGGACCGATCACGGGCCACGCGACAGACGACAGCGCGCGGGGCTTGCCGATCGGGCGAGTGGCCTGACCCAACTGCACGGCGGCAATGTCTTCTTCGGACGGGTACTCGCCTTGCAGCACATAGTCAAACACCCGCCGGGCGATGGGGGCGGCGTTTTGCGCACCAAAGCCCGCATTCTCCACCACCATGGCGAGCACCACCTTGGGGTCATCGGCCGGTGCGTAGGCCATGAAGAGGGCATGGTCACGCATGCGCTCATCGACCTTGGAGGCGTTGTATTTCTCGTTTTCACGCACGCTGTAGACTTGGGCCGTTCCGGTTTTGCCGCCACTCGTGTAAGCCGCCCCCATAAAACTCGCGGCCGATGTGCCCTCCAAATTGACCCCTTCCAGTGCGTGGCGGATGACGGCCACGTTTTCTGGTTTCAATTCGAGCAACTCCATGGGGGCAACGGGGACGGTTTTGTGCACCTGGGTGGCGGGGCTCACAATTTCTTTGACCAAATGCAATCGCATCTTTTGCCCATTGTTGAGCACAGTGGAGATGGCTTGCAAAATTTGCAACACGGTAAAGCTGTTGTAGCCTTGTCCAATGCCCAGTGAAATGGTCTCGCCTGAATACCAGCGCTGTTGTTCGGGTTTTTTATAGGTGTTTCGTTTCCACTCGGTCGAGGGCAAAATCCCCCTGGACTCACCCAAGACATCAATACCCGTCAATTGGCCAAACCCGAGGGGCTTCATCTGCTCATAAATGGTGTCCACCCCCAGGTCCCGGGCCGCCATGTAGTAATAGGTGTCACACGACTCCACAATGGAGCGGTACATGTCCACTGTGCCGTGTCCGCCCTCTTTGTCGTCGCGGAAACGGTGGTTGCCGAACATGAAAAACCCTGGGTCAAAAATGGTTTGCTCGGGCGTTCTCTTGCCCGTTTGCAAGGCCGCCAAGGCCATGAAAGGCTTGTAGACCGAGCCTGGGGGATAGGTGCCTCTGAGGGCCCGGTTCAAGAGCGGCTTGTCCAAAGACTCGTTCAAGGCCTGCCAGTTCTCGCTGTCGATGCCCTCGACAAAAAAATTGGGGTCAAAGGTGGGCTTGCTGACAAAAGCGAGCAACTCGCCGGTTTTGGGGTCCATCGCCACCAAAGCCCCCCGTCGCTCGCCGTAGAGATCTTCAATTAACTTTTGCAGCTTGATGTCGACCGACAGCACCACCGTGTTGCCCGGCGTGGATGGGCTCGAACTCAATCGCCGCACCGCCCTGCCCCCGGCCGACGTCTCCATTTCATGAAACCCAGTGATGCCGTGCAACTCTCGCTCATAACTTTGCTCTATGCCCAATTTACCGATGTAATCCGTGCCCCGGTAATTGTCCTCATCGTCGTCGTCTTCGAGCTTGTTTTTTTCCGCCTCGTTGATGCGCCCGATGTAACCAATCAAATGGCTGGCCAAGGCCCCAAAGGGGTAGGAGCGAAACAAACGCGCTTTGATCTCGACCCCTGGGTAGCGAAAACGTTGTGCCGCAAAACGCGCGACCTCTTCGTCGGTGAGGCGTGTGCGTATGGGCACCGACTCAAAACTCTTGGACTCATCGAGGAGTTTTTTAAACCGTCGTTTGTCACGGGCGTAAATGGGAACCACTTTGCTCAGCTCTTCAATCAACTCTTCCAGCGAGGCACGGGTCTTCGAAGGCGTGATCTCCAAGGTATAGGCCGAGTAGTTGCTCGCCACAATGACCCCATTTCTGTCCATGATGACGCCGCGGGTGGGGACGACTGGGGCGACGACTTTGCGGTTGTTTTCGGCCTGCTCGAACAAGTCTTGATAGCGCCATATTTGCAAATAGATGAGTCTGAACCCCAGCAGAGAAAAGGCAAAAAAAACAAACACCGTGGCAGCGAGCACACGGGCACGAAAACGCCTGAGGTCTTGCTCAATATTGCCCCCTAAACTCATAGGGGGCGGTTCTCATCGGGGTCGGGTGCGCGGCGCTGCGGCGCCAAGAGAATCACACTCACCAGCGGCCAAAGCATGGCCTCCAAAAAGGGCGCAAACAGCATGGGCCAACCGACCAGACTTGAACCCAGGCTCATGCGCAGCACCATCGTGATGGCGTGGGAGGCAATCAGCAAGGGCAGCACTTGAAGGGCCTGCGAGGGCACCGAAAACCAAAGCAAGCGGCGATGAATCAAGGTCGCAAAAAACGCCAGCACCGTGTAGGCCAAAGCATGCTGACCTAAAAAAGAGACCTCGTGCACGTCGGCGGCAAGCCCCAACATGAAGGCCCAACCGATGCTGATTTTTTGCGGCTGATGGATGGACCAAAAAAGCAGCACCAAGGCCAGAAAATCCGGCCGCCAAGCGGCATTGCCCAAAATGCTCACGTTCTCAATCATGTTGAGCACCAAAGCCAAGAGCAAACTGACGGCAATGAAAAACGGGTTGGCCGGCAAGAGAAGCTGCTGCCCACGCGGCATGATCATGGTTTGGCCCCTGCTTTGACGGGGACTTTGACAACTTCGGGCTCAGGGCGCTTGGGCTCATCGAGCCCCACCGGGTTCAACACCAAGACCTGCCGCACCCCTTGTGCGCGGCCCAGAGGCTGGCACAAGATGCGGGCAAACATGGAGTCGGCCGTGCGCTCGATTTTGATCACCTTGGCCACCGGAACACCGGGCGGGTAGACCCCGTCCACACCACTGGTGCTCAAGATGTCGTTTTCTTGAATGTCGGCATTGGCCGCCATGTAGCGCAACTCCAAGAGCGGCGCGCCAGAGGACTCGCCAAAGGCGACCCCTCTCGCACCCGTGCGGTTGTTGAGCACAGGAATGGAGTTGTCCTTGTCAATGATCAAGGTGGCTTCGCTCACCAAGGGGTAGACGCGGGTGACTTGTCCCACGATACCTTGCTCGTCCATGACCGGCGAGCTGAGGATGACGCCGTTCACGCCGCCTTTGTCCAAAATCACCCGACGGGTAAAGGGATCGGCCGCATCGTAAATCACCTGCGCGGCCAAAGAAGGGGGGGTGGCGCGTTGTTTGAGCTCCAAGAGGTCCCGAAGCTGGCGATTTTCCAGCAACAATTGATCGACCTGAGCGGCGTGCAAAGACTGGGCGAGCAAGGCGGCCTGGCTTTGCTGTTCACGGTTTTGCGCGGTCTCACGTTCCTCAAAAAAATTCACCACACCGGTGCTCAGCTGTTGAGGTTGGCGCGAGAGCCACTGCGCTGGCGACAACAGCAATGACAAGGCCGAGCGCAAGGGCAAGGTGAGCTGCCACCTCACGTCACAAAACATCAACAAAATCGACAAGGTCGCGAAAAAAATAAGCTTGTGAAGCGGCGTCGCCCCTTGCTTGAAAAACGGCGGTGGTGTTCGGTCTAGCGTCCCCAGGGGCATGACAAAAATTTGGGCTGTGGGTTAAAGGTCGAACAAAACATAGGCCATGGGCGCGGGATCAAGAAACGCTGGGCCCTTTGGGGCGGCCGCAACCGAGCACAAGGTCTTACTCGCTGGTGAAAATCGCGCCCAATCTCTCCATGCGCTCGAGCGCCATGCCGCAACCCCGAACCACACAGGTCAAGGGGTCTTCGGCCACCAAGACCGGCAGTCCTGTCTCTTCAGCGAGCAAGCGGTCCAAGTCTCTGAGCAAAGCACCACCACCTGTGAGCATCAAGCCGCGCTCGGCAATGTCGGCGCCAAGTTCAGGGGGCGTTTGCTCGAGGGCATTTTTAACGGCGGACACAATGTTGTTCAAAGGATCGGTCAAGGCCTCCAAGATCTCATTGGAGGAGATGGTAAAGGAGCGTGGCACGCCCTCGGACAGGTTCCTGCCCTTGACCTCCATCTCTTTGACCTCAGAGCCTGGGAAGGCCGAACCAATGCTCTTTTTGATCATCTCAGCGGTCGGGTCACCAATCAGCATGCCGTAATTGCGGCGAATGTAGTTGATGATGGCCTCGTCGAATTTGTCACCGCCCACCCGCACGCTGCCTTTGTAGACCATGCCGCCCAAAGAGATCACGCCGACCTCGGTGGTGCCCCCACCGATGTCCACCACCATGGAGCCGCTCGCGTCACTCACTGGCAAACCCGCCCCAATGGCCGCGGCCATGGGCTCTTCAATCAAGTACACCTCCGAAGCTCCGGCACCAAGGGCAGACTCGCGAATGGCACGGCGCTCGACCTGGGTTGAGCCGCAAGGCACACAAATGATGATGCGCGGACTCGGTTTGAGCATCGAGCGGGGGTGCACCATTTTGATGAATTGCTTGAGCATTTGCTCAGTCACCGTGAAGTCAGCAATGACGCCATCCTTCATGGGACGAATCGCCTCGATGTTGCCCGGCACCTTGCCCAGCATCGCTTTGGCCTCGCGACCAACCGCTTGGATGGTTTTTTTGCCTTGCGGCCCGCCCTCGTGGCGAATCGACACGACCGAAGGTTCATCCAATAAAATACCCTTGTCTCTGACCCAAATCAAGGTATTGGCGGTGCCCAAATCAATGGCCAAATCGGTTGAAAAATACCGACGAAATGATCCAAACATGAAAATTCCTCTTATGCACAGCGTTTAAGCTCCTCTGCGAGAAGCCTGTCAACGGTGGGCGGGTGCGCTGCTCTAAAAACTTTTTGTCAATTCTTGACGCCCTTGGGGCAACAAGCTCTTGAGAAGGTCAAAAAACTTCTTTTTTGTACTGATTTGGACTTGACCAAAACTTCTCAAGCATTGGGGCGTGATAATACACGAACCTCAGAGTTGCGCGTTGTTTCGCGGGCTTTAATTTTTCAACTTTCACGGTTTTTGACCATGTCCTTGACACTGCAAGAAATCTCCCGAATTGCCGAGTTGGCCAAGCTGCAATTGACAGCGCCTGAGCGTGAGGGCATGCTCACCCAATTGAAAACGTTTTTTGAACTGGTCGAGCACATCAAATCGGTCGACACCCAGGGTGTGGCGCCACTTTCACACCCTTACGCCACCGTGGCCGATGTCGCCTTGAGACTGCGCCCGGATGTGGTGAGCGAGAGCAACGCGCGCGAGGCCAACCAGCAAAGTGCCCCAGATGTCCAAAAGGGCCTCTTTTTGGTCCCCAAAGTGATCGAGTCCTGATATGAGTGCCATCCATGAACTGAGCGTGAAAGCGCTCCAACAAGCCTTGCAAACCCAACAATTGAGTGCTCGCCAAGTCACCGAGCACTTTCTCGCGCGTGCCCGAAATCATGGCGCGAGTCTGGCCCACCTGGCCAGCGACATGGCCCCACAAAGCCCATCGCCCTCGACACCAGGGTCCAAGGCCTCTTGCGGCGCTTTTTTAAGCATGAACGAGGCGCACTCCTTGAAGGCGGCCGATGAGAGTGACCGACGCATCCAGGCCGGTCAAGCACGCGCCTTGGAGGGTGTGCCCATTGCCCACAAAGACATCTTTGTCACCCAAGACTTTCCCACCACCGCGGGCTCCAAGATTTTGGCCGGTTATCGCTCGCCATTCAATGCCACGGTGGTGAGCCGTTTGCAAAGCGCTGGCATGGTGTCCTTGGGCAAACTCAATTGCGACGAGTTTGCCATGGGCTCGGCCAATGAAAACTCCGCCTTTGGCGTGGTGCACAACCCTTGGGACCACACTCGCATCGCCGGGGGCTCCTCCGGCGGGAGTGCCGCGGCGGTTGCCATGGGGCTCACCCCAGCGGCCACAGGCACCGACACCGGGGGCTCCATACGACAACCGGCCGCTTTTTGCGGGATCACGGGCATCAAACCCACCTATGGTCGGGCCTCACGCTACGGCATGATCGCCTACGCGTCTTCGCTTGACCAAGCCGGCCCCATGGCGCGAAGCGCAGAGGACTGCGCGAGTTTACTGAGCGTCTTGTGTGGCCCTGACATCGAGCGCGACTCCACCTCCTTGGACATTCCGAGCGCGGACTTCACCCTGGGACTCAACCAAGACCTCCAAGGCCTGCGCATTGGCTTGCCCAAAGAGTTCTTTGCCAAGGGCTTGTCTGACGATGTGCGCGACTCGGTGAGGGCGGCGCTCGATGCCCTCGTGCGCTTGGGCGCGCAGCTCGTTGACATCGAACTGCCCAAGACCGAGCTGTCCATTCCGGTTTACTACGTCTTGGCCCCGGCCGAGGCGTCGAGCAACCTCTCGCGTTTTGACGGGGTGAAATTTGGCTTTCGCGCCCAGGGCTACAAAGACCTCGACGAGATGTATCTCAAGACCCGCTCCGAGGGCTTTGGTGCGGAAGTTCAGCGCCGCATCATGGTGGGCGCTTATGTGCTCTCCCACGGCTACTACGACGCCTACTACGTGCAAGCGCAAAAAATACGCCGCATGATCTCAGACGACTTCCAGCGCGCCTTCTCACAGTGTGATGTGATAGCCGGCCCCGTTGCCCCGACGGTGGCGTGGAAATTGGGCGAGAAGTCCAGCGACCCCTTGTCCAACTATTTGGCCGACATTTTCACCTTGCCCGCCTCTTTGGCCGGTTTGCCCGGCATGAGTGTCCCGTGCGGCTTTGGCGAGGGTCACATGCCGGTGGGCCTGCAGCTCATTGGCAACTATTTGAAAGAGTCACAACTCTTGAACGTCGCGCACCGCTATCAAGGTGTGAGCGACTGGCACACACAACTGCCTGGGAGCGCCGCATGAACACGCCAACAACACACGCCCAACCCTTGGGGCCCTTGGTGGATGGCTTTGAAGTGGTGATCGGGTTTGAGACCCACACCCAGCTCACCACCCAGAGCAAAATATTTTCCCGCGCCTCCACCGCCTTTGGCGCCGAGGCCAACACCCAGGCCTGTGCCGTGGATTTGGCACTGCCTGGGACCTTGCCGGTGATGAACAAAATGGCCGTGGAGCGTGCCATTGAGTTCGGTCTCGCCGTGGGGGGTGAGATCTCCGAGCGCAGCGTTTTTGCACGCAAGAATTATTTTTACCCCGATCTTCCAAAGGGCTACCAAATCAGCCAATTTGAGATCCCCGTGGTGGTCGGAGGTGAGGTGAGTTTTTTCTTGGGCGAGACGAAAAAATCGGTTCGCTTGGTGCGCGCGCATTTGGAAGAAGACGCTGGCAAGTCCTTGCACGAGGACTTTGTCAACCAGTCTGGCATTGACTTGAACCGAGCCGGCACACCGCTGCTGGAGATCGTGACCGAGCCCGACATGAGGTCCAGCGCCGAAGCCGTTGCTTACGCGAAAGAGTTGCACAAAATCGTCACCTGGATCGGCATATGCGACGGCAATATGCAAGAGGGGAGTTTTCGCTGTGACGCCAATGTGTCGGTGCGACGCCCGGGCGAACCTTTGGGCACACGGCGGGAAATCAAGAATTTGAACAGCTTCAAATTCATGCAGCAAGCCATAGACTATGAAGTGCGCTGGCAAATCGAGCAACTCCTCGACGGCCACAAGATCATCCAAGCCACCGTGCTCTTTAACCCCGACACGGGCGAGACCAAATCGATGCGCACGAAAGAAGATGCCGCCGAGTACCGCTATTTTCCCGATCCCGATTTGCCACCCTTGGTGGTTGACAGGCATTGGGTCGAAGAGGTGCGCTCGCGCATGGGTGAGTTGCCCCGCGACAAAGCCACGCGCTTTGTGCGCGACTTTGGTTTGCCCGAGTACGACGCGAGTGCGCTCACTCAAAACCGCCCCTCGGCCCACTATTTCGAGGAAGCGGTCTCGCTCGGTGCCCAAGCCAAACTCGTGAGCAACTGGATGATGGGCGAGCTCAGCCGACGTCTGAACGTCGCTCACCTGGATTTTGCCGCATCCCCCTTGTCTGCACAGACTTTGGCCGCACTGATTGTGCGCATCATGGATGGCACCTTGTCGAACCATTCCGCCAAAACCTTGTTGGAAAGCCTGTGGCAGTTGGACGGCAGTCGGGAAAGCGACGCCAAAGCGGCCCAAACCCTGGTGGACCAATTCGTTGACAGCCTTGGGCTCAAGGCCATGAACGACACGTCGGCGCTGGAGCTCATCATCGACCAAGTGATCGCCGCCAACCCCGACAACATCACCCAAATCAAGGCGGGCAAAGACAAGGCCTTCAACGCCTTGGTTGGTCAAGTGATGAAAGCAAGCAAAGGCAAAGCCAATCCCCAAGTGGTCAACGACTTGTTGCAAGCGAAGTTGGCCGCCCTATAAGCCTATAAGCCTGTCAGCCTGTCAGCCTGTAAAACTCGCCCTCTCCCCATCTCATTGGTCTGAGGTCTGTAGGCATGAGCGCAACATGCATAAGAGCAACATGCATAAGAGCGCAAGGTGAGCGCGCGGTGTTGGGCCCTAAGCTTAGGGCATAGAGCGCAGAGGATGGGCCGTTGTGCCTTCAAACGCCGTAGCGGTCTCGGTAGACTTGGACGCTTTGGAGCTGCGCGCCAGAGTCGGCGCCGCCTTGCTGCTCAAGATAGGCCATCAAGTCGTCCAAGGTGGCCACGGCGCAGACTTTGAGTCCCAAGGTTTGCCGCGCGTACTGCACCGCGCTATAGGACACGTCACGGCTCACGCCGTCCAACACCTCGGTGGCTTTTTCTTGGCGATCCAGCGCAATCACCACCCCTTGGGCTTTGGCGCCGTGAGACTCAATGATCTCGATGGACTGGCGCACCGCGGTGCCAGCACTCATCACATCGTCCACGATCAAGACCCGGCCTTGAAGGGGGGCGCCCACGATGGTGCCGCCCTCACCATGGTCTTTGAGCTCTTTGCGGTTGTAGGCAAAGGGCACGTTCTTGCCCAATCGAGACAACTCCATGGCCAAGGTCGCACCAAGGGGAATGCCTTTGTAGGCGGGCCCAAAAATCATGTCGAACTCGATGCCGCTCGCCATCAAGGCTTGGGCGTAAAAGGAGGCGAGACGGGCGAGTTTTTGACCATCGTCAAAAAGGCCTGCGTTGAAAAAATAAGGGGTCACACGGCCCGCTTTGGTCACGAACTCGCCAAACTTCAGCACGCCCGATTCCAGGGCAAAGGCGACAAAAGACTGGGCCGCGGTTTGGCGGTCATGGGGGAGGGTGTTCATCAAAAAAATCCGTTTCAATCGCTTGGATCGCATCATGGCAAAGCCCCCAGATCACTCCAAGGGTGAGCGTATTCAGAGAAGATTTTAGCCCTCAGGCCAACAAGCCCCCCAAGGCGCAGGGACCTGCCCACGCCAGCGGCCTTTCAAGCGGGGTCGGCCAAAGCGTCTCAGATCGGTCCTTCTGGGTCAAAACCGCCCTAAAATCTGTTTCACACAAAGCGCCTTTTGCCTGGGCTTTGAGCTTGCCCCCAGATCTGGCAACCCTTGTTGACGGCTTCACTTTTCAACCCAACGACCCCCATCCAAAGGTCTCTTTCATGCGCATCATCTCGGCAAACCTCAACGGCGTGCGTTCGGCCCACAGCAAAGGGTTTTTTGACTGGCTGCAAACCCAAGCGTGCACCGGCGTGGGTGTGCAAGAACTCAAAGCCCAAGAAGCCGACATGAGCGAGGACATGAAAATCGCGGTGAACCTTCAAGGCCAGTCCCTGGCGGGTCACTTTCACCATGCCGAGAAAAAAGGCTATTCGGGTGTCGGTCTGTACACCCACGCCAAGCCCACCGAGACCCTGGTGGGCCTGGGCAACCCCGAGTTTGATGCAGAGGGGCGGTGGATTGAAAAACGCTTTGACCGCAAAGGCCAGCGCGTGAGCTTGATCAGCGCCTACTTTCCCAGTGGCTCGAGTGGAGACGAGCGCCAAGCCGCGAAATACGCCTTTTTGGACATCGTCTACCCCCATTTGTTGGCCTTGTCCAAAGAGCGGGAGTTCATCTTGATGGGGGACTTGAACATTGCCCACCACCCCATTGACCTCAAAAACTGGAAGGGCAACTTGAAAAACTCGGGCTTTTTGCCTGAGGAGCGTGCCTGGCTGACGCAATTGCTGAGCACCACAGGCTTGGTCGATGTTTACCGACACCTCTATCCCGAGCAAGGCGACGAGGCCTACACCTGGTGGAGCCAACGCGGTCAAGCCTATGCCAAGAACGTGGGTTGGCGCATTGACTACCAACTGGCCACCCCGGGCTTGGCCCACAAAGCCCAAAGCGCCTTTGTCTTCAAGGGCCTGCGTTTTTCTGACCACGCCCCTTTGGGGGTGGACTATGATTTCACGCTTTAGTGTTGTTGGGTTCAACGCACGCCGTCTTGCGTTGGCGGGACGCAACAAGGTCTCTCCTTTTCCTCGCAGATCCCTTCACGCGATGGCCTTGATGCTGAACGCTTTGGCCCCATCGTTGTGACCTTGATTCAGTCCTCCCCGCCCCCACCAATACCTTAAAAGCCAACCCTAACCGGTTGGCTTTTTTTTGCCTACTACCGCGTGTTTGCGCGGGTTCCTGCGGGTTCTTGCGGACTACGGAGAGATGCATTTCTGCCAGTAACCGGCGCGTTTTACTCTCCGTTTGCGTATTCTCTCTCCGACCCTCCCCACCCAGCGCAGGCCGAAGTCCGGAAGGCACGCCTGTCACACCTATATAAATCAATGACTTACGTGCGGACGAATCAATCAGTTTTTTTGTGGCATTGGATAGCAAAAGAGAACTGAAAGCTCATTGGGTGAGCTTCTCAATGGTTAGCTTGAAGCTTCAAATGTCGCGATTCAGTCTCAATCGCTGCAAATCACGAGTTTGGATTCCTTGCAGGCTTCGGACTGGCGTCAAGTAGGGTTCGCAGCAATAACCTCCTCATAGGCACACGTGATTCAGATCTTGATTCTGTTAGCCATGATTCCGCTAGCTTTGGCTGGGCTAAGACTCGTATTCGCTCTAGTCAAAGGTGTTTTTGGATTCATATTTTTCGGACTGATTTTGCTGCTTATGGTCACATTTGGAACCTCAAACCATTCAACCCATACAAAAAGTGTGGAGTCGGTACCCATGAATGCGCATTGATACCAATGAACGCGTGCTTTTGGCCGTAAGTCAAGTTTTGAACCGCCTCGCGCTTCTTTGCCCCCATGGTCGAGCCGAGCTTTTTGGTCTTCGGACTACCCTTGGAAACCGCCGGACCCCTTGGAAAGAAACTCGTTCAAACCGCTATCGTTTGGTGTGGCGCAGACGCTGTCCCCGAGCCCATCTTGTTGAGGTATTTGGGCCGTGGCGTAGCCATGTTGACGTTTGCGGAAAAATTAGCGTAGGGTCTTTCTTAACACGGCCCGCTCCTGCGCGCCGAAAGACGTACTCCTCGAAACCCGGGGCGATTCAAGCAAATATTTTTTAAGTGGACGGATCAATTAGGTCGAGTCACGTCGACGACGCGCACTGCGATTTGCTGCTGAATGTCTTTGGGCAGATGGCTGTGAAGTCTTAATTTGAGCTCAGTTGAGGTCAGAGGTCTTTTGCCACCGTCCCTTGCTGGCGGCTGTTCGGATCCTCCAACCCATAGCACCAAGTAGATCCCGATTCCCTCGGTTTCTTTTTGAGTGGTGTACTGCGGGATCAGCTGACCCTGCACGGCCGTCCAAAGCTCTGCGTGCCATTCACCTTTGATTTCTATGGGAACAGTAATCGAGTTGCGGTATGAGACACGGATGTCCGCGCGTTTGTCATTGACGTAGTCGAACTCCGGTTGACTATCAATACCAAACGGTTCGAGGTGGCCTCTCAGCAAGGCAAGTAGTGCGTCCCGGCAGCTGTTTTCAGACTTGTGCTTGTTCTCAGCGCCTTCTGTCCAAAATTGGCGGAATAGATCGCTGTTGCTGGTTCGAATATCTGTTGCAATTTGATCTAAATGGTCCAACACAATGGCCTGCAGATCAGCAGGACCTATTGGAGACTTGTTACTTAGGATCGTCGCTACGTTGGTAAGGCTGGGGTGACAGAACGTGTTTTCCCGCAGCCGCTGAATGATCTCGTGTTTGCTGCTGAGCAGATGGCGTTTGATTTTCTCAAGCTTAGTGAGCTCTAGAAGTCGGTTGATCTCTTCCAGACTCTTCAAGGTACCTAAGGCGGTCAGCTTGCCGATAAGTCCTTTAATATGGTCACCTAGGTTCATCGCTTGGCTGACTGCTCCACCACCCATTGGCCAATCGACTTCTGCGAACGGCGTTTGAATTTCAATGAGCTTCCCAAACGTATTGGCACTCAAAGTGAAATCCATGGGCAAGTCACTTAGACGGCTGCCTAGGAAGTCGGAGATGTGCTGTATGCGTTGCCAAGACTCACCAACGAAGTCCCAGAGCTTTTGCTCGTACTGTTCTGGATTTATGAGCATCCCCGTGAGCAAGAAGTACACCCGCTGGCCCGGGTCAAGGGATTTGAGCTTGAGCTTCTTTGCCACGATTGTTGGGAGCTCGGGCATCTGATACTTGAGTGCAGATCTCAGTAATGAATTAAGCTGATTGAGCTGATTTGACCTGTTTCGAGTTGGGAAACTGAGAAGCAAAGCCGGTACGGAAAGACGGGCGACCTTCATGTATGTCGCATTCCTGGCCAACGGATAGATCCCATCAACGTATTCCTTCTGAGCTTTGAAGCTCTCACTTGCGTAGGTGATCTGCACCTTTGCCACCAGCTCGGGCATGTTACTGACCAAATGCAAGAACCACTCGGGGGGCGTTTCAGTGCCATCGGTCAGTCTGAAGCAGACCATTTTCTCTAGTGTGCTGCTATCCATTAAATCGATCGCACTTGGATTCTCCGTCCAGCTCAGCTCCATACCAAGAAGACATGCAGCTCGAATCCAGTGAGATTGCTGTTTCAGATTCAGATCGATGATTTCCTTGACGCAAGGAAGATCACTGCGCTTGATACAAGCTGGCATTCCAGCTTTCGCAGCCTCATACACATCGACATAGTTATCGCAATAGGTCTTGAACCGATCGAGCGGTGTCTCGCCACGACTGTCTGAGTAACGGTTTAACCAAACGCCTGCCAATTCACCCATCAGTGCAGGGTGTGCTTGACCTGATCGGATGGCAGGTAATTTGGCTGCTAGGTTGACGCTTCGCTCTCTTTTGATATCGGATTGCTCGCGCTGACGTTGTTGAATGGAATGATTCTGAGTCTTGCGCCACTCTGGAAATTCCCAGGCTAGTAGAGGTTCTAACCAGCTAGATTTAACTGGGTCATCGCCCGCCCATTCGAGCACCATGTCAAAAGTGAGCACTGGTGAAGAATGATCGGACCACAAGGCACGCATGGCTTCAGCCAGGTGCTCCTTGGACAAGGCCTCGTTTGAGGTGCAGTCGATGTTCTGGAAATGCCACAGTCCAATGTCTGCTGGAGCTGGTATCCCACGAAGAATCTGTGAGTCGTTGAACAAGCCATTGAGCGGCGAGGGAGCCGATTCATTTCGTTCAAAGCAAACACCTAGGAGACCCTTGTAACGCTCAGGTCTATCGATCAACCACTGAGTGATGGTTTTGTGGAACTCCGGCTCATGCCGCCGCTCCCCATATTCATCCGTGCCAATGTGCAGCCAGGTGAAGAGTTGTGTGTCAGGGATTTTGTCGCCATGCACTTGAACACCGCGAGCAACTAGTGCGGCCAGCGTGCGCGAAATATGAAACTTCTCCCAGTTCAATGATTTCAAGTCGCTGCGTTGTGCCAATTGATCGAGCACGAAAGGCAAATCGTCTACAGGAACTGTCTTGGGAAATTCATAGGCCCAAAAGTGCTGGTACATCCCCAAGATCTTGCTTTTGGGGAGGTGAAGGTAGCTCAGGACCTGTGAGCCAGAGACGGCTCTGGGAAAGAGCTTGCCTAACAGGATCCCAGCGAGATCTTCATCTGGATCGGCGATCTTGCCTTGGTTCAGGTGATCCAGGAATTCGATGGCTTGACTATCCGTTACGCCGCACTCAAGCCAAGCCTCCAGCGCATGCCGCCTTACTCGCTCCCAGCGAGTTCCATCTGCAGCAACCTCTCGCAGTTCGTTGGTCAACTGCGTCTGAGCGGCTGATTGCTTGAGCACCTTGAGGATGAAAACCACATAGGTCTGTGTGGCGTCATCTCGTTTGGGGTCCTGCAGTGCCGCCAAGTATTCATCTCGAAGTTCTACTTGGAAGAGCGCATAAAGATTTTCTGCACCTCGCAGATCCCAGAGTACCGACGGGTTAGCGTGAGTCTGGAAATAGATTTCCTGCAAAAGCAGCCTCTTCGCTTCCACATCCATTGGGTGGGGATCACTGTAGAGTGCAACGGTCAGTGGATCATTTTTGATCAACCCATGTTGTGCCTTGAGACTCTTCAGTGCCAGCCAGCCGTACAGGCCACGCAGACCTGCTACTGCTTTGCCGTCAAATCCAAGCATGAGATTGAGCACTCTTTTTAGCGCAAGCCCGCGTGAGTCGATCTGTTTGCCCAGCCAATCGGCTGCCAAATATTCGGCAACACTTCTGTGTGTTGGCTCTAGTCGCTGATCATTCGAAGTGGATGGCACAAAGAGGGCCGTGCCCAACGTCATAGCCGCTTGTTCAGGTGAGCTTGGTTCAAGATTGTTCAGTGCAGGGAATCGGTCGTCTTGAGCTGACAGGTCCAATGCGACACCTGACTTATCTGCCAACAATAAAGTGGCGAAGACCTGGCCAGCGCTCTCCAAGAGTGCGCCCTTGAGCACCGGCTGAAAACGGATTTGGTCGCGGTGCTTACGGTTTTCCTCTTGGACGAGAGCTTCGCACGCAAGCCGGTATGTCTCATCTCGACTGCTTGGCCAAGTCTTTCCCCCGAGTGCTTTGACGGTCAGTCCAAGCGTTTGGGGGTTACTCAGCAGGGCGTTGATCCCGTGAGCTTTTGCCTGCGCGATGAAGTTCTCAGCGTCAGATCTGTTGAAATTGTCTTTCAGAATCCGCTTGATGTCTGCGGTCGTCAGAGGCTCCAGGGTGTAAGTCGGGAGCTTTCCATTTGGCGAAGCTCCAATGATCTCTTCAAGATCCGATTGCCCGTACCAGTCTGCTGCACGGCAAGCGATCCGAAAATTGGGCAATCCCAGTTTCCTGAGTTTGGATTTGACCTGAACCAGTATGGATGCAGTCGTAGCACTTGCACGAACTTCATCCAACCCATCGAGGAACAGGCACTTGTCTTTCCATGCCTCATCGATATCGCTGTCAACGAACTCAGCAATCGTCAAGCGAAGGCCGTTGTCGGATTGCGCCTCGGATTTGAAGGCCTCACTTTTTCCCGCACCAGGCTCTCCCAGCAAAACCCATGCTGGGACTGACCTCAGCGATTCCACGCCCACCGCCTCGGTGTCTGATCCACCGTCGGGCAATTGTGAGAGCTGCTTGACGCTACGGGGGACAAAGACCATTTACTTCATCCAGCTTTCAACCGGTTGCAACAGGAAGTCGGAAATGGCAACGCCATCGGCTCCCACCACCATCGGGGTGACATTTTTGAATTTGTCAGCAAAGACCTGCAGGCCTTTGGGGGCAGCGTAGCCCTCCCCGCTCTTGACCTCGATGGCGAGCAGTTTTTCGCCATAGGTCAGAACGAAGTCCACTTCACTGGGGCTCTCTCGCCAGTAATACAAGTTGGAGTTTTCGGGCTTGTTGTTGATCAGATGTGTGCCAACAGCACTTTCAACCAGGCGTCCCCAGTATGTGCGGTCGTTTTTAGCCTGCTCAAACGTGTACTTAGCCTGAGCTGAAATCAAGGCAGTGTTGTGGGCATTGAATTTGGGTGGTGAGGCTCGCCTGCGCAGCTCTTGCCCCGCGTACTTCTGCAGGCCCGTCAGCAAGCCTGCCTGTGAGAGCAAGTCTAGGTAATGGGCCAGGGTGACCGTGTTGCCTGCATCCTGGAGTTGGGCGAGCAATTTAGTCAAGGAGATCAGTTGACCAGAGTAGGCTCCGCAGCCCAGTTCAAACAGGTTCTTCAAGAGCGCAGGTTTTTCAACCCGGGTCATCTGCAGGATGTCACTCTCGATGTTGGGTTTGATCAGGGCATCACGGACATACTGTCTCCAGCGGGTTTCGTCGCGGATCAGGCTGGCCGAACCCGGGTAGCCCCCGAAATAGATGTACTCGTCCAGTGAAAAGTCGAAAGCCTCCTGCATCTCGCTGTAGGACCAGTGCGACATGTGGATGGGCTCATAGCGTCCAGCTAGGCTTTCAGTCAGACCCTTCTGCATGAGCCATGGCGAAGACCCCAGAAGCACAACGTGCAGGGGAACCTGCTCAGCGCGGTCTGCATCCCAAAGTCCCTTGACAACTTCTGACCATCTGGGGATTTTCTGAATCTCATCTATGGCCAGGACATGGCATTGCCCCCAGGGCAGCGACCGGGCTTTGGCGCGTGCCTGTGTCCACTTGTCGATGATCCATTTCTCAGTTGCTTTTGCCCCTGGCTCTCCCAGGATGGTGCTGGCTGTGTCACTGAATGGGTCAACAGTCACTGTGGCTGACTGATCCGCGGCTTCAAAGGTAGAGGGGCGTCCGGCAAGAGCCTGGCGTACCATGGTCGACTTGCCAATTTGACGCGGTCCAGCTACAACGATCATGAACTTGGGAGGTTCATCGAGTCGAGCCTGGAGCGTCCTAAGGTGAGGGCGGTTATACGACATTTGTATATCGCTGAGTAAATTTACTTTGTAGTATACAATTTATGTCGTTGACTTGCAACAACGTACTTCCTGGCGGGGCATGTTTAATGGGTAAAGCCTTCAAGAGCGGTCCATGCACCTATTGCGGCGTGGCTGGCTCCACCACCGCAGATCACGTCATTGCACGTGGCTTCTTCCCTCTGGACCTACGAGCGAACCTGCCAAAGGTGGGCGCATGTCAGGAGTGCAACCACAAGAAATCGAAGTTGGAACACGCGTTGACGGCAGTAATGCCTTTTGGTGCGCAGCATGAACGAGCAAAGGAAGCGCTCTTGGCGGTTGAGAGGATGTTGGCCAGAAACAAGTCGCTGCACAGGCTGATAACCTTGGGATTTCGATCTGTGTTGCGTTCAATCAACGGGTCGCCATGGGTGCAGGAGACCACGGTACCCTTTGATGGCGGTAGCCAGGAACCACTAGGTGAATACATAGTCAAAGGCTTGGCGCACCATCATTGGGGGCTCGACTTGGGTGTGGATACGTACGTTAGAGCATCTTTCCTGACAGCTGAGGGTGCCGCTGCCTTTGATCAGTTTTTTGCAGGAAATACACATACAGTTGTAAAGATAGATTTACTTTTTTCAAAACGAATGAGCTGGGTGTGTCCAGTTAAGCCATCAATAACAACAGATGCAAATATGTCATCACAATTGTGTGCCATACAAGCATTCATAACGGCGGATTCAACAGCGAAGTGCAGCACCCGGGATTTTAGTGAAAAAGGGTTGAGTGCTGCGGGCTGTTTGCGGTCAGTCGTGTTACGGCGTCACATTGAATTCAGATGCTTGCCGATGCGGTCAATTAGCTGATCGAAATCCGGCTGTCCTTGGTAGTAGAGCGCAGAGGATTTTTTGTATTCCCGAGCAAAAAGATCTCGCTGCTGAGAATCGTTCAGGGTGAAGGCTGGATTCTTGGCGATCACCAATTCATCACCAGACCGAAAGCGTTGCACTTTTCGGTCCTGATACGCCTGCTCCTTCATGAAATCCTGAACTTCGGGTAGATCGAGCAAGCAATAAACGTCGTAGTAGTGACGCAGAAAGTTGCCAGGGAATTATTGAGCCTCAGCTAAACGGCGGTACTTGGTCGAGATGGTTTGAAGCTTCTCGACGAACGTGTGAGTCGGAGCGTAGCAAGGCACACCGGCGGCACGGTTGTCGACAACTTCAACGCCCCGGTTAAAAGCGAAATCTAAAGCCCAAGAGGAGATGGTGACGGGTCGGTTGGGAGCGGTATCGTCGAACCCCAGTTCTAACAGGATGCCATCTTTTAGACCTGTGACGCTGGCTGCGCGGGGTGAGTAGACAAGCCGAATGCCTGCGCTGCGCATTTTTTCGTCGTCAAATAAGGTGTCCCGCTCAACACTGTCGATACCCGGGATACGGATGCGTTTTGACAACTCGTCGTAGTAAGCACGCCGCGAATCGATGTGCG
>CAILYC010000011.1 GCA_903838355.1 uncultured Burkholderiales bacterium | reverse complement strand
GCGGTGTTGCTGGGGTGGAGGTGTTTTTTCAGCCGGTGCAAGACTTGACCCTGGATGACCGGGTGGCCAAGGCCCCCTACAGCCTCATGCTCTCAGGGCCCGATTTGCCTGCCCTGGGCGTTTGGTCCAAGCAACTCTTGGAGCGCTTGAGCACCCGCGCTGAGTTGGGCGTGGTGGTGAGTGACTACCAAGACCAGGGACTGCAGGCCTATGTGCAAATCGACCGTGAAGCCGCGGGGCGCTTGGGGCTCACCGTCGCTGCCATTGACAATGCACTCTATGACGCGTTTGGCCAGCGTTTGGTCTCCACCATCTACACCCAAAGCAATCAGTACCGCGTGGTCTTGGAAGTGGGGCCAGAGAACCGTTTGGGCCCCAAGGCCATTGAAAACCTCTACATCCCCAATGCCGCCGGTGTTCAAACAGCGCTTGCCAATGTGGTGCGCGTGATCGAAAAACCAGCCCTCTTGAGCATTGACCATTTGGCGCAGTTCCCCAGCATCACCTTGTCTTTTGCCCCAGCCAAAGGCGTGGCCTTGGGACAAGCCGTGGCGGCGGTGAGGCAGGAGCTGTCGAGTTTGAAGGACAGCGGCATGCCCGTCAACATCCAAAGCGAGTTCCAAGGTGCAGCCCTGGCGTTTGAGGGGTCCTTGTCCAACACCTTGTGGCTCGTCTTGGCCGCGGTGGTCACCATGTACATTGTGCTGGGGGTGCTCTACGAGAGCTTCATCCACCCCGTCACCATCCTCTCCACCTTGCCCTCAGCAGGCGTGGGTGCACTGATGGCGCTGTGGGCCGCGCGCATGGATCTGGGCGTCATTGCCGTCATCGGCATCGTGCTCTTGATTGGGATTGTCAAAAAGAACGCCATCATGATGATTGACTTCGCCCTCGAAGCCGAGCGGCAATTGGGACTCCCACCCCGAGAGGCCATCACCCAAGCGTGTCTGCTCAGGTTTCGCCCGATCTTGATGACCACCTTGTGCGCACTCCTCGGGGCCTTGCCCTTGATGCTGGGAACCGGGGTGGGCAGCGAGCTCAGAAACCCCCTGGGGGTCACCATGGTGGGGGGCTTGCTGGTGAGTCAGCTCTTGACCTTGTTCACCACGCCCGTGATTTATCTGACCTTCGCCTCCTGGCTTGAAGGCGTCCACCCCAAGTCATGAAAACCCCTCCCTCGACGCCAGACTGCCCATGAGTTTGTCCAACTTCTTCATCGCCCGCCCCATCGGCACCACCTTGCTCACCTTGGGGCTGGCGCTTGGGGGTGCATTGGCGTATGTGAGGCTGCCGGTGGCCCCCTTGCCGCAAGTGGAGTTCCCCACCATCTCGGTCTCGGCGTCCTTGCCTGGGGCGTCTCCCGAGACGATGGCGTCCACGGTGGCCACACCGCTTGAGCGCGCCTTTGGGGGCATCGCCAGTGTCTCGGAGATGACCTCTCGCTCCTCGCTTGGGAGTGCCCGTGTCACCTTGCAGTTTGAGCTCGAGCGCAGCATCAACGGTGCCGCGCGGGATGTGCAAGCGGCCTTGAATGCGGCAAGGGCACTCTTGCCCACGGGAATGCCGAACAATCCGACCTACCGCAAGGTCAACCCCGCCGATGCACCGATGCTCATCTTGTCGCTCACCTCCAAGACCTTGAGTCGGGGTGCCATTTATGACATCGCCTCGACCGTTTTGGCCCAACGCTTGTCGCAAGTCGACGGGGTGGGGCAGGTCAACATTGGCGGTGGGGCGCTACCAGCGGTGCGCATCGAGCTCGATCCGCAAAAACTGAGCGCCGTGGGACTCTCGACCGAGCAAGTGCGTCTGGCGGTCGTCGCCTTCAACGGCAACCGCCCCAAGGGTTTGGTGGAAGATGCTGAGCGGCTTTGGCAAATCGAGGCCAATGACCAAGCGAGAACGGCCAAAGAATACGCGCAGTTGATTTTGGCCAACCACGCGGGACAGATTTTGCGCTTGAGTGATGTGGCGACTGTGCTCGATTCGGTGCAAGAT
>CAILYC010000010.1 GCA_903838355.1 uncultured Burkholderiales bacterium | reverse complement strand
GTTGCGGCTGTGCAAGACGGCGGGCCGAACGCTCGAGCATTGCCCTTCAAACCCTTGAGTTTGTGGCAAGTCTCATTGTCCAAACGCGCGGTGCTGGCTGGGGACGTCTTGGCCATCGCACTGGCCTTTGGGCTGGCGACGCTGCTCAATGTGGGGCTCACGGGTCTAGCCTTTGTTCAGACCCAGTTGTGGTTTTCCACCCAAGACCCTCAACGCTATGCGTCTTGGTTTTCCTTGTCAGCCTTGGGCCTGGGCATCTTCCTTTTTCGTTATCAGCACTACGTCAACCGCCGCCCCTTTTGGGATGAATTGAGCGATGTGCTGTGGACGGTGGGGTGTTTGGCCCTATTGGACATGACGCTCGTGGCCGTCACCCGCTGGAATGCGTCGAGGCTTTGGTGGGTCTTGTCTTGGACGGCCATGGCGCTGCTCATCATGCTCATGCGCACCGTGGTTCGGCAACTCTTACAACTCGCAGGGCTTTGGCTCAGGCCCACCTTGATGATTGGCTGCGGAGAGAACGCGCATGAGGCCATCCAAGCCTTGAGAAGTGAGCCGCATTTGGGCTACGACTTGAAGGGCTTTGTGGACGTTGATGCTGTCGATTCGCCAGACGATGAGACGCCCATCCATCCACCTTTTTTGGAAGGCCTGCCTCAAATTCCCCATGCAGCCCTCAAAGCGCTGGCCTTGGAGCCTGGTGTTCAATGGATGCTGGCGCTGGACCACGCCCATGCCGATGCCAGAGAGCATTGGTTAAGGCTCCTCTCGCAATGGGGCGCGCAGGAGATTTGCGTGATCCCAGACATGCGCGGCGTGCCTTTGTATGGCACCAACATGTCGTATTTTTTCTCGCACGAAGTGGCGCTCTTGAGGATCAAGAACAATTTAAAACGATGGCCCACCCGACTTGCCAAGCGGCTTTTTGACACAGCAACGGCCGCTGTGCTGTTGATCCTCCTCTCACCCTTGATGCTCTACTTGTCATGGTTGATCGCAAGAGACGGGGGCTCGGTGCTTTACACACAGCAGCGCATTGGCAGGCGAGGTCGCCCCTTTGCCTGCTATAAATTTCGCTCCATGGTGGTGAGTGCCGAGAGCCAATTGCAGCACTTGATGGAGCAAGACCCAGCACTCAAGGCGCAATGGCAAAAGGACCACAAAATCAAGGCCGATCCGCGCATCACCGCGGTGGGTCAATGGATCCGGCGCACCAGCATGGACGAGTTGCCCCAACTCTTCAATGTCCTCAAAGGTGAGATGAGCTTGGTGGGCCCCAGACCCATCGTTCAAGCCGAGCTCGAGCGCTACGGGGACGATGTACAGTATTTCTTGATGGTGAGACCGGGCATGACGGGACTGTGGCAAGTGAGCGGCAGAAATGACATGGACTACGACAAACGCGTTTACTTGGACACCTGGTATGTCAAAAACTGGTCACTGTGGTATGACCTGGTCATTTTGTTCAAAACCGTGAACGTGGTCTTGAACCGGCATGGCGCTTATTGATTGGCCTTCAGCCTTGATCTGCGCTGTTGGATCAAACCCCATC
>CAILYC010000009.1 GCA_903838355.1 uncultured Burkholderiales bacterium | reverse complement strand
TGTGGCGCTTTAGCTCAGTCGGTTAGAGCGATGGAATCATAATCCACAGGTCCGCGGTTCGAATCCGTGAAGCGCCACCAAATACACTCCTCCGGATAATAGGCTCTTTCTACTGAAATGCTAATCCGATGAAAAAAGTCATAATAATTGCAGGTCCTAACGGGGCTGGTAAAACGACTTTTGCACCCGAGTTCGACATCAAAATGCGATTTTTGGACATTTTTGACGTCCAGTCCTAATAAAATCAATCACTTACGCGCTAATTTTTAAAATTCTTGTAGTGGCAATAATATTGATGTTAGGTGTTGGCAGTTACTTATTTTATTGCTATACTATTTCGCATGTTTATCAAAGTCACTCGCTCCGGTTCTCACAGCTACGCTCAGCTGACGGAGTCGTTTCGCGATGAAAATGGCAGCCCACGGCAACGGACTTTGCTCAATCTTGGTCGCATCGATGAATCCAACGGGCCACTTGATTCTTTGCTTAACGGGTTGATGAAAGCCAAGGGGCGTCCAGCTTTTACGGCTTCCCCCCAAATTGAATTTGAATCTGCCTTGGCCCTTGGTGATGTTTGGGCTCTTGATCAATTGTGGCAAGAGTTGGGCTTTGACGCCATGGGTCTTGAATTTCGCAAGTTCAGGTATACCAACCCGATTGAGCAATACCTGAGGGTGATGGTTTTTAATCGCCTGTGTGACCCTGAGTCTAAATTGGGGGTGCTGCGTTGGTTGGAAACGGTGAAAATTCCAGGTGTTGCTGATACATCATTGATCACGCACCAACAATTACTTCGCGGCATGGACGCATTGATGGATCACCAAGATGTGATTGATTGTGTTGTGACCAAACTCTTGCGCCCTTTGATTGATCAAGACATGTCTTTGGTGTTTTATGACCTCACCACCATCCGTGCTGCGGGCTTGAGTGAATTGGAAGGCGATATACGCAAATTTGGCATGTCCAAGGAGGGCTTGATTGCAAGACAGTTCATGCTAGGGGTTGTACAAACGGCAGACGGCTTGCCCATTTACCATGAGGTGTTTGACGGCAATCAGTCTGAGACCAAGACGCTGATGCCAACGCTTACCAAGATCATTACCCGTTACCCGCACATCAAAAGGCTCATTGTGGTGGCTGACCGAGGGTTGCTGTCACTTGACAACATTGAGGAGCTTGAGAAGCTGCGGGTTTGTGATGCGCAACCTTTGGAGTTCATTCTGGCAGTACCTGGTCGGCGCTATTCAGAATTCACCGATCTCTTACAGACATTCCAACACAAGGTGGAGGATTCCGAGGGGGAAACGATTGATGAGACCCGTTGGAGCAATTTGCGACTGGTCATTGCCCACAACCCGGAGACGGCCAAAGAGCAAACCTTGGCGAGAAACACAAAAATTTCTGAATTAGAGGCAAAAGCCAATGAGTGGGTGGGTAAACTTGATGAACAAGATGCTGGATCTATCAAGAGAGGGCGCAAACTCTCTGACAGTGGAGCCAAGGCGCGTTTCTATCATGAGGTGTGTGAGGCGCATTTGGGCAAGATCATCAAAGTCGATCTCAAGTCTGATTTGTTTGCTTACACGATTGAAGAAAGCGCATTGGCACTTGCAAAGATGATGGATGGGAAATTACTCTTGGTCACCAACGTCAAAGACCTGACAGCACAAGAGGTGGTGAAGCGGTATAAAAGTCTGGCTGACATAGAGCGCGGCTTTAGGGTTCTGAAGTCCGAAATTGAGATCGCCCCGGTGTATCACCGGTTGCCCGAGCGCATTAAAGCGCATGCGATGCTGTGTTTTATTGCGCTGATCATCTACCGCGTGATGAGGCAGAGGCTCAAAATGGCCAAAAGCGAGTTGAGTCCGGAAAAAGCGTTGGCTCAATTGAGAAAAATTCAACACCATAGCGTTCGCATTAACAATACAACGCCAGTGAGTGGGATCTCAACAATTCAAGAAACACAGGCCAAAGTTTACGAAGCCCTGAACCTGAAAAAACCTACCCAAAATACCCAAATGAGCCTTCTGTAGTGGAAGTTTTATAGGTCACCCCTATAAAAATCAAGTACTTAACTCTCTTGATGTCGAACTCGGGGGGTAAGCGTTTTGCGCATAGCTAGAAGGCATCAAGACGGTCAATACCAGGCAGATGAAGAAAAGCATGAGGCGATACAGTTTAGAGTTGCAAGGAGAAAATGTCATGTTCAGCGTTAATACCTATCGTCAAAGAATAAAAAAAAGACACACAATGACCGGTGACATGAGTGCTGTAAAAGTGCGCCATTGGGGAGATCATTTTTTTGCAAGTTCAACAAGGTACACAAAATGAAGAAACTTAAATTATTGATGTCATTATCCATGTTATTGATCTCTTCACAACTGACGATCAATGCGCAAACGAGCGAAGATATTTTAAAAGCTCATGTCAAAGGTGAGTCGGTGCTGAGCAACGGTATGGGCTACTACGCTCAACGCTACAGCACGCTCAAGCAAATCAATACAAAAAATGCCAAGCATCTTGTACCCGTTTGGAACACCTCTATGGCAAGCAACTTGGGCGAGGAAGCTCAACCCTTGGTCTTCAACGGAGTGATGTATGTGACCAACTTCAACTCAACCCTTGCCATCAATGCACTGACGGGTCGAATTTTATGGAAGCACAATTTGGAGCTGGATGCTGGAGTGCCCCGTGTCATTTGTTGTGGCCAGGTCAATCGAGGGCCTGCTTTGTATGAAGGTAAAGTATTTCGCGGAACTCCTGATGCCCACATGCTTGCCTTGGATGCTGTGACTGGAAAAGAGTTATGGCGAACCAAGTTGATGGATTGGCAAGACGGTTACTCCGTGACGGGTGCCCCCATAGTGGCAAACGGTGTGTTGATCACTGGCATGGCAGGCGGTGAGTATGGGACTCGAGGCTTTTTGGCTGGTTTTGATCCCAATACGGGCAAGGAAATCTGGCGCCACTACAACGTTCCAGCTCCTGGTGAGCCGGGCAGTGAAACTTGGCCAGGGGATACAGCAGATAGAGGGGGTGCAACGACCTGGGTGGCTGGGTCCTATGATCCAGATTTAGATCTGATCTACTGGGGCACAGGCAATGCTGGCCCTTGGAATGCATCCATGCGCAAAGGTGATAACAAAAACGCCTCTTCGGTGATTGCAGTCAATCCAAAGACAGGGAAATTGGCTTGGGCGTTTCAATTCACCCCCGGCGACCCCTTTGACTTTGACAGTGTCAGTCAGATGGTCTTGGCAGATATCAAAGTCAAAGGTGAAATGCGCAAGGTTTTGATGCATGCCGACAAAAATGGGTTCCTGTATGTCATTGACAGAACGAATGGCCAAATCATTGCGGGCAACAAATACGTCAAGGTCACATGGGCAAGTGGTTTGGATGCCAAGGGTCGACCCATGTGGAGTGACACGACCACCAAATTGGTCGAGACAGGGCAGGAAGTAGAGTCTTGGCCAGCCAATACTGGCGGCATGAATTGGTACCCCATGACCTTCAGCCCCAAAACAGGAATGCTTTATGCAAACACGTTAGAAGGGGGGATGCTCATCAAGCACACGGGACCTGTTGAATACAAAAGCCGTGGCCAGCGCTACATTGGCGTGGCCATCAAGAAGTTGTGGCCAGAAGACGGCAATCGTGGGTGGCTCAGGGCCATGGATCCATTGACAGCAAAGGTCAAATGGCAGTACCCCGCTCAAATACCTCATTGGGCAGGTTTGACTGTCACTTCTACCGATGTTTTGTTCACGGGCGATATGCTCGGAGAATTCATGGCTTTTGATGCGGTGAATGGTAAAAAGCTTTGGAGTTTCCAAACCGGTTCAGGCATCACCAGTCAGCCCATCACATGGTCTCACCAAGGACGCCAATACGTTACAGTGGTCTCTGGAATTGGTGGCGTTTACGCACAAAACGCTGGCGATGAGCGTTTGAGCAAAGTCAATCCAGGGGGGTCGGTGTGGACCTTTGCTTTGCCTAAACCCTAAATGACATGTTGTGAAGTTGGTCATGAAGTTTTGTTTTGTTTTCTTGTTGGTTTTTTTCAGCTTCTTAGGGTTTGCTCAAACCAACTTCACCTCTCAGCAAGGCAAGGATCTTTACGACAACTATTGTCAGACCTGTCATGGGGAAGACATGGTCAACCCTGGTACGGTGAGCTATGACTTGCGCAAATTTCCCAAAGACGGCAAGGCTAGATTTATAGATTCGGTCAGCAACGGGAAAAATGGCATGCCGTCTTGGAAGAGCGCAATTGCACTTGAAGACATGGAGAGAATTTGGCTTTACGTGTTGACACAAGGCAAATAATTCACGGGTCACTATTTCAACTTTTTTTCTATCCATGATGTTCTCAATCTCGCGTTATTTGTCCCTTGGTTTGATGTGTCTTGCCTTGTGTTTTGAAGCAAGTGCCTCATTGATTTATGTGTCCAATGAAGGGTCGGGTAGCATTTCTATCGTCGACAGTGAGAGCGATCAAGTGGTTGGGATCATCAACGGTGTGGGCAAACCCAGAGGGATTGCTGTTTGCCCTGGAGGGCAGCATTTGTTTGTCAGTGATGCCGATGGGGCCGCATTGTTGGTCATTGATTTAAAAACAAAGTTGATTCAACAACGCATTGAAGTTGGGACATCTCCTGAGGCCGTTTATTGCTCACCCAATGGGCAGTGGGTTTCTGTGGCGAACGAGGAGAGCAACAGCATCACTTTGGTTCGAACCAAAGATTTGATGCTGCAAGGCGCCATCAAGGTGCGTGGCAAAAATCCAGAGCATGCTGTTTTCAGTCCTGATGGGAAATGGTTGCTGAGCTCCGCTGAGGAGGCCGATCAAGTCGATGTCATTGATTTGGAGAAGATGACTCAAGTGTCTTCCATTCGAGTGGGTCTCAGGCCCAGAGGCATTGCTTTTAACAAAGAGGGAACGATGGCGTTCGTGGCTGTAGAGTCAGAAAGTTTGCTGGCCGTCATTGACATGAAAACCCAGGCCGTGATCAAAAGCCTGAAAGTGGGCGCTCGAACCAATGGGCTGACTTTGTCCAAAGATGGCGCAGAGCTTTATGCCAGCAACGGCGGAGATGCAAGTGTTGCAGTGATTGATGTTAAAAAACTTGAGCTCAAAACCCTGGTGAGGGTGGGACAAAGGCCTTGGAACATGGCTATCAATCAAGAGGGGAGCAAGTTGTATGTTGCTGCGGGTAGAAGCCATGCTGTGAGCATCGTGGATTTAAAAACACACCAGTTGATCAAAAATTTAGAGGTGGGTCGCTTGCCTTGGGGCGCTGCGGCTCCTTGATTTTTATGTCAACAGGATCATTTTTCAAACTGTGCAAAAACTGATCAGATGAGCAGCCCCATGGATTCATTGCAAAGCCAAGCCGAGTCGGCCAAACTCGGGCTTGATTGCTGCCCCCAAGTGCGGATATGCCGCCGGTGGTGGTCAAGCTGCCCACGCTGGCGGGCTATGACGAACTGTTTAGGGTGGCGGCATGAGTGCTGCGTCAATTACACAACCCCAAGCGACAACTACAACTAAGGCGACAAC
>CAILYC010000008.1 GCA_903838355.1 uncultured Burkholderiales bacterium | reverse complement strand
CCGCTGAATCGACAGGCCCACTCAGCGCCGCTGCCGATTCAGACAAATCCAATGCCCTGTGGGTAGCGTGTTGCGACAAAAACTGGTTGCGCCAAACGCTCCTGACATTGGAAACCTCGGGACTGACGGTGCAACGGCTCGTGCCTGAATTGGAGCCCAGCAAAGATTCAACGCCAAAGTGGTTTGCCATGAACGCCAGCGGCAGCCTCACGCTCGTGATGTGCACACCCCACAGCGTGGCGGGCATCAAGGGGGAGGCCCTGTTGGCGATGTCCAACTTGCACCGATCCAAAGCGACGCAAGTGCCTGAGCATTGGCTGCTAGACCCCAAGGATGCTCACATCGTCGCAACACCAGAATGCATCTCTCAAGCCAGCGAACTCTTGGGACTCACGCCCGAGTTGCAAACCAAGGCCCAACGACTGCTCATGGCCAGCCTCAGTGAATGGGATTTTGCCCAAGGCGAGTGGGCCCAGGGAAGTGGTAGGCGTTGGTGGAAGTCCACCCAAAAGAGTTGGGGGGTGTTTTGGCGGGCCAAGGAATACCAATGGGCCAAATGGGGTGTACTGGGTGTCTTGGCACTTCAACTCCTGGCCCTCAACGCTTGGTCTTGGCACCAAAGCTTGGAGTTGCAGGCCAAGACCTTGGCCATGAAGGGCATTTTTCAAAGCACCTTTCCCAATGTGGCGGTGGTGATCGATCCCAAGCTCCAAATGAAAAGAGAGCTTGAGCACCTGCGCCAAAGCAAGGCCCTCGCTTCGCCAGGTGACTTTGAGCGCCTCATGGAAGTGCTTGGACAGCTTCAAACCTCCCCAGGGGCCAACTTGCCATTCCAGCAAATTCGCAGCTTGCGCTTTAGCGCACAAGACTTGCAGGTGGTGTTTGCCAGTGATGCGTCGCCTCCCCCCACCCTCACTTTACCCACCAGGCTTCTTGCCCAGGGCTATCAGATCAAACCAACCGATGCACGTGCTCTTGAATGGGTCTTGAGCTGGAGGCCCGCGCCATGAAGCCACGCGAACACGCATCGGCCTCGTCCAGAACCGATCAAACACCGTCCCATGTCAGCTCGCTTTGGCAAACACTTTGGCACGCCAAAGACAGCTTCAGCCCACGTGAGCGCCAAGGCTTCCACCTGGCGCTGGCCCTCTTGACCATCGCCTTCTTTTGGCGTTTTGGATGGCTGCCCTTGCAAGCCTATTTCTCGCCCCCCAGTGCCACGCAGCAAAGCTTGGCCGAGGACATCGAATCCCTTGAGCGCCAACAACTCGAAGTCAAAGCGATTCGGGCCTTGCCCATGGTGTCGTTGGCCCAAGGACAAAAGAGTTTTGAGCAGATCACCCAAAATGTAATGCCCCAAGCACAATTGAGGTTCAATGACCACCAAGTGAACGTGAGTTTGGGCGCCGTCTCCCCCCAAGACCTCTCCAAATGGTTGTTGTCCCTCAAGGAGCAAGTCGCTTGCAAAGTCGTCCAAGGCGATCTGGCCAGAACGCAAATGCCGGGCAACGCTCCCCCGAATGCAACGAACTCGAGCAACCCGTCGAAATCCAACCCCAATGCGGTGCTTTGGACAGGACGCTTGGTCTTTGAGTTTGCCAACGCGCCATGAAAGAGCCATGACAGACCCCAGAACTTCATTCAAAGCCCTGTGCTGGGGCGCGATGGTGGGCGGTTTTGCTGCATTCATGTATTGTGCTCCCGCCTACTGGGCGGCAAGCGTCCTCTCGCGAGCCTCTCAAGGCCGGGTGTTGCTGATCGACCCACAGGG
>CAILYC010000007.1 GCA_903838355.1 uncultured Burkholderiales bacterium | reverse complement strand
GGTCGCTGAGTTAATGAAGCAACTTGCAGGGCGACAACGCCACGGTGCCTCGGAGGGTCCAACCCCTCAAGCCACCATGGATGGGAGTGAGGTCAGGTGGTGCGCTGTTGAGCCAAGGTCTAGCAAGGTCCGAGCTCCAAGCCCTTTGATCTCCGAGCTGCTAAAGCGTTCGCCAGACTCGAGGCTTACCCAAGACGAAAAGAACGGCAACGCAACCGTGTTGAACTTATCTTTTTTATTGGAGCTTACGCATGTCACAAGACTATCTCTTCACATCCGAATCTGTCTCTGAAGGACACCCCGACAAGGTGGCCGACCAGATCTCGGACGCCATTTTGGATGCCATCTTCGCGCAAGACCCCCGCTCGCGCGTCGCTGCCGAAACCCTCACCAACACCGGTCTCGTGGTGCTCGCGGGTGAAATCACCACCAACGCCCATGTCGACTACATCCAAGTGGCCCGCGACACCATCAAGCGCATTGGCTACGACAACACCGATTACGGCATTGACTACAAAGGTTGTGCCGTCATGGTCTGCTACGACAAGCAAAGCAACGACATCGCCCAGGGTGTGGACCACGCCTCCGATGACCACTTGAACACCGGTGCTGGCGACCAAGGCTTGATGTTTGGCTACGCCTGCTCAGAAACGCCTGAGCTCATGCCCGCCCCCATCTATTACGCTCACCGCTTGGTCGAGCGTCAAGCGCAATTGAGAAAAGACGGCCGTTTGCCGTTTTTGCGCCCCGACGCCAAAAGCCAAGTGACGATGCGCTATGTCAACGGCCAACCGCACAGTGTCGACACCGTGGTGCTCTCCACTCAGCACAGCCCCGAGCAAAGCGATGGCAGCAAAATGAAGGCCTCCTTTGTCGAAGCGGTGGTGGAAGAAATCATCAAACCCGTGCTCCCCAAAGAGTGGCTCAAAGACACCCGCTATTTGGTCAACCCCACCGGCCGATTCGTGGTCGGCGGTCCCCAAGGCGACTGTGGACTCACTGGTCGCAAGATCATTGTCGACACCTATGGTGGTGCTTGCCCCCACGGCGGTGGCGCTTTCTCCGGCAAAGATCCCACCAAGGTGGACCGCTCCGCTGCCTATGCGGCTCGCTATGTAGCAAAGAACGTGGTGGCCGCTGGCTTGGCAACCCAATGCCAGATCCAAGTGGCGTATGCGATTGGAGTGGCTCGCCCCATGAACATCACCATCAACACCATGGGCACCGGCGTGATTTCGGACGAAAAAATTGCCGCCATCGTGGCCGAGCATTTTGACTTGAGGCCCAAAGGCATCATCATGATGCTCGACCTCTTGAGACCCATCTACCAAAAGACCGCGGCTTATGGCCACTTTGGTCGCGAAGAGCCCGAGTTCACTTGGGAGCGCACTGACAAGGCCCAGGCTTTGAGGGCCGCCGCCGGTTTGTCATAGAGACCCCCGTTGGGGGGGTTGTGGTTCACCTGGCTCAAAAGGTCGCCACAAGCTCAAAAGACACACACAGGACACACAAGGGACACTTCGGTGTCCCTTGTCATTTGCGCTCACCAGCCGAGCAACAGATACCCATGGCCTGCTTTGCTTTACTTTGCACTGCGGTGACTCAAGGCCAGCCGATGGGCCGCATCAGAGAGACCGCGCAAAAGCGCCAACATCGGCGGCAACAGTTGAATGGCCATGGCATTGCAAAACTGACCACACCAAGACGTAAAAAGAGTTCAGTCGAAAATATCACTTTAAAGTAATATAGTTCATTTATTATTTTTAAATGATATGATGCAAATATTGCTTTTAGATGATATTTGAAAATGGACTATCTCATTTCAATTGTTGATCAATTCGCGCCACAACTTCGATCGATGCGCAAATCACGCAAGCTCAGCCAAAAGGACTTGGCGCTCAGGCTTGGGGTCTCTCAGTCGCGCATCGCCGCCATTGAGCGCAATCCAGCGACCGTGAGCGCAGGGCAGCTGTTGACGCTGCTGAACATTTTAGAAGTTGGCCTTGTATTGCGCGATCAACGCAAAAGCGTCCATCTCACTTCACCAGACCCGGCGAATAAAAACAATGACGCCAAGGTAGAGTGGTGATGGGTGTGCTTTGCGTTTGGATGAACAACGAATTCGTAGGGACTTGGCGAGTGGGGCGCACAGGTCATCATAGTTTCGTGTACGCCGATGCTTGGCTGGCATCAGCGCGAAGTCGTCCGCTGTCTTTATCGTTGCCCATGACAATGAACAATCTGTTGGAGGGTCAGGCGGTCAGCAACTATTTTGATAATTTGTTGCCAGACAATGACGATATTCGCAAGCGAATCAGGGATCGATTCAACACCAAAAGCACGGACGCATTCTTTTTATTGCAAGAGATTGGCAGAGATTGTGTGGGTGCCGTGCAATTGCTTCCCTCGGGCGTCACACCAGAGCGCGTTGATTCACTCAAGTACGAAGCATTGTCAACGCAGAGATTGGTCACCCTCATTGAGAACTTGGGACCTCGAACTCAGACGTGGGCTCAGGAGGATGAGGACGAATTTCGGCTCTCCATTTCCGGGGCACAAGAAAAAACCGCCCTGCTCTTGGTCCATGGCCAATGGTGTCGTCCGCTGGGTGCAACACCCACCACCCACATCATCAAGCCCGCCATCGGTATCACGCCTGGACGACAGCTCGACCTTCGCTTGTCCGTTGAAAATGAGTGGCTGTGCAACCAAATTGTGCAAGAACTGGGTTTGCCTGCAGCGCGCTGCGAGATGGAGAATTGGGGAGAACATCGGGTCTTGGTGGTGGAGCGTTTTGACAGGCGTTGGCAACCAGAGGGTTGGCTTGTCCGATTACCCCAAGAGGACTTTTGTCAGGTCAAAGGGATCCCCAGCCACAAAAAATATGAACAAAAAGGCGGACCCAGCATCGAGGCCTGCTTGGCAGTGCTTCAAGGAGGAGAGTCGTTTCATGAAGATGGACGACATTTTTTGTGCGCCAATTTGCTATTTTGGTTTTTAGCGGCCATTGACGGACATGCCAAGAATTTTTCGTTGTTCATGCTCCCCGGTGGTCGCTACCAAATGACGCCGATTTACGATGTGCTCTCGGCTTGGCCAATCGTGGGCAATGGGCCACACGAGTTGCAGTACCGAAAAATTAAATCGGCAATGGCCGTGCGGGGCAAGACCGCGCATTACAAACTGTGTGAAATCCACCCTCGCCATTGGCAAGCAGTGGCCAAACGCAGCGCGGTCATTGGAGCATGGCCTGCCATGCTCGACATGACCCATCGCCTTGAAGCGGCGCTCAGGGCAGTTGAACAACAATTACCCGCCGACTTCCCCCCCGAGCTGGCCAGCAGTGTGTTTCAAGGAGCACGCCAGCACTTGGATCATTTTTTGAATTGCATAGAAACCGATTGACTTCACGCGGTACCCTGGCTTGCAGCTTGTGAATTGGCTCGTCCCCATGGGTCAATCAACCATAGACTGATATTTCAAAGACACCACCCCCCCAAAAAGCCAAATTTCCAAAAAAATTGGGACCTCAAACGGTGCCAGCCCACCCGATAATATTTAAACTATAAATATTAAATTTTATATCTTTTAAACAAAAAATGAGTTATTAAGAATTCTAAAAATAAAGTGCTGATCCAATTCCAATGGGCGCGTTGACAAGAAATTTCACAAGGTGCCCTTGATATCCTCAGAAACGCCCTTATCATTAGCACTCGCAGTAGAGGAGTGCTAGCAAGTCATCTTACTGGCCACCTACCGCGGGCAAATGCCCGATGAGCATGAGCTCATCCTGTATTTTTTAACCTTTTAGACCTCATTTGGAGATGTAATGAAACTTCGTCCTCTGCACGATCGTGTGATCGTCAAGCGCATCGAAAGCGAAACAAAAACTGCTTCTGGCATCGTCATTCCTGACAACGCTGCTGAAAAACCCGACCAAGGCGAAATTTTGGCCGTCGGTCCTGGCAAGAAAAACGACAAAGGCGAATTGCACGCTGTTGGCGTCAAAGTCGGCGACCGCGTTTTGTTTGGCAAATACAGCGGCCAAACCGTCAAAGTCGATGGCGAAGAGCTATTGGTCATGAAAGAGGAAGACCTCTTTGCCGTGGTCGAGAAGTAATCCCCATTTTTAAGCATTCAAGGAGTTAAACAACATGGCAGCAAAAGACGTAATTTTCGGCGGCGAAGCCCGCGCACGCATGGTCGAGGGTGTGAACATCCTGGCCAATGCAGTCAAAGTCACCTTGGGCCCCAAAGGCCGCAATGTGGTCCTCGAGCGTTCATTTGGCGCTCCCACCGTCACCAAAGACGGTGTGTCCGTGGCCAAAGAAATTGAGCTCAAAGACAAGTTGCAAAACATGGGCGCTCAAATGGTCAAGGAAGTGGCCTCCAAAACCAGCGACAACGCAGGTGACGGCACCACCACAGCGACCGTTTTGGCCCAAGCCATCGTTCGCGAAGGCATGAAGTATGTGGCCGCTGGCATGAATCCCATGGATTTGAAGCGCGGCATTGACAAGGCTGTGACCGCCTTGGTGGAAGAGTTGAAGAAAGCCACCAAAGCCACCACGACCACCAAAGAGATCGCTCAAGTGGGCTCCATCTCTGCCAACAGCGACACGAGCATTGGCGAGATCATTGCGTCTGCCATGGACAAAGTGGGCAAAGAAGGCGTGATCACGGTTGAAGACGGCAAGTCACTCAACAACGAACTCGAAGTCGTTGAAGGCATGCAGTTTGACCGTGGCTACCTCTCACCCTACTTCATCAACAATCCTGAAAAGCAAGTCGCCTTGCTCGACAACCCCTTTGTGCTCCTCTTTGACAAAAAGATCAGCAACATCCGCGATTTGCTCCCCACATTGGAGCAAGTGGCCAAGTCGGGTCGTCCTTTGCTCATCATTGCTGAAGAAGTTGAAGGCGAAGCCTTGGCAACGTTGGTGGTCAACACCATCCGTGGCATCTTGAAAGTGGTCGCTGTGAAGGCGCCTGGTTTTGGCGATCGTCGCAAAGCCATGCTCGAAGACATCGCGATTTTGACGGGCGGCAAAGTGATCGCCGAAGAAGTCGGTCTGACCCTTGAGAAAGTCACCTTGGCCGATTTGGGCCAAGCCAAGCGCGTTGAAGTGGGCAAAGAAAACACCACGTTGATCGACGGTGCTGGCGCAGGGGCTGACATCGAAGCGCGCGTGAAACAAATCCGCGTTCAAATCGAAGAAGCCACCAGCGACTACGACCGTGAGAAGTTGCAAGAGCGCGTGGCCAAATTGGCCGGCGGTGTTGCAGTGATCAAAGTGGGCGCTGCCACTGAAGTCGAAATGAAAGAGAAAAAAGCCCGCGTTGAAGACGCTTTGCACGCCACCCGTGCAGCCGTCGAAGAAGGCATTGTGGCGGGCGGTGGTGTGGCGCTCCTGCGTGCACGCCAGTCCGCTGGCACCATCAAAGGTGACAACGCTGACCAAGAAGCCGGTATCAAATTGGTGCTCAAAGCAGTCGAGTCTCCCTTGCGCGAAATCGTCTACAACGCAGGCGGTGAGCCCAGCGTCGTGGTCAACGCCGTCTTGGCCGGCAAGGGCAACTACGGCTTCAACGCCGCCAATGACACCTATGGCGACATGATCGAAATGGGTATTTTGGATCCCACCAAAGTGACACGCACAGCGCTTCAAAACGCTGCGTCCGTGGCCTCTTTGATGCTCACGACCGAGTGCATGGTCGCTGAGTCACCCAAAGACGACTCAGCTCCCTCCATGCCCGGTGGCGGCATGGGTGGAATGGGCGGCATGGGCGACATGGGCATGTAAAAAACCCCGCAGCTGGCGGCCCATCGCAGCCAGCTGTCCTGACGCCGAGCAGCTTCTGAGCGGCTTGTCTCACATCAACCCACCCTCAAAAGGGGTGGGTTTTTTTATGCCCCGCCAGCCCCCATGCCAAGGTTCAGTGGGACAATGAAGTGCAACGCGCCAACCACGGCTGCGACACAATACACGGATGCACGAGAACATGAAACATCTATTGGTTTTGGGGGCCAGCGGCTTTGTCGGCCACCACCTGTGCGAAGCCTTGAACCGCGCCAACCTCCACGTCTTGGCCCCCACACGTCGCATCCCCGCTCGCAGCATCCAGACCCTGCCCATGGTCGATGTGGTGCAAGCCGACATCACCAACCCCCAGGTCCTTGAGCGCTTGATGAAGGGCGTGGACGCGGTCGTCAATTTGGTGGCCATCCTTCACGGCAGTCCCCAAGAATTCCACCAAGTGCATGTCGCCCTCCCCAGCCTGATCGCGCAATGCGCCAAGGACGCTGGCGTCAAGCAGTTGATTCAAATGAGCGCTTTGGGCATCCAGGCAACAGGGCGTGAAAGCTCCAACTACTTGACCAGCAAAGCCCAAGGCGAGGCCGCGATGACCAGCATCTTGTCGGGTTCAAGCTGTGCGCTCACGGTGCTCAGACCCAGTGTGATTTTTGCGAAAGACGACCAGTTCATCAACTTGTTGGCCCAACTGCAAAAACTCTTTCCGATCTTCCCCTTGGCCAGTGCCCAGGCTCGTTTTCAGCCGGTGTGGGTGGGTGACGTGGTGAGCGCCGTGCTCTATGTGCTCAATGCACGCCAAGGGGGCGTTTTCAATCCACTGGCCAGCCCCCCACTCGAACCGGTCTATGAGTTGGCCGGCCCCGAGGTCAAAACCTTCGCGGAGCTCGTGCGACTCGCGGGTGAACACATCGGCCACCCTCGCCCCATCTTGCCGTTGCCCCCGAGCATTGCACGGCTGCAAGCGTGGATGATGGAGATGATGCCAGGCAAGCCCGTCATGAGCCGAGACAACCTGGACTCCATGCTGACCCCCAATGTCGCGAGCGCCAAGCACCCGGGCCTCAAAACGCTGGGGGTGCTGGCCCCCAAGTCCTTGCTGAGTGTCTTTCCCCCCTTGAAGCCCAACGACTGAATGCCCATGAACATTTATTTGGTCGGTGGTGCAGTCAGAGACGCGCTCCTGGGTCTCACGGACTCGGACAAAGACTGGGTGGTGGTGGGCTCCACACCCCAAGAGATGCTCGACGCGGGCTTCACCCCGGTTGGCAAAGACTTTCCCGTCTTCTTGCACCGCGAGACGCACGAGGAGTATGCCCTGGCCAGAACCGAGCGCAAAGTCGCGTTGGGCTACCACGGCTTTGAGTTCCAGGCCTCCCCAGAGGTCACCTTGGAAGAGGATTTGATGCGGCGAGACCTCACCATCAATGCCATGGCCCAAAGCCCCGACGGTGTTCTCATCGACCCGCATGGAGGACAAGCCGATTTGGAGTCTGAGGTCTTCAGACACGTGAGCCCGGCGTTTCGCGAAGACCCCGTGCGAGTCTTGCGACTCGCGCGCTTTGCCGCGAGATTTCCCACCTTCCAAGTGCATCCAGAGACGCGGGCCTTGTGCCAAGCCATGGTGAGCGCAGGCGAGGTCTCGGCCTTGGTGCCCGAGCGTGTCTGGCAAGAGTGCGCGCGCGCATTGATGAGTGTGCGGCCTTCCAGGTTTTTTGAAGTGCTCCACGATTGCGGCGCCTTTGCCGTGCTCTTTGACGAGTGGCGTGCTTGGAGTGATTCCCCGCCCACCAGGGCATGGGTGATGGCGAGCTTGGATGGGTTGGCCCGTCAAGACGCATCCTTGGCCGAGCGTTGGGCGCTGTTGTCATGCCCATGGTTCCTGCTCGCGGCGGGGTCCGCCCCCCCAGGGCAGCACAGGCGTCTACACCCCACATTGCAAGAGCGACTGAAGTCTCCAAGCGACTGCCAAGACTTGAGTGACGTGGTGATCAACTTGGCCCACACCCTCTTTGAAGGCCCTCCACTGCACGCTCCCGAGTGCCTGCAGTTTTTGCAAAGAATCGATGCCTTTCGTCGACCCGAGCGACTGCAGTCATGGATGCGGGTGTTTGTTGGGGTACTTGAAGCTTCCCTGGAACATGACCCACACCATGGATTCAAGCACCTGTGCGAAGAGCGCCACTTGAGACTCAAAACCCTCCAAGCCGCTTGGTCCATCCTCAGCACCTTGGACACCAAAGCCCTCACGCAAGAGGCACTTGCGAGTGGTCTACAAGGGATTCAAGTCGGGGAGTGGATTCATCAGCAGCGGCTCGAACACTTGTTCCAAAGTGACCGATTCAAGGCTTAGCTTCTTTGCGATTGAAAATGGACTGGGTATCACAAACGCTGAAAGATTGTTTTGTCATGACTTGGCCAACGCCCGGCAATGGCATCACCAAAATATGCACTATGGAGCATCGTCAATTGACGAATCCATTCATCCTAAAATTCACATAAAGAAGTTTTTCTGCAACACATTCCAAGCCAGCCAGCGCTGGGTGCGTGCGTTGAGAAACGCCTTTTGCGCGTTCAATGCGGCCGTTTGCGCACTCACCACATTCAGGTAATCCAAGGTGCCACTTTGGTATTGTGAGAGAGTGATCTTGAGGTTTTGAAGGGCGCTTTGGGCCGCCGCTTGGTAAGCCTCTTCCTCTGCCAAGAGCTCCAAGCTCGCCACCAAATTGTCCTCCACTTCTTGAAACGCGGTGAGCACCACTTGCCGGTAGTTGAGCACAGCCGAATCCAACTGGGCCTGTGCAATCTCTTTATTGGCCTGTCTGAGACCTCCATCAATGAGGGGCAAGACCAAACTCGGACCCAAGGACCAAGCTTGGTTGCCAACCCCAATCAACGTGGGCAAATCGGTGCTGCGGTACCCAGCGGAGGAGGACAAGGTGAGGGGTGGGAAAAACGCCGCTTTGGCCACCCCCACTTGCGCGTTCGCCGCTTGAACCCTCAGTTGGGCCGCATGGATGTCGGGTCTTTTTTGAAGCACGGTGAGGGCCACCACCTCTGGCAATGCGGGTGGCTTCGGTGGCCATGTGACCACACGGTCAACGCCCTCCTTGTCCTCTCGCATGGACACAGCAGTCCTTGGTGATGCACTCGACTCCAGCGTGATCAAGGGTCGAAGGGGCAAGGGTGCCAATCGAAGCTCTGCAGGGGCGCGCCCCATGAGAACCGCCAGAGCGTGTTCGAGTTGAGCGCTTTGGAGATCGAGGTCGTGTCGCTGGGCTTGGGTGGTTTTGAATTGGGTTTGAGCGATGGCCACATCGGACTGAGACACCACCCCTGAGCGGTACTTGGCCTGGGTGAGCGCCAAGGATTTCTCATTGGCCGCTTCGGCCTCTCGCAAAAGCGCGCTTTGGGCCTGCGCGAGTCGGAAATTCAAATACGCTTGGACCAAGGTGGCGCGTGCTGAACGCTTCGCTTGGGTCAAGTCCGCGTCGCTGGCCTGGGCATTGGCGTTGGTCACTTGGGTCAACGCATCAATGCGCCCCCAAACATCGAGCTCCCAATTGAGAGACGCATTCAAGCTGTAACTCGTGCCCTTGGGAACGGAGAGTTGGTTGGCCGCTCGTGAGCTCGAAGCGGTCACATTGACGCTTGGCCACAAGGACGCTTGGGACTGGCGAAGGGTGGCTTGGGCCACACGCACTTGCGCACTCAAGGTCAAGACGTTGACATTGCCCGCCAAGAGCTCGTCCTCCAAGCGGTTCAAGGTCTCGTCGTTCAAGGCGCGCCACCACTGATCACTGCCCGATGGTGTTGAGGCGCTTGAAGATATGGGGCCTGAAGACGACGATTCAGGCGCCCGCGCTTGACTCGTCTCCTTCCATTGCAAAGGCACTTGCCAATCGCCCGTGGGCAAGGTGGGGATTTGCGAGCAGGCCACAAGCCCCATGAGCCCCACGAGCTCCATCAGCGCGAGCACCATGGCAAGGCCTGAGGCCAGCGGAGTTTTCTTCAACGTATTGAGTTTCATAATTGATCCATGTGAAGATCAGCGCCAATGGTCAAAAAGTTCATATTCATGTTCATGTTCATGTTTATCTTGATGTTCACCTTCATTGCGAGACCCAAGTTCATGACACGCCCCCACTGTCCAGAAGACGCGTGACTTGCAATTGGTTTTTTTTCTTAAAAATCGGCCACGAACACACCCATTGTTTGCAAGCCTCTAAAAACAAATACACCACCGGTGTGGTGTAAAGCGTCAAGAGTTGCGAGAGCACCAAGCCACCGAGCACCGCGACTCCCAGGGGAAAGCGCAGCTCAGCGCCATCGCCATGACCCCAGGCCAGTGGCAACGCACCGAGCATGGCCGCAAGCGTTGTCATCATGATGGGGCGAAGACGCAACTGACAGGCTTGGTAAATCGCTTGGGCTGGACTCATCCCAGCGCGCTGCCGAATCAAAGCAAAGTCAATCATCAAAATCGCGTTTTTCTTCACAATGCCGATGAGCAAAATCACCCCAATCAAGGCGATCACGGAAAAGTCTGTGCCCGTCATCATCAAAGCGATCAAGGCCCCCACGCCCGCAGACGGCAGGGTCGACAAAATCGTGATGGGGTGCAGCAAACTCTCATAGAGCACCCCCAAGACCAAATACAAGGTGACCAGGGCCGCCAAAATGAGGAGTGGCTGCGTGCTCAAGGACTTTTGAAACGCATTGGCGTTGCCTGAAAACGAGGCCCTCACGGAGACCGGCATCTCCAACTTCGCCAACGCCAGACTCACCGCCTCGGTGGCTTGGGACAAAGACGCGCCTTCTGCCAAATTGAAACTGAAGGAATCCGAGGGCACCCCACCTTCATGGCTCACGCCCAAGGCGGTGTTGGTGAGCTGGACTTGGGCGATGCTCGAGAGCGGTATGCGCTGGCCTTTGTTGTTTTGAATTTGGAGGTCTTTTAAAAATTGCGGGCTTTGCAAATACTCGGGCGAGAGTTCCAGCACCACGCGGTACTGGTTCAAGGGGTTGTAGATCACGCCAATTTGACGCTGACCAAACGCATTGGCCAACGCATTGTCGACATCCCGCATGCTCAGGCCCAGGGACAACAAACGCTCGCGGTCCACCACCAAGGAGGTCTGCAGTCCGCGGTCTTCAAAGTCAGAGTTGATGTCTTCGAGCTCATTCAGGCGTGACATGGCTTGTCGAATCTTGGGCTCCCAAAACCGGAGTTCACTCAACTCATCGGCCTTGACCGTCAACTCGTACTGGGCGCTGGACTGGCGCCCCCCGATGCGAATGTCTTGCACGGGCACCAAAAAGAGTCTCGCACCTGCCTTCTTGGCCAACTTGATTCTCAAGCGTGCGACCACCTGATCGGCGCTCACGTCTCGCTCTTTTTTGGGCTTCAAGGTGATGAACATCTCGGCAAAATTGCTCTGCCCACCACCCGTGAAACCGGTCACGTTGTCCACCGCCGGATCGGCTTTGACGACCGCCATGAACTCCACGATGCGGTTTTGCATGGACTGAAAGGAACTGCTTTGATCGGCCCGGATGCCGCCAAAGATGCGTCCCGTGTCTTGCTGCGGAATGAAGCCCTTGGGGATGCTCTTGTAAAGGCTGATGTTCAACGCAATGGTGGCCACCAAGATCAAGAGCATGACGGGCGGGTGCCTGAGCGCCCAACCCAAGCTCAAGCGATAAGCCCGCTCAAACCCCGGTCCAATGGATTTGAAACCCCTCACCACTTGGCCCGGGAGTTTCATCGCGGCGCTCTTGAGCCCAAGGATCCAAAGAGCTAGTCTGGTGAAAGCCGTTACCCTTGAGGGTAAAGTTGCGGGTAAAGCTAAGGGTAAAGTAGTTGGCGAAGTGGATGACGCTGCTTTGCTGGCCGCCCCGTTCAGGCCCACACCGGGCATTGAAGACAGGTTTGGAATGGGCAATAAAGGTGCGGCAATGCGCGCCTTCAAGAGCACCGCGCACATCATGGGCGTGGTGGTGAGGGAGACCACCATGGAGATCAAAATCGCCACCGACAACACCACCGCAAACTCTTGGAACAGTCGGCCAATGATCCCGCCCATGAGCAAAATCGGAATGAAGACGGCAATGAGCGACAGGCTCATCGAGAGCACGGTGAAGGCAATTTCTTTGGCCCCCACGCGAGCAGCCTCGAGGGGCGTTAAACCCGCCTCGATGTGGCGCGTGATGTTCTCCAGCACCACGATGGCGTCGTCCACCACGAAGCCCGTGGCAATGGTGAGCGCCATCAAGGAGAGGTTGTTCAAGCTGTAGCCCAACAGGTACATCGCCGCAAAGGCACCCGCCAAGGAGACGGGCACGGCGACACTGGGGATGAGGGCGGCACGTGCGCGCTTTAAAAACAAGCCCACCACCAATACCACCAAGGCGATGGAGATCACCATCGCCTTTTGAATTTCAAAGAGCGAGGATTTGAGACTGGGGGTTCGGTCCGAGACGATGCGCATGTTCACCGCTCGCGGGATGGTGGCCTCGAGACTTGGGAGAATGTCTTTGACCCGCCTCACCGCCTCGATCACATTGGCGCCCGGCTCTTTGCTCAGGATCAACAAGACGGCGGGCTCACCATCTTCGGCACCGAAATTGCGAACATCTTGCACCGAATCGAGCACAGTCGCCACATCACTCAAACGCAAAATCTGTCCCGCGTGGTTGGCCAAAATCAACTGCGCGTATTCTTTGGCCGTTCTCGCTTGGTCATTGGCCTCGATTTGCCAAACCCGCTCAGCATCTTCCACCAAACCCTTGGGTCGGTTGCCG
>CAILYC010000006.1 GCA_903838355.1 uncultured Burkholderiales bacterium | reverse complement strand
TGCTTGATGGGCTGCTTGATAAGCTGCTTGAAGGCCAGCTAACAGGTCCGCTGATCAGGCCGCTAACCGAAAGCGAAAGCGAAAGGCTTATGAGGCGGCCAAGTTCGCTTGCAGTGCCGCGTCTTTTTTCAAGGGCGCGTGCTGGTGCTGCTGCACGCGGTCTTTGTGTTTGACCACTTGACGGTCGAGCTTGTCTATCAGCTCGTCGACCGCAGCATACAGGTCTTCGTGCGAGCTTTGCGCAAACAAATCCCCACCAGGCACATGGATTTTGCATTCGGCGGTTTGTCGGCGTTCTTTCTCTTTGTTGTTCTCAATGCTCAAAATCACTTTGACATCCACGACTTGATCAAAATGGCGCAAAACCCGCTCCAGTTTTTGAACCACATGGTTGTGCAGGGCCTGTGTGACCTCTAAGTGGTGACCGCTGATGGTTAAATTCATAAAAGCCTCCGTGAACATGAACTGAAATGAAACAACAATGCACAACCTCACTATGCCCTGAAGCCGACCAGAATGCAAGGGGGGGCCATCTTGGGGCAGCGACCAAGGCGATCTCCCGTTGAGGGATGGGTCAAGTCTCGCCATGGCTTTGTCATCAAGTGAGTGCGATAATGCTCCCACCTTCACTATGGAGCTTATCGCTTTGGATACCCCCAGTCTTTGGGGAGTTACTCGCTAGTCAGCAAGGATGGGATGCCCAATGCATCGTGACCTCAATGCTGGCGGCCTATAACTCCCGTGTTATCTCCCCCGTCTGCCCTTTGGGTTACCTGCTTTGCAAGGGATTGCCATGCTCAATATTTTCAGTCTGGCCAGTGGCCGTTTGTTTCAAGAGGAAATTGAATCCCTTGAAGAACTCTCCAAATTCCAACCCATTTGGGTGGACCTGGAGTCCCCAACGCTTGACGAAAAGCGTTGGATTAAACAGTATTACGGCTTGTCCATTCCTGAGGACGCCATGGACGAGGACATTGAAGAGTCGGCGCGTTTTTACGAAGAGGACAATGGCGAGCTCCATATTCGCAGCGACTTTTTGATCGCCGACGAAGACTCGCCACGCACCGTGCGCGTCGCCTTTATTTTGAACCAACACAACCAAGACCTCAACAGCAAGGGGGTGCTTTTTTCCATCCATGACGAAGACGTGCCGGTGTTTCGCTTGCTCAGACTGCGCGCGAGGCGTGCGCCTGGCCTCATCGAAGACGCCAAAGATGTGCTCCTTAAACTCTTTGACGCCGACGCCGAATACTCCGCCGACACCTTGGAGAACATCTACGACCAACTGGAAAAGGCCGGCAAAATGGTACTCTCGGGCGATGTCACCGACGCCTTGGCCGGCGAAGTCTTGGGCGACATTGCCCGGCAAGAGGATTTGAACGGTCGCATCCGCAGAAACGTCATGGACACTCGCCGCGCGGTGAGCTTCATGATGCGAGCGCGCATGCTCAACGCCGATCAGTTTGAGGAGGCGAGACAGATTTTGCGAGACATCGAGTCGCTTGACAATCACACCGCTTTTTTGTTTGACAAGATCAACTTCTTGATGGATGCGACGGTGGGTTTCATCAATATCAACCAAAACAAGATCATCAAAATTTTCTCGGTGGCCTCGGTCGCTTTGTTGCCCCCGACCTTGATCGCCAGCATTTACGGCATGAACTTTCAATTCATGCCTGAGCTGCACACCGAGTGGGGCTACCCCTATGCCATGCTGCTCATGCTGTGCAGTGCCTTGGTGCCGATGTGGTACTTCAGAAAACGGGGCTGGTTGAAATAACGCTGTTCGCATTGGACGCTGCGTTTTTTGCGCTCCCGCATTGGCCTAGGCGTCTGCTGGGCCGCTTCCTGCGAGGGCCTGCACCAAACTTTCAACCACTGCGGCCCCATAAGGAGCGGCCACATGTGCAATGAATTGGGAAAAATCCATGTGCGCTTGGTCATCGGCCTGGTCCGAGATGATGCGAACCGCAGCAAAGGGCAAGCCAAAATCGTGGCAGACTTGGGCCACCGCGGCCCCTTCCATTTCAACGGCCAAGACATGGGGGAGGGCGCTCAATATCCCGTGGCGCTGGGCATCTTGCCCAATGAATTGGTCGCCACTGGCCATGAGCCCATGGTGAACAACCCAGTCTTTGTGCGAGACGCCCAGCTGCTCGAGCAGACCCGACTCGTGTAAATGTTGTCCTATTTGGGGCAAACAACGCTTGGCCGAGCTCAGGAGCAAAGCGCTGAGGGCAGCGTCACAGGGGAAAAAGGTTTGTCCATAGAGTGGCACCTCAAAGCGCGGGAAAAGGGGCGAGGCATCCATGTCGTGCTGAACAAATGCGTCTGCGACCACAACATCCCCAACCTTGACGTGAGCCCCCAGTGCGCCTGCAACGCCGCTGAAGACCACATGGGTGACGCCAAAGTGATGAATCAAGGTGCTCACCGTGGTCGCGGCCGCCACCTTGCCGATTCGACTGAGCACCGCCACCACCTGCACGCCATGCCAGGAGGCTTGCCAAAACTCTCGCCCACCCAAGGCTTTCACGTGGGGCTCCAAGCGAGACACAATGCCACTCAGCTCCTCATGCAGGGCGCAGACCACGCCCAAACGAAACTGCGGTGCCCCAAAAGAAACAGGCTCCAAAGCCTGCAAGGGCGGTGGAGCCTGTTTCATGATCTGCAAGAAAAAAATTAATCGATGGCTTTGAGCATGTCTTCAACGACCTTTTTCGCATCTCCAAAGACCATCATGGTCTTGTCCATGTAAAAGAGCTCATTGTCGAGTCCGGCATAACCTGAGGCCATGGAGCGTTTGTTGACAATAATGGTTTTGGCTTTGTAGGCCTCCAAAATCGGCATGCCATAAATCGGACTGCCTTTGACCATGGCGGCTGGGTTCACCACATCGTTGGCTCCCAAAATAATGGCCACATCGACTTGTCCGAACTCGCTGTTGATGTCTTCCATCTCAAACACCTGGTCATAAGGCACTTCGGCCTCGGCCAAGAGCACGTTCATGTGTCCAGGCATGCGGCCCGCCACCGGATGAATCGCATACTTCACCGTGATGCCTTTGGCCGTCAATTTGGCGGCCATCTCTTTGACGGCGTGCTGGGCACGGGCCACGGCCAAGCCGTAGCCCGGCACAATCACCACGCTCTCGGCATTGCCCAAGATGAAGGCCGCGTCATCGGCGCTGCCGCTTTTGACGGCACGTTGTACCTGGTCACCCGCTGCTGCTGCACCCGCTTCGCCACCAAAGCCACCCAAAATCACATTGAAAAAGGAGCGGTTCATGGCCTTGCACATGATGAAACTCAAAATTGCGCCCGAGCTGCCCACCAAAGAGCCGGCAATGATCAACATGGGGTTGTTGAGCGAGAAGCCAATGCCCGCGGCCGCCCAACCGGAATAACTGTTGAGCATGGACACCACCACGGGCATGTCGGCACCTCCAATGGGGATGATGATGAGCACACCGAGGACGAAAGCGGTGGCCAACATGCCAAAAAACGCATTCCACTCCCCCGTGAACATGAAGACCAATCCGAGCCCCAAGCAGCCCAAACCCAAAATCAAATTGAGCGGATGCTGGAAGGTGAAATTGACCGGTGCGCCTTGAAAGAGCCTGAACTTGTATTTGCCCGAGAGTTTGCCAAAGGCAATGACCGAGCCGCTGAAGGTGATCGCACCAATGGCCGCGCCCAAAAAGAGCTCCAAACGGTTGCCCTCGGGAATGGGGTCGCCCAAGTGGTGAACAATTTGAAAGGCCAAGGGCTCGGCCACAGCCGCCACGGCAATGAAGACGGCGGCCAAGCCAATCATGCTGTGCATGAAGGCCACCAACTCAGGCATTTTGGTCATCTCGACACGTTGTGCCATCACCGCACCCAAGGTGCCACCGATCAAAAGACCCAAAAGCACATGGCCCAGACCCGTGACCGCATCGCTCGTGGGCAAGCCATCGGCACCAAGACCCATGGTGGCGGCCAATTTGAAGATCAAACCCACGGTGGTTGCGACCGCCAAGGCCATGCCGAGCATGCCAAAAAGATTGCCGCGAATCGACGTCGTGGGGTGGCTCAAACCCTTGAGGGCTTGGATAAAGCAAACACTGGCAACCAAGTAAAGAAGGGTGACTAAATTCATGCTCATGACTGAACTCCAGAGGCAGCAGGGGCTACAGGGGCTTTTTTATCCTTTTTCCTGAACATCTCCAGCATCCGGCGGGTGACCAAAAAGCCACCAAAGACATTGACCGCGGCCAGTGCCACGGCCAAAATGCCCATGGTTTGCCCGAGTGCGGTTTGGGTGAGGCCGGCCGCGAGCATGGCGCCCACGATCACAATTGCAGAAATCGCATTCGTCACCGCCATCAATGGGGTGTGCAGCGCGGGCGTCACATTCCACACCACGTGAAAGCCCACATAAATGGCCAGCACAAAAATAATCAAATTCGTCAGAGTTGGTGAAACGATATCCATGGTCTTATTTCCTTTTAACGGTTCCGTCAAGCGTCATCAAACAAGCACTGACGATGTCATCGTCTGCGGGCATGTGAAACGAGCCATCCTCAGCAGTCACCAATTTGACAAAGTCCAAAATGTTGCGGGCATACAGTGCGCTCGCGTCCGCCGCCACCATCGAGGCCAAATTGGTATACCCCACCAGGGTCACGCCATGGTGCTGGACAATTTGGTCGGCCTGGGTCAAGGGGCAGTTGCCGCCTTGGGCTGCGGCCAAGTCAACAATCACCGAGCCCGCCTTCATGGACTCCACCATCTCGGGGGTCACCAAGACGGGGGCGGGGCGCCCGGGAATCAAGGCCGTCGTGATCACCACATCGGCCTGGGCTACACGTTTGGCCACTTCCACCTTTTGACGCTCGAGCCAGGATGCGGGCATGGGACGGGCATAACCACCCACCCCTTGTGCGGCCTCGCGCTCTTCGTCGGTTTCAAACGACACATCGATGAATTTGGCCCCCAAGGACTCAACTTGCTCCTTGACGCTTGGGCGCACATCGGAGCACTCAATCACGGCGCCCAAACGCTTGGCCGTTGCAATCGCTTGCAGTCCCGCCACCCCGACGCCCAAAATCACCACGCGAGCGGCCTTGACCGTGCCCGCTGCGGTCATGAGCATGGGAAAGAACCGCTGGTACAAATCGGCCGCGAGCACCACGGCCTTGTAGCCCGCGATGTTGGCCTGCGACGAGAGCACATCCATGCTCTGAGCACGGGTGGTTCTGGGGGCGGCTTCCAAGGCAAAGGCGCACAACTGCGCTTGGGCCAAACGCTCCAAACCGGCCGCATCAAAGGGGTTCAACATCCCCAGGAGCACGCTTTTGGGCTTCATCAAAGTCAACTCTTGTGCGCTGGGGGCGCGAACTTTGAGCACCACGTCTTGAGACAACGCGCCGGCTTGGTCGGTGATCACGGCACCCGCAGCCTCATAGGCCGCGTCGGTCACACTGGCGTGAAGGCCAGCACCCGCTTGGACCACAATGTGGTGACCTTTGGCTTTGAGTTTTTTAATCGTCTCTGGGGTCGCGGCCACGCGACTCTCCCCAGGCAAGGTTTCGAGGGGCACGCCGAAATTCATGGGATAGGCTCCAAAAAAACCGTCCGCCGCCAAGGGGCAGCTTTGGGTGAAAAATGAATCAGATAGGATACCTTATTTTAGTGAGCCCCTTGGGTTTTCCCTAAAAAATGCAAAAACCACCTTCATATTTGTTGCTCTGCACCATTTTTTGACGCCCTTCAACATGCCCTTCAACATGCCCTTGAAGAACCCCTCCCAGGGCCCCTGTGACAACCCTCACCACCTCCCCCTTTTGAAGGACCCACAGCCCATGAACCTGCCGCCCCCCAAACCCACCGCGCTTGCTACCCCTGCCACGACCCGGTGGTCTCCCAGCGTCACCGTGGCCGCCATCATTGAGCGAGACGGTCGTTTCTTGCTGATTGAAGAGCATACCCCCGAGGGCTTGCGACTGAACAATCCTGCCGGTCACTTGGAGCCTGGCGAGTCACCCCAAGAGGCGTGCGCGCGCGAAGCACTGGAAGAATGTGGACACAGCTTTAAACCGACTCATTTGGTCGGGATTTACCTCTCTCGGTTTCAGCGCCACGAGCCCTCACACCCGCAGTTTGAAGACGTGACCTATTTGCGCTTTGCCTTCGCTGGTGAGCTGTTAGAACACTTTCCAAGCCTAGCCTTGGACCACGGCATTGTCCGCACGCTGTGGCTGAGTGCTGAGGAAGTGTTGGCCAGTGCACCCAGACACCGAAGCCCCTTGGTGGTGCAATGCATGCAGGACCATTTGCGTGGGCAACGCTGGCCCTTGCAAGCCGTGTACACCGACAGCAGTGTTTGGCGCTCCACCCCGTGACGCAGACAAGACCCGGCAGGGCTCCATTTTTTTTGACGCAGAACAAAACCCCATTGCACAGAGCCCTGTCAAAACAGACATAATCACATCCCATGCCTTTGAAGGCGCCTCCATTGGCGCGTTTGGGCGCTCGTTATTTTTTCCTCATTTTTCAACTGGGTCGGGAGTTTTTGTGAATCAATTAGCTTACAAATATGGCAGTGGCCAAGCCGTGTCGCGCATCGAAGACGTTCAGTTGCTCAAAGGCCTGGGGCAATACACCGATGACGTCGCCCACCCGGGCCAGTCGCATCTCGCCTTTGTGCGCTCCCCCCATGCCCACGCCCACATTGTCTCCATCGACACCGCTGCGGCCATTGGTATGCCTGGCGTCTTGGCCGTCTACACCGCCCAAGACATGGCCCAGCTCGGTGTCAAGCCCATGGCCAAGCCAATGGGCTTCAAACGCGCCGACGGCTCGCCCATCGCCTCGGCCACGCGCACCATTTTGTCCACGCAGCGTGTTCGTTTTGTCGGCGAAGCCGTGGTGGGCGTGGTCGCGACCAGCCTAGAAGCGGCCAAAAACGCCTGCGAAGCTGTGCTCGTAGAGTACGATCCCTTGCCCTGCGCCGTGACCCTGGACAGCGCCTTGAGTGACGCTGCCCCCCTGCTCGCTGACGTGCCGGATAACGTTGTTGCCGAGACCCGATATGGCGAGCCGGACACAGTCCAAAGTGCATTTGCCACTGCCGCCCACGTGGTCACCTTGGACATCACCCACCAGCGCTTGATCCCCTTGACGCTGGAGCCTCGCAGTGTCCAAGCCCACATGGACGGCGAGCGACTCATTGTTCGAATGAGCTCACAAATGCCCAGCGCCCCGCACACCCAAATTGCCGACCTTTTTGGCATTCCTGCTGCCAACATCCGGGTGATCGTGGGCGATGTGGGGGGGGGGTTTGGCATGAAAACCGGCGCCTACCCTGAGGACTTGATGGTGGCGTTTTGCGCGCACCAGTTGAAGCGACCCGTCAAATGGCAGGCCGAACGATCCGAGGACTTTTTGGCCTGCGCCCACGGTCGCGACGTCTTGACCCACGCCAGCATGGCCCTCGACGCCAAAGGGAAAATCATGGCGCTCAAAGTCTCCAATCTCGCCAATGTGGGGGCCTACCCCGGCATGACTGGCGTGGCCATTCAACTCTTGATTGGCCCTTGGGTGCAAACCGGGGTGTATGACATTGGCCTCATTGACTACCACTTCAAAGCGGTCATGACCAACACCGCGCCCACCGGGGCCTACCGGGGTGCGGGCCGGCCTGAGGCGATCTTCAACATCGAGCGCCTCATGGACGAGGCCTCGCGCGTGAGCGGCATCGACCGCTTGACGCTGCGACGCACCAACATGATCAAGCCCAGCCAAATGCCCTATAAAAATGCCATGGCCCAAGTCTATGACACCGGCAATTTTGAGTCCATCATGAACCAAGCCTTGGAGCTCGCCCATTGGAATGGCTTTGAAGCCCGTGCGAAAGCCTCCGAGGCCCGTGGCCTCTGGCGTGGCCTGGGCATTGCCACTTTTCTGGAGTGGACCGGCGGCAACGCCATGGAGGAAAAAGTCAATGTGCGCATTTTGGCCGATGGTGTGATTGAGGTCTTCACCGCCGTCAATGCCATGGGCCAAGGCATTGCCACGTCTTTGTCGCAGCTGGTGGTCGATGTCTTTGGCGTCGACATTGACCAAGTGCGTGTGGTGATGGGCGACACCGACCGCGGTGCGGGCTTTGGGTCGGTGGGTTCTCGCTCGCTCTTTACCGGTGGCTCGGCCGTCTCGGTGGGCTCACAACAAGCATTGGACAAGGCCCGCGAACTCGCCGCCAAGAGTCTCGAGGCCTCGGCCTCGGACTTGGATTATGCAGCCGGGCAGTTCAGCGTCAAAGGCACCGATTTGGCGGTTTCCTTGGGCCAACTCGCAGCCCAAGAACCCCATTCACGCATTGAGCTCGACTCGACCACCTCGGCCACAGGGGCGACTTGGCCCAATGGCTGCCACATCTGTGAAGTGGAAGTGGACCCCATGAGCGGTGTGGTGGAGCTGTGCAGCTACACCTCCATGAACGACGTGGGCCGGGTCGTCAACCCCATGATCGTGAGAGGCCAACTCGACGGCGGTGCCGTGCAAGGCATCGGTCAAGCCTTGTGCGAGGGTGTCATTTATGACCCCACCACCGGTCAGCCACTCACGGGCAGCTTGATGGACTACGCCATTCCCCACGCCGACATCATGCCGACGTTTTTCAGCACCCACATGGACCAAAGCGTGCCATGCAAGAACAATGTGCTCGGCGTCAAAGGGGTGGGTGAGCTCGGCACCATAGGCGCCACACCCGCGGTGGTGAACGCCGTGGCCGATGCTTTGGCCAGGCACGGTTTGGCGGGTAAAACCCAGTCGCTTCAAATGCCCCTCACCCCCGCGCGGGTCTGGGAAGTTATCCACGCTTGAGACTTTAACACTCGCAGGTCCCCCCCAAGGGGACTGCGTTGTGGGGGCGACATCGTGTTGAGAATTAGGCTGCGCTCAAATGGGCACCAATCAAGCCAGCGAGCTCAAACATATTGACTTCGTCTTTGCCAAACACCGCCTGCAAAGAGGCGTCACAGACGATTTTGCGCTTGTCCTTGGGGTCTTGTAGGCCCTTGGACTTGATGTAATCCCAGAGTTTTTTGATCACCTCGGTCCTGGGCGCGGCGTCGCTGCCGATCACCTGGGCCAACGCCGTGCTGGGCACGAGTCCGGCGCTGGGTTTTCTTGGGGTTTTGGGCTTGCTGGCCTTCACCGCCTTGGCGCTGGCGGTGGTTTTGGCGGTGGCGGTGGCTTTGCCCGATTTGGCGGCTGTTTTCCCTGCCACTTTACCAGCCACTTTACCCGTTGTTTTGGACGGCGTTTTACGCGGTGGGTACTTGCTGACTCTGGGCTCGAACTCAAACTGGACTTTCCCCGCTGTGGCGTCCCAAGCCAAATAGGCCTTGAACGCGCGGCGTGTTCTCATCGAGACAAATTTATCAAGCAAATCGGTTTTGCCCGTCTCCAGCAGTTTTTTGATCTGCTCGTGCTCCACGGGTTGCTGCAAGACGATTTTGCCGCTCTTGAAGGTGCAAGTCGGCGTGGCCTGCAGCACATTGGGCAGCGAGTGTTCGCACACATAGTTTTGCCCCCGCTCAAACACCCGTGCACCGCAAGACGGACACGCCCCCAAGGGCACTTGTTCACCAAAGTCAACCAACTCACCGCTCTCGAGCGCATTCTTGTCTTCACCAAAATCAAACTCAAGCTTCCAGTTTTGTTCCTCTTCATTGAATTTGAGCGCAATCTCGGCGCTGAAAGGCCAGCCCGCTTTGGAGCGAAACCCATCCAAGGGGCCAATGCGTTTGTTGGCCAAAAAGGCATCCACTTCGGTCAACTCGAAGGCGCGCCCAGCTGGGGTCTTGCCAAAAGAAAAACCGCATCCGGTGCTTTGCCCATCAACGCCTTGACAGGTGTAGCGACGGTAGTTTTCTTTGACTTGCCCGCCACACTTGGGACACGGCGTGGTCAAGGTGACGTAGTCGCCTGGGATGGTGTCCTTGTCGTACTCTTTGGCTTTTTTGACGATGTGCTCGGTCATGTCGGCGATGTCTTTCATGAACGACTCGCGCGAGAGCTCACCGTGCTCCATCAAGGACAATTTATGCTCCCACTCGCCAGTGAGCTCAGGCTTGGAGAGCTCCTCCACGCCCAAGCCGCGCAACAAGGTCATGAGTTGAAACGCTTTGGCCGTGGGGATCAATTCCCGAGCGTCACGGAGCATGTATTTTTCGTTCAAAAGCCCCTCGATGGTGGCCGCCCGAGTGGCTGGTGTGCCCAGTCCCTTTTCCTGCATGGCCTCTCTGAGCTCATCGTCTTCAATGGATTTGCCCGCCCCTTCCATGGCGCCCAAGAGCGTCGCTTCTGAAAATCGCGCGGGCGGGCGGGTTTTCAAGGCCTTGGCCTGGGCATCCTGGGTGTGGCTAAGCTCACCGGCCTCAATCGCCACCAAGGTCTTGGCGTTGGGCTCATCGTCACTCGCGTCTTTGCCGTAAATGCTCATCCACCCCGCGTTGACCAACACCTTGCCTTCGACCCGGAAATGGTGCGTGACGTCGCTGAGCTTGACCTGGGTCGTGCGGGTGGTCACCAAGAACTCGGCCGAGGGGTAAAAGATCGCCATGAAACGCCTCACCACCAAGTCGTAGAGCTTTTGTTCGGGCTCAGACAAGCCCTTGGGCTCCTCCAGCGTTGGAATGATGGCGAAGTGATCACTCACTTTGCTGTTGTCAAACACACGCTTGCTGGCTTTGATGAAGTTGCTCTTGATGGCCGTCTTGGCAAAGCTTGAGAGGTGCTTCATGCCACTGCCCGCAATCATCTCAAAAGTGTCTTTGACCGTGGGCAAATAGTCCTCGGGCAAATGCCTGGAGTCGGTTCTGGGGTAGGTCAGGGCCTTGTGGCGCTCATAAAGACTTTGGGCCAGGGCCAAGGTGGACTTGGCGGAAAAACCAAAGCGGCCATTGGCCTCGCGCTGCAAACTTGTCAAATCAAACAAGGCGGGGGCCGCCTGGGTGGTGGGCTTGCTCTCCTCGGTGACGACACCTGGCTGGTTCACCACGGCAAGGGCAACGGCTTGGGCATCGGACTCGCTCCAGAGGCGATCGGCTTTTTTCTCGACATCGGTGTCGTCTTTTTTGTGGTTGGGGTTGATCCACTTGGAGACGTACTCGCCGGCCTTGACCTGAAAATTGGCGTGAATTTCCCAATAGTCGCGGGAGATGAATTTGCGGATCAGCTCTTCACGCGCGACCACCACCGACAAAGTGGGGGTTTGCACGCGACCCACCGTCGTCAGAAAAAACCCGCCATCGCGAGAGTTAAAGGCGGTAAAGGCGCGCGTGCCGTTGATGCCCACCAACCAATCGGCCTCGGAGCGTGATCTCGCCGCATCGGCCAGGCCTTGCATTTGCTGCTCGCTTCTCAAGGCGTTGAAGCCGTCTCGAATGGACTGGGGCGTCATGGACTGAAGCCAAAGGCGCTTGACGGGTTTTTTAAGGTCTTTTTTGCTGCCCGCATATTGCTCAATCAGCCGGAAAATGAGCTCGCCTTCGCGCCCAGCATCACAAGCATTGATCAAGGCGGTGACGTCTTTTCGTTTGACCAGTTTGACCACGGCGTTGAGCCGAGACTTGGTCTTGTCCACGGGCTTGAGCTCAAAGTGGGGCGGTATCACGGGCAGGTGGGCGAAGCTCCACTTGCCGCGCTTGACATCAAACTCTTCGGGCGCTTTGATCTCGAGCAAATGCCCCACGGCACTGGTGACGACATAGGTCTCACTCTCAAAATGGTCGTCGTGCTTTTCAAACTTCCCCGCCACGCTGGTGAGGGCGCGAACAATGTCTTGCGCGACCGATGGTTTCTCAGCAATTACCAGTGTTTTACTCATTGAGTTGTGTCCTTCATGCATGGCATTGTCCAACTTTTTTGGCGGCAAGTTGGCAAAACCTCTAAAATTGTCCTCTTGAACGTGTTCACCTGCTCATTTTGACAGGCGCCTTTACTGAATTGAAATCCCACCATGTCCACCCAAGAAAAGTCCAAGCTCTCCCCCAAAAAACGCATCGAAGCCCGCAGCTCTGGGGTCCACGGCAAAGGCGTGTTTGCCCTGGTCGACATCGAGCCTGGGAAGAAGATCATTGAATACAAAGGGGAGGTCATCACCTGGCGCGAGGCCCAAAGACGCCATCCGCACGATCCGAGTGACCCCAACCACACCTTTTATTTTCACATCAATGAAAAGCACGTGATCGATGGTGGGTCGGCTGGCAACCGGGCGCGTTGGATCAACCACGCTTGTGATCCCAATTGTGAAGCCGATGAAAAAAATGGCCGCGTCTTTATCAAATCGATTAGAGCAATCGCAGCGGGCGAAGAGCTCAACTACGACTATGGCCTCATCATTGATGAGCGCTATACCGCAAAGCTCAAAGCCCAATACCCTTGCTGGTGTGGCTCACCCCTTTGCCGAGGCACGCTCTTGGCCCCCAAACCGCCCAAAAAGAAAAAGAAATAAATCCCCGTAAAACCGTTTTGAGCGCCATGGAACACCCCTGGATCGAGGAGACTTTGCAGCGGTCCCTGGGCGAATCCCTCGCCCATTGGCGCATTGAGTTGGTCAAAGAAATCGACTCCACCTCGTCTGAACTCATGCGCCGAGGCCACCAGTTGGACCACCAAGCCACGGTCTTGATTGCGCAAAAACAGACCGCTGGACGGGGCCGTTCGGGCAAACCGTGGCTCAGCCCCCCGCGCCAAAGCATTGCCTTTTCAATGGCCTGCACCCTTGAGCCGCTCCACTGGTTGGGCTTGTCCTTGGCCTGTGGGGTGGCGGTCGTCAAAGGGCTGTCTGCTTTTTTGCCGCCAAGCCTTGCCTGCTCACCGGCCTTGAGCCTCAAATGGCCCAACGACCTTTGGGCCTGGGACGAGCGTGGCCCGGCCAAGGTGGGCGGCCTCTTGATCGAAACCCAAAGCCTGAGAACCGCCCCCGATCAGAAAAACACCACTCTGCGCTCGCCTGCATCACAAGCCCGGTTTTGTGTGGTGGGCGTGGGGATTAATTTGCACACCCCCAACACCGAGGGCTTGGGCGTCGTCTGCCCACCGGCCAAAGGACTCCTCGACTTGGGGGCGAGACTGAACTCAAGCGATGAGCGCCATGCCCTGCTCGCGAGTGTCTTGGTCTCGCTCAGCCAAGCATTGCATCAATTTGAAGCCTCGGGTTTTGCCCCCTTCAAGGCCGACTTTGACCGCTTGGATTGCCTCAAAGGGCGCCAAGTCCAGCTCTCTGACGCAAGGCGCGGGCGGGCCTTGGGGGTCAATGAATGCGGTGAGTTGCTGCTCGACATCGACGGCGTGAGGCAAGCGTTGCAAGCGGGCGAGATCAGTATTCGTCCTCAGTGAGGGACGCTCAAAATGCACTATGCTCTTGATCACCGAGTGGCTGAGCAGGTCAGCTTAGGCCTCCTTTTTTTAATTTTTTAAGGTGAACACCATGGCCCTGAGACTTTATTTCTCCCCTGGGGCGTGCTCCTTTGTCCCGCACTGCCTGCTGGAGTTGGCGGGGACACCGTTTGAACCGGTGATGATCAAATTGCACAAAGGCGAACACCGAACTCCTGAGTTCAGGGCCATCAACCCACAAGGACAAGTCCCCGTATTGGTGGATGGCGAACACGTGCTCACCCAACTCTTGGCGATCACGGTGTACTTAGATGGCCTTTTTCCTCAGGCCCATTTGTTGCCCACGGGCTCTTTCGAGCGCGCCCAAGTGATTCAAACCTTGGCTTGGATGAACAACACCGTTCACCCCACTTTTACCCATATCTTTCGGCCCATGAACTACTCCCCCGATGCGGCGGTGCAAGCCGACATCAAGCTTCACGCCACGCAGCACTACAAGGCCCATTTGGAGACCTTGGACGCCTTCGTTGCCAAGCAACTGGGCCAAGGCCACCCGTGGCTCGCTGGAGAGTTTGCCGGCCCGCTCGACGCCTATGCCTTGACCTTGTGCCGTTGGGGCACCATTGCCGAGCTCGAACCGAGCCAATTTCCCGCCCTTTGGGCCCATGTGCAACGATGCGCTTTGCAACCGGGCATCGCGCGTGCAGTGGCCACTGAACGCTTGGTGCTCAACACCTTGGAGATGGCGAAAAAGTCCTGATCGTGTCCTTGGAGGCGCCAGATCTCTGCTTTGCCGCTTTTGGCTTCAAGGCTCGTGCGGCGCCAGGCCATGGTGGGCGTTGGGAGGCGGTGTAGGGTCAGCGACGTCGGCGGTGGGTACGTTGATTTTTTCCAAGCAGTAACCGATGCCACGAACCGTGAGGATGCGGATGGGGCCGACCTCGATTTTTTTTCTCAAGCGATGAATGTAGACCTCAATGGCGTTGGTGCTCACCTCTTGGCCCCATTGACAAAGCCTCTCCACCAACTGGTCCTTGCTCACCATGCGACCCGAGCGCTGCAACAAGACTTCGAGCAGGCTCAATTCCCTCGCTGAGAGTTCGAGCATCTTTTCTTCCATTCGGACCACCCGTCCAATTTGGTCATAGCTCAAAGGGCCGTGATGGATGAGCGCGCTCAAGGCCCCGGTGTGGCGCCGCACCAAGGCGCGAACTCGAGCCTCCAACTCTTGCATCAAAAAAGGCTTGCTCATCACCTCGTCGGCGCCTGCGTCCAGGGCCGAGATTTTGTAGTGCACATCGGCGTTGGCGCTCAGCACCAAAACGGCACTCAAACCGGCCAGGGCTTTGACGCGTTTGATCATCTCTTGGGCGCGAGTGAGCTCAATGGGTGTTTGCAAAATCACCACATCAAAGGCCGCTTGCTCTCCCAGGGCCAGCAGTGCCGAGTCTTCTCCACTCGCTTGCGCCAGCACGGCGCCCATGGCGCGCAAGCTCTTGCCAACACTGGGGGTCAGCTCGGGGTCGTCTAGGGCGAGAAGAATGCGCACGGGCAGCTCTTGGTTTGATGGCAGACCCATGGATTGTAGAACTCAGCGCATTTCTTGGCGGGCCGGTCCAGCATAAACCTCCAAGCCCAAAGCGATGACGGTGGCCACTTGTTCGCCCACCTCCAACTTGAATTCCGCTTCAACCTGGGCCACCGCGCTCTCAAAGGCCCTGAGCCAGAGCAAGCCCGTTGAGGTGAACGAGATCAACTTGGCCCGCGCGTCCCTGGGGTCCGCCTTCCGGGCGACCAAATCCCAAGCCTCGCACTGGTCCACCAAATCCCCCATGGCTTGTTTGCTCATGCCGGCACTCAGGGCCAAGACCGTCAAGGTCGAACCCTCAATCGCCAAATGCCGGGTCAAATGGATGTGGGCCGCCGTCACTTGACCACGACTGGCCAAATTCGACAAGGCCAGCGGCACCCGCACGTCGTGGGCCATGAGGTAAAAGACCCGCTCGTCAAACCGGCGCATGGCTTGACCCAAGAGTCGGCCCAGGTGATTTTGTCGCCAGTCGACGCTCGATGCCCTCTGATCAGAACGGTTTTGTTGCATTTCTATATGATAAGGCAAACTGACTATATTTTCTATTTACAAGTTATAACACTTCGGATAAATTACTGTTTAAGCATCCAGTTCAAAAAAGATGTTTCTCAGATTTGTTTTTTAACCTGTTGATTATTAAGGAGTTAATTATGGACGCACCTGTTAAATCTCTCGCGGCTTTGAGTGAAAAAACCAAAGCTTTACAAGCTGCATTGGCACAAATTGAAAAACAATTTGGCAAAGGCACCATCATGCGCTTGGGCGAAGGTGAAGTGATCGAAGACATCCAAGTCGTCTCCACCGGCTCCTTGGGGCTAGACATTGCACTGGGTGTGGGTGGCCTACCCCGCGGTCGGGTCATTGAGATTTACGGCCCTGAGTCATCGGGCAAAACCACCCTCACGCTGCAAGTCATCGCCGAGATGCAAAAACAAAATGGCACCTGCGCCTTTGTTGACGCCGAGCATGCCTTGGACATCCAGTATGCGCAAAAGCTGGGCGTGAACTTGCAAGAGCTCCTCATCTCTCAGCCCGACACCGGCGAGCAAGCGCTTGAGATCGTGGACTCCCTCGTGCGCTCAGGCGCTGTCGACTTGATCGTCATCGATTCGGTGGCGGCGCTCACCCCCAAGGCCGAGCTCGAAGGCGACATGGGCGACTCCTTGCCGGGTCTGCAAGCGCGTCTCATGAGCCAAGCCCTCAGAAAGCTCACTGCGACCATCAAAAAGACCAACTGCATGGTCATCTTCATCAACCAAATCCGCATGAAAATTGGCGTGATGTTCGGCTCACCCGAGACCACCACTGGCGGCAATGCCTTGAAGTTTTACGCCTCTGTTCGCATCGACATTCGCCGCACCGGTACCATCAAAAAGGGTGAAGAGGCCATCGGCAACGAAACCAAAGTCAAGGTGGTCAAGAACAAGGTGGCCCCCCCCTTCAAGACAGCAGAATTTGACATTCTGTTTGGCGAAGGCATCTCAAGACACGGCGAAGTCATTGACCTTGGTGTGGTCGCCCGAGTGATCGACAAATCGGGTGCTTGGTACGCTTACAACGGTGAAAAAATCGGTCAAGGCCGCGACAACTCCCGCGAGTTCTTGCGTGAAAACCCAGAACTCGCCCATGAAATTGAGAACAAAGTGCGCGAGTCCCTGGGCATTCCCTCTTTGCCGCAGGCCTTGAACACGCCGCCCTTGCCTGTTGCCGCCCCTGCTCCCGCTGCTCCCGCTCTTTCCGCGGCGGCACAGGCCAAGGCCGAGGCGCTGCTGAAGGCCGAGGCGCTGGCCAAGGCCGAGGAGAAGGTCTAAGCATCCAGCAAGGGGCAAGGGGCAAGAGGGCAAGAGGGCAAGAGGGCAAGAGGGGAATATGGGAATAGGCCAAGTACAAAAGACAAGGCCCAGAAGGCAAAACGCAAGCTTCGCCCGCCTCAAGCCCCGGCCTATCGTCCATGCACTTGGAACCCGTGCGCCCAAGCCCCCAAGCCCCCAACACATCAAAACCTCAACCCGGAGTCTGTCCAGCCCCACCACGCAAAGCGCCATGTGCGCCCCCCAAAAACCGACTCGATGTCGAGCGCCCAGGCGGTGCCACTTTTAAAGTGGCCCGTCCAAGGCCCAAGAATCCAGGCCCAAGCACTCCTTGGGGTGCCTCCTGAGCCAGCAAGTTCTTCAAGCCCATTACCGTACATCCAGACACCCTGACTGCACACAACACACGACCACCACCCGACCACGACCCGAACTTGTCCAACCCCTCAGAGCCCATAGCCCATGAAAACCTCTACCCACCCCTACCCCCTGATGTCCCTCAAATCGCGTGCCCTGCGGTTTTTGTCGCACCGTGAGCACTCCCGCGCGGAGCTCGCGCAAAAGCTCAAGCCCTTTGAAGCCGACGAGGGCGAGCTCGAACGCCTCTTGGACGAACTCCAAGCCAAAGATTTTTTAAACGAGCAACGCAACGCCCACGCCTTGGTCAATCGCCGAAGCGAAAAGCTGGGTCTGGGACGACTCAAAATGGAGCTGCGTGCCAAGGGCGTGCCTGACGAGTTCGCTCAGGAGGCCTTAAAGACCTTGGAGGCGACCGAGTTCGAACGGGCACACGCGCTGTGGCAAAAGAAATTTGGCAGCCCAGCCCTCGACGCCAAAGCGCAGGCGCGTCAAAGTCGATTTTTAATCAGCCGCGGCTTCAACATGGACACCGTGCGCGCGGTCTTCAAGCAGGCGGCAAAAGACACCTAGGCCACGAAAGACACACTGCACACGCTAGGCCCCTGAGCCTAGGCTTGGTGGTTGCGCGCCAAGCCCAGCATCAAACGAATGTTTTGCACGGCAGCACCACTGGCGCCTTTGCCCAAATTGTCGAGCCGCGCCAGCATCAGGCACTGCCCGCTGCTCTCGTGGGTGGCAACCTCGATCTCGAGTCGATTGGTCCCATTGAGGGCGGTGGCATCCAAGCGACTGGGGGTTTCGCGCTGAACCTTCACCTCGCTGTAGGGCAGTCGCTCATAATGCTGCGCGTACAAGTCGAGCAGCACACCTCGATTGACCGGTTTTTGAAACTGCTCCCGGTGCAAGGGCAGTTGCACCACCATCCCTTGCGCAAAATTGCCCACACTCGGCACAAAAAGCGGTCGACGCTCTAAACCCGAGTAGCGCATGATCTCGGGCACGTGCTTGTGCTCGAGTCCCAAGGCGTAGTACTCCATCAAAGGCGCATGGCCTTGCTCATAAGACTCGATCATGCTGCGCCCCCCGCCGCTGTAGCCACTCACACTGGGCAAAGCGACGCCAGCGTCGGGTGATAAAGCGCCCGCGTCAAGCAAGGGTCTGAGCAACGCAATGGCGCCCGTGGCGTAGCAGCCCGGGTTGCTCACCCAAGAGGCCTGGGCAATCAAGCCCTCTTGCTCAGGGCAGAGCTCGGGAAAGCCATAAACCCACGGGGACTGCGTGCGGTGTGCACTCGACGCATCCACCACTTTGGGAGCGACTGCTCCAAGACTGTGGATCAAAGCCACCGATTCGCGCGCTTGCTCATCGGCCAAGCAAAGCACCACCAAGTCAGCCTCGGCCATCAAAGCGCGCTTGGCTTGCACGTCCTTGCGCTGACTCGCCTCTATGGCCAACACCTCAAAGGCGGCTTCGCGCTTCAATTGCGCCTTGATCAAGAGCCCCGTGGTGCCGGCCTCGCCGTCGATGAATATTTTGAACATCAAGAAGTACCCATTCAATAAGAATTTTGCGAAGATTTGAACTCTACAAGGCCAAAATCGATTATTTTGCCCAGGTCATGATACATTTCTCATCGGCAAAGTTCCGTTGTTTTGTGGCCCCCACGTCGGAGGGTCAGGTCAATGGTTCTATTTTCCCCTGCTTTTTAAGAGAACTTGATGAAAATTCACGAATACCAAGGCAAAGAGATTTTGCGTCAATTTGGCGTCCCCACACCCAAAGGCATTGCGGCCTTCACCGTGCAAGAGGCCGTCGAAGCCGCCCAGAAACTCGGCGGCCCCGTGTGGGTGGTCAAAGCGCAGATCCACGCCGGGGGCCGGGGCAAGGGCGGCGGCGTCAAATTGGCCCGCTCCATCGAAGAGGTGCGCCAACTCGCCTCTGAGATCTTAGGCATGCAGCTCGTCACCCACCAAACCGGCCCCTTGGGTCAAAAGGTGCGTCGCCTCTTGATCGAAGACGGCGCTGACATCAAGAAAGAGTATTACGTCTCTGTGGTCACCGACCGCGCCACGCAAAAAGTGGTGATGATGGGGTCTTCTGAAGGCGGCATGGACATCGAAGAAGTGGCCCACTCAACACCTGAGAAAATCATCAAAGTGTTCATCAACCCCATGGATGGCATGTCCGATGAGCAGGCCCTGGGCCTGGCGCACGGCATCGGCGTGCCCGAGGCGAGTGCCGCAGAAGCCGCAAGCGTCATGCAAAAGCTCTACCAAGCCTATATGCAAACCGACTCCTCTTTGGCCGAGATCAACCCCTTGATTTTGCAAGGCGACGGGCACATCAAGGCGCTGGACGCCAAATTCAATTTTGACCCCAATGCTCTCTTTCGCCATCCAGAAATCGTCGCCTACCGCGATTTGGACGAAGAAGACCCGGCCGAGATTGAGGCCAGCAAGTTTGATTTGGCCTACATCAGTTTGGACGGCAACATCGGCTGCTTGGTCAACGGTGCAGGTTTGGCCATGGCGACCATGGACACCATCAAGCTGTTTGGCGCGGAGCCCGCGAATTTCCTCGATGTTGGCGGTGGTGCAACCCCTGAGAAGGTCACTGAAGCGTTCAAAATCATGCTCAAAAACCCCAAAGTCAAGGCGATTTTTGTCAATATCTTTGGCGGCATCATGCGCTGCGACACCATCGCCACTGGCATCATCACCGCTTGTAAAGCGGTCAATCTGAGCGTGCCCTTGGTGGTTCGCATGAAAGGCACCAACGAGGAACTTGGCAAATCCATGCTCGCCCAATCGGGTCTGCCCATCATCAGCGCCGACACCATGGCCCACGCTGCCCAGCAAGTCGTCGCCGCCGTCAAATAAGCCCCAAGGTCCGCATCATGTCCATCTATATCAATCAACACACCAAAGTCATCACCCAAGGCATCACCGGTAAAACCGGTCAATTCCACACAGAAAAATGCCAAGAATACGCCAATGGGCGCGAATGTTTTGTCGCGGGCGTCAATCCCAAAAAGGCCGGCGAGAAGATTTTCGGCATCCCCATTTACGGCTCCGTTCAAGAAGCCGCCTCGGAAACCGGCGCCACGGTCTCCGTTATTTATGTCCCTCCAGCCGGCGCGGCCGCCGCCATTTGGGAAGCCGTTGAAGCCCACTTGGATTTGGTCATTTGCATCACCGAAGGCATTCCGGTGCGCGACATGCTCGAAGTGCGCAACAAAATGAAAGCCAAGGAAGCCGCCGGCGGCAAAAAAACCCTCTTGCTCGGACCCAATTGCCCAGGCCTCATCACGCCTGAGGAGATCAAAATCGGCATCATGCCTGGCCACATTCACAGGAAAGGCCGCATTGGCGTGGTCTCTCGCTCAGGCACCCTCACCTATGAAGCCGTGGCCCAAGTCACTGAAATTGGCCTCGGCCAGTCCTCGGCGGTCGGCATTGGGGGCGACCCCATCAACGGACTCAAGCACATCGATGTCATGAAAGCCTTCAACGACGATCCCGAAACCGATGCGGTCATCATGATTGGCGAGATCGGTGGACCCGACGAGGCCGAAGCCGCGCGTTGGTGCAAAGACAACATGAAAAAACCCGTGGTCGGCTTCATTGCTGGCGTCACGGCCCCTGCAGGCAAACGCATGGGACACGCTGGCGCCTTGATCTCCGGTGGCGAAGACACGGCCGACGCCAAATTGGCCATCATGGAGGCTTGTGGCTTTAAAGTCACCAAAAACCCCTCCGAAATGGCCGCCTTGTTGAAGGCCATGCTCTAAACCCGCGCTTGTTGCCGCCAAGGCCGCAACAAGCGCCTGGATGGAAAGGTTTTTTGCCTCCAGCCCTGGGCGCAATTGCGAAAGCTCTCCACAGGGTCAGACCAGGGTAAACCACTAATTTTTTGGCGCTTACACTCTATACACCTTGCCCTGTCGTATCGACAACTCATCAATAAAGATCAAGACCATGGATTTCATTGCACAAGCACAAACTGCCGATTTTTGGATCAATCTGTTCAAGATCATTTGGATCAACGTCATTTTGTCTGGCGACAACGCCGTGGTCATTGCCCTGGCCGCCCGAAGCTTGCCACCGCGCGAAAGAAAGCTCGCCATCATTTGGGGCTCAGGGGCCGCGGTGATCTTGTTGGTGGTCCTCACCATTGTGGCGGCCCAATTGATGGCCTTGCCTTACTTGCAACTTGTGGGTGGTGCACTGCTGCTGTGGATCGGCGTGAAGTTGTTGGCCGAAGAAGACGGCGATGACGGCCAAGAGCAACAGCACTCCAGCCTCATGGCCGCCATTCGCACCATTTTAATTGCCGACTTGGTGATGAGCTTGGACAATGTGATCGGCGTGGCCGCAGCGGCCAAAGGCGAGATGACCCTCCTCATTTTAGGCCTGGCCATCAGCATTCCCGTGGTGGTCTTTAGCTCCAGCCTCATGATCACCGTCATGACGCGTTTCCCCATCTTGGTGACTCTGGGCGCGGCCTTGATTGGCTGGGTCGGTGGAGAGGCCTTGCTCAACGATGCGGCCATCAAACCGATGGTTTTGGACAACGCCTTGCTCGAGTACGGTGTACCGGCCTTGTGCGCCATTGGCGTGGTGGTGCTGGGCAACTATTTTAAAAACAAGGGTGAGGCCAAAGCGCACTCAGAAGAGCACGGCGAGTAAAGCACACCCCAGTCGCACTTCACTTTCACCCAAGGGCCTCTTCATGAGGCCCTTTTGGATTGTGCCCAATACTTGATTGGCTTTGTGGTCTTTGTGGGCTTTGTGGCTTTGCGAATTTAAGCCTTGGGATTGAGCTCAGGCGCCACATAGTGACCCGAGTGTCCGCCCTTTTTTTCTAGCAAGTGCACATCGGTCATCACCATGCCACGGTCCACCGCTTTGCACATGTCATAAACCGTCAAGAGAGCAATTTGCACGCCCGTGAGTGCCTCCATCTCGACCCCAGTGGACCCCACCGTTTCAGCGGTGACGCGACACTCAAGACCAAAGCGGTGCATTTGGGGCTCCTCCACCGCGTGCCACTCCAAGGCCACCCGGGTGAGGGCAAGCGGGTGGCACAGGGGGATCAAGTCACTCGTGCGTTTGGTCGCTTGAATACCAGCAATGCGTGCAATGCCCAAGACATCGCCTTTTTTGGCGTTGCCTTGGCGAATCAAAGACAAGGTGGATTCGCTCATGCCAATGAAGCCCCCCGCAATGGCCACACGGTGGGAGGACTCTTTGGCATGCACGTCGACCATGTGGGCTTGTCCTTGGTCATCAAAATGGGTCAGTGACATGGGGGGTATCCTCGTGCAAAAACGTTAACATAAATGTGCGATCATAACGTTGTCTGTTGCTCTCGATGGCCCAGATGGACAATGTGCTCGAGAGCCCTCTCTCAAGCGACTTGATCAAGCATTGATCGAGCCTTGATCAACCCATGAATGATTTGACACCCATGGCCACGCCACGCCGAGCCTCACCCACTGCTGCGCCAACTTGGTCGATGCGCGCGCTTGCCCTCTTCGCGTTGATGGGTCTGCTCGTCACGAGCGTTTGCTGGCCTCAAGGCACGGATGACCCCCCAAGCGCATCCCCAACTTCAGGCCGACGGCTCCCAAGCCCAGGCAAGTTGCGCCTAGACGAGCAACTCCCCAGCCTGGGTGACGGTGCCGAGATGGGCTTGGGCGAAGAAAAACACATCGGCGAGTCGGTGGTGAAGGAGATTTTTCGCGACCCCGACTACGTCGAAGACCCGGTTTTGCTTGACTACATCCAAGCCACTTGGCGGCCCTTGATCCAAGCCGCCAGTCTGCGCGGCGAGTTGTCAAGCGACATGCTGCAGCGCTTTGCCTGGCAAGTCCTCCTCATCAAAGACCCCAGCATCAATGCCTTTGCCCTGCCCGGCGGCTACATGGGCGTTCACCTCGGTCTCATCGGCGTGGTCTCCAACCAAGACGAGTTGGCCTCGGTGCTCGCGCATGAGCTCAGCCACATTACCCAACGCCATTTGTCGCGGCTGTTTGCCAAACAGTCGCAGCAAACACCCCTGCTCATTGGGGCCATGCTTTTGGGCGTCTTGGCCGCGAGCAAAAGCCCCAATGCCGCCAGCGCTTTGATGGTGGGCGGGCAAGCTGTGACCGCACAAACCCAACTCAATTTTTCCCGCGACATGGAGCGAGAAGCCGACCGGGTGGGCTACGGCGTCATGACGCAAGCCGGCTTTGAAGGTGCGGGCTTTGCCAGCATGTTTTTAAAACTGCAGCAAGGCTCCCGATTTAACGACAACGGCCAGTATCCCTATTTGCGCTCTCACCCACTCACGAGCGAGCGCATTGCCGACATGCAAGCCAGAAACATGGGCAGCGAATCATCGTTGGCCACCATCAACGCCTCAAGCGCAAACTGGTCTCACCTCATGATGTCCGCGCGCGCGCGCGTGCTCACCCGCTCGCAGCACGAGGCTTTGCGCTTGCACGTGCAAGTGGCCGAGCAAGCGTTGCTGCACACAAAAGACCCTCTGGGCTCGCGCATTGGGGCGCTTTATGCCGGGGTCTTGGCCAGTGCCACCTTGAGCGACTTTCAGACTTCACGCCGCTTCTTGCAAAGCCTGCAGTCTTGGGTGCTGAGCTCGCCCAACGATCCCGCACTCAACGACCTGGCGCTCTTGAAGGCCGAGGTCGCCATGCTGAGCAAGGCCCCCGAGGAAGCCATGGCGTTGCTTGAACCCTTGGGCCACACGCGCGCGCGTTTGCTGCTCCTATGCCAAGCGCGACTTCAAATCGCGGCAACACCTGTCGGCGTCAACGCGCCGCCACGCTCGAGCGCCTTGAGCCTGTCCGCTCAGAGCGAGCGCGATTTGCATGCCTGGGTGGTCTTGCATGCGCAAGACGCGCAGGCTTGGGAGCTCTTGTCCCAAGCGCAACGGGCCAATCTTGACGCACTGGGCTCAACCCGTTCATTGGCCGAGTCCTATGCTGTCAAGTTTGATGTCAATGCGGCCGTCGACCGAATGGTTGCCGCGCAAAATTTGGCCAAACAACTGGCCCAAGGGACTGGCTTGACGCGAGCTCAAGAGATGGAGGCCTCCATCATCGATACCCGCTTGCGAGAACTATTGGCCGCGCGGCGCGAACAAGCGCTCGAGCGCTGAGTCAAGAACCAGTCCCCACACGCTGTAGAGCAAGGAGCCGAGCAAAGCGTCAGAAAAATGGTCGATTTCAAAGCCCTGAATGAGCGCCGAGGCCCACCAAAACATCCAGGCATTGATCACAAAAAGAAACAAGCCCAAGCTCAAGAACGTGATGGGCAAGGTGAGAACGACCAAGACCGGTCGCACCAACAAGTTCAGAAAGCCAATGGCAAAAGCCGCCAGCAACGCAGCGCCCAAGCCATTGAGCCACAAGCCTGAGTCGAGCTGACACAGGGCCATCAGGGCCAACGCATTTAAAATCCATTTCAGCAGCATTTTCATGTTCGACGCCTTTTTGCAGATGCAGGCATCATAGCGCGCAGGCACGCTCGGTGGCCTTGAAGTCGGGTGAGTTGCGCCTCCACCCCTCGCCTTTTGCACGGCAAGACAAAGTGCTTGCAAGCGACTATGATGCAAGACCCATGCAAAGCATCCACATCACCGACATCGAGGCCGCCATCAATTATTGGCGCCAAATCAGCCCCAGTCCCGACGGGGTTGAGTTGTGTGCTCCCGTTCGTGCCTTGGCCAGCGTTTATGCCTTGATGATTCATTACCACGAAGACTCGGTGAGCACCGAGGGCTTTCCGGCCAAGGCCTACGCGGCATGGCTCGCTTGGTACGATCAAACGCCCGACACGCCGTGTATTGCGATTTGCTCAACCTCTCAGGGGGATGCGTTTTGCAAAGGGTGCGGGCGCAGCTTCGAAGAGGTCCAACATTGGACCGAGATGAGTCCCGCGCAAAAAAGAAGCTCATGGCGGCGCATCACCTTGGAGCAAAGCGCGTGGCGTTTTAACCGCTATGCGGAAAGGGTCAGGGAGAAGATGCCCGCACACATCAGCACAGATATCAGCACAGACATCGGCACGGTCAACAACCCTTTCAATCCCCTTGGACCTTCAAGACTTTAGCGCAGCCAGTGCCAACTGCTCGGCCAAGCCAATGTAGCTTTGCGGCGACAAGGCGAGCAGTCGTTCTTTGGCCTCTTGGGGAATGGACAACTGCGCAATCAAACCCTGCAGGTCTTGTTGCGTGACTTTTTTACCTCGGGTGTGCTCTTTGAGGTGCTCATAGGCACCACTCAAGCCATAGCGGCGCATCACCGTTTGAATGGGCTCGGCCAAGACCTCCCAAGCCGCCTCCAAGTCCTCGGCCAGGCGCGCTTCATTGATCTCTAACTTTTGCAGCCCAGTGGCCAAGGACTGGTAAGCCAGCAAGGCATGCCCCAAGGCAACGCCCACATTTCGAATGACCGTGCTGTCGGTCAAGTCGCGCTGGAACCGCGAGATGGGCAGCTTGTCGCTCATGTGGCGCAAGAGTGCATTGGACAGCCCCAAATTGCCCTCGGCGTTTTCAAAATCAATCGGGTTGACCTTGTGGGGCATGGTCGAGGAGCCAATTTCGCCCTCTTTGAGCCGTTGTTTGAAATACCCCAAAGAAATGTAGCCCCACACATCGCGGCAGTAATCGATCAAGATGACATTCAAATGCGCAATCGCATCGAACACTTCGGCCATGGTGTCGTGTGGCTCAATTTGGGTGCTGTAGGCCTGGAAATGAAGGCCCAGTCCGACGCACTCACCGACGGCGTCCCCCTCCAACACGGGAGCCTCAACAACACGCTTGGCCAACTGCTCCCAATTCACCTCTGGACAAGCCACCACCTGCGCGTTGTAGTTGCCCACGGCACCATTCATCTTCGCGCGCAGCTCAACTCGAATCAACCTCGACATCGCACGCTCACAGCGCACCAAGACGTTGGCGAGCTCTTTGCCCACGGTGGTGGGTGAGGCGGTTTGTCCATGGGTTCTGGAGAGCATGGGAATGTGGGCAAAGTCTTTCACCATCTGCCGCAGCAAGCCCGTCACACGAGACAGTGCTGGCTGCAAGACCTCATCTCTGGCGGCCTTGAGCATGAGGGCGTGGCTGCAGTTGTTGATGTCTTCACTGGTCAATGAAAAATGCACCCACTCCGTGGCCGCAAGCATAGCGCTGTGGCCCTCAACCCCCAAGGTGTTCTTGGCCAATTGCGCTTTGAGCCAATACTCCACCGCTTTGACATCGTGGTTGGTGGTTTTCTCAATGACTTTGATCGCCTCTGCATCGGCCATGGAAAAGCCTTTGAACAAAGACCAAAGATGGTCGCGCGCTTGTTTTGTGAACGGGGGCAACTCCTTGAGCCCAGCTTGGCTCAGTGCCAAAAGCCAAGTGATTTCGACCTGTACACGACGGCGCATATAGCCGAACTCAGAGAGTTCAACTCGCAAAGCTTCGAGCTTGCTCGCATAGCGACCGTCCAAAGGGGACAAGGCATTGATGGTGGATGTGTTCATCCCCCAATTCTAAGCCTGTGATGGGACGCGTTTTTTTCACGTTTTGCCGCACCAAAACCCAAGCCTCAACACTTTTTATACGGGTTTGATTCAACCCTCAATGCGTCGTTCACACACAACACCAAAATTGAAGAGCCCGATAGAATGGCGCCAAAGCTTTTACACAAAACAATGAAACTCATCGGATCCCTTACCAGTCCATTCGTGCGCAAGGTGCGCATTGTGATGGCTGAAAAAAAACTAGACTACCACCTCACCATCGAAGAGGTCTGGTCTGAGACCACCACCATCTCTGAGTCCAACCCTTTGGGACAAGTCCCCTGCTTGATCATGGAAGGCGGCGAAGCTTTGTTTGACTCGCGCGTGATCGTGGAGTATTTGGACACCTTGTCGCCTGTGGGCAAGCTCATCCCCAGCACGGGTCGCGAGCGCGCCGAGGTCAAAACTTGGGAAGCCTTGGCCGACGGTTTGATCGATGCGAGCATTTTGGCAAGACAAGAAAAACGCTGGCCCTCGCGACTTGAGAGCGAACGCTCGCAAGCTTGGATCGATCGACAAATGGCCAAGGTGCAAAAGAGTCTGGTCGCCATGGAAAAAGGACTGGGCGACAAAGTCTTTTGTTCCGGCATTCATTTGAGCCTGGCCGATATCGCGGTCGGCTGCGCCTTGGGCTATTTGGATTTGCGCTTTGAAGAACTTCTTTGGCGCGAGTCTCATCCTGCGCTCACCAAGCTTTATGAAAAATTAAGCCTTCGCTCGTCCTTTGTTGAAACGCTTTAACTGAACGCCTTGGCATGGCCCCCCTTTGGGCAGGGGGTCAGTCAGTCCTTGGGTGTTGCTCCAAAACTGGTGCCACCCGCCAGGTCCATCCACTCGAGTAGCGTCCCTTTGCCTACCACTTTGCCTACCCCTTTGCTACCCCTTAACCCCCTTTGAAAACGGCTTGGCTCGCTGGATTGCAAGTCCGAACCCGTCGTTGTTTTAACGCCACCGCGTCTTTGAACGTGGCAACTTCAAAACAGGCAGATCCAACAAAATATCGAAAAACAAATCATCACAAAAGCAGAAAAAGAAGCTTTTTTATATGATGGTTTTTGTGACATAGCACCCAGGCGGATTGGACAATCTTGCCTATCGAAATAGCGCCCCTCAGACTTAAGAATTACGCTATTCTAGGTGCTTGGTGATGCGGTCATGGAGAGTGCGCACACAGCATTGACAAGGTATTTTATGGGTCTGACACATGGGCTCTACATTCAAACAACAGTTGCGTCGAGAACAATTTAGACTCAAAGATCTGAGCCTGAGCCTGAGCCAGCAGGCGGTGAGCTCGCCTGTGACCGCGGCCGAGTTCGGGCAGGCTTATCTGTGCATTGCCGCACCGAGCGAGAAATCCATCGCCAACTTGAGCGATCAGTCTCAACTCTACATCGACAATTTAAAAATATACCTCCTGCGCATACTTGCGCGAACGCCCGCCTTGAATTATCTCAACGATCGAATCAATTACAACTTGACAGAGATTTTTGATTTTTTGGGCTTTGACAATTTCGAAGCCTATCGACACGAAAAATCCTTTGTCCACATCAAGCAAGACCTTGAGCATGTTTTGTCGCTTTGGGAAACGGGGCACGACCCTTTAGACCACCTCCCGCCTGCGCTCAAAGGCAATCTTGGGCTATTGGCCGCCACGCTGGCACTCACGGCCCTTGAGCAACGGGTCTTGGCTTTCATCATTCTCACCAAAAATGAATCCCTCTTTGAAACAACGCTGGATTTGGTGGGGGACTTCATCACCAGCCACCATCTTTCTCGACATTTGTCCGCCGTCTTGAGCCTGCCCATCCAAGAGATTGATCGCTGCTTGAGTCCCGAATCGAATTTGGTCCGCTCTGGCTTGTTGCTCATCGAGCAAGAGGGACGCGGAACCATTGAGTCGAGACTGAATTTTTTAACCCGTTCTTTTGCGCAACAAATGTTGATGCAGTTTCAAAATCCGTTTGAGTTGATGCGCCAATTCGTCAGTCCGGTGCTTGCCAGCAAGTTAAACCACGAACACTACAACCACATCCAAGCCCGCGTGTCCCTCATCCAAACTTACCTCGCCCAGTGCTTGGCGAGTCAAAAAGTCGGCATCAATGTCTTGATCTATGGCCCGCCTGGAACAGGCAAAACCCAACTCGCCCTCTTGCTCGCCCAGGCCCTTCAAGTGCGCATGATGCAAGTGAGCGCGAGTGCCCTTGACGGTCACGCCCAGTCGCCGATTTTGCGGCTTCGAAGCCAACGCATTGCGCAGCAGCTATTTGCCGGCACCCACACCTTGCTGCTCTTTGATGAGTGCGAGGAAGTGTTCACCCCCATCGCGTCTGAACGCAATGCATATGGCAACAAGGATGACACCGCACCCCAAAAGTCATGGATCAACCACATGCTTGAGAGCAATGCCTGCCCTACGATTTGGATTGCCAACAGTGTTGAATCGTTTGACCCGGCCTATATTCGCCGCTTTGACATCAGCTTTGAGATGCCTTATCCCACGACTGAGCAAAAAATGGCCCTGTTCAAAAACGCTTTCTCTGTGCCCCTGCCGCGCGACGTCATCCGAGACATTGCCCAACATCCTCAGACCAGTCCCGCCCTCATTGACCAAGTGGCCAAGGTTTTGCGATCGCTCCCGCCAAGCGAACTTCATCGCCCTCAACACCACGCCATAGAATTGGTCAACGACAAATTGGTCATCGACCGCACCACCCCCATCCCCCACCGAGCGGCAGCGCCCATGCTCTTTGAGGTGTTCGAGCCGGCTTATTTCAACTGCAAGTTTGATGTCGAAATCCTCGCTGCCAATTTGCATCAACACCCCAATGCCCGTTTGTGTGTTTTTGGCCCACCTGGAACCGGTAAAACCGCCTTCGCCCATTGGCTAGCACACCATCTCCAGCGACCAACGCTTCACAAAAAAGCCTCCGAACTCATGGGCTCCTTTGTCGGTGAGACCGAGAGAAACATAGCGCTGGCATTCAGACAAGCCACTCAACAAAAAGCCATTTTGCACATCGATGAAATCGACAGTTTCTTGGTCGCCCGAGACGCCCATGAATCACTCTGGCAAGTGACCATGGTCAACGAGTTCCTGACACAAATGGATGGTTTTTCGCAAACCTTGATCGTGTCCACCAATCGCTTTGAAGCCTTGGACGAAGCCGCCTTGAGGCGATTCGACATGAGCATTGAGTTGGGCAGTCTCACCTTCGAGCAAAGCCAGCAGCTGCTCGAGCGCTTGCGGATTGCCTTCAAGTTGGGTCCCCTTGAAAACCAAGATTTGAAGCTTTTGTCACGCCTACAAGGTCTCACCATGGGAGACTTTCAACAACTGTGGCGTCGCTCACACCTGATCAGACCTCTACACGCCCACGACTTGGTCCTGGCCCTCCAAAACTGCCGGGCTCAAAAGAAAAATCTTGGCCATGCACCCCTGGGATTTTTAAATCCCGACCGTGCTATCGGTGCACCCTTGGACACGCCAGTTTTTTCCTGAGAAAGCGCAACACATTGCCGATCAGAGGAAGCTTTTCATAAAGCTCCTGCGCTGCGTCCCAATAGTCTCGGTGCAAATCGATCATCCACACCCCATCTTCAGAAATAAACCCACGAAGAAAGGTTGATCCATCAATCGTTTGTGCCTGATTGTTTTTAAACCCTTTGATCTTGAAATAAAAACGCCAAGTCAAAAACACCTGAACACCCTCCACCATCCGCTCATGCACCACAAATCGCGGATCCTCCAAGGTCTCAAACATGTGGGCAAACAAGGCATGGATCGCGGGTCTGCCAACAAGGTCATTGAATGGATCTCTAAAGGTTGCCATGGGTGCATAAAACGCATCCAATGCCGCCAAGCTCTCGGGCCTCAAGGTTTCAAACATCACGATCAAATCGTCAAGCCGTTTGGCGTCAAGCTTTTGAGCGCCATGGCCCACAGGCAGGGCGGCCTGGTTCATGATTTGACCCCTCGGGTCATGCGACTGACCAGTGGGAAATACCATGCATAGGGCAAACATCGCAAGAGTTTGAGGACACGGGTAAAGCGTTTGGGAAAATGGATTTCAAACGCCCCCAGCGCATACGCCTTGAGCATGGCACTCGCCGCCTCCTCGGGTGTGATCAAGGCAGGCATCTCAAAGTTGTTTTGTGCGGTAAGGGGCGTGCTCACAAAGCCAGGCAAGACGGCACTCACCCCCAGCCCCAATTCGTGCAAATCCATGTACAAACACTCGGCCAAGTGCGTGAGCGCGGCCTTGGTCGGCCCGTAGGCCAAACTCTGGGGCAGTCCGCGGTAGCCAGCCACACTGGAGATCAAACTCAAGTGCCCAAAGCGCTGCGCCTTGAGGGTGGGCAGCACGCACGACAAGAGCCGCACCGCACCCAAATAATTCACCTCTTGATGAAGCACCATTTGCGCCTCATCAAACGCCTTGGCGTCTTGCGCCAGGTAGTGACCAGCGCAGTAGACCACCACATCAAGACCTTGGTGGGCGGCCACAGCCTGGCTCGCAGCTTTCACGCTGTCTGCGCTCATCACGTCAATGGCCACTGCAAAAGCGTTCGCACGGGTGCGTGCAAATTCCTGCAGTTTCGCTTCTTGCCGGGCCGAGACCGCTACTCTGGCTCCACGCTCGGACAAGGCCTGGGCAAGGGCCAAACCGATGCCACTTGAGGCGCCCACAATCCAAACGGAGCGCGAGGTCCAATTCTCGATCTTGGGATTCAAAGCCATGGTGAGACTCGCCGCATTAAGCCAGCGGGGTGGGACGGGTGAATGACAAGGTCACGTCCCCCAAATGAAAGCCCCACTTGCTCATGGCCGATTTATTGAGCAGCACTTGGCCATCCATTAAAAACATCCAATCGTCAAATTCCACGCGCCATACTTGCTCGCCCACTTTCAAAGCCATGGTGTAGGTCCAGCGAAACGCGTTGCCGCTCGACTCGCCCAAGGCCACGCCCACCACATCATCGGCTCGCCCCTCAAAGCGTCCTTGGCCTTGGTCCAAGAGATGCCAAATGCGACGCTGACGAGTACCATCCGAATAGAAAAACGACTCGTCCAAGGTGCCCTGCTCACCCGACCATGAGCAATTCATCTCCACGGTGAAGCGCTTTTGCACTTGACCCGATCGATCGGTAAAAATTCCCCAAGCTCGAATGGGGCCATTGAAGTACTCGCGCAATGAAAAAACCGGCTTTTCACTTTTGTAGCCCTCTAGACTCACCCCGGCACAGCCACTGAGTGCAAGACCGCCCGCCATCCCCACACCAAGGATCGGCAAGGTTTGTGCGCCACGGTTTAAAAAATTTCTTCGATTCAACATTTTATGACTCCTGCATTGTCTTCACGTTGCCTGTCTGATTTTGATTTTGGCTTTGGTTTTGGCTTTGGTTTTGATGCTCAGCGAGCTCGCCCTTGTGCCCACTGTCTTAAAAAAACAAGCGCCAAGGCTTTCATCACACAGGGCAGCAAAGCATACCCCAAGATCAGTGCCTGTAGCGAACTCGCCGACACAACCCCAGGCTCATAGCCCCAAATCGACAAGAGCGGCAAGCCCAATCCCGCCGCCAAGGCCAAATTGAGTTTGTTGACCACTTGCCACCAGGCGAAATACCGCCCCTCGTGTTGACCTGACTGCCCCAATTCTCCCAGCACCTCAACCAACAAAGCGGTCGGCACGACCAAGTCTGCACCGAGAGCCACACCGGTGAGTGCGCACACCAGGTAAAACGCTGCCGTGTCGCCCGCGCCCAAACCCAAGGCGATCAAAAACACCAGCACCGACAAGGCCATGCCCATTTGCCAAGCGGTGCTCAATCCTTTTTTTTCAATCACTTTGAGCCACAGGGGGCAGGACAAGGCCGCACTCAAAAAATAAACGCCCAAAAAATAAGCCTCTTGTGGCTTGCTTTGCAAATTGTCCTCAACATAAAAAATAAACAAAGTGGCCGCCACCGCCGAGGCTGTGCCGTTGAGCGCAAAGACCCCCAGCAGTGCGCGAAAAGGTCCCTGCGCCAAGGGCTCTGCCATGGACCTCACGCGTCTTGCCCAGCTGCGCGAGCGTGGGCTCGTTTGTATCGGGTTCGCTGCTGGCAAAGTCGCAACACCCCTGTCTTCAAAGCCGTCCACCGCGGCAGCTCGGGTGGCTCGAGCCCATTTGGGCACTAAAACCCACAGCAGCATCGCCACCGCCATGAGCCCTGAAAACACACCCGCACTCCACCCCAGTGCCAAGTCATGCCAAAGCAAAGAGGCCAACACCACCCCCGCCAATCCCAAAGACTCTCGCCATGCCGCGAGTCGACTCTGCAAACTGGGTCCCCCCCCGAGCCTGGCCGACCAAGTTTGTTGGGCCAACGCCAAAGCGCTGTAAAGAACGCCGGCCAACATCAAAAAAAATGCAACCCACGTGATCAAACCGCCCTCAGCGCACGGCGGCGGCGAGCCCAACAGACCAAGTGGGCTGGCCGTGCGCATCCCCGCCCACACCCCCCCCACCCAACGGCAACCCGCTTGCGGCAGCAGCAAAGCCCAGAGGCAGGCACACAACACCACCGCCAAAAGTGAGCACAATCCCAAAGCTTGGTTCAAGTTGCGCTTAAACATCCTGTCCCAAAGCGCACCCCAAAGCGGATCACTCACCGCGTCCAAACTTCTCGCGAGCAAAAACACGAGCCCCACCTCGGCCATGGGCAAACCCAAGACTTGTACATCGTGGTGAGGCAAATACACATACAAGGGCAAAGCCAAAAATGCCAAGGGCATGCCCATGAACCCAAGACCTGCGGCCAAGATATGAGCGCCTGGGTAAGGGTTCTGGGCACGAGCCTGCGTGCCTTCGATGAATTCTCCCACCGCTAAGCCTGGACTGAAGCGGGGGTTTCTTGGGTCCACGACCCAGTCGCCTGGGTGTTGCCACCCAGACGACTGACCTCAGTCTCACCCAGCGTCGACGGCACGGATGCCAGCGGTTCGGAGATGACCTCACCCACCTTGTTTTTTAGAATTCCACACTTTTTACCCCTCTTTTGAACGCAGCCACCACGGAGCACCAACCGCACACCTCTCTTGGTGATGAGAGCGGCTGCATTGTGGTGAGCAGCGTCTCTTTGATTGCAGCTTTGGCAGACCAACTCGGATTGGCAAACCCGGTTGTCTTCGTCATGGTTGAATGACACATGCCAGTGCCCGGTGTTGATGCTCATAGGGATGGATGCAGCGGGTTTGAAATATCGATCCTCGCCCACCTTGGCTCGCGCCGAGTGTGGGGAATGCGCTCACACTTGTTCAATCCCGTCCCCCCGGTCTTTCACGTCCAGCCCCATCGTCTGAAGACAGCCCGAGTAGCGCCTCACGCATCCTGGGCTGCGATGTTTGACGCGATAGCCATATCGCCATAAAGCGGTAGGCCAAATCGGGATCACGGATCTCGGGCAACTTCAAGGGCGCAGACCCTTCCCGGGCTTGGTACCACAATTGAAGTCCGGCTTGCGAGCTTGAGCGGTTTTCTGGGGCTGGCTTATCGGCGTGTGATTCCACCTGTTGTGGTGGATTTGATGCTGGCACACCCGTCAAATTGCCAATGACAGTGGTGTTTGGAACCCACACGGCCACCAGGCGGTCTTTGGCCCTCACGTCCACCAAGGACCGGTTCAATAAGGTGGCCCATCTGTCTTGTTGCTCGACTGAGAACGTTTGCTGACCCAGCATTTCCTCGATGGATTTTTTGATCAACAACTCTTTTGCAAAATCCATGGCATATTCAATGCTCAATATGCAACCCTGTTCTCGCCAATTGAGCTTGACCGCTGAACTGGCTTGAGTCTGGGCCTGCGGGTCTTTGAGCTCACTTTGCGCGGCCATCCAAAGACTTGCTCGGTAAATGTTGAATCCAAAGCGCTTGAAGTCAAAAACGCCAAGAGGCGTGAAATCTTTTCTCTTGATGCTCTCGGGCTGCTCTTGTGTGAGCGGCCAATTCAATGCCACCTCTGCTCCTTTGGCGTCGGCGATCGCAACACCGCCCGCGCCAGACGACCCCGTGGCGTGAACCAAGGCCAAGGCGCCAAGAACGATCCCCATCAGGCGAGACCCACTTGTTGCAGATCGCAAACTTATCGACACCGAACCCTCACTTGAACAACCCCGAGAAAAACCCCACTCGCCAAAAGGCTTTGGCGCTTTGAGCGTTTTCACGCCCTTGTGCAGGCCTAAGGCCAACCAGACTCGGACGTTTTGCGGTCTCAAATTTTTTTCAGTGTGAATTGAATGACGTTGGTGCTGCCTTGGGTAAAGGCCGCTTCGCAATAGGCCAAGTAAAACTGCCATATGCGCTCAAACCGATCATCAAATCCAAGCGTTTTAACCCGCACCTTTGCCTGCTCAAAGCGCTCAGCCCAAAGTCTCAAAGTCTGGGCATAATCTTCACCAAATTCAAACGCGTCTACGACAAAAAACCCAGCCTTGGTGGCCTCTTGACGAAATACTTTGGGGCTGGGCAAAAAGCCCCCCGGAAAAATATACTCTTGGATAAAGTCAGACCCTTTTTCGTAGCGGTCATAAAACTGATCGGCAATCACAATGGTTTGGATACAGGCCAAGCCACCGGGCTTGAGCTGGCGGTGGATCGTGCTGAAATACTCCCCCCAATAAGCCTTGCCCACGGCCTCCATCATCTCAATGGAGCACACCGCGTCAAATTGGGCTTGGCCAGGAATGTCACGGTAGTCTTGTAGCCTGAGGTCCGCTGGGGCGCCCGCGTCCTTCATGCGAACCTGCGCAAAGCGCAATTGCTCCACGCTGAGCGTCACCCCGCTCACCTGGGCACCAAATTCAAGGCTGGCCGTTTCGGCCAAGGCCCCCCAACCGCAACCAATTTCCAATAGGCTTTGGCCGGGTTTGGTGCCCAAGCCCACCATTCTCAGGGCCCGCCGTGTTTTGGCGAGCTGCGCGTCTTGCAAGCTTTGGCCGGTGTTGCCGTTGAACCAGGCCGATGAGTAGTTCATGCCGTCGTCAAGCCACAGCTCATAAAAAGCGTTTCCCAAGTCGTAATGGGCCTGAATGTTTTTGGGACTTTTACTTTTGGTGTTGCGATTAAAGAAGTGCTTGATCGAATAGGCAAGTCGGCCCCACCAAGCGCCATAAAGCGCCTCATCCACGGCTTGTCGATTGATCAATAAAAAATTGAGTAAAGCCGTCAGATTGGACGTGTGCCAATACTGCTTGAAGTAACTCTCGGCAAAGCCAATGTCGCCAAACCTCAAGGTCTCTTGGCACATGCGCCAATCCAAGATGTGGATTTGCGCGTCCACACCCCCAAGGGTTTGACCAAAGGTTCGCTCAAAGCCATCAGGACCGGTAACCCTCAAGCCACCTCGTGGAATGCGCTCCAACAAGGCCAGCAGTTGCTTGGCTGCTCGCGGCAGTGGCGTGGCGGTCAATGTCGCCCTCGGGTATTCGTCTCGGGGGTTGCTCGCTGCGGGTTGCAAAGACGCTGTCAAAGTCTCTTTTGGCGAAGAAGTGAAGTTCGAACTCATGCGCAAATACCATTGAAAAATTAAAAAAGTGAATCCTCAAGGAGGTGGGCTTGAATGGGTCACCACGGTGCTCGGCGGGATCGGTTTACTCACAAAACTCACCCTCTTAATCCAAAGGCGCAAAGCGTGCCAGTGGATGAGAAACATCACGCCCAAGGTCATCATGGGGTAACGCCACAAGGCGCGCTGTGCACTGCGCCGGGTCAAGGGCTCGAGCTCACCACTCACGCTGGTTTTCAGGCGCAAACCCTCAGTGTCATGGTATTCAATTCGGGCCACGGTTTTGGGTTTTGGGCTTGAGGTGGCTTGACCCAAATCATGCCACGCCGTGGGAGGTGGCAAGGTCATGAAGCGAAATTCGTAGTGCCCGCTCACCTGGCAAAACGGAGAAACATGGAACACTTTGTTGGCTTTTAGGGTTCTGCCATAGGCGGGGTTGCTCAGCAAGTAAAAATGCCGCTCGCCAAAGGTGTTGTTCACCTCCGCGAGCACCACCCGCAACTCGCCGCTCGAGTCGTGTGCGTACCAAAAACTCACGGGCTTGAAGGCATAGCCCCAAACCCTGGGAAAGCAATGCAGCCAAACCTCGCCATCCACCCCTGTAATGCCCTCGCGAGTGAGCATTTCATCAAACCAAGCCAGCGCACCCCCAGCACCTGGCCCTCTGGCGTCGCCATGATCCTCGTCGTAAAAAGACAGGGGCGCAAAACGATTCAGGGCCAAGGATTCAATCCCACGGCGAGCCATGTCTCGCAAAGGCAGCATGAGAAAATAACTGGCATGCTCAAAGGCATGGGTTTTCTCACCCATTCTTTCGTGCCCCACTCGACCAAAGCCGATATATCCCGTGGCCTGGGTCATGTGATGGCACCTGCTTGAATCGCCTGCAGCAAAGACCTTGCTGCACGCTCTCCTGCACTAAAGCCATCTTCGTGAAAACCGTGTCCCATCCAAGCCCCGGCATACCAGGTTCGCTCAAGACCTTGCAAGCGCGGGATGTCCGCTTGGGCCTGCACCGCTGCGGCGTCAAAGATCGGGTGGGCATAGTGAAAGCGACCCAGAACCTTGCTAGGATCCAGGCCGTGCAGCGGGTTCATGCTGACAAACACCGGGTCTTTGAATGGCAAGGGCTGCAAGCGGTTGATCCAGTAATGCAAACAAACTCTCGAGGGGTTTGCTTGACCAGGAGCACGGGCACTCGACTCAAAATTCCACGCCGCCCAGGCCCGCCGGCTTTGCGGCATGACCGACTCATCGCAGTGAAGGATCGCCTCATTGTCTTGGGTGCGAATTCGACCCAAGAGGTCTCGCTCCACCGCCTTGGGGTCTTCAAGCAGCGCCAAGGCTTGTGGCGCGTGGGTGGCCAGCACCACCGCATCAAATCTCTCCAGACCTTGATGGGTGAGCAGTTCAACATGGCTTGGATGCCGCTTGATGGCCGTGACCGGTGTGCTCAAGCGGGCATCGGGCAAGCCTTCCAATATTTTTTGCACATAGTGCTTGGAGCCACCCTGCACGGTGTACCACTGCGGGCGATCCATCACTTGCAGCAAACCATGGTTGTGGCAAAAGGAGATCATGCTGGCCACCGGAAATTGCAACATTTGCTGTGTGGGACAACTCCAAATGCAACCCAACATGGGCAAGAGGTAATGCGCTTGGAAGCTGTTTGAAAACCCATGCTGCTGTAAAAAAGTCTCCACGCTCCAGTCTATCCAAGGGGGCCGTGAAGCGTCATGGGGCTTGGCCAACTCGAGCGCGCACCGTTTGCCAATGCGGTTGAACCGCAGGATCTCGGCCATCAGCCTCAAAAACATGGGGTTGAGCAAATTGCGCCGCTGGGCAAACAAGCCATTGAGGTTGCTGCCACTCCACTCAAGTGTCTGCTCTTGGCTCACACTCACTTGATCTTGACTCGAACGCTTTGGATCCAGGGCTTGCACGGAAAAAGACATGTCCGATTTGGCCACCGCCACATTCAGGCGTTTGAACAAGCCCAATAGACCCGGATAGGTTTTTTCATTGAAGACCAAGAAACCCGTGTCCACGCCAAATGTTTGCATCTCACCCAACCGATTGGGCAAGCGAACATCCACGGTGTGAGCGTGTCCGCCAAAATAGGCATTGGCTTCAAGCAAGGTCACCTGCACATGATCCTTCAAGGCATGGGCTGCACTCAAGCCTGCCACACCTGAACCCACCACCGCCACCTTCATAGAAGCCATCTCAATTGGCTCGAGCGTTGAGCGCCATGTCGAGTTCGCTCAAGAAGTCTTTGTCCTGGGGTGTGGTCATGCTGGAATAACTCACAATCTTTTGACCGTCTCGGGAGATCAAGTATTTGTAAAAATTCCATTTCGGCGTGGTGCCCGTGCGCTTGGCCAAGGTCTTGAACAGCGGTGTCGCCGAGTCGCCCTTCACCGCGGTTTTGGTGAACATGGGAAACTTCACCCCAAAGGTGCTTTCGCAAAAGTCGGCAATCTCCGCATTGCCATTGGGTTCTTGTGAGAAATCATTCGATGGAAACCCCAGCACCACAAAGCCACGGCTTTTGTATTTGTCATATAGGGCTTCGAGGCCTTTGTACTGGGGGGTAAAGCCACAAAAAGAAGCGGTGTTGACCACCAACACGACTTGACCGGCGTATTGGCACAAGTCTTGGGTCTTCTCGTCTTGTAGTCTCAACACCCGGTAGTTGAGCACGACAGGGCACTGGCTTTGAGCGGCTGGGGCACTGGGCGCATGGTCTGCAGATGCCGTGCTGCTGGCGGCGCTTTGCGCCCAAGCGGGCAGGACCATCAGGGCGGCCAAGGCCAACAGCACGTGTTCAATGAGGCGACAGCGAATATTCATGGGGAAAACAGTCTCAAGTGGGTGAGGGTCCATCTAACAAGTCTCGCTCAAACTGGTGCCCGAGTCTTGACGAGACGAGTGCGGGGGTGGACCCCGAGTCCAGGTTTGACAAGTCGAGCCCAACCGCCTATTGGGATCTTGGGATCGCGATAAATGGGCTTAAACTCTAGCGTCATCTTGGCATTTTTGCCATTTTTATTACAACAAATTTTAACTACTCTTGGCGCATTCTCGCAATGGCCCTTTTTTGCAAGGGCTTAGGCCAAACACCTCCTCACCATGACCCCGACCAGCCTGACCCCCCAACCCAGGGCCCTGCCCATTGAAGACAAAATTGTCCCCCCCGAAGAGGCGGCCAGGCAATGCCAAGCCCTCAAAGCACAAGGTCTGGTGGTGTTTACCAATGGCGTTTTTGACGTCTTGCACAAAGGCCACGTCAGCTATTTGGAAAAAGCCCGCCAACTCGGCCAGCACTTGATCGTGGCCTTGAACACCGACGCCTCGGCCAAGCGCTTGGGCAAAGGCCCTGAGCGCCCGCTCAACACGCTCTTGGACCGGGCCCACGTGATGGCGGCCTTGCAAAGCGTGAGTTTGGTGACATGGTTTGAAGAGGACACGCCCTTGGCGATCATCCAAGTCTTGCGACCGGATGTCTTGGTCAAAGGCGGGGACTACAACATGGATACCTTGGCCGAGGCCCAGTGGGTGCGAAGCACAGGCGGCCTCGCCACCACCATCCCCTTTGTGAGCGGCTACTCCACCACAAAATTGGTGGAATTGATCCAGTCCATGCCAACACGCTGAGGCAGGCTGGGTGCTACGGGCATTGACGCACCCCTCCCACAACCCTACCCACAACCCTACCCACAACCGCACACAAACCAACAACCCTCCATTGCACCTCACCTTGAGCCCAGCCAAACCTCAGGTCTCAAACTGACTGGCCCACAAGGCTTTGACCGCCGCGATGGGGCCCGCGCATTCACTGGGGTCACAACGCAAGGCCGTCTCGTGCAGCCTTGACTGGTGTTGTCTGCGCCGAAGCTCACGATAGGCCGCTGCCGCATTCCCCCCCAGTGGTGACGGGATCAATCCCAAATCTTGCGCAAGCATCAACAAGGCCATATTGCCCATGTTTTGGGCCAATTGGGGGTATTGGTGGGCGTGCGCCAACACCACAAATTGCACGACAAACTCTACATCGATCATGCCACCAGGGCTTGCTTTGGGGTCAAAGAGATGCCCAGACATGGTTTGGCTCGCCCACATCTTTTGCCTCATCTCAAGCACCTCTCGGGCCAACACCCTGGGGTCACGTTTTGCACACAAGACCTCAACCCTGAGGCTCTCAAAACGCTCAGACAAGGCCTTCGGGCCGAGACAAAACCTCGCCCGGGTCAAGGCCTGGTGCTCCCAAGTCCAAGCACTGTTGGCCCCCAATTGCCGTTGATAGGTCTCAAATGCGGCAAAGGCGCTCACCAACAAGCCAGCGTTGCCATTGGGCCTCAAGGCACTGTCGACCTCATAAAGAAAGCCCTGGGCTGTTTTGAGAGTCATCCAATGGATCATTTGCCGGGCCATTTTCGTGAATTGCTCTTGCGTGATCGAACTTTGATCGTCGTACAACAAGACCAAGTCCAAATCACTGCCATAGCCCAACTCCTTGCTGCCAAGCTTGCCGTAACCGATGACGGCCAAGGGCAGATCACGCACCCAGGCGGGATTGAGCCGCCACCAAACCCATTGGGCACACACACTGAGCACCGCATCGGCCAAGGCGCTCAATTCGTCCCCCACCTCTTGCAGTGTCAAGTGGCCCATCAAATCCTGCGTCAAAATGCGAAACATTTGGGCTTGGTGCTCGCGTCTTATCACCCCAAGGAGTTGCTCTTCCTCACCTTGCCCTATTCTCTCCAATGCCGACTTGCGACGCTGCAAGGTGCTGACAAAGGCGTTCGTGTCAAAACGCTCTTCGATCCAATGGGGCTTGAGCCAAAGGTCGATCACGGCAGGATGGGCCTTCAAATACGCTTGGCTCCAAGGGGAGGCCGTCATGAGCCGCAACAGCCGAAGGTGAACGCTTGGGTTTTCGTGCAGCAACACCCAATAGTTGTCTCTTTTGAGCAAGGGCTCCATCCACTCAAGCCAGGACAGAATTTGCGCACCTTGCACGTCTGCATGCTCGAACCACGCGCGAGCGCGCGACAGCACCGTGATCGTGCGCTCCAGGCGGTCTTGCATCAGAGGCGTGGATTGGGTCGATCTTAAAGATGCGAGCCACTTGGACCAGGCAAGGGGCAGGAGATTGAGTTCGAGTTCGACGTCAGCGTCTTTCAAGACCGCATGCCCGTCATCTTGAGTGGTGTTGCTCGGCACCTCAGGGGAGACCCAAACCCAAGATTTGCGCACAGTCCCTAGCACTTGAAGCAAGCGGCAAAGTGTTCGCTCAGCACTTGTGCGAACAGGGTCGCGCAACGGTTCGCTTACAGGGTCGATTAAAGGGTCCTGTGCCGGGGCGCTGCCACTCGACTTTGAAGCCCCATTGGGCTCGCCCGTCTGGGGCGCCAAGGGCGCGCTCCCCATCACGGCGCTCTCGCTCACCTCGGGGTGTGCGAGCAAGCGATCAAAATAAGCTTGAACCCAATATTGGTGCGACTTGAGCGCTGCTTCAAAAGCCTCTGGGCTTGCAAACCCCAAACACAGCGCCAACCAGCGCACATCCTCAGCGGCACTGGGCAGGCGGTGGGTTTGCTGATCGTCCAAGTACTGAATGCGATGCTCGAGTCGCCGCAAAAAAACATAGGCCTCTTGCAACTGCTGCGCCTCTTCTTGCTCCAAAAGATGCGCCGCACGCAAGTATTCAATCGCTTTGAGGGTTGAGCGCGTTCTCAGCTCGGGGTGCGTGCCCACCCGAGCGAGTTGCAGCAATTGCACGCCAAACTCGATTTCGCGTATTCCACCCCGCCCGAGTTTGATGTCGATGAGGCCGTGGTGTTTGCGCGCATCCTTTTGTGCTTGATCTTGGATTTGTTGATGAATTTGGCGCATCGCTTGCAGCAAGCTGAAGTCCAAATAAGGACGAAACACAAACGGCAATATGAGGGCAGACAATTTTTTAGAGGCGAGCACATGCGCACTGCTGTGCAGCCCCAAAACCCGTGCTTTGAGCCAAGCAAAACGCTCCCAAGGTCTCGCATCTTGCTTGAAATAAGTCTCCAAAGCTGCCAGGGGCAAAGCGCTCACGCTCGCACGCCCGAAGGGTCTCAAGGCCAAGTCGATGCGAAAGACAAAGCCATGCTCATTGACTTGGGCAATGAGCTGAGACATTTTTCGCGCCCACTTCAAAAAATACTCCTGGTTGGAGATGGACTGCGCGCCCACGTGGTGGCGCTCTCCGCTGGTCTGGCCATCCTCTTCATACACATAGACGAGATCGACGTCGCTCGAGACATTGAGCTCTTTGGCACCGAGCTTGCCCATGGCGACCACCCAAATGTGCGCCTCAGCCCCGAGGGCGTTTTGCGGCAAACCCCATGAAGCGGCGAGTTCATCACGGGCCTGCTCAGACGCCTTGGCCAAGGCAAATTGCGCCAAGGTACAAATGCACAGCATCACGTCTTTCAGACCCAAGGCCTCGTCACAATCAAGGCTCAGCAAGCGCTCCATGACCAATTGCCGAAGTATTCGCAGTGCACTGGCCAGCGAATAGGTTTTTTGCAGGGCCTCGAGTGCTCGCCTCAAATGGGCTTCTTGCGGCAGGCCCGGGGCCAAGGCTTCGAGGTCCAAGGCGTAACGTTGACGAACCCGCCGGGCGTAGCGAGACCCCTCAGAAAACGTCTGAGGCATTGAGTAAGATGGGTTCGTCCCATCCCCTTCTTCTTGGAACCCTGTAATAATTCCCCTCACCCTGTATTCCCCTTCTTGAGTCGCCTTCCATGACCCCAACATCCACCGACACAGCACCCCGCTCCTTGCGCCTTTGGCGCTGGGTGAGTTCTGTCAGCGGTGCTTTGCTGTGGCTTTGTGTTGCCTTTTGGGTCTTGGCCTTGGGGCTCTTCACCTTGGCCCATGTGCTCATTTTGCCTCGAATTGATGTGCTGCGCCCCACCCTTGAGCGTCAAGCCAGTGCGGCATTGAAGCTGCAGGTTCACATCGACACTTTGGAGGCACAAACCACAGGCCTTTGGCCCACGCTGCATTTAAAGGGCCTGGCCGCACTGGATGAGCATCAAACCCAGGTGTTGAGCGTGAACGACGCCTGGTTGAGCCTGTCTTGGGCCTCGGTGTTGCGCGCCAGTTTGGACCATTTGGACTTAGAGGGACTGCACATCCATGCCCGTTTGGACGACCAAGGCCAATGGTGGTTGGGTGACAACCGCTTGGGCGACTCTGGCCAGAGTGGCATGGCGGACACTTTTTTTAAAATTCATTCGTTTTCCGCCAAGAATACCGAGTTGGACTGGCTCGATGAGCTGCACCTGGGAGAGACAGGCCACTTTAAAGGCTTGTCCATTCAAGTTGAAAATGGCCTATTGAGCCACACCGTTGCGCTTGACTCGGATGTCTCCAATGCGGCCGCAATGCCCTTGAGTGTTCGCGCTCAAATGCACCAACCCTTGCTCAGCTTGCACCCCGGGCAGTGGTCGCAGTGGTCTGGCCAAGTCTATGCCCAGGCCCAAGAGATTGAGCTCGCCACCGTCTTGAAATACGCTTTGGGCGCCTCTGGCGCAAGCAGCCTCCAAGGAGTAGGTTGGTTTCGCTTTTGGAGCGATGTGAGCAGCGGCTCATTCACTTCCCAAGTCTTGGACGTCTCTTTGTCCAATATCAAAACCCCGTCTTTGTCACCGAGCTCGGCACTGATCTTGAACTCAGCGCATGGACGCTTGCGCTCCAAGCCCTGGAGAGGCGGGCGGGAATGGGAGACCGACGCCTTGGCCGTAGAAGTCGCGGGTCAGCCCCAGGCCTGGAATCTGTCGCATTTGCGCTTGCGCCTGTCCGACACCGCGCAACCTTGGTCGGCTGGAGCACAAGGGGAGATCAATATCGCGCAAGCGTCCTTGGACCATCTCACCCAAGTGTCTGAAAAAATCGCCCCCGACCATGCGGTGACGGCACTGCTCAGAGCTCTCAATCTCAAAGGAGAGCTCAAAGATTTCAGCGCCTCATGGACCAGCGAGACCCCAACACCAGCGGCCAAGCCGGGTCTGGCTGACATGTTACAAGAGGCCAAAAAACTGTTGCGACCCGACCCGGCGAACCCAACCCCTGGCCCGCTTGCCGTCACAAAAGGCCCTGTGCTGTCCTCAAATGCGCTCCCGGCCACCCCCCCCGAGCCCAGACCCGCACCGAGCAAACCCAATACCGGGGACGACAATCCCTTTGCGAGCCTTGCCCAGTTCCGCCTGCAAGGCCATTTGCAGGGGTTTTCTAGAGGGGACCGTGCCGCCGCAAAACCGGCCCCACAGGGTCAGACTGGTCAGACAATCCCCACGAGTCCCAACCCATGGCTCGCCCACATCCCGAGCATCAAAGGTGCCGACATCGTGTTCGACATCTCTGAGCACCAAGGCCACGCCAATGTGTCGATCTCAGACGGATTTGCAGATTTTTTAGGCGCATTGGAAGAGCCCCGCATCGAGATGAAAAAATTCTTGGCCGATGTCGCTTGGGAAAACAATGCTGAACAACTCCATGTCCATGTTAACAATGGCCTCATCGACAACACCGATGGCTCGGCTCACTTCAAGTTTGACTGGCAACGCGCTTGGCACAGGGCCAGCACCGTCAAGAGAGCCATGAAAGGCCAAAGCCCTGCCGAGCTGCGCGACCAGGGCGGCCAAGGTAACCCGGGCGACCCGGGCGACCTGGGCGACCCAGGCCTCTTGGACCTCGACGCTCAAGTCCATCACCTCGAAGCCAAAGCGCTTTATAAATACTTGCCGCAAGCGATCAATGCTTCTGTGCGCCAATACCTCAAAGAGGCCTTGACACAAGGCTTTGCCAGCAGTGGCAGCATCAAAATTCATGGGCCCTTGAACGCCATTCCCTTTAAGAATCCGCGCGAAGGTGAATTGTCCATCCGGGCCAGTCTCAACCATGTGGGCCTGAATTATTACCCCAAGACCCCATCCAAGACGGCCCTCGACAGCGCCTTGCCCACTTCGCCACCCCTTGGGGGGAGCAGTGCTGCCAGTTTGAGCAGTGAATGGCCTGGGCTAGTCGATGCACAAGGGGAGCTCAACATCACCGGCCCAAACCTATCGATCACCAAAGCGAGCGCTTACATGAGTGCCGAGACAAGGCTTTTTTGGTCACGCGTGGAGATTCATCTCCCCGACTTGTTGTCTCCGAACCTTGAGGTGTTGGCCGAAAGCCGCTCGGCTTTGCCCGACATGCTCACCGTGCTCAATCACTCAGCCGTGTCTGGCTTGTTGTCCAACGCACTGCAAAAAGCCATTGCCCGTGGCCCTGCGGAGTTGAAACTCAAACTCAACTTACCGCTCCTGCAAATCGAGCGCAGCAAAGTTCAAGGCTCGCTCAGCTTTTTCAACAACGATTTGCAAATCGCTCCAGGCACCCCACTTCTCACCCGTGCCAAGGGCCTCATCGCTTTCACGGACAACACCATGACCTTGCAAAATGTTCAAGTTCATGCGCTTGGCGGAGATGCCCGCATCGAAGGTGGCTTCAATGCGAGCGCGCTGGGCAGCGCACTGGGCTCCAACACCAACACCACCGTCAACAACTCCAATCCCGAGTTCCTTCAACTTCGCGTGAACGGCCAGTTGACCTCACAAGGCTTGAAAGAAGCCTGTGAGCTCGGTTGGATCTCAGGCTTGGGAGCCTTCACCCAAGGGGGCACCGCTTACACCGCCACCATTTCGGCGCGTGACCCCGCGGGGGTTGAGCTGAGCGTGAACTCAACGCTACAAGGCTTGTCGGTGTCTGGGCCTGAGCCCTTGAACAAAAGCGCGGCAAGCACCATGGCCTTGAGTTTTGAGTCTCTTCCCTACAAGCTCACGGCCAACAACAGCCATTTGAACCTTGAGCGCTTGAGCTTGGTCTTGTCAGACCGACTTCTGATGCGCTTCTTTCTTGACAACAATACCGCAACGACCCGCATTTACAAAGGCGCCTTGAGCCTGCAGTCGCCAGAACCCGGTGCAAGCCCCAACACCATGACGGCGGCAATCAACCCCACCCTTTGGCTCAGCAAGGTCACGCCCCCCATTCGCTCGACACCCCAAGGGTGGGACTTGGAGCTGCAAGCCGCGCAGGTGTCTGTGGACGACTGGCTAGCGGCCTATCACCAAATGGACCCCATGAGCTCGGACACCACGGGCAATAAGACTTGCATCAACGGGCCGCCCATCTCCCCCATCAGCACTTCGCAAGACCCCGTGCGTGCCAGCACCACCCAAGGGTTCGAACGCACGGCCGAGAGCATGCCCACCCACATGAACCTGCGTGCGCAAACGCTCACCGTTCAAGGTCGCAATTTTCATCAAATGCACCTGAGCACCACACGACAAACAGACCACTGGTTGGCGCAAATCGAGTCTCAAGAGTTGCGCGGCAATGTAGACCTCTTGCTTTCAGGTGATGCGAGCAAACGAGGACTCAACGCCCATTTGAATTATTTGAACGTCACACCCAGTTCCCCTTTAAGTTCGGACCCCTTGCTGAGCCAAAACACCTCGCTGTTGTCATGGCTCAATTTGTCGGTCGATGAGCTCGAACTCAAAGGCCACCCCTTGGGCAAACTTCAATTCAACACCCACTCTAGCCTTGACCCCGCCGGCCAAACGGTGTGGCATTTCGACCCACTCACTCTCAACAACCCAGACGCCACCCTGAGCGCCTCAGGCCACTGGGGACCCAGCGTGAGCGACCCCAAACCCCAAACCGCACTCAAGCTCGATCTGGCCATTGGCAACGCCGGCAATGTATTGGACCGCTTTGGCATGAAAGGTGTGCTCAAAAACGGCAAGGGCCATCTCAAGGGCCAAATCTCTTGGGGGGGCTCTTTGATCAATCCCAATTTTGATCAATTGAGTGGGCAAATGAACCTCGATATCGAGCTCGGACAGTTCCTTAAAACCGAACCTGGGGCTTCCAGACTCTTGGGGGTGCTCAATTTGCAGGCCCTGCCCAGGCGCTTGACCTTGGATTTCCGCGATTTGTTTGGTGAAGGTTTTGCCTTTGACAATATCCGCGGGGACGTGAGTCTTGCACACGGCAACGCTTCGACGCAAAACTTGGTGATGAATGGTGTGTCTGCCGCCGTCATGCTCGAAGGACAAGCGAGCATTGCGCAGGAGTCACAAGATGTGCGCGTGGTGGTGATTCCCGAGATCAACGCAGGGACGGCCTCCTTGATCTACAGCACCATCAATCCCGTGGTGGGACTCACCAGCTTTTTAGCCCAATATGTCCTTCGCCAACCCTTGATCAAGGCGAGCACCCGGACCTTTCACATCAGTGGGAGTTGGCAAGACCCACAGGTGACCAAATTGGACACCCCCTAGGAGCCCCCCCCATGAAAGTTGCCGCCCTTCAAATGACCAGCACCAGCGACTGCGCGGTCAACCTCTTGCAAGCTTTGGATCTGCTGCGACAAGCCGCACAACAAGGGGCTGAATTGGCTGTGTTGCCCGAATACTTTTGCTTGATGGGCCTGCGCGACGCGGACAAACTGCGCATCCAAGAACCCTGGGGCTCGGGCCCGATCCAAGAGAGCATGGCCCAAGCGGCCCAGTCCCTTGGATTGTGGATTGTGGCCGGAAGTTTGCCCTTGTCCGCCACCCTGGAGGGCCCGTCACCCCAGGTCTACAACAGCTCTTTGGCCTTCAACCCCCAAGGCCAATGCGTGGCCAGGTACGACAAGATGCATTTGTTCCAGTTCAAAACCGACACCGAGCAGTACGATGAACACCGCAGTTTGCTCGCCGGGGCCAAGCCGACCCTTTTTGAGTTGCAAGACAAAAGTGGTGCACTCTGGCGCATCGGCATGTCGATCTGCTACGACTTGCGCTTTCCTGAGCTCTACCGAGCCTATGCAACCGAAGGTGCCGATATTTTGTTGGTGCCCAGTGCGTTCACCCGCACCACGGGACTGGCCCATTGGGAGACCTTGCTCAAAGCCCGCGCCATCGAGAATTTGGCCTATGTGGTGGCCCCAGCGCAAAGCGGGATGCACGACAACCAGCGGCAAACCCATGGACACTCCCTGTTGGTCGACCCTTGGGGGGTGGTTTTGGCGGAAAAAACCGAAGGGGTGGGCGTGGTGATGGCCGAACTCAGTCGCGACGCCATGGAACAAGACCGTCGCAAACTGCCCGCCTTGCAGCACCGGCGACTCTGATGCACAAGGCTGTGGGGATGTCCAAACGCTTTGACGCTGGCCCGGCTCAGGGCTTGCTCGGGGTATCTTTGGCGTCGAGCTTGGGGCGCTCATCGTCAGGGGCACTGCTGCGCTCCCCGCCCGGCCGCCCGGAGAACATGGTCCACCAAACAATTCCCACCAAGATCATGCCGGCCAAGAAAGCTTCGAGCAAAATATAAATCATGAAACGCTTTTGTTTGACTTGGAATGTGATCTGGATTTTAGGCTCATTGGGTGCGGGCTTTTTATCGGCGTGCAGCTCGCCCACCAGTTTACAACGCCCTGACGCCAGCAGCCCCGTGCCCGCATCCATGCCCGTACCCCTGCCTGTATCAATACCCTTGATACCATCCATACCATCCATACCATCATCCCCACCAACGCCCCTATCCACGGCCACCAAGCCAGTGGCAAACCTGGTCACACCGCCCAGCAGCACCAACGTTGGCACGGCAGTGGCACCTGCATCCGCAAGCTCGACAAGTCCATTGGGCGCACCGGGTCCAACTGGCCCATCTGGCCCATCTGGCGCACCCAGCCCAGCACCCCTCTCCAACGCCAAAGCGGCCACCGCACGCATGTCGCCCACTGCGCAAACCCCCATCAAAAGCCTCTGGGTGAGTGCGTCTTGGGACGATTTGCCCGGTTTCCAAGAGGCCTCCATGTCCAGCCTTTGGGGCACCTTGCTCACCCTGTGTGAGCAGGCCCACAGCGCTTACCTGGGCTTTTGCCAAGAACTCAGGCCCATGAGTTTGTCGAGTTTAGACGAGCAACGCATCTGGCTCATGGGTCATTTGCAACCCTACCGGGTCCAAAGTTTGGAGGGTGAGAGCATGGGCCTGCTCACCAGCTACTACGAACCCACCTTCAACGCGTCCCTGAGTCCCAGCGAGACCTTCAAGTATCCCTTGTACGCGCCCCCTTTGGGCTGGCCCGCTTTGATCAAACCCGGTCAGCCTTGGCTCACGCGCAAAGACATTGAAAGCGCACGCGGCACACCGCAAGAACTCAAAGGCCGAGAAATCGCTTGGCTGTCTGACCCCTTGGACGTCATGGTCATTCACGTCCAAGGCTCTGCGCGTTTGCTGGTGCGGATAGATAGCGGTGAATCCAAGACTTTTCGGGTGAGCTTTGCCGCCTCCAACGAGCAGCCCTACCAAAGCATGGCGCGCTGGATGCTCGATCAAGGCCTCACACGGGATGCCTCTTGGAGCGGGCTGCGCACCAGTCTCAAGGCCAACCCTGAGCGAGCGCAAGAAGCCTTTTGGAGTAATCCACGCTACATTTTCTTTGCCATCGCACCCTTGTCCGCGGACACCGGCAACAAGGTCGCAGGCCCCAAGGGCGCTTGGGGGACGGCCCTCATGCCCATGTCCTCTGTCGCCATCGACCCTTTGAGCATTCCATTGGGCAGTGCCTTGTGGCTGTCAGCGCCCACCTTGCGACCGGCCCTCAACCGCTTGGTGCTGGCCCAAGACACGGGAGGCGCCATCAATGGGGCGGTGCGCGCCGATCTCTTTGCAGGCTCGGGAGACGCCGCTGGCGACTGGGCCAATCAAGTCAAACACCCCTTGCGGCTTTGGGTGCTTTGGCCGCAATGACGCGCCACGAGCGCTCCATCTAGCTGATCGAGCCATCTGAGCTAGGCCATCTGATCAAGGGTGCTGTGCCAAGCTCCCTACTTTCTTGGTTTCCAACGGCTTTTCATGCCCTGGCGTGACTTTTTGGGGCGTGTGCGCGACCCTTGGCCCCAACGCATACAATCAAAGGTTTTGAGGGGAGGGGCTGACTGGGCATTGCCAGCTGTCGCCCAAGGCCCCTTGATGACGCCTTGTTTGCTTTGAGTGTTGCTTTTGCGGCTTCAAGCTGTTGGTCTTTTGTCCCTGTTTCCTAGGAGATTCCTGTGTTTATATCCTCTGCATTTGCGCAAGCTGCACCTGCTGCTGCTGCCTCCACCGATTTGAGCTCCTCACTGATGAGCATGTTGCCGTTGGTTTTGATGTTCGCCGTGCTTTATTTTGTGATGATTCGTCCACAAATGAAGCGTCAAAAGGAACACAAAACCATGCTGGACGCCTTGGCCAAAGGTGACGAGGTGTCCACCGCAGGTGGCTTTTTGGGCAAAGTCACCCAAATCAGCGACAGCTTTATCAGCCTTGAGGTTGCCCGTGGCGTCGAGATCCAATTGCAGCGCTCAGCGGTCACCCAAATTTTGCCCAAGGGCTCGGTCAAGTCCCTATAAAACAGCACGCCACAGGCTGACTCTGGCGCGGCTTGGGGTGACGGCCCCATCACTCCTTTTAACTTTTTTTAAATTGGGCGCTGGCGCTGGCGCTTAAAGCCCTTAAAACCCTAAAAGCCCTTAACGCCCTTAACGCCTGAGCCCACCTTGGCCTTTGATTTTTGGACCTGAGTGATTTTTTTATTAGACTGAATTTGCCATGAACCGATACGCCATTTGGAAATACGTGACCATCGCCTTGGCCCTCTTGGTGGGGGGCCTCTACACCTTGCCCAATTTCTTTGGCGAGGCCCCCGCGGTTCAGGTCTCTAGCGCCAAGCCCTCTCGGCCTTTGCCAACCGATTTGCCCGCCAGCGTTGACGCCGCACTGGCCTCCTTGGGGGTCAAAACTCAAGCGAGCAGTTTTGACAAAAACACCTTCAAAGTGCGCTTTGCCAGCAATGAGGATCAACTCAAAGCCTTTGACGCCATCGAGAAAGCGCTCAACCCCAATGGCAACAATCCTGACTATGTTGTGGCGCTCAACTTGGTGTCGCGCTCCCCGGCTTGGCTCACCTCGCTAAATGCCTCACCCATGTATTTGGGGCTGGATTTGCGCGGTGGTGTTCATTTCATGCTGCAAGTGGATATGCAAGCAGCACTCACCAAAAAAGCCGAGGCTTTGGGCGGGGACTTGCGCACGGCGTTTCGCGAAAGCAACATTCGACACGCCGGCATCAACCGCAATGGTCAAACCTTAGAAGTGCTGTTTCACGATGACGCGGCCCTCCAAGCGGCCACCCGCATGGTGCAAGACCAGTGGCCTGACTTCACCGCTCAAAGTTCAAAACAAGCCGAAAATGTGCAGCTCACCTTGAATTTGAAGCCCGAGGCGGCCCGTCGCGTTCAGCAGCAAGCCATCAAGCAAAATATCACCACTTTGCACAACCGCATCAATGAGTTGGGCGTGGCCGAGCCCGTGATCCAACAGCAAGGTCTCGACCGCATCGTGGTTCAACTCCCAGGCGTACAAGACACCGCCAAGGCCAAAGACATCTTGGGTCGCACGGCAACCCTGGAAGTGCGCATGGTCGATGACAGCAGCGAGGCCAAATCGGCCGAATTGAGCGCGAACGGCGTGGTGCCGTTTGGCGACGAGCGTTTTGCCGAACGCAGCGGGCAAGCCGTGATCGTGAAAAAACAAGTGCTCCTCACCGGTGAGAACTTGACCGACGCCCAGCCTGGCTTTGACAGCCAGACCCAAGAAGCCGCGGTGCATTTGACCTTGGACGCCAAGGGTGCACGGATTTTTCGCGATGTGACCCGCGACAATGTGGGCAAACGCATGGCCATTTTGCTCTTTGAAAAGGGCAAAGGCGAGGTCGTGACCGACCCCGTGATCCGCTCGGAAATTGGCGGCGGGCGGGTCCAAATTTCGGGGCGCATGACCCCTCAAGAAGCCAACGATGTGGCGCTCCTTTTGAGAGCCGGCTCACTTGCCGCACCCATGGAGATCATTGAGGAGCGCAGCATTGGCCCGAGTCTTGGCGCAGAGAACATCGCCAAGGGCTTTGACAGCGTCACCTGGGGCTTTGTCGGCGTGGCCTCCTTCATGGTGTTGTACTACATGTTCTTTGGCCTGATCTCGAGCGTGTCGCTGGCCGTCAATTTGCTCCTTTTGGTGGCGGTGTTGTCCATGTTGCAAGCGACCTTGACCCTGCCGGGCATGGCGGCCATGGCGCTGGTGCTGGGGATGGCCATTGATGCCAATGTGCTGATCAATGAACGCGTGCGCGAAGAGCTGCGCTCAGGCGTCTCTCCCCAAGCGGCCATCCACGCGGGATACGACCGCGCTTGGGCGACGATTTTGGACTCCAATGTGACCACCTTGATCGCAGGCTTGGCGCTGTTGGCTTTTGGCTCAGGACCGGTGCGAGGCTTTGCCGTGGTGCATTGCCTGGGGATCATGACCAGCATGTTTTCCTCGGTGTTTTTCTCGCGCGGGCTGGTCAACTTGTGGTACGGGCGACAAAAGAAACTACTCACCGTCTCCATTGGTACCGTCTGGCGCCCTGAGGGAGCCCAGGCCCACGACCCGTCCAACAGCCTTGGGTCAGAATAAGGAACACATTCCATGGAATTTTTTAGAATTCGCCGCGACATCCCTTTCATGCGGCATGCACTGGCGTTCAACGCGGTCTCCTTGATCACTTTCTTGGCCGCGGTCTATTTTCTCTTCAGCAATGGGCTCAACCTTTCGGTGGAGTTCACCGGTGGCACCTTGATGGAGGTGAATTACCCCCATGTGGTCAACTTGGAAGCCGCCCGTGAGGCCGTGCAATCGCTGGGCCTCAAAGACGTTCAAGTGCAAAATTTTGGCTCAGCCCAAGACATCTTGGTGCGCCTGCCTGCCAGCAAAGGCGCTTCGGCTTCGCGTCAAAATGACCAAGTCTTTGCCGCACTCAAAAGCGCGGACAGCAGCGCCGAGATGCGCCGCACCGAGTTCGTGGGGCCTCAAGTGGGGGACGAATTGGCCATCGACGGCTTGAAGGCCTTGGGCTTTGTGGTGGTGGGCATCATGCTCTATTTGGCCATTCGCTTTGAGTGGAAGTTTTCCGTGGCCGCCATCGTGGCCAACTTGCACGATGTGATCATTATTTTGGGGTTTTTTGCGTTTTTCCAATGGGAATTTTCGCTGCCTGTGCTCGCTGCAGTCTTGGCCGTGCTTGGCTACTCGGTCAATGAGTCGGTGGTGATTTTTGATCGCATTCGCGAAAACTTTCGCCGCTACCGAAAACTCACCACGGTCCAAGTCATTGACAACGCCATCACTTCGACCATGAGTCGCACCATCATCACGCACGGTTGCACCCAACTCATGGTGCTATCGATGCTGCTCTTTGGGGGACCGAGCCTGCACTACTTTGCCTTGGCTTTGACCATCGGTATTTTGTTTGGCATTTACTCCTCGGTGTTTGTGGCGGCCGCCATTGCCATGTGGCTTGGCATAGAGCGCGAAGATTTGATGAAGGGCTCAGGGCCCAAAGGCGAAGACCCCGAGGACCCCAATTCTGGCGCGGTGGTCTAGTCTTGAAGACCTCTGGCGACGAGGTGCGAAGGAGCGAAAGTGCGAAAGTGCCCAGATATCAAGCCGCCAAGGCGTTGTGGTTCAAGCCCCAAGGCCGGGCTTTTTTAAACGGGTTGAAACACGCTTGGGGTGGGCTGGGCATCCCACTCGATGGCGTTGGTGACCCCAAGGGCGTCAATGCGCGATGCGCTCATTGTTGTCGTCGCACAATTCATCCAAAACCAGCGCATCGGGCTCGATGCCGGCACTCCAGAAAACCATCAAGACAATGATTTTCAAGTCCTCGATGCTCACCGGTCGGCCTGGCACCGCCATGGCCCGGTCCACCACAATTTCTCGCAAGTTCGCGGGCAAGACACCCGCGGTCTCCAAAAAACTCACAAAGCCCAAACTCTCCGCACCCAAATGGTCTTGCTCGGCAACACAATAAACGCGCAAGCTGTCAGGCGACTGGGGTTGGGGGGGGGTTGGCAAAGCGCCCATTGCGCCAGATTTTTTGTCGGTAAAGCCACTGAGCGTGGGCGTCGAACTCTCCTGGCGAACCTCAACGGCTTGAGCGTTGTGGGCCACCACATTCAATCCCGCCAACCAAGTCAGGGCTTGGGCAATCTCTTCCGGGTCAAAACCCACGGCAGAGAGTTTGCGTCCCAGATGATCGAGCTGGGGGCAAGCATCGGCTTGCCAATAGTTTTCGTAGACATAAACGAGTACTTCAAACATGGACTCAATATACCTCTTTTTTTAACGTTTTTTACGTTTTGATTTTGAATTTTGGATTTTTTTAGGCCTTGACCGTTTTACTGAACGGGGTGTTTTCTGCGCCTCGTGAAGACGACATTTTTATAGGGCCATGGGGCACCAACGCAGACCCTGGGGCAAAAAAAATAGGACAATATGCCACATGGCTTTGTTACCCATTCTTTGTTATCCCGACCCCAGGCTGCACACCGTGGCCAAGCCCGTGAGCGCGTTTGATCTCGCCTTGGAGACCTTGTCCAAAGACATGCTTGAGACCATGTACGACTCCAACGGCATTGGGCTTGCCGCCACCCAGGTCGACGTGCACCTGCGCTTGATCGTCATGGACACCTCTGAAGAGCACAATGAACCCTGGGTTCTGATCAACCCGGAACTTTTGGAAAAAAGTGAGGAAACCCTCATTGCTGAAGAGGGTTGTTTGTCGGTGCCCGGCATTTTTGACGGGGTTGAGCGAGCTCAGGAGATTCGCATCTCCTATCTTGACCTCCAAGGGCAACGCCATGCGTTGCACGCCACAGACTTGCAAGCCGTTTGTATCCAGCATGAGATGGACCATTTGATGGGCCGCGTGTTTGTGGAGTACTTGTCCTTTTTGAAACGCTCTAGAATCAAGGCCAAGTTTGTCAAAGCGCAACGGCAAAACACCCGCGCTTGATTTGCCCCTTGGGTGATCCTGTGACCATCAGCCCAGATGGCTTGGGCGCTTGCGCACCGACCTGTCCACCCCGGCCCCCCATCCCTCACTGAGTCCCGACCTCCATGCGCATCGCTTTTGCCGGAACACCCGAATTTGCTGCTCAGTCGCTTGAGGCCTTGCTGCTGGCAGGCCATGAGGTCGTCGCCGTCCTCACCCAGCCCGATCGCCCCGCTGGTCGTGGCCTCAAGCTCCAAGCCTCCCGTGTCAAAACCCTGGCCCTGGCCCATCACCTGCCGGTCTTGCAACCCAAAAGCTTGCGATTGGATGGCGTTCATGCACAAGAAGCTCAGCAGGCCAAAGCCACGCTTGAAGCGCTTTGCCAAGACCGGATCGAATTGATGGTGGTGGTCGCTTACGGCCTCATCTTGCCCGCTTGGTGTTTGCAGCTTTTTCCCTTGGGCTGCCTGAACATTCACGCCTCTTTGCTGCCGCGCTGGCGCGGCGCCGCGCCCATACAACGCGCCATCCAGGCCGGTGACCGGCAAACCGGGGTGTGCATCATGCAAATGGACGAGGGCCTCGACACCGGTGCCGTGCTCTTGCAAGAGGCGATCCCCATCGAAACACAAGACACCAGTCTTGCGCTTCAAAACCGGTTGGCGGCCTTGGGTGCAAAGCTCATTGTGCAAACCCTCGAGCAGTTGCCAACATTGAGTGCCCTTGCACAAGGCACTGAGGGCACTTGCTATGCCCACAAAATCAGCAAAGACGAGTCCCCCCTTGACTGGTCCAAAGACGCGGCAAGCCTCATGCGCCAAGTGTTGGCGTTCAATCCTGCGCCCGGTTGCACCACCGCGGTCATGGGCCAAACCCTTAAAGTCTGGGATGCGCAAGCTTTGACGCAGGCACAAGACCGAGCCAGCTCGCACGCCTTCGGCGCCAAGCCCGGTGAGATCGTGGGGGTGAGCGATGCGGGACTTGATGTGCAGTGTGGGCAAGGCGTGCTGCGCATTTTGCAGCTCCAACGTTCGGGTCACCAACGCATGGCGGTCAAGTCTTTTTTACAAGGACACCCCTTGCAAGTGGGCATGGGCATGGACTTGGAGGGCGATCAGGAGAAGGGCCTGGCGCCACCCCAACACGCGCAAGCTCGCACGCAAGCCTCCCCCAGCACCTAATGGACGCTGCGCACGCGCCCATCCCCTATGTTTATCTTGCAACAAAATTTCTCCCACCCCGCCTTCAAAGAAGGCGTCGCCAGCATTGCCAGTGTGTGTCTGGGTATTTTTGCTTGGGGCCTCATGACTGGGGTGGCCATGGTCAACTCAGGACTGAGTCTGGCCGACGCCTTGGCCATGACGCTGTTGGTGTTTGCGGGAAGTTCACAACTGGCTGTTTTGCCCCTCTTGGCGGTGAATGCACCGTGGAGCGTGGTGCTCGCAACGGCGTTTTGTGTCAACTTGAGGTTTGTGGTTTTCAGCGCCCATTTGCGCCCCTACCTCGCTCACTATCCCCGCTGGTACCGACTGGGGGCGAGTTACTTCACAGCGGACATCAGCTATGTTCAGTTCATGCAGCGCTTCCCCACACCGGCCACCAACCCTGAGGAACAAAGGGTTGAGCAAGCCTTTTTGGCGGGCAACTCTTTTTTAAACTGGGCGAGCTGGATGAGTGGGAGCATTTTGGGCATCTTTCTCACCCAATACATCCCCATCCAATGGGGGGTGGGCTTTGCTGGGATTTTGGCCCTGGTGGGGGTGACTTGCAAAATGATCAACACGCCGCAGCGCGGCTTGGTCGCCGTGCTGGCCAGCATTGCGGCCTGCCTCACCGCGGCTTGGCCTTTGAAGCTCAATATTTTGTTTGCCATGGTGGTGAGCGTTTTCTGGTGCTTGGTGCTCGAGCGCTGGACCCGCGCCAACAAACCGAGCGACAAGGCCGCTGTGCCATGAACGCCTTTCCTTTTGACCTTCACTTGGACCACCTCTGGACGATTTTGGGCCTCACCGTGATCACCGTGATCAGTCGAGGATTTTTTGTCCTGTCCAACAAAGCGTGGACGCTGCCTTACTGGCTAGAGCGCTCCCTTGAATACGCGCCCATTGCCGCCTTGCTCGCGGTCATCGCCCCAGAGGTTCTCACACGCCATGGACAGTGGATTCACACTTGGCTTGATGCGCGCTGGATCGCTTGCCTTGCCGGGGTGCTCTATTACACCTTGCTGCGCAAGCAAAATCCCTCCCTTTTGGGGGTGATCGTGGTGGGGATGGCGGTGTACTTGCCCCTGCACATTTGGGCGGGCGCCTGAGCACGTCCCAACTGACAATCCCCTGGTCAGCCTAAAAACGCCCGCCCTCACAGGCTAAAATTGCCGCGGTTGACGCCTCTTGATGCCAAAGCCGCCACCCAAGCCACCCACAAGAACTTGGCGTCGGCCCTTTTGACTTCGCTCTTTCTCTCATCAAAAAAACATCCCCATGGACTTCATTGCCTTTGCCGACCTCTGCCACCAAGGCCTCCTTGGCGACCAACGCGTGCTCATTCGCGCAGACTTGAACGTTCCCCAAGACGAGCAAGGCCACATCACCGAAGACACCCGTATCCAAGCCTCGCTGCCTTGCATTGAAATGGCCTTGAAGGCCGGCGCCGCGGTCATGGTCACCAGCCACTTGGGTCGTCCCCAAGAGGGTCAATGGACCGCCAAAGACTCCCTCGCCCCGGTCGCGGCTCGCCTGGGCGAACTGCTTGGCCGAACCATTCCCCTGATTCAAAACTGGGTCTCAGGCGTGCAGGTCAAGACGGGCGAAGTGGTGATGCTGGAGAACTGCCGCTTCAATGTCGGCGAAAAAGCCAATGACCCTGAATTGTCCCAACACATGGCCGCCTTGTGCGATGTGTTTGTCCACGACGCCTTTGGCACCGCCCACCGCGCCGAGGCCAGCACCTATGGCGTGGCCCAATATGCACCGGTGGCGTGCGCTGGCCCCCTCTTGAGCGCAGAAATCGTGGCCATCTCTAAGGCCCTGGCCAACCCCAAGCGACCCTTGGTCGCCATCGTGGGCGGCTCCAAAGTCTCTACCAAATTGTCCATTTTGCTCTCCTTGGCCAACAAGGTGGATCACCTGATCGTGGGCGGTGGCATTGCCAACACCTTCATGCTCGCCAGTGGCTTGCCGATCGGCAAAAGCCTCTGTGAGCCCGATCAAGTCGAGCAAGCCCAAGCGGTGATGGCGCTCATGAAAAGCCGCGGCGCTCAGGTGCCCATCCCGAGCGACGTGGTCGTGGCCAAGTCCTTTGGCGACGAGTCGAGCGCCTGCACCAAAGCCGCCCAAGACGTGCAAAGCGACGATCTGATTTTGGATGTGGGTCCACAGACCTCGGCAGCGCTGGCCCTGGAAGTGTCCAAAGCCGGCACCCTGGTTTGGAATGGCCCCATCGGTGTTTTTGAGTTTGAAGCCTTCTCCAAAGGCACCGAGTCCTTGGCCCGGGCCATCACCCAATCGCAGGCCTTCAGCCTGGCCGGTGGAGGTGACACCTTGGCGGCCATAGCCAAATACCACCTGTCTCAAGACATCGATTACATCTCCACTGGAGGGGGCGCATTTTTAGAAGTGCTCGAGGGCAAAACCCTGCCCGCTTTTGAAGTGCTCAAGGCTCGAGCCCAAAAATCATAAGCAACTGCCCATGCGCGTCGCATCCCCTGCTGCTCATGAAAAAAACCCTTCGATGAAGGGCTTTTTTCGCTCAGGTCCTCTCGCCTGATGGTCTCGAGTTGGTCGCCTCAGGTGGCCGCTCAACTGGCCTGGGCCAGAGGTCCCAAGGGTGAAGGCGTGGAGGTGGCCCGCCCTTTGTAGTCGGTCCAGCATCGCAAGCTAAAGTCATACAACTTGCAAGACCTGGCCGTCTCAAAGTACCACCCCCAAGAAAAGGGCTGCACAATGATGCGTTGGGGCAGCATGGTTTCAAGTTTGTTTTGGGCTTGTTTCAATTTGTACAAAGGAATGCTCATGTCCACATGGTGTGCAGTGTGCTCCATGATGTGGTGCATCAAAGCGCCCATCTTGAACGGGAACGTCAAATGCACTGTGGTCGATACAAAGGGTTGTGCTTTGGACCACGCCGCACGATCATCGTGCCAAGACACGCGCACATGGGTGTGGTGAACGTAGACCACAAAACCAATCATGGCACACCAAAATAAAAATGGAATCAAAACGCCAAAGCACCAAATGAGCGCAATCGATTGGTGTGTCTGCACCGCAGCATAGGCGGTGGCACCCAACCAAATCAAGCCAAAGGCCAACACCAGCAAATTGTCACGAATGAAAATTGGACGCCGGGTGGGCATATTGGTTTTATTGGGGAAAAACATTTTGTTCCACCAAATCTCAATCATGTAATAAAGTCCCGGGGCCCAACCGCTGCGGTAAACACGGTCCATGAGCCGCTGAGCAGCCCCCATGGATTGGTATTCCGCTTGGGTCAAAGGCGCCCAGACAAAATCAAAGCCCTTTAAATTGGTGTAGCCATGGTGGACCACATTGTGACCAATGTCCCACAAACTAAACGGCGTGAGTGAGGGCAAAAAAGCAATGCGTCCCAACCACTTGTTCAAGGTGCGGTGGGGGGTGAGGCTTTGGTGGCAAGCGTCGTGTCCAATGATGAAGAGTCGGCCAATCCAAAACCCACAAACCAAGGCACACAGCAATTTAAGTGCCAAGGACTCGAACACCACGGTGCCCACCATCAAGGCGCCCCAAATGCTCAAATCCGCCACCAAAAGGACAAGCGCCAACGCCGTATTCCTGTCGGCCAAAGGGATCAGCCACTCGCGAATGATTTTTCGGTGAGGCATGGGTTGCTCAATAGCAATGGGGACTTGGGGTGTGTTCATCGAGTGCGGATCATTGGGTACAAGCCACAAGCCCTGGAGATGCTGAGCAACAAGGCTAGACATACCTCCAACGCTGGCGAGCGGTCAAAATCAAGGACAGTCCAAAACCCCGAACAACAAAGTGCGGGCAAGGGCTTCATGTCCTCATAAAGGGTTCAATTATCCATGCTTGAAGATCAAAACCCAAATTTGTTTGACAAGGGACGTACTGTTTCAAGGACATTGCACATCAAATGCATTCTTTTGTTTTCTTTTTATAGGCGCATGGCCCACGCATCCGGCTGGGAACCTCTCTCAGATCGAACCCCATAAAGGCCTGGCCATCAGGGCCGAAACAGGCTTTGCGCAAAGGGGCGGGTCCCATCCGCCCTAAGCTCAGTCCTGTGCAGAGAAAACGCACCCATTGAACACTGCGCGAACAGGCCCTTTCATGGGACAATCCCGAGCATGACTCTCCTTAAAAACACCCTCCACCGCTCCACCAAAATTGTCGCCACACTGGGGCCCGCCTCCAGCGACCCTGCCCTGCTAGAGGCCATGATCCGCGCGGGCGTGAATGTGGTGCGACTGAACTTCTCGCACGGCGTGGCACAAGACCACATTGACCGTGCGCGCTTGGTTCGAGAGGCGGCCACCCGGGCCGGCTGTGAGGTGGCCATCATGGCCGACTTGCAAGGGCCCAAAATTCGCGTGGGCAAATTCGAAAACGGTCAAATCACCCTCACCAAGGACCAAGTTTTTATTTTGGACGCCTCTCGCCAAGCCCTGGGCAACGACCAAGGCGTGGGACTGGACTACAAAGAATTGCCCCAAGACGTGAGCACGGGCGACTTGCTGCTGCTCAACGACGGCTTGATTGTGCTCGAGGTCACCCAAGTTGTGGGAGAACAGGTGCACACCCGGGTTCAAATTGGTGGCATCTTGTCCAACAACAAAGGCATCAACAAAAAGGGCGGCGGACTCACCGCGCCGGCCCTCACCGCCAAAGACATGGAAGACATCAAAACCGCCATGAGTTTTCAGGCGGACTTTTTGGCCGTGAGTTTCCCCAAAACCGCCACCGACATGGAGCTCGCCAGGCAATTGGCCAACGTCGCCGCAGCGCCTTACAAGTACAAGCCGGCTTTGATTGCCAAAATTGAGCGCGCCGAAGCCATTCCCCAACTCGAAGAGATCTTGAAAGCGAGCGACGGCATCATGGTCGCGCGTGGCGACTTGGCCGTGGAGGTTGGCAACGCGGCGGTTCCGGCTTTGCAAAAACACATGATTCGCCGCGCCATGGCCCATGACAAGCTCGTCATCACCGCCACGCAAATGATGGAGAGCATGATCACGCTGCCCGTTCCCACCCGCGCAGAAGTGAGTGATGTGGCCAATGCGGTTCTTGACGGCACCGATGCGGTGATGCTGAGCGCTGAGACGGCGGCGGGCAAATACCCCCTCGAAACGGTGCAAGAGATGGCACAAATTTGTGTGGCGGCCGAGTCTGCCGAACAAATCGAACTCGACGCCGACTTCAGCGGCAAGACCTTTGATCGCATTGACCAAACCATCGCCATGGGCGCCCTCTTCACCGCCCACCACTTGGGTGCCAAAGCCTTGGTGGCGTTGACCGACTCGGGCTCGACCGCACTTTGGATGAGCCGGCACCGAATCCACATCCCGATTTATGCCCTCACGAGCAAGCTCAGCACCCAACGCAAAATGGCCCTGTACCGCAACGTGACGCCGCTCCTCATGGACACCAGCACCGACCGCGACACCGCGCTCAAACAAGCCGAGGGTGACTTGCTCAAACGTGGCACCTTGCAAAAGGGCGATGTCTATGCGATCACTTGTGGCGAACCGATGGGCTCGCCTGGGGGGACCAACATGCTCAAAATCTGCAAAGTGGCTTAAGCCCCGAGGCCCGCGGCGTTCGGGTTTAAAATATTCCCTTTGTTTTTTATTCTTTAGAACAGGATCTCAAAATGGCACTCGTCTCCATGCGTGAACTCCTCGACCATGCCGCAGAGAATGGCTATGGACTTCCAGCGTTCAACGTCAACAATCTTGAGCAAGTTCAAGCCATCATGGAAGCCGCGCATGAAACGGGCTCTCCCGTGATCATGCAAGCGAGTGCCGGTGCCCGCAAATACGCGGGTGAGACCTTTTTGAAATACCTCATCCAATCGGCCATCGAAACCTACCCCAACATCCCCGTGGTGATGCACCAAGACCATGGCCAAAGCCCCTTGGTCTGTCAAGGCGCCATCGATTTGGGCTTTTCCTCGGTCATGATGGACGGCAGCTTGATGGAGGACGGCAAAACGGTGGCGAGCTACGACTACAACGTGGACGTCACCACCAAGGTCGTGGCCATGGCCCATAAAAAAGGCATCACCGTCGAGGGCGAACTTGGCTGCTTGGGTTCACTGGAAACCCTCCAAGGCGACCAAGAAGATGGCCACGGCTCTGAAGAGGTGCTCACCCGCGAGCAGCTCTTGACCGATCCTGAGCAAGCGGCGGATTTTGTCAAGCGCACCCAGCTCGACGCTTTGGCCATTGCCATTGGCACCAGCCACGGCGCCTACAAATTCTCTCGCATGCCCACGGGCGACATTTTGGCCATTGAGCGCATCAAACAAATCCACCACCGCATCCCCAACACGCACTTGGTCATGCACGGCAGCTCCAGCGTGCCGCAGGACTTGCTGAGCAAAATTCGCGAGTTTGGTGGCGAGATGAAAGAAACCTATGGCGTGCCGGTCTCCGAGATTCAAGAAGCGATCAAACACGGCGTGCGCAAAATCAACATCGACACCGACATCCGCTTGGCCATGACGGCCGCGGTGCGCGAGTTCATGGCGAAAAACCCGAGCAAATTCGATCCCCGAGAATTTTTAAAGCCCGCCAAATTGGCCGCCAAAAAAATCTGTATCGAGCGCTATCAGCAATTTGGTTGCGAAGGTCAGGGCGCAAAAATCAAAGGCGAGTCCTTGCTCTTTGTTGCAGCCAAGTACAACAGCGGCCACTTGTCACAAGTGGTGGCCTAAAACATCCAGCCCGCGCCCACTGACGGCCAAGACGCTAAAACACCAAAACCTCACCCGCAAAAAACCTCACTTTGATTGCGTCAACGCCAAAGTCCTTGGGTATTGGCTTGCTGACAGTCTTTAATTTGTTGGGGGGTCATCGGTGTTGAAGAGGTTATAGCGTTCAGAGAAAGGCTTCACGTGTCTTGCGGGACTTGCGGGACTTTCAAGACTTTCGGATTTTGCGGCAATCCCCGCCCCTCATCCACCACTGCAAACTGCAAACTGCCCACGGTCCACCTTATAACCGCACCTGCCATGACGCCTCCTTTGCACACCAGCACCTTGCTTTCCCTGCCCCTTGTCTCGCGTGGCAAGGTGCGTGACAACTACGCCGTGGGCGAACACCAATTGCTCATGATTGCCAGCGACCGCATCAGTGCCTTTGATGTGGTCATGAGCGAGCCCATTGCGGGCAAAGGCGCCTTGCTCACGCAAATGGCCTTGTTTTGGTTTGAAGAGCTTTCTTCGATTTGCCCCAACCACCTCACCCACTTGGCCCCCGAGTCGGTGGTGAGCGCCGAGGATGTGCCCCAAGTCTTGGGTCGCGCCATGCTGGTTGAGCGTTTGCGCCCTTTGCCCGTGGAAGCGGTCGTGCGTGGCTACTTGGCGGGCAGTGCTTGGGCAGAGTACCAGGCCCACCAAACCGTCTGCGCTGAACGCCTTCCAGCGGGTTTACAAAACGCTTGCGAGCTCCCCACCCCGCTCTTTACCCCCGCCACCAAAGCGGCCATGGGCGAGCACGATGAGAACATCGCATTTGCTCAAATGGCCGACCTCATTGGACCCACTTTGGCCGAGCAAGTGCGAGACACGAGTCTGGCGCTGTACCAAGCCGCTCGGCGCATCGCTTTGAAGAGCGGCATCATCATCGCCGACACCAAGTTCGAGTTCGGTTTGAACGAGCAAGACCAATTGGTGCTGATGGACGAGGTGTTGACGCCAGACTCCTCACGCTATTGGCCCTTAGAGACCTACCGAGTGGGGGTGAATCCACCAAGCTTTGACAAACAATTCCTGCGCGACTGGCTCGAGCATTACCGCAATGCCGCGGGGGTGCCTTGGGACAAAACAGCCCCAGCACCGACCTTGCCTGAGGACGTCATTGCGCAAACCGCGCTGAAATACCAAGAGGTGTGGGCGCGCTTAAAACCCAGCGCTTAAAACCCAGCGCTTATAACCCGCTGTTTCATGCAGGCCGCTTTATTCCGGCCGTTTTATGCCCGGCACCCAACCCCTGCCCCCGCCCCCGCCCCAGCCCTCAACGCTCTTACCCCCCTTGGGTTTCAATTCAAGGCGCTGCTCAACCGCCTGCGGTACTTGGAGATCAACTCCAGGCGCGGATCCTCGTTGAGGCTGACTTGGGTGGTGAGCGCTATGCCACCGGCCGTGGTGTCGGTGCTGGTTTTGGCGTCCTTGGCCGGTGGGGGCGTCATGAGCTCCAAAATGGCCACATAAAGCTTTCTGGCAATCTCTTCGCTCCAGGTTTTGTCTCGCATGATGATCTCAAGCAACTCGTCCATGGCGGGCACCATCTCGCCAGCGGCCACCAAGCAGCGTGCGAACGCCAAGCGTGCAGCAAAGTCGCGCTTGTTGGCCTCGAGGTGGGTTACAAACTGCGCCGGGCTCCACGCCCCTTGCGGGTCGGTTTGCACAAACTGCAAGCAAGCCAACCAGTGCTTCAAGGACTCAAACCTCAAGGCCACTGGGATTTGCCCCAAAGCCGGGGCCAAAACCTCTTGTGCGGTGTCGAGCTCTCCTTCGGTGATGAGCAGTTTGACACAATCAAAACGCGCATCGTCGTTGGCCGGGTTGATGGCCAAGGCCTCTTGCAGTTTCACCAATGCCGCTTGGGCGTCGCCTTCCTCCATCAAAGCCTGGGCCTCTTGGGCGTCTTCAAGCGCGGTCAATTCCTCAACGGAGGGGAGGTGTTTGTCCAAAAACGCTTTGATTTGCCCCAAGGGCAAAGCCCCCATGAAGCCATCGACGGGGCGCCCTTGTTTGAGCAAGATGCAAGTGGGCAGGCTCTTGATGCCAAAGGCCTGAGAAATTTGTTGCTCATCATCGGAGTTGATTTTGACCAGCTTAAAGCGCCCTTGGTAATCTTCTTCCAACTGCTCGAGCAGCGGGCCAATGACCTTGCAAGGGGCACACCATGGCGCCCAAAAGTCCACCAACACGGGCGTGTCCACAGAGGCTTGCATCACCTCCAACTCGAAATTTTCAACGCTGACTTCTATCATTGACCGGCACTCCTCTTCTACCCATTAAAATCAAACCACTCGCACTCTTTTGCCCCAAGGGCAATCCACCCCATGACTCAAGCCCTCATCGGTGTCGTGATGGGCTCCCAATCGGATTGGGAGACCTTGCAACACGCCACCCGCATTCTCCAAGAGTTTGACATCCCGTTTCACGCGCGCGTGCTCTCGGCTCACCGCATGCCCGACGATTTGTTCGCCTACGCACAAGGTGCGCGGCAAGCGGGTTTGCACGCTATTATCGCGGGTGCAGGCGGCGCCGCCCATTTGCCAGGCATGCTGGCGAGCAAAACCACCCTTCCGGTCCTGGGTGTTCCCGTGGCGAGCCAACACCTGCACGGCGTGGACTCGCTGCACAGCATCGTGCAAATGCCCAAGGGCATCCCCGTGGCCACCTTTGCCATCGGCCACAGCGGGGCAGCCAATGCCGCACTCTTTGCAGTGGCCATGCTAGCACTTCATGATCGCGTTTTGCAAGCCAAGCTCGACGCCTACCGTGAGGCACAAACCAATGCGGCGCGCCAAAGTGTGCTCACTCCCACCTCCCTTTGAGCAATCAACACCCCATGGCCCCCGAAACCTGTTCAGCATTGCCCGTGCGCCGTGAACTTCCCCCCCTCGCCCCACCCGCATGCATTGGGGTGCTCGGTGGCGGACAGCTCGCGCGCATGCTGGTGCAAGCCGCCCAGTCGATGGGCTACCGAGCCGCCGTTCTAGACCCCGACCCGGCCTGTCCGGCCAGTGCCATGGCCGAGCATTTTTTGTGTTTTGACTACACCGATGAAAAAGGCTTACAAGCATTGAGCGAGCTGTGCGAACGTGTGACCACGGAGTTTGAAAACGTCCCGGCGCAAACGCTTGACCACTTGGCCCGCACGCTGGGCGTGAGTCCCAAAGCGAATTCGGTGCGCGTCGCCCAAAACCGCGTGAGGGAGAAAACCACGATCCGGGCCTGTGATCTGCCCGTGGCGCCCTTTCATGTCATTGAAACCCAAGACGATTTGGCCAAGGCGCCCTTGGAGATCTTTCCCGCCATTCTTAAAACCGCCCAATTGGGCTATGACGGCAAAGGCCAAGTGGTGGTGCCGCGTGCCCAAGATTTGGCCGCAGCCTACGCCCAGTTGCAGTCGAGCCAAAAGACCCAAGATCTCGTGTGTGTGCTCGAGAAAAAACTCCCCCTCTTGGCCGAGTGCTCGGTGGTCTTGGCGCGCTCCGATACGGGCGTGTGCGTTCACTTGCCCATCCAAATCAACCAGCACCTCCAAGGCATCTTGTTCTCCAGCACGGTTTTTCCGGGCTGGGTTCATCCCGAGCTCGAGCGTGAGCTCCTTGCTGCAGCGCAAACCCTGGCCAAGCACCTTGACTACGTGGGGGTGCTTTGCGTGGAGTTCTTTTTGCTGGACACGGCTGCAAGCGGCGCCGAGTCAACCCCAGGGCTTGCCCTTGAGCCTGACCCTTCGCTGTGGGTGGTCAACGAAATCGCGCCCCGGCCTCACAACAGTGGGCACCACAGCCTCAACTCCTGCGCCCAGTCGCAGTTTGAGCTTCAACTGCGTGTCTTGATGGGCCTGCCGCTCACCCCAGTGGCCCAGCACAGCCCCTGTGTCATGCTCAATTTGCTCGGGGATTTGTGGTGGGATGCGTCTCCTGTGCGACCTCAAGACAGTGCTTTTGCAAATGACCCACTGCAGCCCCAAGAACCCGATTGGTCGCGCTTGTTGGCCCTTCCAGGCACCCATCTTCACCTTTATGGCAAAAAAGAAGCACGCCGCTGCCGCAAAATGGGCCACTTGAACATCACCGGCTCGAGTCCCGAAGCCGTCAAAGACACGGTGGACCAATGCCTTTATCTGCTGGGGCTGGGTGGCTCGGGCCTGGGTGTGTCCCCTCGCTTGGTCCAGCAAGGCGACATCTGGGCCCTTCAAGCCTTGCCAGAGCCATGACAAGCTTCTCACCAAGCGTGGCCGATATCCAAAACGCCGCGCGCGCACTCCATCGCGGAGAACTCGTCGCCTTCCCCACCGAAACCGTTTATGGCTTGGGTGCAGATGCCGACCAAGATGCCGCGGTTGAGCAAATTTTTAAGCTCAAAGGCCGACCCAACAACCACCCCTTGATCGTGCACATCTCGAGCGCCCAAGGTGTCGAGCACTACGCTCAAGACATCCCCGACTTTGCGCAAACCTTGATGGAGCGGTTTTGGCCTGGTGCGCTCACCTTGATCTTGCACAAACGCGCCAACGTGGCCCAAGCCGCAAGTGCGCAGTCCCACACGATCGGTCTGCGTTGGCCCTCCCACCCGGTGGCCTTGGCCCTCCTCGAAACAGCCCGAGCCCTGGGTGTGCATGGCGTGGCTGCGCCCAGCGCCAACCGCTTTGGCCGGGTGAGCCCCACCCGGGCTGGTCACGTGCGCGATGAGTTCGGCGCCACCCTCAGCTTGCTCGACGCGGGCGACTGTGACATTGGCATCGAGTCCACCATTGTCGACTGCACCCGCGGCGAGCCCATTTTGTTGCGCCCAGGCCTCATTGACCAAAGCACGCTGCAAGAGGCCCTCAATAGGCCCGTGCTGCGGCAAGACGATCTCTTGGCGATGTCCCGCCCTGAGGGTGCCCACACGCGGGCCTTTGAAGCCACGGCTCCCAAAGCGTCGGGAACCCTGGCCTCGCACTACGCCCCTCGGGCACGGGTGAAACTCATGGACAGCACTAGCATGCTGCTCGAGATCGAACGTTTGGGACGCAAACCGCCCCCCGAATTGACCGGTTTGAGCCGCGAATCACCCCAGACGATCGGGGTGTGGTCTCGGGACCGCGCCGTCCATGCTCTGCCCCATGCCCCACACCTTGTTTTTAAGGCCATGCCCGCATTGCCCCAAGATTGCGCCCATGCGCTTTTTGCCACGTTGCGAGACTTTGATGCCTTGGGGGTCTCGCAGATTTGGGTTGAGTCGCCTCCAAGCGGGGTGCTTTGGGCGGGGGTGGCCGATCGATTGAATCGAGCAAGTCACACCGAAATCCAACCTTGACATTCACCCGTTAAACTATCGGCTATTAATGGAGACCTGCATGAAGATCAAGCTTACCATCACGGCCAAGCGCCTGGGCCAACGGTTGGCCTATTTGGGCCTGTGCGCGCTGGTGGCGTCGTGCGGCTCGAGCGTCAAAGTGGATGAGTTTTTTCCCGCCCGAATTGTCTCCGTGGGCGACTTCTTAAGCTACCAAGGCTCCTTGGCCAACGCTTATGCCGATCAATTGACGGTCAACGATGGCACTGTGACCAATTGGATTCCTCAAATGGCGCTCGACTACAACTTGGCCTTTGACCCCGCGGTGTCTGGCTTGGCCAACCCAAGCGCCACCGTGGCCGACCTCCCAGCTCAGCTTGCGGGCTTTCGCGCTCAGTCCAGCGACATGCTGGTGATCACGGCTGGCACAAACGACATCTTGAATCACACGTTGGCGGTCTTGAAGGGGGATGAAACACCCGCCTCGGCCGTGAGCACCCTGAGCGCCTTGGGGCTGACTTATCAACAATTTGCCAGGGGACAGCTGAACAATTTCAGCCATATTTTGCTGCTCAATGCCTATGATTTGAAAGGCAGCCCTTTTGCGCAAATCAATGCGACCAGCTTTGCCACACGCTATCCCAATTACACCGGGGGCTTGCCTCAATTTATCCAGGACCTGACCCGCGCCTTCAACACCGCCATCATCACCAATGCGGGCTTGTATGTGTCTGGGCAAGGGGTGAGACTTTTTGACATTGAGGTTTTGCTCTTGAGCGCAGACTTGCAAGGCTATGGCATCACCACGGCAGGTCTGGGCACTGCGGCATGCCCTGGGCTCACCGCCGGCATCAATTGCAATGCCACCACGGCAGACCCCAACTACAACACCTACCTCTACGCCGACAACATCCACATCACCCCTGTTGCTCAGCGCATGATCGGCAACTACGCCTACACGTTTTTGCGAAGCCCAAAAGGCTGGTAACGCTGATTACGCTGGTTAGGCTGATTACGCTGGTTAGGCCGCTCAGGCCATTCAAACGCGTGGGCCCGGCCTGGCCCAAGGGCTCGCCCGCCGTTGGTGCGTTTTTCTTGCAAAAACTTTTAGAGCTTTCTTGCGTTCAGCGTTGCATCCTCCTGCCTTGTGCTTTCAATGTGGATTGGAATGTTCCTCACCGCAGAGCATTTCCCAACACGGCATTGACACTTGAAAAAAACCCCTGGGGGCTTTGAACGGGCTCATCGGTCAGGATCAAAGTGCCTATAAGCCACAGTGGTGACCTGAGTGGTCACCACAGAGGTCACCGGGCTATGTCAACAGGCTCAATGGTTGGCCACCCACTCAATCCACGCATCCATCATAGGTCGTGCTTTGCCGGCATTGGGATGGTTGACCAAGACCACAAGGCTATAGCGATGGTGATTGTGGGCTTGCACAAAACCGGCGACACCGAGCACGCCGTTCAAACTGCCGGTTTTTAAATGGGCAAGACCTGCGATTTGGCTTTTTTTCAGGGTTCCATCCAGGCCTGAGATCGGCAAGGATGCGATCAACTCGGCGCTGTAGGGCGACTCCCATGCGTATTGAAGCAACTGCGTGAGGCCTCTGGCACTCATGCGGTCGTCACGGCTGAGGCCTGAGCCCTCTTGGGTGCGGGGCTCTGGTGCTGTGAAGCGGGCCGTCCACCAGTCGTGCACGATTTTTGCCGAGGCCTCGTTGCTGCCCACCAACGGGCCTGTCATGGCGTAGGCACTCAAACTCAAATAGAGTTGGTGGGCCATCACGTTGTTGCTGTATTTGTTCATGTCGCGGATGATTTCGCCCAAGGTGGCCGAGTCTTGTCGCCAAAGGGGTGTCAATCCTTTGGGCACGGCACCGAGTTTGAATTCTCCGGTGATCTCGCCGCCAAGCGCCTTCCACAATCCCCCCAAGGCCCGAGTCGTGTACTCTTGGGGGTTGGGGGACGCCAGGGGCCAAACTTGTTGGCCGCAAGCTCGGGGGTAGTGTCCTGCCAAGCGGATCTCCAGCACGCGCGAAAAGTCCGCCTTCAATTGCCCTCGGTAATCCTCACATGGCCCAGCACTCAAGGGCACGGTGGCGGGATAGGTCAAGCCCAAAAGCGGGGGGTCAACCCGCACATGCGCCAGTGGCAACACCGCATCGGGCGTCAAGGTGAGCAGCAAGGCATTGAAATTCACCAGCATGGCATCGGCCCCCACGTTGTAGGGCTTGAAGGGCTCACCATCAAAGGAGGCGGGATCTTTGGCAGCGAGCTCAAAGAGGGATTTGTCAATCCACCAGTCGCCCTCGATTCGCTGCAACCCCATCCCTTTCAAAGCGAGCAGCATCTGGGTGGCCGCCTCCAAATTGAATTTGGGGTCGCCCGAGCCACGCACATGGACATCCCCGCGCAAGACCCCGCCTTGAATGGGGCCCGTCACAAACACGGGTGTGTGCCAAACAAAAGCGGGTCCCAAGAGATCCAGGGCCGCTTGGGTGGTGACGAGTTTGATCAGCGAGGCTGGGGTTCGGATGTCACTGGCACGGTGGTGAACGGGTTCTGCCCCAGAGTCAAGGTCTCGCACCACGACACTCATGCTTTGCTCGGGCAGATGCAAAGACTGCATCAAACGCACAATGTCACTGGGCAGCATAGACTCGGGTGTAGACCCAAGTTCTGAGCGCAGTGGCGACTTGCTCGTCTCTGGGGGTGACCCCAGCGACTGCCTTCGGGCGTCTTGGCCACTGGCCAACAGTGGCCAGGCCAGCCAGCAAAACGCGCACAGCAAGAAGACACGCCTGCTCATGCGCTCCTTACCAAAAGACAAGGCTGCGACTTTCATGCGTGCCTTTGTGGAGTTGACGGTTCATGCTGCACTCTTTCTTTCCTTGGACGTGTTGCTGACCACACTTTAACCTGACCTTGAGCCTGGCCCTGACCCTTTTACTGGCCATTGGGCTTGGCCTATTTCAGGGATAATTCCCCGATGAACATTTTGGCCTTAGACACCAGCACCGAGCACGCCAGCATTGCGTTGGCCAAAGGCGAGGAGACCTGGCTTGGCCGGTGTGAAAGCGGCACCAAAACCTCCGCCACCATTGTCCCGCTTTGCCTAGAAGGCCTCAAGACCTTGTCCTTGTCCTTGGCAAAGCTTGACGCCATTGTCTACACCAAGGGGCCTGGCGCCTTCACTGGGCTCAGAACCGCGGTCTCCCTTGCCCAAGGCTTTTCTTTGGCGCACGGCACCCCAACGCTGGGGTTCAGCACCCTGCAATGCTTGGCCCAAACCGCACGCTTGCTCGGTCACGCTCAGGAGCGTGTCGTTTGCGCCTTGGATGCACGCATGCAACAAGTGTATTGGGGCGCCTACCAGTGGCAACAAAACCACTGGGTCTGCGTCCAAGCCCCCCGCATCGAGTCCGAGTCGGCCTTGTCTTGGCCTGCGCCATGGGGGGATTTGACATCCACCGCGGCGACCCTCATGGCGGGAAACGCCAAGGCAGTGAAGGAACTGGTGGCACGGGGTCCATCTTTTGCGGCGGCGGGTGCTGGTCCTGCATTGGGTATGGGTGAGGGTATGGGTGAGGGTGGCGCTGACATGAGCGCCCTCACGGGGTGCGACTGTGAGCCCAGTGCCCAGGCTTTGTTGGCCTTGGCGCAGCAGCATTTTGCCTATTGCCCTGCACTTGACGGACCAAAGCTTGTTGATCCTGTGCACCTGGGCCTGCCCAGCCCTTGGTACCTTCGCGATCAAGTCGCGCAAACGACCTTGGAGCGGGCCGCCGCCCAGGCCGCCAGCATGACCCAGACCTCAACGCCCAAGCGGGCTTGAAGCGACACTTTGCAATGCAAGAGCACCCCTTCCATTGCGGCGTTTTGGGCCCCCCCAGCGGCCGGCCCATCGAGCGTGTCGAGCACCTAGCCTTGGCCAAGCACTCAGGCCCCCCTTGGCCCCCTGGCCTGTCCATGCGCGCACTTGTAGAACCCGAACTCGACAGCTTGCTGGCGATTGAGCAAACCACGTATTCCAACCCTTGGACGCGGGGAAACTTCACCGATGCTTTAAAACATGGCAATTGGTGTGAGCTGCTGTGGCAAGAGGAGAGTTTGCTTGGCTATTTTGTCGCCTTGAAGGGCCACCAAGAAGTGCATTTGCTCAACATCACGGTGCACAAGGACTTTCGCTCGCGCGGTCTGGGCTTGTTGCTCCTGAATGTGGTGTCGACCAAGTCACTCCAAGAAAAAGCACAGTGGATTTGGTTGGAGGTGAGGGTGAGCAATCTGCGCGCCATTGCGCTTTATGAGCGCTTTGGTTTCAGGGCGGTGGGGGAGCGAAAAAATTATTACCCACTCGCCCCAGGTGTGCGGGAGAACGCTATGATCATGAGCTTGAGGCTATGAACATGCAACTCGACGACCGACAGCACGACATTTTGCAAGAGATGGGCATCTCTTTGCTGGAGAGAAAAAAATCCCCCCTCTTGGGTGCAGGCCCTCAAGGGGTGGTGCGCGCAAAGCCGCCTGGGGTGACCGCCGCGGCTTCGAGACACCCAACGGCCGATTCGTCCCAAGCTCCACATTCTCCTCATGCGCCTCACGCCCCCCGCAATACAGGCGTGCCAAGCGCCAGCGCGGCGACGCCCCAGCCCGCACCTTCTGCACCTTCTGCACCTACTGCGATTCCGGCACTTTCAGCCCTCCCCGACCTCACCGCCTTGGGCTGGAGCGACTTGCTCGAGCAAGCCCAACACTGCCAGGCCTGCTCCTTGGGTTTGAAGCCCAAAGACCGCTTGTTTGGACTATCCTCTTTGCACCCCACAAGCCCCACCCCTTGGCCGCTGTTGCCCGCCACGCACGGCTCGAGCTCGCTGCCCAAACCCAGCCCCGTGTTGATCTTGGCCGACGCCCCACAACTCAATGTGAATGGCCAAGCCCTTGCTTTTGCGGCCATTTCCAACCCCTTGTTTGAGCAATTCTTGCGTGCTGCGTCTTGGAGCACACCGCCCGCCTCGGGCAAAGCCGCATTGAACGCGTCACCCACACCCCCGACACAAGAGGTCATGATCACCCACATGGTCAAATGCGCCAGCCCAGGCGCCAGCGTTCAAGCCCAGCAGGTTCAAACCTGCTTGGGCTACTTGCGCGCACAAATTCGACTGCTCAGGCCCCAGGTCTTGCTCGTCATGGGCCGAATGGCCGCACAAACCTTGGTGCAAAGCACAGCGCTTGAAGGCCTGCCCCACGCCAAGCTGTGCGGGCGCCTGTTGTCCTTTGAGGGCACCCCCATGGTCGTGACCCAACCGCCCGAGTATTTGTGGCGCTCGGGCCAAGACAAAGCCAAGTCTTGGAGCGACCTGTGCCTGGCCTTGTCCGTTCTCGAGTCAACCCCGTCTTGAGTAAAGCCGGGACAAACTTGACCCCACGACTTGACCCCAGGTTGGCCCCACGTTTATGCAGCGCGATCGCCTGACATGATCAAAGATGGCCGTGTGCTTTTGTCTACCACCTTGACCGATACTGAGTAACTTCTGCGATGAATTTTCTTGACCAACTGCGCCACGCCAGGCTCGCCCATCAGTCCCTCCTTTGCGTGGGCCTTGACCCAGAACCCGGTCGCTTTCCCGCCCACATGCAAGGGCGCAAGGACAAGACCTTTGAGTTTTGTGCGGACATTGTGCAGGCGTGTGCCGACGTGGTCTTGGCCTTCAAGCCCCAAATCGCCTACTTTTCTGCCCTCGGCGCTGAAAAGGATCTCGAGCGCCTCATTCGCCACATCAAAGACGTGGCCCCCAAGGTGCCCATCATTTTGGACGCCAAGCGCGGCGACATTGGATCAACAGCCGAGCAGTACGCCGTCGAGGCGTTTGAGCGCTACGGTGCAGACGCCATCACCTTGTCGCCTTACATGGGGCTTGACTCCATCACGCCTTACTTGAAGCGTCACGACAAGGGGGCTTTTTTGCTCTGCCGTACCTCCAACGTTGGGGGTGCTGATTTACAAAACCTCCTGGTCACGCCCAACGACCCCAGCACCCAGGCATCCCAACACCCAAGCCTGCGTCTTTATGAACACGTCGCTCACCAGGCGCAACACCGGTGGAATTTGAATGGCCAACTTGGCTTGGTGGTGGGCGCCACTTACCCTGAAGACATTGAACGCGTGCGGCGACAAGCACCGAGCTTGCCCCTGCTGATCCCAGGCATTGGCGCTCAAGGCGGTGACGCCATGCGAACCTTGCAAGCGGCTTGGGTGAACGAACAAACCCCCATCGTGATCAATTCTTCCAGGGCAGTTTTGTACGCCTCGGGTGAGCACGATTTCGCAAAAGCTGCCCGTGCACAAGCGCTAGAAACCCGTGCGCTCTTGGAGGGGTCATTGAAACAGCATCTGGCCTCATTGCCCTAAAGCACGGGTGCAGGAAGACCTCCAAGTCGTGGCCTTGTCAGTGTTCGTGACCTTCAACCGCTGCATTTTTGTCAAGCAGCTTTTTCAGATATCGCCCCGTGAAGCTTTGGGGATTGGTGGCCAATTTCTCCGGCGTGCCAACCCCGACCACAAAGCCGCCGGCGTCTCCACCTTCAGGCCCCATGTCGATGAGCCAGTCGGCGGTCTTGATCACATCCAAATTGTGCTCAATGATCACAATGGTGTTGCCTGCTTCACGCAAGGTCACAAGCACCTTTAAGAGCAGTTCGATGTCCGCAAAATGCAGCCCGGTGGTGGGCTCGTCCAAGATGTACAAGGTGCGGCCCGTGTCTCTTTTGGACAGCTCGAGCGCCAACTTCACGCGTTGGGCTTCGCCACCTGAGAGCGTTGTGGCCGATTGACCCAACTTCAAGTAGCTCAAGCCCACGTCCATCAAGGTTTGGAGTTTTCGTGCAATGGTGGGCACGGCATCAAAGCAGACGATGGCGGCCTCAACGGTGAGGTCCAAAATCTGCGCAATGTTCTTGCCCTTGTAAAACACCTCCAACGTTTCCCGGTTGTAGCGTTTGCCATGACAAATGTCACAGGGCACATAGACGTCGGGCAAGAAATGCATCTCCACTTTGACCACCCCATCGCCTTGACACGCCTCACAGCGCCCGCCCTCGACATTGAAAGAAAATCTTCCAGCGCCATAACCGCGCTCGCGGGCCATGGGCATTTCGGCCAACAGCTCTCGAATGGGTGTCATGAGCCCGGTGTAAGTGGCCGGGTTGCTGCGGGGGGTGCGCCCTATCGGCGACTGGTCCACATTGATCACCTTGTCGAAATACTCCAGGCCCAAAATTTCATCGTGAGCGGCCGGCTCCTCATGGGAGCGATACAGGTGCTTGGCCGCTGCTGCGTACAAGGTATCGTTGACCAAGGTGGATTTGCCAGAACCGGACACGCCCGTCACACAGGTCATGAGGCCCACCGGAATTTTCACCTCCACGTTGCGCAAATTGTTGCCCCGCGCACCCGAGACTTGCAAACATTTGCCGTTGGGGCTGACCAGCCAAGGGTTAGAAGAACGCTCGGGGTCCAACACGGCAAGGGGGCTTTGGGCAAGCGGGTTGCTGTTTTGAGGCTCGCCTTCTTGGGGCCGCTCAGCGCGCAATTTGGCAAACGGGTGGTCGCGCTCTTCTTTGGGCAGCAAGCTCGAGCGAGAGGCCGGCACACCCCGGCTGAGTGCGCTGGCCCGTTCAACCCGCACTTTCGGGTTCGCGACTTTGGCCAGCTTGGCGGCTTCTTCTTTTTCGTTTTGGAGGGGCAGCCAGGGCGTGCGCCTGGGGGGCACAGCAATCGCCAGCGTCCCCGACAAGTAGCGACCCGTCAAAGACGCTGGGTTGTTTTGCACCTCCAGGGGGGTGCCTTGGGCAATCACCGCACCACCGTGGATACCCGCGCCGAGTCCCATGTCAACACAAAAATCGGCCGCACGGATCATGTCCTCGTCGTGCTCGACCACCAAGACCGAGTTGCCAATGTCACGCAAATGCTTCAAAGTCTCAATCAAGCGATCGTTGTCGCGCTGGTGCAGTCCAATGCTGGGTTCATCCAGCACATACATGACGCCCGTCAGTCCTGAACCAATTTGTGAAGCCAAGCGGATGCGTTGCGACTCTCCCCCAGACAAGGTCTCCGCACGCCGATCCAAGCTCAAATAACTCAACCCCACATCGTTCAAAAACTTCAAGCGCGCCACAATCTCTTGCACCACCTTGGAGGCGATCTCGGCCTTGGCGCCCACCAGTGTTAAGCCCTGAAAGTAGTGATACGACTCTCCGAGCGTCATGCCGCTCACTTGAGGCAGGCCTTTGGCGAGAGGGCCTTCGCCCAAGCGCACATGCAAGGCCTCTAGGCGCAGTCGTGCGCCACCACAGGTGACGCAGGCCCTCATGCTTTTAAAGCGGGCCAACTCCTCTTTGATCACCGGCGACTGCGTCTCCGAATAGCGCCTGGCCATGTTGGGCAAAATGCCTTCAAAGGGATGGGTTTTGGTGGTTTTTTTCGGGGTTTTACCCGCCTCTTGCAAGACGTAAGTAAACCGGATGTCTTGGGCACCCGAGCCTTGCAAGACCGCTTGCTGAATGTCTGGGGAGAGGTCTTCAAATGCAGTATCAATGTCAAATTGATAATGCTTAGCCAAGCTCTCGAGCATCGCAAAGTATTGCGAATTGCGCCGATCCCACCCCTTGATCGCACCGCTGGCCAGGCTCAATGAGGGAAAGGCCACCACCCGTGCAGGATCAAAAAACGACTCCTCCCCCAGGCCTTCACAGGCGGTGCAAGCTCCTGTGGGTGAGTTGAATGAAAAGAGCCTGGGCTCCAACTCACCCATGGAGAATTGACACACGGGGCAGGCAAACTCGGCATTGAAACTGCGCTCTTGCCCACTGTCCATGTCAAGCACAATGGCGCGCCCTTGGGCCACGCCCAAAGCGGCCTCAAAGCTCTCGGCCAGTCGTTGGGCCACGTCTTGGCGAACTTTCAAACGGTCCACCACGACGTCGAGGTCGTGTTTTTCATTCTTTTTGAGCGCCGGCATCTCACTCGCTTCAAAAACCACCGCCCCCAATCGAAAGCGCACAAAGCCACGCATCTCCAGCGCGGCGAGTTGATCAGCAAACTCTCCTTTTTTACCGCGAGCCAAAGGCGCCAAAATCATGATGCGCGTGTCGCTTGGCATCTCAAGCACCGTGTCCACCATTTGCGAGACGGTTTGGGATGCCAAGGCCACCCCATGCTCTGGGCAATGCGGCGTGCCGGCTCTGGCAAACAGCAGTCTTAAGTAATCATGGATTTCAGTGACTGTGCCCACCGTGGAGCGCGGGTTGTGGCTGGTGGCTTTTTGCTCAATCGAGATCGCCGGCGACAAGCCCTCGATCAAGTCCACATCGGGCTTGTCCATTCTTTGCAGGAATTGCCTGGCATAGGCCGATAAACTTTCCACATAACGGCGTTGTCCCTCTGCGTACAACGTATCAAACGCCAAACTCGACTTGCCCGAACCCGACAAACCTGTGATCACCACCAACTGGTGGCGGGGCAAATCGAGATCAATGTTTTTCAAGTTGTGGGTGCGAGCGCCCCGAATGCTGATGAGACCGGCGGAATGCTGAGCACGGCTGTGTGGCCCACTGGTGGAGGCCAGAGGATTTAGTTTTTCGCCCAAATAAGGGCCTTCAAGCGATGAATTCACTGAACGCACTACCCCAAAAAAACAACCCTCCATGATAGCGACTTTGAATGTCCCTTGCCGCTCAGACAGACTTATTTCTTTCGCTGTCCCCGACGGTTTAACGGCTCGCTTGGATCCTCCTTTTTGGACGCTCGAGCCGTCTGATTGGCTTACATCGTCGATTTTTTTGCTTTGCTTATCCATGAATCTCATTGCGCTGAGGACAGGCTCGGTCTTTACATCGCAGGCATGCGGCGTCTTTGCCCAAAGCGTGTTTAAAATGAAAGAAGAAGGGGGTCTGCCCTTGCCCTCGGTCTGTAGGACTATGGCGCTGCCCATCGACTCGCCAACGGCAAAGCGATACGTCTGCCTGTCACAACTCGCCCTTTGAACTGTGTCTGATACCACCCCCTCACCCTCACCCTCCTCCCAAACGCCAGCGCCCTCCAGCGCCATGACGGCTCACGAGCGCCGTGCGTCTTTTTCCTTGGCCAGTATTTATGCCCTGCGCATGTTGGGTCTTTTCATGGTCCTGCCTGTGTTTGCTCTAGAAGCGCGGCACTACCAAGGCGGAAGCAACGAGATGGCCATTGGTTTGGCCATCGGCATGTATGGTTTGGTGCAGGCGTGCTTGCAAATTCCGTTTGGTCTGGCCGCAGACCGCTATGGCCGCAAACGCGTGATCCTTTTGGGGCTATTTTTATTGGCCTTGGGCAGCGTGGTCGCGGCTTTGGCCAACAGCGTTCAAGGTTTGGCCATTGGACGCGCCATTCAAGGAGGAGGCGCCGTTTCGGCATTGCTGGCCGATCAAACTCGCGTCCAAGTTCGCACCAAGGGCATGGCCCTCATTGGGGCAAGCATAGGCCTCATGTTCGCCCTTTCCTTGGGGATTGGACCTGTTTTGAACCAGTGGGGGGGTCTGCCCCTGATTTTTTGGTGCACGTTTGCGCTCTCGGTGGCCGGTATGGGCGTGATTCTGTATTGGACCCCGCCTGAAGAGCCTTTTTTACAGAACAACACCCACCTGTCCTGGCAAGAAACACGCACGCTGGTCTTTGGCCTGGATTTGCTCAAATTGGATTACGGGGTGTTTATTCTCTATGGGGTCCAACTCGCCACTTGGATGGCGCTGCCCGCATTGCTCATTCAAGCCGGCATTGACAAATCCGACCATGGGTGGTTTTATTTGCCCGCCGTCTTGCTGTCGTTCGTCGTCATGGGGGGCACTTTGTTTCCCATGGAGAGAAAGGGGCTGCTAAAGCCGCTTTTTATCGGCTCGATTGTGCTGGTTTTTTTAGTACAGTTTGGCTTCATCTATGAAAGCACTCACAAACCTGAAGTCTGGGTCCTGGAGACTTTGGTCTTCTTGTTCTTTTGTGGCTTCAATATATTGGAAGCATCGCAACCGAGCTTGGCCTCAAAAATCGCCCCTCAGCAAGCCCGGGGTGCCGCTTTGGGGGTTTACAACACCTTGCAATCTTTGGGTATTTTCGCCGGTGGAGCCATCGGGGGATGGCTGGCCAAGACCTACACCAGCACTGGCCTTTTTCTCACTTGTTCGGCGCTCTTGCTGTCGTGGGTGGTGGTGTCTTGGCGCATGAATTACGCCGCCCACCCTCAGGTGGCCAAGCTTTAGCAAGCCCGCAAAAAGCCCAAGGGTGGCGTCTTTTTCTGAGATATGATGTTGTGTCTGTCGCCCGAAAGTATCGGTGGCGTTGTTCATTCTCGTAATTTTTTCCTTTGAAGGCTGTCGCACATGGCATCTGTTAATAAAGTCATTTTGATGGGCAACTGTGGACGCGATCCAGAGGTGCGTTACTTGCCCTCAGGCCAGGCCGTGGCCAACGTGAGCATTGCCACGTCCACGCGTCGCAAGAACCGCGAAACAGGCGACATGGTTGAAGACACGCAATGGCACCGCATCACGTTTTATGACCGCTTGGCCGAAATCGCCGGCGAGTACGTTAAAAAAGGCCGCCCCATTTATGTTGAAGGGCGCATCAAATACGGCAAATACACCGATCAGTCAGGCATAGAAAAAAATACCGTTGACATCATTGCCACCGAGTTGCAACTCTTGGGCGGTCGAGATGGAGGCGGTCCTGGTGGTTCGGGTGGTTCGGGTGCAGGTGCAGGTTCTGACGACTCGGGCTCATCAGGCTTCAACGCTGGCGCACCCCGCACCCAGAGCCGTCCGCCACAAAATCAAGCCCCCTCGGGTGCCCATAAATCGGGCTTTGATGACATGGACGATGACATCCCATTTTGATTTCACGCCCATCACGCTTGTTATTGTCCCCACCCCCAACTCTTCGCGCTTGAGTGCAGCCAAACCGCAGGCCTGCTCTTGAGGCCCGCTTTTTTTCACTGCTTCCAAAGGTCTTTATTCACATGGGCTCCATCAAAGACGCCATGAGCTGTTTCACCACCGGTGTCACCGTGGTGACCACCCATTTTGAAGGCCAGGACTGGGGCATGACCTGCAATTCCTTCAACACCGTTTCTCTCGAGCCCCCCATGGTGCTGTGGAGTGTGAACAAAAAAGCCCACTCGCACCGCGCCTTCACCGAGTCATCGGGCTACTTGGTCAACGTTCTCAGGCTTGAGCAAAAAGACCTGGCCATGCGTTTTGCCACCGGTTCACAAGCCGAGCGTTTTGAGATCGATCACTTGGTGAGGCAGAGCAGCCAACGCCTGCGGCTCGATCAATCCTTGGCGTGGTTTGATTGCCGCCTTGAACGCGTGATCGACGTGGGCGACCACCACGTGCTCATCGGCCTGGTTGAGCGCTTTGACCACCATCCTGGCGTTGGCTTGGCTGTGGCCCAGCGCCAAATGGGTCACCTGAGCGTCGTTTAAATCCAGCCTCTAAACATGCGCTCTCGACTCCCGTGTGTTGACGCTTTCTTGAGCGACAAAAAAAACCCACCTGTTTGACGAGGCGGGTTAAAAGTTCTGTGAAGAACTTGACATGAAATCGAACAAAAAGCAGCCAGAGCGTCAAGAGGGTCGAGAGAGTCGGTGAGACCCTTGCTACTCTTTATTGATTACCTTTATTGTTTACGCTGACCCGCCAAAGGGGAGACCCCCTTTGGCTTTGGTTGACGGTGCTTTTATCTTTGAAGGTCTTTTTTTCAGAAGATCAACGGTTGTAAGCGGACTCACCGTGTGAGGAAATGTCCAAGCCTTCGCGTTCTTCTTCTTCGCTCACTCTGAGGCCAATCAAGAGGTCCACAATCTTGTAAGCGATGAGGGACACCACGCCAGACCAGACGATGGTCGTCACCACCGCTTGGAGCTGAATCCAAACTTGTGAGGCAATCGAGTAGTCGGGAGAAGCGGCATTGGCCACATAGTCATAGATGCCCACACCGCCCAAAGCGGGGGAAGCAAAAACACCGGTGAGCAACGCGCCCAAGATACCGCCCACACCGTGAACGCCAAACACATCCAAAGAGTCATCCGCACCCAAGAGATTTTTAAGGCCACTCACACCCCACAAGCAGAAGAATCCAGCCAAAACACCAATCACGATGGCGCCCAGGGGTCCGACAAATCCGCAAGCGGGCGTGATCGCCACCAAACCTGCCACTGCACCTGATGCAGCACCCAACATGGAGGCTTTGCCTTTGCCCAAAGCTTCAGCGGTGATCCAAGCCAAGGCGGCAGCGGCGGTGGCCACCAAGGTGTTCATGAAGGCCAACGCTGCCATGCCATTGGCTTCCAAATTGGAACCTGCGTTAAAGCCAAACCAGCCCACCCACAACAAGGATGCACCCACCATGGTCAAGGTCAAGCTGTGAGGCGCCATGGACTCTTTGCCGTAACCTGTTCTTTTGCCAATCATGAATGCACCCACCAAACCCGCCATGGCCGCATTGATATGAACCACCGTTCCGCCGGCAAAGTCGAGAGCCCCTTTGGCCCACAACCATCCTGCATTGGCTGTCACCGTCTCGAGTGTTTTCGCATCCGTGATGGCATCAGGACCGTCCCAGTACCACACCATGTGGGCCACGGGCAAGTAGCTGAAGGTGAACCATATTGCGCAAAAGAGCAACACGGCAGAAAATTTGACCCGCTCAGCAAAGGAGCCCACGATCAAAGTACACGTGATGGCCGCAAACGTGGCCTGGAACGCGGCAAAGGTGTATTCCGGAATAACGACGCCCTTGCTGAAGGTGGCGGCCACCGAGTCCGGCGTGATCCCAAAGAAGAAAATCTTGTCAAACGAGCCGATGAAAGGGTTGCCTGCGGTGAATGCCCCCGAGTACCCGTAGATGAGCCAAAGCACATAAATGAGTGAGGTCACGACAAAGACTTGCATTAAAACCGAGAGCATGTTCTTGCTGCGCACGAGGCCGCCATAGAACAAAGCCAAGCCTGGAATGGTCATCAAAATCACCAAGGCTGTGGCCACAATCATCCACGCTGTGTCGCCTTTGTTGGGAACAGGTGCGGGCGCAGCAGCAGGGGCTGCAGCATCGGCCGCGGGTGCGGCTGCCGCTGCTGCTGCTGCTGCAGGCGCTGCCGGGGGCGCATCCGCCATGGCAGACACACTGCCCATGATCAAGCTCAATCCGAGCAAGAGGGAAGATAGAAGTTTTTTCATAATGGTTCTTTCTTGTTTCTGAGAGCTTACAGCGCCTCTTGGCCTGTTTCACCGGTTCGAATGCGAACAACCTGCTCGAGATCGTACACAAAGATTTTCCCGTCACCGATTTTGCCGGTGCGAGCAGACGCCTCGATGGCTTCGATGGCGCGCTCGAGGAGCTCGGAGGCCACGGCGGCTTCAATTTTTACCTTGGGTAAAAAATCCACCACATATTCCGCACCGCGATACAACTCGGTGTGACCTTTTTGGCGCCCAAATCCCTTGACTTCCGTCACGGTGATGCCTTGCACGCCAATGGCAGACAAGGCTTCACGAACTTCGTCAAGCTTGAAGGGTTTGATGATGGCAGTAATCAATTTCATAGGATGTCCTTGCGTTAAAGGGTGAGGGTCTTAAAAGGTCTTTTTAATGCCCAAAACCAAGTTGGCGGCGCCCAAGTCTTTGCTGCCTGAACCCGGCAGCATGTAGGCCGCACCTTGGCGGGATTTAAAGTTGGTCCCAAGAACTGTTGCGCTCAAAACCAATCCATCTCCCATGTCCTTGTTCAAGGCCAGAGAATAATCATCGTAGCTGTCAGGATTGTTGGCCACGTACTGGTCGCCAATGTGTGGCACCAACGTCAAGCCATCGCCAAAATCAAAGGTGTAGCTCAGGTCCAAATAACGGCTGCCCTTGCTGTTCATGTAGCCAAACAGGTTGGTCGTGCTGTCCGAAATTTTTGCGGTGAAGGCGCCTGCCGTCAAGGCCAAATAAACCTCAAATGTGTTGGCGTTGACTGCACCCGGCACCACATTCAAGGTGTTACCGGCGTAGTAATACTCGAGAACACCCACGTCATACGAGACCGCATCGTTAAGCGCACCACGGTAACCACCATAGATATCCCACTCTGCTGGGCCCGTTGCCTTGCCCTTGGGGTCAGAGTCTTTGATCCAAGAAATGGTGGACAACCAGGTTCCAACATAGGCACCGCTCTTGTCGGTGTAATCCACCCCACCTTGAAGCGCGGGCTTCACTGCGGACTGAGAAATACCACGGTAGCGATATTCACTGACCGCGCCGATGTTGTACGCCAAGGTGCTCTCTGGCTCGGGTGCAGCAGGTGCTGCTGTTTGCGCAAAGACGCCAACCGAACTCAACATGGCAGCGCTCAATATCAATTTCTTCATTTTCATGGTTCAACTCCTTTTATTGGTGTTAACCCCTTGCATGGTCCGTGCCACGCTTTCCACCACCAACAACACCCATAACAGCTCTAATTTGGTGCATTCTTTTGTTGTTTTTGACGGACGCTCTATTGTGGTGCAACCATTGGGGTGCTTTGAAACAGGCGGTCTTGCACCGTTTTTGTGCATCTATGAAGGGGCATCTTGTCTCAAAACGCATCAGCGCCAAGCAGCTTTTGCGCTTTTTAGTTCAAATTGGGTCCTAAAAACCGTGCGGCCTGCAGGCTTGTCAATCCTTGGCGCGTGGCCAAATCATCGATTTGGTCCTGGCCGATGGGGCCCACATTGAAGTACTTCGCCTGTGGATGCGCCAAATAAAATCCACAGATGCTCGAAGCGGGGTTCATGGCCATGCTCGAAGTGAGCGTCATTCCAATGTCGGCCAAAGGCAAGGCTTCAAACAGGGCCGCCTTGACGGCGTGATCTGGGCAAGCTGGGTAACCGGGGGCTGGACGAATGCCTTGGTAGTCCTCGTGCAGCAAGGCCTTGAGGTCCATCGTTTCATCCCTGGAGTAACCCCACCAGTCTTTTCTAACGCGTTCGTGCAAATACTCGGCAAAAGCCTCGGCCAAGCGATCGGCCAACGCCTTGAGCATGATGGCGCTGTAGTCATCGTGCTCGGCCATAAAGTGGTCCTCTTTGACTTCTACGCCTTGGCCGGTGCTCAGGGCAAACACGCCCACGTGGTCTGGGTAACCCAGGGGTGCGACAAAGTCAGACAAACATCGATTGGGCCGCCCTGGCGCTTTGGCGCTTTGTTGTCTCACCCCATACCAAACAAAAAGCTCTTTGCTGCGTGTCTCATCGCTCCAAAGAACAATGTCGTCCCCCCTTGAATTGGAGGGATAAAAGCCCAAGACCGCATGGGCGCTCAGCCACTTGCCTGAGACCAAGCGTTTGAGCATGGCTTGGCCGTCTGCAAAGAGTTTGCCCGCCGCCTCGCCCACCACAGCGTCGGTCAATATTTTGGGATAAGGGCCCGACAAGTCCCAGGTCTGAAAAAAGGGTCCCCAATCGATATACGGCACCAAAGCGGACAGGTCTTGGTTTTTGAGCACGCGCTGGCCGATGAACTTCGGAGGAGTCAGGTTACAGTCTGACCAATCCAATGCCAAGGCCTGGGCGCGGGCGGCCTTCAAACTCAACAGCGCAGGGCGTTTTTTTTGCTCATGCTGGCGCCTCACCTGGTCGTAGTCGACCTGCACGGCGTTGATGTAATCCTCGCGACCTTCGGAGAGCAAGCCTTGGAGCACACCCACACTTCTGGACGCATCGGGCACATAGACCACAGGGGCGTCGTAGTGCGGGGATATCTTGACCGCGGTGTGCACCCTTGACGTGGTGGCGCCCCCAATCAAGAGCGGTATTTTTCGAGAAGCGAAATACGCATCTCTTTGCATCTCTTTGGCCACCGTTTGCATCTCTTCCAGGCTGGGCGTGATGAGCCCCGACAAACCAATGGCATCGGCGCCTTCCTCTTTGGCCTTGGCCAAGATGTCCTGCCAAGGCACCATCACCCCCATGTTGAAGACCTCAAAATTGTTGCATTGCAAGACCACGGTCACAATGTTTTTGCCGATGTCGTGCACATCGCCTTTGACGGTGGCCATGATGATGCGCCCCTTGCTGCGGGTGACCTCGCCCGCGGCCTCTTGCACGCGTTTTTCGTCCTCAATGTAGGGAATGAGTTGGGCCACCGCTTGCTTCATGACCCGCGCGCTCTTGACCACTTGTGGCAAAAACATCTTGCCTTGGCCAAACAAATCGCCCACCACCCCCATGCCGTCCATCAAGGGGCCTTCGATGACCGTCAAGGCCCTCAGTCCCGCCGCTTTGGCCGCTTCATAGGCCTCCTGAGTGTCTTCTACAATGAACTCATTCAAACCATGCACCAAGGCATGGGTCAAGCGCTCTTGAACCGTCTTGGGGCTCTCGAGCGTGCCGCGCCAGGCATTCAACACCCCCGTGTCATTGACTTGACCCTTGACCGATTCGGCCACATCGATCAAGCGCTGCGTTGCGTCCTCGCGCCGGTTGAGCACCACATCTTCAACGCGTTCTTTGAGCTCGGGCTCCAAATCGTCATAAACCCCAATCATCCCGGCATTGACAATGCCCATGTCCATGCCAGCTTTGATGGCGTGGTACAAAAACACCGTGTGGATGGCCTCGCGCACGGGCTCATTGCCGCGAAAGCTAAAAGACACATTGGAGACACCGCCCGAGACCTTGGCGCCGGGGAGATTGGCTTTGATCCAACGGGTGGCCTCTATGAAATCGACCGCGTAATTGTTGTGCTCCTCAATGCCCGTGGCAATTGCAAAAATATTGGGATCAAAAATAATATCGCTCGCCAGCATCCCCACGTCATGGACCAAGATGTCATAGGCCTTGGCGCAAATGTCGATTTTTCTTTGATAGGTATCGGCCTGGCCTTTTTCATCAAAAGCCATCACCACCACCGCGGCACCATAGCGCCGGATGAGACGCGCTTGGCGCTTGAACTCGTCCAAGCCTTCCTTCATGGAGATGGAGTTGACGATGGGGCGACCCTGAACGCAACGCAGCCCCGCCTCAATCACGCTCCACTTGGAGCTGTCAATCATGAAGGGCACGCGGGCAATGTCGGGCTCAGACGCCATCAAGTTCAAAAAGCGCGTCATCGCCTCTTGGCTGTCGAGCATGGCCTCGTCCATGTTCACATCAATGATTTGAGCACCGTTTTCTACTTGTTGGCGCGCGACGACCAACGCCTTTTCGTAGTCGCCACTCAAAATCATTTTGGCAAAGGCTTTCGAGCCCGTCACATTGGTGCGCTCACCCACATTGACAAACAAACTGTCGTTGGAGATTTCAAGCGGCTCGAGTCCCGCCAAACGAAGTACGCCGTCGGTGGGTGGTGAGGTGGGTCGTGGTTTTTCGGAAAAATGCTCGAGCGTGTGCCCGTTGCTGTGCTTCAAGTCCGCCTGTGGACTTGAGGGTTCTATCGGCGTCATGCAACTCACCCGTTTGTTGTCAGGTGAGCGCAGTTGAAAAGAGATTCACCCCAAGCCTGACCCAGTTCGAGGACTGGGCTGCAACGCTCCTTGGCGGTGAGGTTATTTTAATACAAAAAGAGGTGGTTTCAATCGGTTCGAAACAAAGCCCTGGGGCTTTGTTGACCCATGACTTTGGCGATTTCAAACAAATGCTGAGGGGTCGTGCCACAACACCCGCCCACAATGTTGACCAAGCCTTGCTTGGCAAACTCGTGCAGCAGTGCGCTCGTGACCTCGGGCGTCTCATCAAAACCCGTCTCACTCATGGGGTTGGGCAGGCCCGCATTGGGGTAGCAGCAGATGTAGGTGTCCGGCGCGGCTTGGGACAGCTCTTGCAGGTAGGGGCGCATCAACGCCGCACCCAAGGCACAATTGAGCCCCACCGCCAAGGGCCTGGCGTGGCGCACACTCAACCAAAACGCACTCACCGTTTGTCCTGACAAAATGCGCCCCGACGCGTCCGTCACCGTGCCACTGATGATCAAAGGCAGGCGTTGCTGGGTTTGCTCAAAATACTCCTCAATCGCAAACAAGGCCGCTTTGGCGTTCAAGGTGTCAAAAATGGTCTCCAAGATCAAGCCCTCCACCCCACCTTCGACCAAAGCGCTGACTTGCTCGAAATACGACAGCCGCAAGGTTTCAAAGTCGACATTTCGAGCGCCCGGATCGGCCACATCGGGGCTGATGCTGGCGGTTTTGGGGGTGGGGCCCAAAGCCCCAAAAACAAAACGAGGGTGTCCGGGTTTTGAGTGGCGCGCGCGCGCGCGACAAGCCAGTTGAGCACCCGCCACATTCATTTCATACGCCAGATCGGCCAGCCCATAATCTTGTTGCGCAATGCGAGTCGCACCAAAGGTGTTGGTCTCCAAGATGTCCACGCCACTTTGTAAAAACTCCTCATGAATGTCTTCTATGAGATTTGGGCAGGTCAAATTCAACAATTCATTGTTGCCTTGCACGCTTTGCTTCAAGTCTTTAAAGCGCGTCCCCCGGTAAAGGGCTTCGCTCAATTTCAAGAGCTGAATTTGCGTGCCCATGGCGCCGTCAAGGAGGACAATGCGCTGGGCCAGCAAATCCACCAGACCCCCGCCTCGGGTGTAAGACTCAGAACTCAGTGGAGTGGGCAAAGTGGATTGCAAGCGATGGTTCCTATAATAAATGCACAGCCAAACGACTTTTTTGCTCGCGTGAACGATATTGAATTTTCATTGTAATGGCGGGCGGTGGATGACCGCGCCAAAACATTTTCCTTTTCCATCCTAAGCTTGACGTCAAAACGAGAACTAAAGAATGCTTTGATGCCACTGGATGCGCTTCTCAGCTTCGCTATAGAGGGATGTTGCGGGCTGAGTGAAGGCCAAAAAAGCTATAATTTCTCTCTCAATTAAGGATATACCCCATGTCTAATTCCACCCCTGATCATGACGCGCCCATTGATGTGGTCGAGAGCATTGTTCCCATGATGCCCATTATTTTGCCCGTTGGGGGCGCCATCTTGATTTTCTTATTGGCCTTTATCGCCGTCTTCATGGCGTGAACGGCCCGTCTCACAAGAGAAAAGTGCTTTTATAGCCGGCTTATTTCGCGTGCTCGCGTCAAAGCAAAGTGTCTTGGGTTAGACGCCATTTTCTCGCTTTCCCTCTTGTGAAAACACTCAATAGTCACTAGAGTTTGGGATGCTTGGCGCTTGTGTGATGGTTTGATGACCCACGGGCTTCATTTTTTTTCCACAGTCGTGAAATCCGCCCGAGCGCAAAAACCACCCAAGGAGAAAGCCCCTATCAACTGGTGAACCACTGGTTCATTAAGGACAACAGCGAGTCCAGCGCCGTCATCGATTTGCGCTCAGCGGCCCTGGGTGTCGGCTCTTCTGGCTGGTGTCCTTAATCAATTAGACCTAGGAGTCCCCTTCATGAACGCACCCACGCCCCAAGGCTTAGATGTCAATGCCCCGAGCTTTGTCAAGCACTCCAAACTCATCGCTTGGGTGAGTGAGATGGCCGCCCTTTGCAAACCCACCCACGTGGTTTGGTGCGATGGCAGCCAAGAAGAGTATGACCGCTTGTGCGAGCAACTCGTCCAAGCCGGCACCTTCAAGCGCTTGAACCCGGCCAAACGGCAAAACTCCTACCTGGCCTGTTCTGACCCAAGCGATGTCGCCCGCGTTGAAGACCGCACCTTCATTTGCTCAGAGCGCCAAGAGGAGGCTGGACCCACCAACAACTGGTGTGCGCCCCAAGAAATGCGAGCCACACTCCAGCCCTTGTTTGAGGGCTGCATGGCTGGGCGAACCATGTATGTGGTGCCCTATTCCATGGGCCCCTTGGGTTCGCCCATTGCCCACATTGGTGTTGAACTCTCCGACAGTGCTTATGTGGCTGTCAACATGAAATTGATGACCCGAATGGGCCGTGCGGTCTACGACGTCTTGGGAACATCGGGCGAGTTTGTGCCGTGTATTCACACGGTGGGCGCACCTTTGAAGGCGGGTCAAAAAGATGTGACTTGGCCCTGCAACGCCACCAAGTACATTGTGCACTACCCAGAAACGCGTGAAATCTGGTCCTATGGGTCAGGCTATGGAGGCAACGCTTTGCTCGGAAAGAAGTGTTTTGCGCTGCGCATTGCCTCCAACATGGGCCGCGATGAGGGATGGCTGGCCGAACACATGCTGATTCTGGGTGTGACCCAGCCCAATGGCAAAAAATACCATGTCGCTGCGGCATTCCCCAGTGCGTGCGGCAAGACCAACTTTGCCATGTTGATTCCACCAGCAGGCTTCAACGGCTGGAAGGTGACCACCATTGGTGACGACATCGCTTGGATCAAGCCCGGACAAGATGGTCGTCTTTATGCCATCAACCCCGAGGCCGGTTATTTTGGCGTGGCCCCTGGCACCAACACCCTCACCAACCCCAATTGCATGGCCAGTTTGCACCACGATGTGATTTTTACCAATGTGGCTTTGACCGACGACGGCGATGTGTGGTGGGAGGGCATGGGAGACGCACCGGCCCACTGCATCGATTGGCAAGGACATGACTGGTCGCCACAAATCGCCAAGGACACCGGCGCCAAGGCCGCTCATCCCAATGCGCGTTTTACCGTGGCCGCCACCAACAACCCCGCCATTGATGCGGCATGGGATGACCCCAAAGGCGTGGCCATCGATGCCTTTATTTTTGGCGGGAGACGCTCGACCACCGTGCCCTTGGTGACAGAAGCGCGCAACTGGGTGGAAGGTGTTTACATGGCCGCGACCATGGGCTCAGAGACCACCGCAGCGGCCACGGGTGCGCAGGGTGTTGTTCGCCGCGACCCCTTTGCCATGTTGCCCTTCACCGGCTACAACATGAGTGACTACTTTCAACACTGGCTCGACATGGGTGAGAAGCTGTCCAAAACCGGTGCCAGCTTGCCCAAGATTTTCACCACCAATTGGTTCCAAAAGGGTGCCGATGGCAAATTTGTTTGGCCTGGCTACGGCGAAAACATGCGCGTTCTCAAATGGATGATCGACCGCATTGAAAACCACGTGCGCGGCCAAGAGCATCTCTTTGGTTTGAGCCCCTCCTACCAAGAAATGAATTGGTCAGGCTTGTCCTTCACGGAGCAGCAATTCAATGACGTTACTCACATTGATAAAAATGCTTGGACAGCTGAGATTGATTTGCACAAAGAACTCTTTCATCAACTGGCCTATCACTTGCCCGCACAATTAAAGCAAGCACAAAGCGAACTAGAAAGCCGTCTCGCCTTGATTTAAACCGCCTAGGCGTTGTTGACACCCCCAAGATAAAAACCCCTTTTCGCTTGTCGGCGTTGAGGGGTTTTTTGTTGGCCTGGTGCTCAAATCAGCATGGCCACAGGCTATTGGGCTGTCAACTCAGTGGCCCGCGCGTTGCATGGCACAACGGATTTCAGACATCAACCGTGGATCGTATTGGGCCGCTTGCCACATCCGCGCATCTTGCGCGCGGTCGTGGCGTTTGGCTTTCCACTCACCCCACTGGTGAGAAACACCCAACACAAACACTTTGATGGGTTGGGCAAAAATGGCCAGCATTGAAAACGCAATGACCCACAAGAGCGTCCACGCCACCAACAAATGACCATCGGTCCAGGTGTCAATGACTTGATTGGCAACAACCAACAAGGTGGCCACGATGGCCGACAACAGCAAGGTGGCCATTCCTCGGGCGCTGTCAATGAAGCGGGCGCTCGCCAGCACCGCCTGGGCCACACGCTCTAAGCGTCCCACGCCTGGGTGTGTTTGCGCAAAATGCGGATTCATAAAAGTGTTCATGGTGTTTTCCTTCACTGTTGACTTGCAATGAAATCACTGCATGGTTGCATCTTAGGGTTTTTACCAGTATTGTTCAACTTTATTTTGTTAATATGGTACATTCACAATATGAATGTATGATGCCATGTCGACCCCGATCAATTTTCGGACCCTGGACCTGAACCTGCTCAGGGTGTTTGACGCCATCATGGCGGAGAAAAGCCTCACCCGCGCAGCCCTGAGCCTGTCCTTGACTCAGCCCGCGGTGAGCAATGCGCTTCGCCGGCTACGGGAGCATTTGGGCGACCCTTTGCTCAAGCGTTCCGGACCAGGCTTGGAGCCCAGCCCACGTGCCTTGGCACTTTGGCCGCAGGTTCGCAGCGCCTTGGCTCAACTCGAGCGGACTTTCAATCCCCTGGTCTTTGATCCCGAGCACAGCACGCAGGCCTTCATTTTGGCAATGGCAGACGCCACCGCCGCAGAGTTGATCCCTGCGTTTTCTAAAATTTTGGAAACGCAAGCCCCGCTGGCCAATTTGCGGGTCATCCCCCTCACCACCCGGGACCCCAGAAAACTCCTGGCCGACCAACACGCTGACATGGCCGTGGGTTACTTCCCTGCCGTCTTGGCCGACCTCACGGCTCAGGCTCAAGCCGCAGACTCCGTGGAATTTGAGCATTTGCGTTTGTTTGAGGGCGAGTATGTGTGTGTGATGCGTCGCGGCCACCCCTTGAGCCATGAACCCATGAGCCTGGACGATTTTTGTGCGGCACGGCACATGTTGGTGAGTTTTTCTGGAAGGCCCTTTGGGTTTGTTGACCAAGCCTTGGCCTCTTTAGGGCGGGAGCGCCGCGTGGTGGTCACGGTCAACCAATTCTCCACCGCAGGTCGTGTGGTGCTCAACTCCAACCTCATCACCGTGCTGCCCAAGCACTTCGTTCGGGTGGCTGGCCTTGAAGAACAATTGAGCATCCAAGCCCTGCCCTTAAAAGTGCCCCCAGTTCACATTGATTTGCTGTGGCTCAAGGAAGGCCGCTCTAGGAGCGCCCAAGCTTGGCTCAAAGATGCCTTGAAGCGCTCGGCCATGGAGGCCATGAGCCACTTTTAACGGGCGGGTACAGGGGCCACCTCTTCTTGCTGCCAAATCACACCGCCGCCCAAACACACGTCATGGTGATAGAGCACCACCGACTGCCCCGGCGTCACAGCCCACTGGTGCTGCTCAAACGACAAGCTCAAAGACTGCGCCGCGTCCACGTTTTGCGGCTCAATGGCGCCGCATGAAGCGTCTTGTTGTCGGTAACGCGTCTTGGCCGTGAGCGAGTGGTCCTCATGAAAGTCGGCAAAATTGGGGCGTTGACCACTCACCCAACTCAAGTCTCGGGCCACCAAACGAAGGCTGAGCAAGGCCGGATGGTCATGGCCTTGAACCACCACCAAGGTATTGGTCCTCAAGTCTTTTTGAGCGACAAACCAAGGCTCATGATGCCCTTCGGGGTGAGCTTTTTGCGCCGCCTTCACCAAAGCATGCGGCTGATGGCCTCGCCGTGTCGACTCTTTTTGAACACCACCGATTCCCAGGCCTTGGCGTTGTCCGAGGGTGTAAAAACTCAAGCCCACATGCTGGCCCAACACCCGGCCTTGGAGGTCTTTGATGGGGCCGGGTTCATGCGCTATGTACTGGTTTAAAAAGGCGCGAAAAGGCCGCTCGCCAATGAAGCAAATCCCGGTCGAGTCTTTTTTCTTGGCATTGGGCAGCCCCAAGCTCAACGCCAAGGCTCGAAGCTCGGTCTTTTGCATCTCACCAACGGGAAACAAGGTTTTGGACAATTGCGCCTGCGTCAAGCGGTGCAAAAAATAACTTTGATCTTTGCTCGCATCCAGACCCTTCAAGAGTTCAAAGCGCTCACCAACTTGTCGCACCCGCGCGTAATGCCCCGTGGCAATTTTGTCGGCGCCCAATCTTAAGGCGTGGTCCAAAAATGCTTTGAATTTGATCTCTGCATTGCACAGCACATCGGGGTTGGGCGTGCGCCCGGCTTGGTACTCTTTTAAAAACTCAGAGAAAACGCGGTCCTTGTAGTCTTGCGCAAAATTAACAAACTCAAGCTCAATGCCCAGCACATCGGCCACCGCCGCCGAGTCGACAAAGTCCTCATTGGCCGAGCAGTATCCCTGGTCGTCATCGTCCTCCCAGTTCTTCATGAAAATGGCGTGGACCTCGTGGCCTTGAGACTTCAACATCCAAGCGGCCACCGCCGAGTCGACACCCCCACTCAAACCCACCACCACTCGCATGATTCACTCCTCTAAGCCGATGTACACCCTGACGGTGGTCTTGTCATGGCCAATGTCGCGCGCCGGTTTTGAACGCTTACCCTTGTGCTCAATTGGCAAATGCCGAAATGCCCGTTTGTGCACGACCCAAAATCAAGGCATGAACATCGTGCGTACCCTCATAGGTATTGACCACCTCAAGGTTGACCAAATGTCTGGCAATGCCGAACTCATCGCTGATGCCATTGCCCCCGAGCATGTCTCTGGCCATGCGGGCAATGTCCAAGGCTTTGCCGCAGGAGTTGCGCTTCAAAATGGAAGTGATCTCCACCGAATCCACCCCTTCATCTTTCATGCGTCCCAAGCGCAAACAGCCCAAGAGTCCCAAAGAAATTTCCGTTTGCATGTCGGCCAATTTCTTTTGGATGAGTTGATTGGCCGCCAAGGGGCGGCCGAACTGCTTGCGGTCCATGGTGTATTGAAGCGCCGTGTGCCAACAAAACTCCGCCGCACCCAAGGCTCCCCAAGCAATCCCAAAGCGCGCACTGTTCAAACACGTGAAGGGCCCCTTGAGCCCGGTGACGTCAGGAAACATGTTGTTTTTGGGGACAAAGACCCCCTCCATCACAATTTCACCTGTGACCGAGGTTTTTAAACCCACCTTGCCATGGATGGCAGGGGCGGATAAGCCGGCCATGCCCTTTTCTAAAATAAAGCCGCGAATGGGGCCGACTTGACCACTGGTACTCACCTCCTTGGCCCAGACCACAAAGACGTCGGCAATGGGGCTGTTGGTGATCCAGATTTTGTTGCCCGTGAGCTTGTAACCCCCGGGCACTTCTTGCGCGCGTGAACTCATGCTGGCGGGATCCGAGCCATGGTCGGGTTCGGTCAAACCAAAGCAGCCAATCCATTCCCCTGTGGCCAATTTGGGCAAGTATTTTTGTTTTTGCTCTTCGCTTCCAAACGCATGGATGGGCACCATCACCAAAGACGACTGCACACTCATCATGGAGCGGTAGCCCGAATCAACGCGCTCGACCTCTCTGGCGATCAAGCCATAGTCGACATAACTCAGACCCGCGCCACCGTATTGCGTGGGAATGGTTGGGCCCAGGAGTCCGAGCTCTCCCATTTCTCTAAAAATGCTCGCATCCATGCTCTCGTGGCGAAACGCTTGCGTGACGCGGGGCTGCAAGCGGTTTTGTGCATAGTCTTGCGCGGCATCCTTGATCATTCGCTCTTGATCGGTCAATTGATCGTTCATCAAAAAGGGATCTTGCCATTGAAAGGGAACTCGTGCCATGTTGCAGTCCTAAAAGTTTAGGGTTAAGAGGGAAAGTGAGGGCGGTGTTTTTTGCTAACTCATGCGGGTGCACCCCTATCTCATTGCAGTTTACAACACAACACCGTGCTGAACCCATGGACCTGCGTGTGCATGGGAAAACCGTGATCAAACTTGCGGTTTGGCGCGACGTTGTTTGTTTTGTGCGGTCATTTTTTTATTGTTCAAGCGATTTTCTTGGGCACGCTTGGGGGGTTTGGTGCGTTTTCTGGTGACCGGGGCTTCTTGCACACGCTCAATCAACTCATAGAGACGATTGAGCGCCATCATTCGGTTCATGTCTTGGCTTCGCGTGCCCTGGGATTTTAAAACAATCACCCCCTCTCGGTTGATGCGTCGGTCCGGCAGTGCTTTGAGCCGGTCTTTGAGTTCTTCATCCAAGCTCGAGGCCTCAATGTCAAAGCGCAGATGAATGGCGCTCGAGACCTTGTTGACGTGCTGACCCCCAGCGCCTTGCGCGCGGATCGCAATCATTTGCACCTCGGATTCTTTGACTTGTTTTGACACGACGCTGACCCAATGCTGACGGATAGGAGTACACTTAATTTTCCACCACATTAGGAGTCGGCCATGGCCAAAGGACAACAAAAAACAAACAAAGAACAAAAGAAACCCAAAAAAGATCAATCTGCGCCCAAAGCCTTGGCCAGTGAACCCATCAGAACGAGCGTGGTCACGTCCATTATCCCCAAGGGTAAAATTAAAAAAGTGGGTCAGTGATCCGTTGCTGCTCGCAGCCCATGGTCCCCTGTTCGAAGCGCTTGCCGGCCCAAGACTTTAGACTTGCTTGATGTGCTGGGCAACGCCACCTTGAGATCTGCCACCCCCACTTTGATATAAAGCATTGCACCATGCGCTTTTGGAAAAAACCCGTTTCATTGACCGAGCTGCAACGCATGAACCGCGGCACCGCCGCGGAGCATTTGGGCATTGAGTTTTTAGAAGTGGGTGAAAACACCCTGACAGCTCGCTTGAGCGTGGACCACCGCACTCGCCAACCCTTTGGCGTGCTTCATGGCGGTGTCAATGTGGTACTGGCCGAAACCCTGGGCTCTTGTGCGGCTTATCACGCCTGTCCCGAGGGGTTTCATTGTGTGGGACTTGACATCAACGCCAACCACATGGCCTCGGTCAAAGCGGGCTTTGTCACCGGCACCACCTACCCCTTGCATGTGGGGGGCTCGACCCATGTGTGGGCCATTGATTTGAAAGACGACACAGGCAAGCTCACCTGTGTTTCGCGTTTAACGGTCGCCATTTTGCGCGACAAGCCTCCTCGCTGATTCACACCCCCTCGACCCTGGGGCTTGTTTGAGGTCTGCTGCCCACTCAAGGCGCTCTCAGTCCTGCCCCCTCTCACCTTTGAGTTTTTGGATCAAGGAGGTGATTTCCTCAATGGAGCCGAATTGGATGGCGAGCTCCCCCATCTCCTCCATCTTTCCAAAACGCTTGACACGTTTTTTAATGCGAATATCAACCTGGGCTGTGAGCAAATCAGACAGCTCATCTTCTACACGCTTGAGGTCTCTGGACTTTTCTTTTTTCGGCTTGGTGGCCACCAGCTCAAAGTCGGCTCCAATTTTTTTCACCAGTTTTTCAGCCTCTCTGACTGAGATTTTTTTACTGGCGATCTGATGCGCCGTGCTCACTTGCGTGGCGCGGTCCAGACTGAGCAGTGCCCTGGCGTGCCCCATGTCCAAGTCCCCCGCCATCAATAGCGCTTGAACTGGCTCGGCCAAATTCAACAAGCGAAGCAAGTTGGATGCGGCACTCCGGGAGCGTCCCACGGCTTGTGCCGCCTCTTCATGGGTGAGACCAAACTCCTTGACCAATCGCTGCAAACCATGGGCCTCCTCCAAGGGATTCAAGTCTTCGCGTTGAATATTTTCAATCAAGGCCATGGCGGCGGCGGCCTCGTTGGGAACGTCACGAACCAACACCGGAACATGCTCTAAACCCGCCAAGGCGCTGGCGCGAAATCGTCGCTCGCCCGCAATGATTTCATATTTACCCGCGTGTTCCCCTTCTCGCAAGGGTCTGACCAGAATGGGTTGCATCACACCTTGAACTTTGATGCTTTCGGCCAACTCGTACAAAGCACCCTCGTCCATTCGAGTTCTGGGCTGGTACATGCCGGGCACCAATTGCGCCAGCAGCAGTTGATGGGGAAGGTCGCTCAAGACTTGTGTGCCGGCCTCTTGCTCGGCACTTGGGGCGGCGGGACCCAACAAAGATTCGAGTCCGCGTCCGAGGCGATTTGATTTTTTGGTGACCATTTTTCTATCGTTTTGTTTTTGTGAATGTGTCGCTTTGGACCATGGTCCAAAAGTAAAACTTTTGTTTTATTTATTTAAAGCTTTTTGATCCGATCGATCATTTCTTGGGCAAAACCAATGAATGCCACGCTCCCCTTGGCCGCTGGGTCGTAAACGACCCCTGGCAAACCAAAACTCGGTGCTTCGGCCAATCGCACATTTCTGGGTATGACGGCATTGAAAACTTTGTCGGCAAAATGAGCCTTGAGTTGATCGCTCACTTGGACTTGCAGGCTCACCCGAGGATCGAACATGACGCGCAGCAAACCAATGATTTTGAGCTCTTTGTTCAAGTTCGCGTGGACTTGCTTGATGGTGTTGACCAAATCAGTGAGTCCCTCGAGGGCAAAATACTCACACTGCATGGGCACAATGACCCCATTGGCGCTGCACAAACCATTCAAGGTCAACAGTGACAATGAGGGTGGGCAGTCGATCAAAACAAAGTCATAGTCTTTCTCAACTGCGGACAGGGCTTCCTTCAGGCGTTTCTCACGCCTGGGCATGTTGACCAACTCAAGTTCTGCGCCCGCAAGTTCTCGGGATGCCCCCAGGACATCATAGCGCGGGTGTTGATCGTATTGCGGGGTGTCTCCCCAAGAACTTCTCGTTTTCGCCAGCGACACGTCGACGCCTTCAAGCAAGACCTCGTAAACGCTCAACTCCATTTTCCTCTTGTCAACCCCAGACCCCATGGTGGCGTTGCCCTGAGGATCCAAGTCAACCATCAAAACCCGCTGACCCAATGCGGCCAAGCCAGCGCACAAATTGACGGTGGTGGTGGTCTTGCCCACACCACCTTTTTGGTTCGCAACACAAAATATGTGAGCCATGTTTACTCTCTGTTAAATCCCAATTGTCCTGATTTCAGGGCGCAACATCCACGACACAAACGCCACCCGTTTTTAAAAGGTTAGGGAACTCTTGTCGGATGGCCAAACCCCATGAAAACAGCGTGGCCAAGCCATGCTGGATGGGCGCAACCCAGGGAGGGTAGAGTTTAACCGCTTTAAGCAAGCTTCGACCCTCAACCGAGCACAAGTTTCACGTGAAACAACACACAGAGCCGAAACACCTCGGATGGGCTCAAGCCGCCGTCAAGGCTCGCATCCACACAATACAACGCTGGGCATCCAGGCCAGGGACCCGCAAGGGTTCCACGTGAAACACTTGGGCCAGACCGGCCACAGCCGCCAGCTCTTGTGGCGAAACATGGGCTTTCATCGCCAGCCAAACGGTTTGCTGGTGAACCAAAGCCGCGGCACCTTTGACAAAATCCTCCAAGCTTGAGAACGCCCTGGAGGACACAAGATCAAAGGAGCCCTTCATGTTTTCCACGCGCGCATGATGCGCCTTCAAATTGGTCAAGCCCAAACTCAAGGCCACCTGATTAACGAAAGCCGCCTTTTTACCCACCGCATCGACGCAGGTCACGCTCAGCTGCGGACACATGATCGCCATAACAACACCGGGCAAGCCAGCACCTGTCCCCACATCCAATGCTGTTTTGGCCTCAGGACAGATTCGCCGCAGGGGCTTGATGATGGCCAAAGAGTCCATCAGGTGGTGGGTCAACATCACTGCCGGATCTCGAAGGGCCGTGAGGTTATAGGTTTGATTCCATTTTTGCAGCAAGCTCATATAAGCGTTCAAGCGCTCAACCTGAGCCTCCTCTCCCGCCAAGCCCAGGGCCAACAATCCCGAAGAGATGTCTTGTTGCATCATGGCGTCGCAGGGCCTGTGTGTGGGTAAAATGTCAGGATATAAGTGGGCACATCAACGCGTTGGATTGGCGTGCTTTTGTCCGGTCAAACCGCTGGCTCTTCTTGTGGTGGTGATTCAAGTTCCGGCAATTTGAATCTTTGTTTTTTCAAGTGAATCAACAAAAGCGAGATGGCTGCAGGGGTCACACCAGAAATTCGCGAAGCCAGCCCCAAGGTTGGTGGTTGGTGGCGCTGTAATTTCTGTCTCACCTCATAACTCAAGGCCTCAATGGCCATGTAATCAAAATTGCCAGGCAAGGCCAAGCGTTCATAATGCTCAGCCCTTTTGACCTCGTCTTTTTGACGATCAATATAGCCCGAGTATTTTGCCGCAATCTCAAGTTGCTCAATAACCTCGGCTTTGACCGCAGGGGTTAAGTGCCCCAAACTGTCTTGTTCAAAGCGAGTCAAGTCCAAGGACAAGACATCCTGGTAACCAACACCCGGGCGTCTCATGAGGTCGCCCAAGTTGTATTCGCGCTCAATTTCATGACCCAAAACCGCAGCCGCACGGCCTTGATCAATATTTTTGGGATTGACCCACAAAGATTTCAAGCGCTGTGTTTCACGTGAAACCGCTTCTTGTTTCTCTTGAAAGGCCACCCAACGGGCTTCATCAACGAGTCCCAATTGATGGGCTTTTTCCGTCAAGCGCTCATCGGCATTGTCTTCTCTGAGTTGAAGCCTGTATTCTGCCCTGGACGTAAACATGCGATAGGGCTCGGTCACCCCTTTGGTGATCAAGTCGTCGATCAACACGCCCAAGTAGGCTTGGTCGCGTCTGGGTGTCCAGGGCTCTCGAGATTGAGACTTCAAGGCCGCATTGATGCCGGCATAAAGGCCCTGGGCCGCTGCCTCTTCATATCCCGTGGTGCCATTGATTTGGCCGGCAAAGAACAAGCCCTCAATGGAACGGGTCTCAAATGTCGTTTTGAGTTCACGGGGATCAAAGTAATCGTATTCAATGGCATAGCCTGGGCGCAAAATGTGGGCATTCTCAAGCCCTTTCATAGAGCGCACAAGTTCGTACTGAATATCAAAAGGCAAACTTGTGCTGATGCCATTGGGATAGACCTCGTGGGTTGTCAGGCCTTCGGGCTCCAAAAAGATTTGATGGCTGTCTTTTTCAGCAAAACGATTGATTTTGTCCTCAACGCTGGGACAGTAGCGCGGTCCAACCCCTTCTATTTTCCCTGTGAACATGGGGCTACGATCAAATCCCGATCGTATGATGTCATGGGTTTTCAAATTCGTATGGGTTATCCAACATGAAATTTGCTGTGGGTGGGCAATGCTGGCCCCCATGAAGCTGAAAACCGGAACTTGTAAGCCGCATCCACCGGGCATGCCGTCACCAGGCTGCTCTGTACACAAAGCATAATTGATGGTGCGCCCATCGATTCTCGGCGGTGTTCCGGTTTTCAGCCGGTGCTGAGGAAGTTTCAACTCTTTGAGCCGTGTACTCAACGAAACAGCCGGCGGATCCCCTGCTCGACCAGCCGAATAATTGGACAAGCCAACGTGAATTTTCCCATCCAAAAAAGTACCCGCTGTGAGCACCACGGTGGATGCCATGAAACGAATGCCGGACTGGGTCACACATCCCGTGATGCGTTCGCCTTGAAGCAACAAATCATCCACCGATTGTTGAAACAAATAGAGATTGGGCTGGTTTTCCAAACGCCTGCGAATGGCAGCTTTGTACAAGATTCGATCAGCTTGCGCTCGGGTTGCTCTGACAGCAGGGCCTTTGGAGCTGTTCAAGATTCGAAACTGGATGGCGCTTTCATCGGTTGCCAAGGCCATGGCACCCCCCATGGCGTCAAGCTCTTTGACCAAATGCCCCTTGCCAATACCGCCAATAGAGGGATTGCAACTCATTTGGCCCAATGTTTCGATATTGTGCGTCAGCAGCAAAGTGACGCAACCCATCCGTGCCGCAGCCAATGCGGCTTCAGTACCTGCGTGACCCCCTCCGACAACAATCACATCAAAGTGCTTTGGATATTCCATTTAAAACTCTAAGGTTAAATGCCGGGTCCATCACAAACGCGACAACATTTCACAATGCAAAAATCAATGGCTGTCGGTCTGCCAGAAGAACACAAAATGATGCTCAAGACCCCCAGTAAGGTGCAGATTTTACGTTGATCGCCGAATGAAAGCAAAACAGGAATAAGAGGCCACGGGCGTCAAAACAAATTACAATCACTTTACTTTAAAGCAAATTGCGCATGACCCCAGATACCTTTTCGATCATATCCACCATCTTGGAGAAGAGTTTCCATACTCCAGAACAAATGATCAAACATAACACACCACTGAGCGATTTGGGCTTAGATTCGCTCACGTTGATGGAGTTTGTATTTGCTGTTGAAGACAAATTTGGACTCAGAATTCCGGAAGAAAAACTCGACCCTAGGCAAGTGGGAATTACGCTGATCAACTTGTGCAATGTCATCGATGAAATCCGGGAAAACCATAGCCCCGCACACTGAGCATGATGTCAGCAGGTCAGGTTGAAATTGCAGGATATGGAATCGTCTCTCCCATCGGGAGAGATTTGGACGCCTTTGATCATTCTCTATTTGATCACAAAAGTGCCATCCAAAGCGAAACAATGACCCTGTCTGGACAAGACACTTTTTCTGTGGCACTGGCAAGAGCGGACCTAAACACAGAAAACTATCTGACCCCGTCAAAGCTGTTTGCCGATCGAGCCACCGCCTTGGCCTTAGAAAGTGTTGAGCAAGCCTTGCGTCACAGCGGCCTGGATCTGTCCGCGATTGAATCCGAACGCTTGGGTGTTTTTTGGGGTAGCGGCATGGCGGGTGCAAGCAGTTTTGACCAAACAACACGGGCAATTTATAGCGAACACAAACGCATCAGACCCACAAGCGTGATTTCGAGCATGCCCAGCACGCCCGCGTCTGAAATCGCGCTCAGGCTCAAAGCACAGGGAGCCTGTCTCACCTATGCCAATGCTTGTGCTTCGTCTGGCGTCGCCATTGGCGAAGGCATGAAAGCCATCCGAAGCGGAGACATTGATGTGGCCGTGGTGGGTGGGAGTGAGTCCATGCTCAGTCCTGGTTTGCTCGCCGCATGGAATGCACTGCGGGTCATGGTTGCAATCAAAAAAGATGTCATGGGTTGCTTGACACCCTTTGACCGTCAACGAGGTGGCTTTGCCATGGGCGAAGGCGCTGCGGCCTTGATCCTTGTGAGCCCCGAAATTTACCAGCGATTGGGTTTCTTTCAGAAAATCAGGGTCTGCATTTCTGGTTATGCGCACAATAGCGATGGACACCACATCACCAACCCCAATCCTGTATCACAGGCGCGGGTCATGAGCCTTTGTTTAAAGAATGCAGGCCTAAATCCTCAAGACATTGGCTACATCAATGCCCATGGCACAGGAACGCTCTTGGGCGACGCGAGTGAGGCCAAGGCGATTGTGGAGGTCTTTGGACAAAACACAACCTGGGTGGGGTCGACCAAAGCCTTGCATGGCCATTTGCTGGGCGCAAGCGGTGCCGTTGAACTCATTGCGGGCTTAAGGGCTTTGACGTTGAACCAACTCCCCGCAAATTCGATTGACGCCGACGTTGATCCAAACCTTCAATTGCGCGTGATCAATGAAAAGGGACTGGCATTGCCAGACTTTTCGCATGTCATGAGCAACTCATTTGCCTTTGGTGGCACCAACGCTTGCTTAATCATCTCTAAAAAAAATGAGTTTCAGAACGCTTGAACGAAAAGTCAAAGGACAAAAAACCTCCGATGGAGATGGTGTCAAGCTCACCCGTGTGTTGACCCAAGATTTGCAAAAAAGATTGGATCCTTTTTTAATGCTCGATGCCTTCGGCTCAGATGAGTCAAAAGACTATATCGGTGGATTTCCCAATCATCCCCATCGCGGTTTTGAAACCATCACCTACATGCTAGAAGGTCGCATGAGGCACAAAGACAATGCCGGCCACGAAGGTCTTTTGTGCTCAGGAGGGGTGCAATGGATGACGGCAGGCAAAGGCGTGATCCACAGCGAAATGCCTGAGCAAGAGGACGGTCGGATGGAGGGTTTTCAGCTTTGGTTGAATTTGCCTTCGCATGAAAAAATGTGCGCCCCCTCTTATCAGGAGTTTGACAATCAAAGCATACCGCTTCACACAAGCCCTGAGGGCGTTCTCGTCAAAGTCATTGCTGGTGCGTTTCTAGGAACACAAGGCGCGGTTCAACGCAAAGCAACCGCCCCAATCTATCTGGATTGCCATTTTCCCAATCATGACGTTAAACTTTTCACCATTGATTTACTCAGGACATACAACGCCTTTGTCTACGTTTATGACGGAACATTGTCCCTAGTCAGTGATAAAGGAGAAGAAGCACTTGATCAAGGTGAAATGGCCATCCTTAAAAACGATGGGGACCAATTGTGTTTAAGCAGTTCACGAAAAGCCAAGGCGATTGTCATTGGAGGACAAGCCCTGGGTGAGCCGATCGCTCAATACGGGCCTTTTGTCATGAACACTCAACAAGAACTCATGCAGGCGGTTCGAGACTTTCAACAAGGTTTATTTTAATCTTTGCATTGATGGCGTGAGGGGATAAAACCACCAAGTCTTGAAATCGCCAAATCGATAAATCGTCAAATCATTTGAGCACACTGACTGGCCTGCGGTTTACACAGACATGACGCGCGAATCACCGAGTCGCCGCATCACTGCGACTGCGACTGCGACTGCGACTCAAATGTCGATATTGGCCGCTCTCAAGGCGTTCGCCTCAATGAAATCACGCCTTGGCTCAACCTCATCACCCATCAGCATGGTGAACACCCGATCGGCTTCAATGGCATCGTCAATTTGAACCCGCAATAAGCGACGAACCATTGGATCCATGGTGGTTTCCCACAACTGCAAAGGGTTCATTTCTCCAAGACCTTTGTAGCGTTGGCGCGCAGTGAGATGCTCGGCTTGACCAATCAACCATTTCATGGCCTGTCTAAAGTCGCTTACCTTTTCTTCTTTCATGCGCTCGCCCTCGCCGCGGATGATTTTGCCCGCTTCTGAAATAAGGGTCTTGAATGTTTGCGCTGCATCGGACAAGGTTGCGTAATCTGCACCATGGACAAAGTCTTGCGTGATGACACTGCTCTTGACATTACCGTGATGTTGGCGAGAAATTCGCAACAAGGGCTTGTCGGTTCTCACATCGATCTCGCCAGTCACCACAGAACCACTGCCAAGCTCACGCAATTTGAGCTCAAGAACTGCAGCACATTGCTGCGCTTGATCGAGTGTCTCAAGCTCTAGAGCTACGCCATCCGCTATGCCACGCAAAGCCTCTGCATCCATGAAACCACTCAAGCGATTGATCACTGCTTCAGCGACTTGATGCTTGCTGGCCAAGGCTTCCAGTGTTTCACCGGTAATCACCTGTGGATCGGAACCGCCTGTATTCAAAGAGGCGTCTTTGAGAGCCACTTTGAGTAAAAAAGAATCCAGTGCTGGGGCGTCTTTAAGATATTGCTCGTCTTTACCAACCTTGACTTTATAAAGCGGTGGCTGCGCAATATAGATGTGACCGCGCTCCACGAGTTCTGGCATTTGACGGTAGAAAAATGTCAATAAAAGTGTACGAATGTGAGCTCCATCAACATCGGCATCGGTCATGATGATGATGCGGTGGTAGCGAAGTTTGTCGATGTTGAAGTCATCGGTACCCGCTTTGCCCGATTCCGAACTGGCCTTACCGATACCGGTTCCGAGAGCCGTGATCAAGGTCAAAATTTCATTGCTGGTCAAAAGCTTTTCATAGCGCGCTTTCTCAACATTCAAAATTTTCCCGCGCAAAGGCAAGATCGCTTGGAATTTACGGTCGCGACCTTGCTTGGCCGATCCCCCAGCAGAATCACCCTCGACGATGTAAATTTCGCACAAGGACGGGTCTTTTTCTTGGCAATCGGCGAGCTTTCCAGGCAAACCCATGCCATCGAGTACGCCTTTGCGGCGAGTCATTTCTCTGGCTTTTCTTGCCGCTTCTCGTGCTCTTGCAGCATCAATGATCTTGCCACAAATAATTTTTGCGTCATTGGGGCGTTCTTGAAGATAGTCAGACAATGCTTTGGCAACAATGTCTTCTACGGGTGCTCTAACCTCACTCGAGACAAGCTTATCCTTGGTTTGACTGCTGAATTTGGGCTCTGCAACTTTGACAGACATGACACAACACAAGCCTTCACGCATATCATCACCAGTGACCTCGACTTTGGCTTTCTTGGCCATTTCTGAATCATCGATGTATTTGTTGATGACACGGGTCATGGCCGCACGCAAACCCGTAAGATGCGTCCCTCCGTCACGCTGGGGAATGTTGTTTGTAAAACACAAAACACTCTCACTGTAGCCATCGTTCCATTGCATCGCCACCTCAACGCCGATATGCGTTCCCGCAATACCGCCATAGGTCTCAGAGGGTCTTTCGCCATTGGAATAAAAGATATTGGGATGCAGAACTTTCTTGCCCGCATTGATAAATTCCACAAAACCTTGCACGCCACGAGCACCAGAAAAATCGTCCTCTTTGCCAAAGCGATCATCCATCAAACGGATTCGAACGCCATTGTTTAAAAAGCTCAACTCGCGGAGTCGCTTGCTCAAAATCTCATAATGAAAATCGGTATTTTGAATAAAAATATCAGTATCGGGCAAAAAATGAACTTCTGTTCCTCTTTTATCGGTGGTCCCCAGTATTTTCATGGGAGAAATTTCTACACCGTTTTGAATTTCAAGCACACGGTCTTGAACAAAACCTTTGGCAAAATCGAGAGAAAAAATTTGTCCATCACGCCGAACCGTCAGCTTTAACCACTTTGACAATGCATTGACACACGATACGCCAACACCGTGTAAACCACCAGAAACTTTGTATGAGTTTTGATTGAACTTTCCACCTGCATGCAATTCAGTCAAAGCAATCTCTGCAGCACTGCGTTTGGGTTCATGCTTGTCATCGAGTTTTACACCCGTGGGAATACCTCGACCATTGTCAAAAACACTGATGGAATTGTCAGAATGAATGGTGACAACAATATCGTCACAATGTCCTGCAAGTGCCTCATCAATGGAATTGTCAACCACTTCAAAAACCAAATGATGCAAGCCAGTACCATCGGAGGTGTCACCAATGTACATACCGGGCCTTTTTCTAACTGCTTCTAAGCCCTCTAGAATTTGAATGGATCCTTCACCATAGCTATCCGCGTTGTTTAAAAGTTCTTTGTTTTCAATATTCACAATGGGTTCTGTCATAGGGTCTCTCAAGTCGTAAAAGTAAGAAATTTAAAATAAATTAAATTCTCATCGGCATCACGACATACTTAAAGGAATCATCCTGAGGAATTGTGATCAAAGCCGAACTCGTTGAATCGGGCAAATCAAAAGAAATATTTTCTTGTCCCATATTGAGTAAAACATCAATCAAATAAGTCACATTGAAACCAATTTCAATGTTTTGACCACTGTACTCAATGTCAATCTCATCCAACGCTTCTTCTTGCTCAGCGTTGCTCGAGGAGACTTTTAAAACGTTGGCTTCAATATTGATCCTAACGCCTTTGAATTTGTCGCTGGTCAAAATTGCGGTTCTTTGCAAACAGGCCAATAATTTCAAACGGTTGATGAGAACAGTGTTGTTTTGTTTTTTAGGAATAACACGGTTGTAATCGGGAAATTTACCCTCAACGAGTTTGCTCACAAATTCCATGTCGTTGAATTTAAATTTTGCTTGATTGCTTGCAAAGCTGATGACAATATCTCCCTCTTGATCACTCAAGAGTCTTGACAGTTCTAAAACAGTTTTTCTGGGCAATATCACCTCTTGCTTGGCAACGGGCTCCTCAATTTTTGCACTTGAATAAGCCAAGCGATGTCCATCGGTGGCCACAATTCTCACCTCTTTATCTTCAGCAACAAATAAGATGCCATTTAAATAATAGCGAATGTCGTGAACGGCCATTGAAAAAGAAACTTGACTGAGCAACTGCTTAAAGATCTTTTGCGGCAAGGTGAAGCTCGCACCATATGAATTGGCTTCTTTGACTTTGGGGAAATCTTCCGCCGACATGGTTTGCAATGTGAAGCGACTTTTACCCGCTTTTAAAATTACGCGATTTTGGTTAGATTCAAGTGTGACTGTTTGCTCAGGTGGTATTGAGCGCAACACATCAATGATTTTGCGCGAACCAATCGTGGTTGAAAAGTCACCGTCATCTCCGTTCAATGCACAAGTGGTTTGGACTTGAATTTCCAAATCACTGGTAATAAATTGGATATTGCCATTCGATTTGTGCAACAAAATGTTGGACAAAATTGGCATGGTGTGGCGCTTTTCAACGATGCCGCTCACAGACAAAAGAACGGATAAGATTTTTTCTTGTGTTGCTTTTAAGATGATCACATTAACCTCTTAATGTATTTAATTAAATTAGTAGTAGTAGATAAGCATTGAGCTAATCGGTGCATAAGGGACAAATACATCGATAGATCAACAGCTTGCGGATTGTTTAACACGGTGAATTGATTGAAAAATGAATGCTTGAAACAATGAACAACTATTCAAACTAGCTCGGGCTTGTTGATAACTTGTTGGTTATTCTTTTTTTATACACAACCTTATCCTTTTAAAGTTTGTTCTAAAACGTGCAATTGTTGGTTGAGATCGTTGAGTTGAAGGCGTTCAGCACTGATTTTTCGTACAGCATGCAAAACTGTCGTGTGATCTCGACCACCAAACAACTCGCCAATTTCAGGCAAGCTTTTTTGAGTTAATTCCTTGGCCAGATACATTGCAATTTGACGCGGTTTGGCAATGGATGCGGGGCGTTTTTTTGAATACATGTCAGCGACTTTGATTTTGTAGTAATCGGCGACAGTTTTTTGAATATTTTCAACTGAAATTTGACGATTTTGAATGGATAAAAGATCTCTTAAAGCGTCACGGGCGAGTTGAATATTAATTTCTTTTTGATTGAATCTTGAGTAAGCCAAAATTTTTCGAAGCGCTCCTTCGAGTTCGCGAACATTGGAGCGAACGTTTTTGGCAACAAAAAAGGCAACTTCTTCGGGCATTTCGGTGCCTTCTGCGCGGGACTTGCTGATTAAAATGGCAACCCGCATCTCTAACTCAGGAGGCTCAATTGCAACGGTCAATCCCGAGTCAAATCGGGAGACCAACCGCTCATGGATATCGGCCAATCCTTTGGGGTAAGTGTCACTCGTCATCACGATGTGAGACTTCTTTGCAAGCAAAGCTTCAAATGCATTGAAAAACTCTTCTTGTGTTCTGTCTTTATTGGCAAAAAACTGAACATCATCAATCAAGAGTAAATCCAAAGAATGGTAGTGATGTTTGAATTCGTCAAAAGTCTTTCGTTGATAGGCTTTTACAACATCAGAAACAAATTGTTCCGCGTGAATGTACAAAACTTTGGCGTCAGGTTTATCCGCCAAAAGCTTGTTGCCCACAGCATGAATCAAATGGGTTTTACCCAGACCAACCCCGCCATAAATGAATAAAGGGTTGTAGAGATGCCCTGGCATACCGGCCACATGCATGGCTGCAGCACGCGCCATTCGATTGGCAGTACCTTCAACCAAACTGTCAAAGGTCAATGCCGTATTGAGCCGTGACTTGTGACCATTGAGCAATGGGTCATCCAGGGGAGCAGCAATGTCGTTGCTAAGCTCTGGCTCTGCTTGTCTACTGCCGTTGAAAGACCCTTGTTGGTGCTCCTTGGCAATCAAGGCAAGCTCCAATTTAATCGGTTGACCATTGAATTTTTCAAGCAAAGTGCTGAGGTGCTGCAAATATTGTGCGCGGATCCAATCGAGCTTGAATCGATTGGCAATCCAAATAATGACCTTGGAGCCGTCCATGGCCACATCAACTTTTAGCGGTTTGATCCAGGTGTTGAACTGTTGTTCGGGCAACTCTTGGGCCAATTGTTGAAGGCACAACATCCAAAGCGATGAGTTTTGGTCAAAAGCAATTTCACTGCTGTTGAAGGGGGGTGTCGTGCCTAGCGTCATTGATTATTATTCTGTGGATAGATTGTAGTTTACCTTGATTTTTTCATCCTTTATTAAAAAATTATCCACAGAATTAATAGCTTTAAAAAGCTTAAAAAAACGAGCTAAAAGGAGATGTCACCGCGAAAAGAATGCTTTTTTATTAAACACGCCACGCACAAGGAGAATGTTAAAAAAAGGCAATACAAAGGCGTTAATTTTTGCGATAATGCTAGGTTTCCCTGTTAATGGGAAGAGTCCAATTTGAATAGGAAAATACCATGAAAAGAACATACCAACCCTCAAAAACACGCAGATCCAGAACACACGGTTTTTTGGTGCGCATGAAGACCCGAGGTGGTCGTGCGGTGATCAATGCCAGGCGTGCAAAGGGACGCAAACGCTTGGCTGTCTAAAGGTCAAAACGGGCGCTTCAAATGAATCGTCTGTATTCTTGGGAAGAGTTTCAAGTGGTGATGGCCTTGGGCCAAACTTGTCATACAAGTTGGTTCGTTTTACATCAAGTGTCTTTAAAAACCCTGTTGAGTCAAAGCTTGGCCACGCCTGCGCTTTTATCGGTTTGCCGTGATTTAAGTGGGGGGCAAAAGCTTGGTGCCTTGGTACCAAAGCGATGGGCTAAACGAGCCGTGACAAGAAACGCCGTCAAAAGGCAAATCTTTGCTGTTGTTTCGCAATACCAAAGCAAGCTCAATTCTGAACAAGCCATGGTGATACGTTTGCGCAGAGAAATTAAGAAAACAGATTTTAAAAGTGCTAGATCTACCGAACTGGTTAAAAAAGTAAAGACCGAGCTCCATGAGTTGCTCGACAAGGCCAAGACAACGTGAGTAAATTTTTACTTTTGAGTTTGATACAACTTTATCGTTATGGTGTTCGTCCTTTTTTGTCGCCTTCATGTCGCTTTTATCCTTCATGCTCTCAATACGGTCTAGAGGCTATTCAAACGCATGGCGCATGGACGGGTTCATATTTAACCTTTCGCCGCGTGTGTCGCTGCCAACCTTTGTGTTTGGGCGGGCTCGATCCTGTTCCCCCCAAAAATATTAATGAAAAGAATTGATCAATGAATGATATCAAGCGCACCGTTTTGTGGGTGATTTTTGGATTCTCAATGGTGTTGCTGTGGGACAAATGGCAAGTGCACAACGGCAACAAACCTTTGTTTTTTCCCGCGAATTCTCCTGCCGTTGTGGGGCCATCGGTGAGCAACCCAACCCAAGCGATGTCATCATCGAGCAATGAATTGCCCCAATCCGGGGCGGCTCCAGCGGCCTCTTTGATTCAAGGAAAAGAGCAAACCACCCCCAAAACGTCTGAGGCACCCGTACAGCTTTACACATTAAAAAACGACGTGATCGAACTCACCATCAGCTCGGAAGGTGCGACCATTGTCAAAGCAAAATTGTTAAAGCAAACGGATCCCAAGGACAACACACAATTGGTGACGTTGCTGGATCAAAATGCATCAAGAATATATTTGGCACAAAGTGGTTTGATTGGCGCATCAAGCAGCAATGCTTACCCCAACCACAAAACCTTGATGCAATTGGTATCACAAGAAGAATCCAAGGCCAGCGACCTACCCTCTCGCATCACCTTTGAAACCGTTGAAGCGGGTGGTGTTAAGCTGAAAAAAACCTTGGCATTGAAGCCAGGGCAATATGATGTGGAGTTGAGCAACACCATCGTGAATCAAACACAACAGCCAGTTCACCCCAAGCTATATGTGCAAATTGTGAGAGACGGCAACAAACCAGAAGGGGAGTCGTCTTTTTACTCCACTTTCACGGGGCCTGCTGTTTATACCGCTGAGAAGAAGTATCAAAAGGTCGAATTTAAAGACATCGAAAAGAATAATCTATCTTTTCAAGACCATTCTGAGTCGGGATACGTGGCCATGGTGCAGCACTATTATGCAAGTGCTTGGTTCTTTGATGACAATCGCGCCAGAGAGATTTTTACCAAAAAAATTGACACCAATCTTTATTCGGTGGGAATGATCAGTGATGTCAGCGATATAGCTCCAGGTCAAACCGTGCAAACAAAAGCGCATTTTTATGTCGGACCACAGGAAGAGAAAAGATTAGAAATTTTGTATCCGGGCCTTGAACTGGTAAAAGATTATGGATGGCTCACCATATTGGCCAAACCCTTGTATTGGTTGCTTTATAAAATCAATACCGTGATTGGCAATTGGGGTTGGTCGATCGTGGCTCTGGTGCTTTTACTCAAAGCGGCATTCTTTTGGATTAATGCCCAGGCCTATAAAAGCATGGCCAAGATGAAAGCCATAGGCCCCAAAATCACAGAAATGAGAGAGCGATTGAAGGACAAGCCTCAGCAAATACAAATGGAAATGATGAGGATTTACAAGGAGGAAAAAGTCAATCCAATGGGGGGCTGTTTGCCCATTGTCATTCAAATTCCGGTATTTATGGCTTTGTATTGGGTGTTGCTTTCAACGGTTGAGATGAGAAATACCCCTTGGGTAGGCTGGATTCACGATCTTTCTGCACCAGATCCCTTTTATATTTTGCCTTTTTTAATGACGGCAACGTCTTTGTTGCAAACCATGCTCAATCCAACGCCACCCGACCCTGTTCAAGCCAAAATGATGTGGATCATGCCCTTGGCCTTTAGCGTGATGTTTTTCTTCTTCCCCGCAGGCTTGGTGTTGTACTGGTTGACCAATAATATTTTATCGATCAGTCAGCAATGGTTGATCAATAAAAAACTTGGTGTCACGGGCTAAATGGACAGCTCATGCAAACGCTCTCGGACCCGATCATTGCAGTCTCGACTGCACCAGGGCGTGCGGCCATTGGCATTGTTCGGTTAAGTGGTAAAAATTTAGAACGGTTCGCCCAAATATTATTGGGTAAAAAGCTCATAGCTCGACAGGCTCAGTTTATTGCTCTCAAAGATTCAAGCCAAGACCTCATTGATGAGGTCTTGGCTTTGTATTTTCAGGCGCCTCAAAGTTACACGGGCGAGGATGTTTTAGAGTTGCAAGGACATGGAGGACAACAAGTACTTCAAAGAATCATCAAGCGGTGTTTGGAAGTATCAAGTCAATTGAATCCTGTTGAGCATCAACAAAGGGACTCCTCAGCGGTCACCGTCTTGCCCCACCTGCGCTTGGCCAATCCAGGTGAATTTACCCAACGCGCTTATTTGAATAACAAAATAGATTTGATCAAGGCCGAATCGATCATGGACTTGATTGATGCGAGTACCGAGTTGGCGGCCAAAAGTGCATCACGTTCTTTGTCCGGCGTATTTTCTAAAGAGCTTGATCGCCTATTACAACAAGTCACGCGCGCACGTGTCATGATTGAAGCGCAGATTGATTTTCCAGAAGAAGAAATTGAGGAGCTGCAAGCCCGAGAGGTTGAAAAAACAAGGCATGATATCCAAGAGATCATTGAGCAAACGAAAAAGATATTGTCCAAAGCCCGTCAAGGTGCGTTGCTCAAAGAGGGTTTGAAAACGGTGATCGTCGGGCAGCCCAATGTTGGAAAAAGCTCGCTGATGAATCAATTGTGCGAGCAAGATGTCTCAATCGTGACCGATATTGCGGGCACCACCCGAGACTTGGTTCAGCAAAGTCTTCAAATTGAGGGCATCCCCATTCACTTGATCGATACAGCAGGTATCAATGCGAATGTGAGCCTTCATAACGATGTGGTGGAAATGCTGGGCATAGAAAGGGCTTGGAAAGAAATGGGCCAAGCGCAATTGATTTTATTTGTTCACGACCTTACTCGAATCCAGGAAACAAGCTATCGGAATGCAGAAATCGGTCTTGATCAAAAAATCAAAAAACACATCGGTGCCAATTCCCTCATTGTGCACATTTGGAACAAAAGTGATTTAAGTGATCAAAATGCTGAAGTAGAACCCTTGAAGACTTTGGTCAAAGAATGGGGCGGCCATCAACAAGCACCGTTGTTGATTTCTACCAAAACTGGGGCGGGACTCGCTATGTTGCGAAGCAATATTTTGCAAGGTTTGGGGTGGGATTTGAACTTGGGCGAAGACCTCTTTATGGCCAGGCAACGGCACCTTTTATCCCTTCAAGACCTTGTTGATCACTTGAATTCGGCGTTGCTGCAAGCCACAACAAAAAACAAAAACTTTGACTTGATTGCAGAAGAGATGCGTTTGGCTCAAAATGCGTTGAGTCAAGTCACCGGAGAATTCAGCTCAGACGATTTATTGGGAGAGATATTTTCAAACTTTTGCATCGGCAAATAGGACATACTCATTTAATCCAACAGGTACACCATGGAAAAAGTTACTTCGGCGGCAATGGCTCAACGATTGCGCGAGACCATAGAAATTGAAGCTCAAGCGTTGCAAAGCGCAAGTCTCAAAGTCAATGACACCTGGGTCTTGGCGGTCAGGGCCATGTTGGCCAACAAAGGCCGTGTGGTTGTCATGGGGATGGGTAAAAGCGGGCACATTGGCCGCAAAATCGCGGCCACACTCGCCTCAACTGGCACGCCTGCGATGTTTGTTCATCCCGCCGAGGCCAGCCACGGTGATTTGGGCATGGTTCTTAACGAAGACATTGTTTTGGCCATCTCCAACAGTGGAGAAAGCGAAGAGCTGACGAAAATATTACCAGTTTTCAAACGTCTTGGCGTTCAGATCATCGCCATCACGGCCAATGTCGACTCAACGCTAGGTCAGCACGCTCATTACGTCTTGCAAAGCGCTGTAGAAAAGGAGGCCTGTCCTTTGAATTTGGCACCGACTGCCTCAACCACAGTTCAATTGGCCATTGGGGATGCGTTGGCAGTTGCATTGTTGGAGGCTCGAGGTTTTAAAGAAGATGATTTTGCAAGGTCTCACCCAGGTGGGGCTCTCGGTAGGCGATTGCTCACCTTGGTCAGTGATGTGATGCGGGCGATGGATCAAGTTCCCCGTGTTCATCACAGCACTGAATTTACCGCTTTGATGAAAGAAATGAGTGACAAGGGCTTGGGTGCTTGTGCAATCGTCTCACCCGAGTTGACCATCGAGGGTGTTTTTACCGATGGCGATTTGCGCCGTTTGGTGGAAAACGGCCGGGACCTGAGGGCACTCAAAGCCGTTGACGTGATGAGCAAGACGCCCAAAGTGATTTTAAAAAGTGCAATGGCGGTTGAAGCCGCGCAGATGATGGAGAGGTATAAAATTACCAGCATCTTTGTGGTCGACGAGCACCATAAAATTTGTGGTGCTTTGAATAGCCACGACCTCATGCAAGCCAAAGTGATCTAAAACATGCACCAATTCAATATAGACGCCTCGCTTTTTGAAAGTGCGAGAGCGGTAAAAATTGTATTTTTGGATGTGGATGGTGTGTTGACCGATGGGACCATTTACTATGGGGCACAAGGTGAAAGCCTCAAGCCATTCAACACATTGGATGGACAAGGCCTCAAGTACCTGATCGATGAGGGCCTGGTGGTGGCCATCATTTCGGGACGGGGAAGTGAAGGCTTGAAAGCCCGTGCACTTGACTTGGGCGTGCAAGAATTGCACATGAATGTGAGCGATAAAAGACGCCTGGCGCAGGACATTCTCAATCGCCATGGATTGGATTGGTCTCAGGCGGCGGCAATGGGTGACGATTGGCCCGATTTGCCGATCTTGAACTTGGTCGGGCTGTCGAGTGCGCCCAAAACCGCACATCCCGAGCTCAGAAGTCGTGTGCATTGGGTCTCTCAAGAAAACGGGGGACACGGTGCTGTGAGAGAGTTGTGTGACTTGATTTTGAGGGCTCAAGGCCGCTATGACACTTTGTTGAATGGTTATTTGACATGACGTTGAGTAAACCAGAGCCTGTAGCCCCGAGAGTCCTGTCGCCTTGGCAAAGGGCAAGACAGTTCATGGATTTGGTCTTGGCTTATGTGCCTGTTTTGCTCATGGGCGTATTGGCCATGTTGTCTTATTGGCTGGTCAAAAATACGCCCGAAATTCAAGATGAGGTTTTGACGCCGTCGGTAAAACACGAGGTCGATTACTTTTTAAAAAACTTTTCCGTTAAAACTTACCAGGCAGATGGACACCTGCAATCCATTGTTTTTGGCGAGCAGGCCAATCACTTTGAAGACACACAGACATTGGAAATTCAAAAGCCCCGATTGCAAAGCATAGACCAACAAAATAAGCTGATCAGCGCGACAGCCAACCAAGCGTTGTCGAATATGGATGGCTCAGAGTTTGAGCTCATTGGACAAGCAGTGGTGATTAAAAATGGACCTATAAGCGTTGGACACATCAGGTCCGATGACCTCGAGCTCAGAAGTGAGTTCCTGGATTTTTTAATCGATGCAGACCAAGTTAAAACCACCCAAAGTGTGGTGCTCAAAAAGGGTTCGGACACCTTCAGTGCGCAGAGCTTGGATTTTGACAATGCCAAGCAAATTCTAAAACTCAAGGGTCTGGTCAAAGGGTCTATCGAGGCGAAAAAAAAGGCTTCCTAAGAAGCCTTTCATTTGCGAGTTGGCAAATTTTAGTAGTTGCTGTCGCCGCCTTCACGACGTCCACCGCCGTAGCCGCCGCCGCCTTCACGACGTCCGCCACCACCACCACCACCGCCGTAGCCACCGCCACCACCGCCACCACCGTAGCCACCACCGCCGCCGCCAAATCCACCTGTGCGGGGAGGACGACGTGCTTCCATGGGACGAGCTTCGTTCACCACGAGGCTGCGACCGCCCAAAGGCTGTCCATTCATGCCTTCAATGGCGGCCAAAGCCTCAGCATCGCTGCCCATTTCTACAAAACCAAAACCTTTGGATCGACCGGTGTCACGTTCCATCATGACTTTGGCGCTGGTTACAGCACCAAATTGACCAAAAGATTGTTCTAAATCACTGTCGCGCACCGAGTACGGCAGGTTGCCCACGTAAAGCTTGTTGCCCATGAAAGGGACTCCTATAAACACAAATAAAATAACGCGATGGGGTCCCAGGGCACAACGCAAGAAAAAAAGCGGGGGCGCGAAACTGACCGATCACCAAACATGCAAGACAGATCCCAACAAAGTTGAGAAAAGGCATGCTTAAGGATTATGGATCAAGTTCACCATACAGGTGCATTCATGACAGTATTATTTCGACACAATTGTTTAAATACCACAAAACGAGGGAAAACACCGATGCCCTTGCTGGTCAAGCAAAGTTTTAAAAGATGGACAACAGCAGCAACGCAGGAAAAACCGATAACAAAAGACGTGACAAAATGCTAATTCTTCTCTCCTCCCCAAAACCCGATGCCTGCGCGAATGTCGCCGCAAGCGCCACCCACAGGAAGCCATGAGTTTTTACGTTCAGACACAAATCATGCAGTTCGCCCAGGCCCTGCCCTTGGAGTGTGGTGCATCTTTGGCTTCCTATGAGCTCGCCTATGAGACCTACGGTCAGTTGAATGAGAGCAAGAGCAATGCCGTTTTGATTTGTCACGCATTGAACGCCTCACACCATGTGGCAGGTCAATACCGCGGTCAAAACAACAGCGAAGGTTGGTGGAGCAACATGATTGGACCGGGCAAACCCGTGGACACGAATCGGTTTTTTGTCATTGGGGTGAACAATTTGGGTTCGTGTTTTGGCTCGACGGGTCCTGTGCACATCAACCCCGCAACGCAAAAACCGTATGGCGCAGATTTTCCCGTGGTCACCGTTGAGGACTGGGTTGACGCACAAGAGCGACTCGTGACGCGTTTGGGCATTGAAAAGTTGCTCGCAGTCATGGGCGGCAGTCTGGGGGGAATGCAAGTCTTGGCCTGGTCGATGCGCTACCCCAAGCGTGTGCGTCATGCCATTGTGATTGCCTCGGCCCCCAACCTCACGGCAGAAAACATTGCGTTCAATGAAGTTGCCAGGCGTGCCATCGTGACCGATCCGGATTTTCATGGGGGTCATTATTACGAGCATGGTGTCGTGCCCAAACGAGGCTTGCGCATTGCACGCATGATTGGACACATCACCTATTTGAGCGACGATGTGATGAATACTCGCTTTGGCCGACAACTCAGGCGAGTTGCTGGCAATCTAGAGTCGGACTCGCTGGCGGAGCAAAACTACTTGTACTCCACTCAGGAGGTGGAATTTCAAATTGAGAGCTATCTTCGCCATCAAGGGGATAAATTTGCGGAGTATTTTGATGCCAATACCTATTTGCTGATCACACGAGCGCTAGACTATTTTGATCCCGCCAAAGCGTTTGAGGGGCGTTTGAGTCAAGCCATGGCCTGTATTGAGGCGAAGTTCTTGGTCATCAGTTTCACCACGGATTGGCGTTTTTCACCATCGCGCAGTCAAGAATTGGTCAAAGCTTTGTTGGATAATCACCGACAGGTGAGTTACGTCAACATCGATGCGCCACACGGGCATGATGCCTTTTTGCTCGAAGACCCACAGTATTTGAGCGTGGTGAGAAGTTACTTTAAACATTTATGAGGTTTTGAGCCGTTTTGAGTCAAAAGAGAATAGAAATTTTGGGTGAACTTATTCCCTTGGGCAGCCGAGTGCTGGACTTGGGGTGTGGGGACGGTGCGTTTTTGGAGTACCTGCAAAAAAACCGCCAATGTTTCGGCTACGGCATTGAGTTAAACGATGCCAACGTGGCATCCTGCTTTGAGCGAGACGTCAATGTTTTGCAACTCAATTTGGAAGAAGGGCTCAAGCTGTTTGAGGACCAGTCGTTTGATGTGGTGCTGCAAATTGACACCCTTCAACACTTGAAAAACGCCGAGACCATGCTCAAAGAGACCGCGCGGGTGGGTAAGATGGGGGTTATCACATTTCCCAATTTTGCCCATTGGCCCAATCGACTGAGTGTGCTCAAAGGGCGCATGCCTGTCACCAAACACCTGCCTTTTGAGTGGTACGACACACCAAATATCAGGGTGGCCACTTTCAATGATTTTCAGGATCTGGCTGAAAAAAACAAACTCCATGTATCAAAAGCATTTGGACTGGTTGGAGAGAGAACGATTGCTGTGTGGGCCAATCTTTTGGCCAGCACGGCAGTATTTACATTGACGTCAACATCATTAACTTAAAAAGAGGAGTGAATCAGCATGGGACAGATGATCGAATTGGTGGCGAAAGACCACTTTAAAAATGCAGCGTACGTGGCCCACCCCAGCGGTAAGGCCAAAGGCGCGGTGGTGGTTTTACAAGAAATTTTTGGTGTCAACGCACACATCAAAGCGGTGGCCGACGGCTATGCCAAAGCAGGCTATTTGGCCATTGCCCCAGCCATGTTCACTCGGCATCAAGCCAATGTGGATCTGGGCTATCAAGGCGAGGACATGAAGGCCGGTGTTGCCTTGAAAGCCGCGATCGAAGGCTTGCCACAACCGGGTGCTTTGCCCGATATTCAAGCCGCAGTCGACTGGGCTGCCCACGAAAGTGCTGGCAAAGTGGGTGTGGTGGGTTATTGTTGGGGTGGATTGCTCACGTGGAGAGCGGCGTGTTTGGTCGACGGTGTTGCGGCGGCGGCGGCTTACTACGGCGGTGGCATGACATTTGAGCCCGCCTTGTCCTTGAAAGCCAAGTCGCCAACGATTGCCCATTTTGCTGAAAAAGACCAACACATCACCTTGGAGAGTGTGGAGGCATTCAAAGCCCGTCACCCTGAAGTAGCGGTCTACCTCTACAACGCAGACCACGGGTTTAACTGTGATCACCGTGGCGCGTTTGAAGCCACGGCAGCGGCCTTGGCACTGGAGAGAACGTTGGCGTTTTTTGCGAAAGAATTGGCCTGATCCCTGGGTGTGACGGCGAGTGCTTGCTCCAGCGTCTTGGACGCTTGAAGCAGCACTCGTTGGTGCTCTTTAAAAGCCCGGATGGTGTTGACAAGCGTGGTTAAATCTGGCGCAATTTTTTAGCGGCATCGATGGCAAAGTAAGTCAATATCCCATCGGCGCCGGCACGTTTGAAGGCCAATAAACTCTCGAGCATGGAAGCCTCTGCATCGAGCCAGCCATTTTGCGCGGCGGCTTTGAGCATGGCGTACTCCCCAGAAACTTGATAAACAAAGGTCGGAACCTTGAAGGTCTCTTTGACCCGTTGAAGGATATCCAAATAAGGCATGCCGGGTTTGACCATGACCATGTCGGCACCTTCTTGCAAATCCATGGCCACTTCTCTCAAGGCTTCATGGGCATTGCTGGGGTCCATTTGATAGACCTTTTTGTTGCTTTTGCCCAAATTACCCGATGAGCCCACGGCGTCTCTGAAGGGGCCATAAAACGCACTGGCAAATTTGGCGCTGTAAGCCATGATGCGAGTCAAGGCAAACTGATTTTTTTCCAAAGCGGCTCGAATGGCGCCAATGCGACCATCCATCATGTCGCTGGGGGCCACAAAGTCGACGCCCGCATGGGCTTGATTGAGGGCTTGCCCGACCAAAATCTCCACGGTTTCGTCGTTCAAGATGTATCCAGATGAATCCAAAAGACCGTCTTGGCCGTGACTGGTGTAGGGGTCGAGGGCGACATCGGTCATGATGGCGAGCTCAGGAAAGTGCGATTTCAAGGCCTTCACGGTTTTGGGGATCAGGCCGTTCTCGTTCAAAGCCTCTTGTCCGTTGGGGCTTTTCAGTGACTGATCAATCACCGGAAAAAGCGCCATCACAGGGATGCCCAAGGCAACGCACTCCTCGGCCTTGGAGAGCAGCAAGTCCAAACTGAGTCGCTCCACGCCAGGCATGGAGGCAATAACTTCACGCCGTTTTTGGCCATCCAGAACAAAGACGGGGTAGATAAAATCGTCGCTGCTCAACCGGTGTTCGGCCACCAAGCGTCGAGTGGCGTCATCTGCGCGAAGTCGCCTCATGCGAGTGCCAGGGAAGGGACCAAAGTTGTTCATGAAAATCCTTAAAAAGCCGAAAAAATTTAAACAAAACCCTATTTTTAACAGATTATCTGCCCCAAGTCATTGGCTGAAACGAGGAGGAGTTGGGCACACATCCAATCGATGTCAAAATCAGACCAGGAGAGAACAAGATGCTTTGGATCAAAACATTACACATCGTCTTTGTGGCGAGTTGGTTTGCTGGCCTATTTTATTTGCCCAGAATATTTGTGAATTTGGCCATGCTCGACAAGGCTGAAACAGCAACTCGCGAGCGGCTTTTGAAGATGTCGGACAAGCTGATGCGTTTTACCACCTTGCTCATGGTTCCCGCCCTGGTTTTTGGCTTGATTTTGTGGCTTTATTATGGAGTGGGCCTGGCAGAGCAGGCGACGTGGATGCATGCCAAGATCGCCTTGGTGGTGTTGGTGGGTTGGTATCACCATCAATGTGCCCGCCAACTTAAAAAATTTCATGCAGGCTTGGTCACTCAAAGCCATGTTTGGTTTCGGTTTTTTAATGAAATCCCGGTGGTGCTCATGCTTTTTATTGTGGCGTTGGTGGTCCACAAGCCTGACAGTGTGTTGGCTTTTTTAGGTCAAATGGCCCTGGTCTTGGTGCTCTTTGTGGCCCTGGTGATGGTGGCCTTGCGAGTTTTTAAGTCCTCGAAGTCAAACGCTTGATCAAGAAACAGACGAACGGCGACATGGCAAGACTCAAGACCTCGGCAACCCCACTCACGCTGCTTTGCGTGGCACTCATTGCCTATGCAAGTTTGTATCCCTTTGATGATTGGCGCAATCAACAGATTTACCCGTGGACTTTTTTGTGGGAACCCTGGCCGCTTTACTGGAGCGCTGACGATGCGGCGATGAACTTTTTGGGCTATTTGCCCTTGGGCTTGGGTTTGACCTGGATTGAAGTGAGGCATTCCGAGCGGCCCGTTCGTTGGCCATGGTTTTGGTTGTTGGCGGCCTTGTTGTCCGTCACCATGGAGTCGATTCAGACCTATTTACCCTCCAGGGTGCCGTCCATCATGGACTTTGTCCTCAATGTTTTGGGCGCGATTGCAGGCGTTGTTGTGTGTGCCATGTTCGAGCGTTGGGGCTGGATTGAGGGTTGGCGTCTGAGCCGAGCGCGTTGGTTGGTGCCAGACTCGGTGTGGCTCATGGTGAGTTTGTTCATGTGGCCATTTGCCTTGTTGTTTCCGTCTGGCGCCCCTTTTGTGACGGGACAAATGTTGTTGCGCATGCATCAAAAAATGGAGTCGTTGCTGCCGGGCTCATGGGCAACACTGTTCAATATGGGGCAGTTGCAGTCTCTCTCATCGTCATGGAAGGGGAGCATTTCTTTTTTTTCTACCCTGAGTGGCTTGCTCATCCCATGCTTGTTGGCCAACGCCATTGTGGTGCGAGCCGACAAAAGGCGCTGGGTGCTCATGGTGTTGATGCTCACGGCCATGGGGGTGAGTCTTTTGTCGAGCACCTTGACCTATGGTTGGGAACACGTGGTCTCTTGGGTCAATACCAAAGTATTGACCAGCCTAATCCTGGCTTGTGGCTTGGCCTATTTCGTCGCGATGCTCAGTACCCGGGTGAATCAATGGGCGCTTTTGTTGACGCTCTTGCTGCACATTTTTTTGGTCAATTTGTTCGATCAAGATGTGTATTTGGCGCAAACCTTGCAAACTTGGGAGCAGGGTCGGTATGTGCGCTTTAACGGTTTGGCGCAATGGGTTGGTTGGCTTTGGCCTTATGCCGTGGCTTGCTTGATGTTGGCGCACTTAATCAAGTCCTCACCCGAAAAAAAACCAATCGAGGACTGAAAATCACAAAACACTCGCGTTCAGTGGACTTAAAATGCGAAGATGAACAATGAACCCTATTACAAGAAGCATGTTTTCTTTTGTTTGAATGAGCGAAAAGACGGCGAGAGTGCCTGTGCTCAGCATGATGCCATGGGCGCCTTTGAGTTTTGTAAGAAAAAAGTCAAGTCACTGGGGATCTCCGGACCAGGGGGTGTTCGCGTGAACAAGGCGGGTTGCTTGGACCGATGTGCCGGTGGGCCCGTGATGGTGGTTTATCCCGAGGGTCTTTGGTACACCTACGTCGATCACGAAGACATTGAAGAAATTGTTCAAAGCCATTTGCTCAAAGACCAGCCTGTTGAGCGCCTCTTGTTGCCCAAAGAAGTAGGACGCTGAAGTTTTGAATGCGTTGTCTCAACCCTTATTCTTGACCGTGGCCCACGGCCAACTCGAGGTCTTGAAGGACTGCGCTTCAGTGCTCACGGACTCGACGGCGTCCAGCCCCAAAGGCACGGCGATCTTGTCTCATCCGCACCCGCTTCACGGCGGCACCATGGACAACAAGGTGGTTCAAACCATGGCTCGGGCTTTTGTTCAAGTGGGTTGGGACGTGATCCGTTTTAACTTCCGAGGCGTGGGCCAAAGTTCAGGCGTCTACGACAGTGCACAGGGTGAGTTGGAGGATTTGCTCGATGTGATTGAGCATTTCGCGCCGATGGGGCCGATGGCCTTGGGTGGTTTTTCTTTTGGTGCCATGGTCACGGCCAAGGCCGTCGAGCGTTTACACCCCGCTCGAAAGATTGACCGCGTGGTGCTGGTGGGGCTGGCTGTGTCGCGTTTTGTGGTTCCCGCCATTGAGTCGTCCTTGCACAACAGCACATTGCTCATCCACGGCCAAGACGACGATGTGGTGCCTTTGACAGACGTGATGGCGTGGGCGCAAGACCCTGTCATGCCTCTTTGTGTCGTGCCTAAAACGGGACACTTTTTCCATGGTCAGCTGCCTTTGTTAAAGGCCTTGGTGATGAGACACGTGGCTTAAAGCGAGGGCTCAGCGCCTTGAGCACTTTTGTTTAATTTTCTTTAGAACGGCATGTCCTCCGATGTTTAAGCTCAAAAAATGGTCCATTGCATGTATTCTCGGTTGTGCCCAAGCGGCCACTTGGGTTGGTGCTCAAGTTTTATCGCCCCCGGAAGTCGATGCGCGCGCCTATTTGTTGATCGATGTGAGCGCTCACCAAGTATTGGCCGAGCATTTGTCCGAGGAACAGGTTGAACCCGCCTCCTTGACGAAGTTGATGTCGGCCTATTTGGTCTTTGATGCTTTGAAGAGCCAAAAAATTCGGCTTGATCAAACGATGTCGGTGTCGGTGCGAGCTTGGAAGATGCCGGGTTCGAGGATGTTCATTGACCCCAAAATGCAAGTTCCCGTTGAGGACTTGGTCAAAGGCATGATCGTGCAGTCGGGCAACGACGCCACGGTGGCCTTGGCCGAGGCTGTGGGCGGGACTGTTGAGCATTTTGTGGATCTGATGAACGAGCAAGCAAGGCGCTTGGGGATGAAGTCCACGGTCTACAAAAACCCAGAAGGTCTTCCAGCGCCAGGCCACCTCACGACAGCCCACGATTTGTCGATCTTGGCACAACGCTTGATCCAAGACTTTCCTCAGTACGTGGGCTATTACGCCATCAAAAAATACCGCTACCCGGGAACCCCAGCAGCCAACGACACCAACCGCAACACCCTGCTCTTTAGAGATCCCACTGTGGACGGCCTGAAAACCGGACACACGGACGCGGCGGGCTACTGCATGATCGCGACCGCCAAGCGAGATACCCCAACGCTTGCCGGACACCGCTTGCTCGCGGTGGTCTTGGGGGCGAGCAGTGAAAACATCCGTTCAGTGGAGGCACAAAAGATTTTGAATTGGGGCTTTTCCGCCTTTGAGCCCATCAAACTCTTCAATGCCGATCAAGCGGTCTCGCAGCTGAGGCTATGGAAGGGACAAGACAATGAGGTGGGCGTGGGTCGCCATGAAGCAATTGTGGTGTCTGTACCACTGGGGCAGGCCAAGCAAATCAGCACCCAAATTGAGTTCAAAGACCCTTTGGTGGCGCCCATCGCATTGAACGCCACGGTGGCACAAATGCACCTCAAGTTGGGCGCCAATGAATTGAGTGTGTTGCCTTTGCTTGCGCTCAAAGAGGTCTCACAGGCCTCGATTTTTGGTCGAGCATGGGACGCCATACGACTTTGGGTTAAGTAAGCGGCCACTAACCCTGATTGTTGTTGGTGTGAATATGGGGCTTGCTCCATTCAAGGTGAGCTGATATACTCATTGGCTTTCCAGAAATTTCTGGAATTTCAATTCACGAATAACACATCACGTTTGGGACGTTTACATGCCAACCATTAATCAATTGGTGCGTCAGGGGCGCGAGGTCGAAAAGACCAAGTCGAAAAGCCCAGCGATGCAAAATTCTCCGCAAAGACGCGGAGTTTGTACCCGTGTGTACACGACAACTCCAAAGAAGCCCAATTCGGCTTTGCGTAAAGTTGCCAAAGTCCGTTTGACCAACGGTTTTGAAGTGATTTCCTACATCGGCGGCGAAGGCCACAACTTGCAAGAACACTCGGTGGTCTTGGTTCGTGGTGGACGTGTAAAGGATTTGCCAGGTGTGCGTTACCACATTGTGCGTGGCTCTCTTGATTTGCAAGGCGTGAAAGACCGCAAGCAGTCCAGGTCCAAGTACGGCGCAAAGCGGCCCAAAAAGGCTTAATTGCAAAAAAGGTGCTTTGGCTCTTGCGCGCAAAAACGCACAATGACCTGAGCAAAATGGCCCAAGGTTGATTGCCAATTTGGCCGACCCGGTCGAGTAAGTGGGGGTTACACCATTGAGCCCCCAAGGTGCCAAGAAAGTTGGCCCAACTGAAGAAACAAAGGAAATGATATGCCACGTCGTCGTGAAGTCCCCAAACGTGAAATTTTGCCCGATCCCAAATACGGCAATGTTGAACTGTCCAAATTCATGAATGTGATCATGGAAGGTGGAAAAAAAGCAGTTGCAGAGCGCATTATTTACGGCGCTCTAGAACAAATGGAACAAAAATCAGGCAAAGACGCGCTTGAATTGTTCAATGTGGCCATCAACAATGTCAAACCCATGGTTGAGGTCAAGTCTCGCCGTGTGGGTGGTGCAAACTACCAAGTTCCTGTTGAAGTCAGACCTGTGCGTCGCTTGGCCTTGTCCATGCGTTGGCTTAAAGAGGCCGCTCGCAAGCGTGGCGAAAAATCCATGGCGTTGCGACTGGCCAATGAGCTCTTAGAGGCCTCTGAGGGCCGGGGTGGTGCCATGAAAAAACGCGATGAAGTGCACCGCATGGCTGAAGCCAACAAGGCGTTCTCACACTTTCGCTTCTAATCGATTGTCTTGATCCCAGTGGGGGGTGTATCGCAAACTCAAGGTGAATGTTCTCCTTGAGTTTTGCTTTTCGTAAACCCCATTGTCTTGACCCTTCTTCCTCTTTTTAAAGGCATCTATCATGGCACGCAAGACTCCGCTTGATCGCTATAGAAATATTGGTATTTCTGCGCACATCGACGCTGGTAAAACGACGACCACAGAACGTATTTTGTTCTACACGGGCGTGAACCACAAAATTGGTGAAGTGCACGATGGTGCGGCCACCATGGACTGGATGGAGCAAGAGCAAGAGCGTGGCATCACGATCACGTCTGCTGCCACCACCTGCTTTTGGAAAGGCATGGACATGTCTTTCCCCGAGCACAGGATCAACATCATTGACACCCCCGGCCACGTGGACTTCACCATTGAAGTTGAACGCTCAATGCGGGTTCTCGATGGCGCATGCATGGTTTACTGCGCAGTCGGTGGCGTTCAACCCCAAAGTGAAACCGTCTGGCGCCAAGCCAACAAGTACAAAGTGCCCCGCTTGGCCTTTGTGAACAAGATGGACCGCACCGGGGCCAACTTCTTCAAAGTTTATGACCAAATGCGTTTGCGCTTGAAGGCCAACCCCATTCCAATCGTGATCCCCATTGGCGCAGAAGAGCATTTCACCGGTGTGGTGGATTTGCGCAAAATGAAAGCCATCATTTGGGACGAAGCCTCACAAGGCATGAAATTCAATTTCGAAGAAATTCCTGCCGATTTGGTCGAAGAGTCCAAGAAGTGGCGCGAAAACATGGTGGAAGCTGCCGCTGAGGCATCAGAAGAACTCATGAACAAATACCTTGAAGAGGGTGACTTGAGTGAAGAAGAAATCACCCATGGTTTGCGTGTTCGCACACTTGCCGGTGAGATTCAACCCATGCTTTGTGGCTCAGCCTTCAAAAACAAAGGCGTTCAGCGCATGCTTGACGCTGTGATTGAATTGATGCCCTCTCCTTCAGACATCCCACCCGTTGGCGGCATGGACGAAGATGAAGCACCCGTTTCACGCAAGCCCGAAGACACAGAAAAATTCTCTGCCTTGGCGTTCAAATTGATGACCGATCCGTTTGTGGGGCAGTTGACCTTTATTCGTGTGTACTCAGGTGTGCTCAACAAGGGTGACACGGTCTACAACCCCATCAAGGGTAAGAAGGAAAGAATCGGGCGTATCGTGCAGATGCACGCCAACAATCGTGAAGAAGTCGACGAAATTCGCGCAGGCGACATTGCCGCTTGCGTGGGTCTCAAAGACGTCACCACGGGTGAAACTTTATGCGACCCCGATGCAATTTTGATGCTCGAGAGAATGGTGTTTCCTGAGCCTGTGATTGCACAAGCCGTGGAACCCAAGACCAAAGCCGACCAAGAGAAAATGGGCATCGCCTTGCAACGCTTGGCCGCTGAGGATCCGTCTTTCCGAGTGAAGACCGATGAAGAGTCTGGCCAGACCATCATTGCCGGTATGGGTGAGCTGCATTTGGAGATCATCGTCGACCGCATGAAGCGTGAGTTTGGTGTAGAGGCCAATGTCGGCAAGCCACAAGTGGCTTACCGCGAAACCATCCGAAAAACCATCGAAGACTCGGAAGGCAAGTTTGTGCGCCAGTCCGGCGGTAAGGGCCAATACGGCCACGTGGTGTTCAAGATTGAGCCCAATGAAGCCGGCAAAGGCTTTGAGTTTGTCGATGCCATCAAAGGGGGTGTGGTTCCTCGCGAATACATCCCTGCGGTTGAAAAAGGCGTGATCGAAGCCTTGACCACCGGCGTGCTCGCGGGTTACCCCGTGGTGGATGTGAAAGTGACCTTGCACTTTGGCTCCTACCATGACGTTGACTCGTCAGAGATGGCGTTCAAAATGGCCGCAATTTTTGGTTTCAAAGAGGGTTGCCGCAAGGCCAGCCCCGTGATTTTGGAGCCCATGATGGCCGTTGAGGTTGAGACCCCAGAAGACTATGCCGGCAATGTGATGGGAGACCTCTCTTCACGCCGCGGCATGGTCCAAGGCATGGATGACATGGCAGGTGGCGGCAAAGCCATCAAAGCCGAGGTGCCTTTGTCAGAGATGTTTGGTTATTCCACAACGCTGCGCTCGATGTCCCAAGGGCGTGCGACTTACACCATGGAATTCAAACATTACTCAGAAGCACCTCGAAATGTTGCCGAAGCCATCGTGGCTGCACGCGCCAAGTAAAAAGTTAGTCTGCGACAACGCGCCACTGTGTACCCGTGCGCAGTGAACCAGCAGTGTTGTGCAAACTTTAAACCCTCACACGGAGTTTGTTCTTTAGGATTGAATCATGGCAAAAGGTAAATTTGAACGCACCAAGCCTCACGTGAACGTGGGCACCATTGGTCACGTGGATCATGGCAAGACGACGCTGACAGCGGCGATCACGACCGTGCTCTCTTTGAAATTTGGCGGCGAGGCCAAGGCCTAC
>CAILYC010000005.1 GCA_903838355.1 uncultured Burkholderiales bacterium | reverse complement strand
GGTGGTGCCCAGGCCCACCGTGTTGTATAACGACGGAGAAAACACCAAAAAATCCTTGTCACGCAGAAATCCTCTCACCACCTGTTCGTCAGTGGGTGGCAAAGGACCAAAGTTCGATTGCTTGGGTGCGTAGTAAAGCCCCTGAGCCAGTTTTTTGAGCAACCCAGTGGTCACCAGTTCATTCAGATGCCGATCAACTGCATTACTCAGGCGAGCAAGATCATCACGCCGACAGACACGGCCAGCGTGCAGCTCGTCCGCAAGGTGCGCTGTAGCACTTAGCGGTCTTTTTTATTGGTAAAGAATCTTCAATCGTTACTTTTGGAGCGAAAAACTTTTTTCATACTCGAGTCCTCAAAGCTTTCAATATCAACAAGTCGATACATCACGCGACCACAAATTTTCAAATAGTCAGGCCCGACGCGATCACTTCGCCAACCCTCCAAAGTGGCCTCGGCCACTTGCCACCGGACAGCAAGTTGTTTTTGATTTAAGTGAATGACGTCCATCGGAGCTTCCTTTTGGGTTGGTTAAAAACCAATGAACGCTTCTTTAAAAAGTGAAGTCAAGTCGATTTGGACTAAGGTTCAATTGTGATTTACTTGGCTGAATCTCTCTGATCGCCAGCGCATTGCCTTGAAGCACCACTTCAAATGCATGGATAGATTCGGACAGGGAAAGACCCTTGATCAGCAAGATGGAAATGATTGGGAAGATGAGTAGGCAAGGCAACAATCAATTCGCAAGGTGCCACAGCATAATTGTCATCATTTTTTGTCAAATTACACTTTTATTTAATGAAATTTTGCATTTGTTATCGTTTCTGCGCATAATGAGCACATGGAAACCCAAAATTTAATCGGCGGGGCTTGGCTAGCCGCCAATTACAGCATTGAGCCAGTCATGCCGTTGCAGACTCTTAGTCGCATTGGTAGACGTCGCGCGACACAAGTTTTAGAGGGCATTACTACTGAGACCTACGTAGAAAGTATGCGCCCAAGTGCAACTTTGCGCGGGCATCTAACTTTTCATCTTAAGCATGAAGTCTCGCACTTAGAGTTGCTTTCGCAGCTATTTGCAAAAATTGATCCGCGAGAGCTGACAGACTGGGTAGCTGATGAACCATCCGGTCAGTATGCCAAGCGAGCCGGTTTTCTTTATGAATTTCTAACTGGGAAAACGCTAGAGATTCATGCAGCAATTACTGGCAGTTACATTAACGTATTGGACGGGACAAAGTTAGTTGTCGCCTCGCCAGAACAATCGATCTCTAATCGGCGCTGGCGGGTGCGGGACAACTTACCAGGCACGCGTGTTTTTTGCCCTTTAATCCGCAAAACAGAAGACTCGGTTAAAGCCATGGGTCTAGATGTGCCAAGCTTAATTAGCGAACTGGCACTTGAGTTTGGCGAAGAACTGTTGATGCGATCGGCCGTCTGGATGACGCTGCGTGAGAGCAAGTCGAGTTTTGCGATTGAGGGCGAAGCAGATCAATCCGATCGCATTCAGCGTTTTGCAGACGTGCTGTCTCGCCGCACTGGACAAGGATCGTGGCCTTTAAATCAGGCAGCACTGGCCGAATTACAATCCGAAATTCTAGGTAAGAGAACAACATTGCAACATTTTGGCATTCGTCAGTCGCCGGTGATCGTTGGCGAAGTCGCGCGCTACCAAGAAGTCGTCCACTACATCGCACCACCAGCTGAAGATGTCACTGAGATGCTCGAAGGATTGGTCACCTTTTTGGAGCGTACCCAAGGCCAGTCCTCAGTGATGCGCAGTGCTGTGGCAGCCTTTGGCTTTGTTTACATACACCCATTGGCCGATGGAAATGGACGTGTGCATCGCTTCCTGATCAATGATATCTTGCGACGCGATGGCGCTGTGAAAGATCCGATGATCCTGCCGGTTTCATCCCTAATTACAAGCAATCACACTGAGCGTCATGCCTATGACCGTATCCTTGATGAAATTTCACGGCCATTGATGCAGTCGTTGACCGGGCTCTATGAGTTTGCACCCAATCACACACCCTATCCAGATGGCATTCGTTCAAATTTTGTATTTCATGGCAATGACAGTGCCCGACATACATGGCGACTCTTAGACCTGACACGACATGTGACCTATCTGGCCCATGTGTTAGATCGCACGATCCGCGAGGACATGCGCGAGGAATCTCGTTACATGCGCAGCCACGCCCAAGCAAAAATAGCTATCAAAGGTATCGTCGAGATGCCGGATATGCAGATTGGCAGAATCATTCGATCTGCAGAGAGCAATCAGGGAAAACTCTCCAATGTTTTGGCCAAGGAAATTCCAATCCTTGATGAGCCTGGCGTTTGGGACGCAATTTTGAAGGCGATTGAACTTGCTTTTCGAGACGGATCCGAGGGGAGTGCTATGAACAAATATGCGAGTAGAAATCCAAGGTGATAGCAATTCAAGTGTGAAATGCGGAATCGAACCAGCGTGCGCCATTTCGAGCCCGACCTTTAAGTTCGTCACCTCAGTGTCAGGCCATATGGGGATTGAATTGGAGATCTTCCGGGGCAACCGGGAAGTCTCATTAATGATCTTTCTTGAGTCGTTTGCCGTTGGCAGCAACCCCACCACCATGTGCGGGTGGACGGATTTTCTCTGTCCCCCTTTTTCATGCCCGGAAGGCCAATGCGCATTTAGGCACTGTTTTGAAAAAAGAAGGGGTTGAGACCCTGGATCAGCTCCTGAAGAAAAAATGAATGCGACGCTTGCAGATTGGAGTTCGGTTGCAAAAGACGGATTTGAACCCCTTCAGGTTCAGCAAGTGAACTTGAATGGCCGGTTTGACGACAATTGCCCTGGCCGCTTCTCGACGCCAAATTTAAGCGGAAATCGACAGCCATCTCTAAAAGTCACATAGTTAAGGCTAACTATCGCAAATATTTCAAACATCCTGTCTGGGTTTTCTTATTTACTACGCGCAACCCACGCGCTCATCATTGACTTACTCACCTGCCTTGTCATGACCGGTTTTACACCATGCAGGTGCTTTTTTACGAAGGCATCATCGTGGCAGTTAATTTTGACTCATAAATGGCTTTATAGAGCCCATGAGGCTCATTAATGAGTCAAAATGTTGACTGTAAGGTTTGTTTTTGATATAATGACTCATCAACGTTTCAAATTTCCACTTCGTGGTTCATTAGTGAGTCAGTATGGTCAAACCCAACGCCCGCCCTTACTCTCAGTACAGCCTGGATGCGCTTGAACTGCTTGGACAACTCGTGCGCGAAGCTCGCCTAGCCAAGGCGCTGACCACCACTGACTTGGCTGCTCGGGCAGGCATATCGCGGGCCTTGCTCCAGCGCATCGAGCGAGGTGAGCCGGGGTGTTCGATCGGGGCCGTGTTTGAAGTGGCGGCCATCTGCGGCGTGCCGCTGTTCGAACAGGACCCGCGACTACTGGCGACCACCTTGGCGAGACATCGCGAAAAAATGGTCTTGCTTCCCAAGGCTGTCAGAGCCAGCTTCAAGGAGGTGAAAGATGACTTCTGAGATCCCCAGCCAGTACTCAGAGGCTTATGTCTGGGTCTGGCTGCCAGACGCAACAGTACCCGTGGTGGCAGGTTTGCTCTCCAAGCAAGGGCCGCAGTTGGTGTTCAACTATGGCCGCAGTTATTTGGCGCGCCAGGACGCAATCGCCCTGTACGCGCCAGAGCTGGCGCTGCAGTCAGGCGTCATTTCGCTGATACCTGGGTTAAGCATGCCCAGTTGCCTGCGAGATGCGTCACCAGATGCTTGGGGTCGCCGGGTGCTGATCAATCGTAAGCTGGGGGCCAAAGTGGCTGATGGGAGGAATGTCGCCGAGATCGAACTCGATGAACTGACCTACCTGCTTGAGTCGGGCTCCGACAGAATTGGGGCGCTGGATTTTCAGAGATCGCCCATACACTACGAGCCACGCCAGGCACAGCAGCCCTCGCTGGAAGAGTTGTCAAGCGCTGCTGAGAAAGTTGAGCGGGGGGTGTCACTCTCGCCTGAGCCGGATCAGGCTTTGCTGCATGGCACCTCTTTGGGTGGTGCCAGGCCCAAGGTGCTGCTCGACGATGGTGAGCGCAAGTTCATTGCCAAGTTTTCTGCGAGCAACGATCTCTACAGCGTGGTCAAAGTCGAATTCATTGCCATGCGCTTGGCCCTCAAGGTCGGGTTGGATGTAGCGCCTGTGCATTTGCGATCAGCCATGGGCAAAGACGTGTTGTTGATCGAACGCTTTGACCGGATCCGGCATGGCGATCATTGGCGCCGGCGGGCGATGGTTTCTGCGCTCACCCTGTTCGAACTCGATGAAATGATGGCCGCCTACGCCAGTTACGAAAAGCTCGCTGAAATCATCCGCCACCGCTTTGTGGATGCCAAGGCCACTTTGCGGGAGTTGTTCTCTCGGATAGTATTTAACATCCTGTGCGGCAACACCGACGACCACGCCCGCAACCATGCGGCTTTCTGGGACGGGCACCGTTTGGTATTGACGCCGGCCTACGACATTTGCCCGCAATCGCGTTCGGGCCAACAGGCCTCGCAAGCCATGCTCATTCATGGCGCAGACCGCCGCAGTCAAGTAGCCACATGCATTGCTGGAGCACCGGTTTTCCTGCTTGGGCAAGAAGAAGCGATCAGTATCGTCAATCACCAAGTGGCTGTGATTGAACGCGAGTGGCATGCCACCGGTGATGAGGCGGGTTTGAGCGAAGTTGACCGAACGTTGTTTTGGCGACGGCAATTCTTGAACCCGTTTGCCTTCATGAATGCACCTGGGGCTGTGCGTATCCCGCTGGCGGGATGAAGTCAGGGCTACATGGTCAGGCCAAGAATGTCAGCGTTCGTCTATATGCATCCCGCTCATTCACCACCACGCATGATTGAGTCGTAATTGGCGGAAAAGGCTATCTTTTAGGGTCATATTTAAGGAATAATTGAGGCTGTAAAAAAATCTGTGTAAGTTAACGACTGGTTACTGATGAGCCATCAAGCGCGTGCTGACCATTGCGTAGTTTGACCGGCTGGGGGTGCCAAGGCTGTCATGAATTCAAGCTATCGAGCCGCCGGGTGCGGACCCGCATGCCCGGTGGTGTGGCAGGGGCGGCAGCGATCATTGCGGCCCCTCTATGCCGATGGAATCCCGGTCTCTTCAGGGCCGGTAGGATGTCAAGGGCTTGATTGCATCTGCTGCACGGCTCTTATTTCGTGATCGTTGATCAGCTTCTTGAAGTGCTTGTAAATTTCATCCATCCTCACATTCAGGTGGATGCTAGAAAACCCCTCATCATTTTTGTCCACCGGAATCACGCCAGTGACCACGCTCTTGAAGTGCTCGGGATCTTTGTTTCTGATGGGTTGATAACTATCGATTTCGGCAAATATGGTGTCGATGGTATGGCCATGGTCTCTCGTAAGGACCATCAAATCGTAGATGTCACGAGACTTCACGCGATCATAGACGACGATGCTTTTCATGACTAGAAGTCCATCAATGCCCAGCACAGCAAAGCCTTCCTTGGAAACCACCACCTTTGGGGCTGACTTCAAGAAGTCAATTTGCGCCCTGGGTCGATCACTTTCATTGCGGGAATGAAATGTTACCTTGGCACCGTCAATCAACTATTCCTGCAAGTAGTGGTCAAGGTTTTTTGACGTATTGATTTTGAATCCCAACTTTTGTTCGGATGTGATCAGGCTTTCAATCGTGGAGCCACCTGCAGCCAACTCATCTAAGAGTCCATCAATGGCTCTGATGGGCAATTTCTGGCCAAAGATATTGAAGTCCAGGTCTTCGCTGATCCGGTGTCCAATTTGCAATGCCAATGCACTGCCACCGACCAGTGTAAAGCCAGCCAACCTGGGGTCGCTCTTGAGGCGAGCGAAATTCTTTTACCTCGCCTCTGGCATGAATTCCAGTTTGAGCTTATGCATGTGCATGCTCTTGTGGGACACGCAGGCCTTTGCTGATGTTGCGCAGCATCCGGGTCACAGTGGCACTGGTCATGGGCTCAAACGCACGCCGCTTAAACACGCGCTTGACCTTAGGAACACCGTAGTAAAAGCACAGCCGAGCCACATCCTCGAACTTGTGCTTTTCGAGCACCTTGCCAATCAACACATCGTCCTTGATGTTCGGGTTGGACCAGTCATAAGCACCCGACAAACCCATCTTGATGGACTTGCGTGGTGTATTGGCTTGTTGAATGGCGGTTCTTAGCCATGCTGGGATCAGAGCGGCGTAGCTGTCAATTTCTCCTTGCATCCAATCACCCGTGGCACGCTGGATCTCCAGCGTCGTGAGGTTTTTTATACCCTGGGTCCAAAACTCGAGCAGAGTTTTGCCCTTGGGGCTGGCAGCGAGCTGGACTTTCGTTTGACTCATGCGGCGAAATTGCACGGTGTGCCCAGCGGCCTTGACCGTGCGCGACAGACCGGAAGTGGGCACCACCAGCAGATCATTTGGCCCTGCAGATGGCGCAAGTCCCACTCGCTCACCTGTCTTTTGCGCAAGTGCTCTGGCTACCGTTTGTGCATCCAAATGCTGACCGGCTTCGGCATACAGCCCTCTGGCTACCCGCTCGATCGTCCCGGTCCGCATCATCCGCAAGAGCGCCTGGTCAACAGCCGCGCGACTTCCCACTGACAAAAAGTCAGCACTTGAAAAGACAGCCCCCGTGGGTTTGTCTGCGATGGCTTGCCTGATCATTTCAGATGTACGCATGTCAGAAATTATGTCTGTTTTTCATTCAATGTCAATATTTTTAGCGTGATGTCTGCCCTAGGGCAACGGTCTGCCGGGATTAAAGAGCTGGAGATATCGACAAAGTTCTTTATTGAGTTCCTTATCAGGCGGCCATGGTCTGAATCATGGTTCGCACTCAGTCGCGCGCTGCCAAGAAGTTGTCCACTGTATCGCACCACCAGCTGAAGATGTCACTGAGATGCGTGAAGGATTGGACACCTTTTTGGATCGTACCCAAGGACAGTCCTCAGTGATGCGCAGCGATGTAGCAGCCTTCAGGTTGGTTTACATACACCCATTGGCCGATGGCAATGGACGTGTGCATCGTTTTCTGACCCACGATATTTTGCGACGCGATGCTGTCGTGAAAGAGCCGATGATTCTGCCGGTCTCATCCCTCATTACAAGCGATCCCACTGAGCGACATGCCTATGACCGCATCCTTGACGAAATTTCACGACCATTGATGAATTCGTTGGTCGGGCACTATGAGTTTGCACCCACTTACATAACCTATCCTGATGGCATTCGTCCAAATTTTGTATTTCATGGCAATGGCAATGGCAATGGCAATGGCAATGACAATGACAATGACAATGACAATGACAATGCTAGGCACGCATGGCGACTCCTAGACCTGTGACTTATTTGGCTCATGTGTTAGATCGCACGATCCGCGAGGATATGAGTGATGGATCTCTCTATATGCGCAGCCACATATCAGCTAGAACAGTCATCAAAGATATCGTCGAGATGCCTGATATGCAGATTGACAGAATCATTCGATCCGCAGAGACAAACCTGGGCAAACTTTCTAATGTTTTGAGCAAGGAAATTCCAATCCTTGAGGAGCCTAGCATTTGGGACGCGATTTTGAAAGCTATTGAAATTGCTTTTCGAAGCGGACCCAAGGCGAGTACCGTGAAGAAATATGCCAGTGGAAATCCAAGGGGATGGCAGTTCAAGTGTGAAATGAGGATTTGAGCCACAAGACTTGCAAAGCGATGGCGAGCCAAATTTTCGTGGCTGATAAAACCCCTATAACAACTAAAATTGGTGAGTGGTCTGTCACCAATGTTGGAGCATTAAAGGATGCATTGCCAATACAGATTGGACCTTTTTCATTATTACTCGAAGGTGCGGTTTGTGTGACCGGAAAAAAATTCATGGCATTGGGCCTGATGAGCGAACGACTCACCATTCACCAGTCGACTTAAACTGTTAACTGTAAACTGATAAGGGAGGAGTCTCACATGAGCAAATGCTCGCCGGCGTTGTCGCCACCCAATATCACATAGTTCACGCGGCGTATGTCCATGAGTCGAACACCTCCCGCATAGGAAATGGAAGACTGCACGTCCTCTTGCATTTCTTTGAGGGTGTCGGCCAGGCTGCCTTTGATGGGTTCCAAAATGCGTTTACCCTCCACGTGCTTGTACTCGCCTTTGTTGAAGTCGCTCGCCGAGCCGTAATACTCTTTGAAGCGCTTGCCCTCGAGCTCGACCGTCATGCCCGGACTCTCTTCGTGGCCAGCGAGCATCGAGCCCACCATCACCATGGTGGCGCCAAAACGGATGCTCTTGGCGATGTCACCGTGCTCGCGAATACCCCCATCGGCAATGATGGGCTTGGTGGCCACTCGTGCACACCATTTCAGCGCCGACAGTTGCCACCCGCCGGTGCCAAAACCGGTTTTGAGTTTGGTGATGCACACCTTGCCAGGACCAATCCCCACCTTGGTCGCATCCGCGCCCCAATTCTCCAAATCGATCACGGCTTCCGGCGTGCCCACGTTGCCGGCAATGATGAAGGTGTTGGGCAGCGTGTGTTTCAAATGGGTGATCATTTTATGAACACTGTCGGCATGCCCGTGGGCAATGTCGATGGTCACGTAATCAGGGGTGAGTCCCTCGGCCACCAAACGCGCCACGGTGTCGTAGTCGGGCACTTTCACTCCCAAGGAGATCGAAGCAAAAAGACCCTGGCCCTGCATGTGCCTCACAAAGGCGACATTGTCCAAGTCAAAGCGGTGCATGACGTAAAAATAATCGTGGCGGGCGAGCCACTCGCAAATGGTCTCGTTCACCACGGTCTTCATATTGGCCGGAACCACGGGCAGCTTGAACGTCCTAGGCCCCAAGGTGACCTGGGTATCGCACTCCGAGCGACTCTCCACACGGCATTTGCGTGGCAATAAAAGAATGTTGTCGTAGTCAAAAATTTCCATAACCCGCGGCCTCAAAAGAATCGTCCGTCCATCGACATTATGGACCCCCAAGGTGCGGTTTTGACGAAAAAAAACCGCGCGCAAGAAATCTTGGGCCCGGTGATTAATTCTACCCTTGTTTGAGGGCTTTCAGGTCTCCTATAAAAAGGCCATCATGACCCGGGGTGTCATTGTCTATTTGCGATGGGGCACCGCGCCAGGCAAGCCTCAAGGCCCTAGAATCGAGTCATGCACGAATCCACCCCCTACACGGCTGCCGCAAGCCCCTTTCAGGACCTTTTGGCGAGCGCTCACGGCAACAAACCAACAGGCCATTCAACGACCCATTTGCCCCTTGGCCATGGCAGCCCCTTGATGGCGGGATTGAACGAGGAGCAATTGAAAGCGGTAACCTTGCCGGCCGAGCACGCCTTGATTTTGGCGGGGGCGGGTTCGGGCAAGACGCGGGTACTCACCACCCGCATGGCATGGCTCATGCAAACGCGCCAGGTCACCCCAGGCGGCCTGTTGGCCGTCACGTTCACCAACAAGGCGGCCAAGGAGATGCTCGCGCGCCTAGGCGCCATGCTGCCCTTGAATGTGCAGGGGCTTTGGATGGGGACCTTTCACGGCCTATGCAACCGGTTTTTGCGAGCCCACTGGAAAAACGCGAACTTGCCCCAGTCCTTTCAAATTCTTGACACCCAAGATCAGCTCTCGGCCATCAAGCGTCTCATGAAACAGTTCAATGTGGACACGGAGCGTTTCCCCCCTAAGCAAGTGCAGTGGTTCATCGCCGGCGCCAAAGATAACGGCGAGCGACCCAAAGACTTGGAGTCCAGTGCTAACGACCCTGACAGCAAAAAGCGACTCGAAATTTACCAACTGTATGAAGAGCAGTGCCAGCGCGAAGGGGTGGTGGACTTTGCCGAATTGATGCTGCGCTCCTATGAAATGCTCCGAGACCACGAGTCTTTGAGAAATCATTACCAAGCGCGTTTTAAACATCTGCTTATCGATGAGTTCCAAGACACCAATCGGCTCCAGTACGCTTGGATCCGCATGATGTGCGGTCCTGAGAGCGCGATTTTTGCGGTGGGCGATGACGACCAAAGCATCTACGCGTTTCGCGGCGCGAGGGTGGGCAATATGGCCGATTTCGTGCGCGACTACCACGTTGGACACTCGATCAAGCTCGAACAAAACTACCGCAGCACCAGCGCCATTTTGGACACCGCCAACGCCTTGATTTCGCACAACCAGCATCGACTGGGCAAGAATTTGCGCACCGATCAAGGTCAAGGTGAGCCCGTTCGCGTCATGCAAACCCCCAGCGACTACGAAGAGGCGCAGTGGATTGTGCAAGAGATCAAACACCTCCTCAAAGTGGGTCTTGAGGGTGACCCCTTGCAAGGGGCGGCTACGCGCTCGGACGTGGCGCTCCTATACCGCAGCAATGCCCAAAGCCGAATCATTGAGTCGGCCCTCTTCAATGCCGCCATCCCCTACCGAGTCTATGGTGGCTTGAGGTTTTTTGAGCGCGCCGAGATCAAGCACGCACTCGCTTATTTGCGCCTTTTGGAAAACCCCAAAGACGACACCTCTTTTTTGCGCGTGGTCAATTTCCCGCCTCGGGGCATAGGCGCGAGGACCTTGGAGCAACTCCAAGACATGGCGCGCGCCAGAAACCTGAGCTTGCACGACAGTGTCGAGTTTGTGGTGGGCAAAGCCGGCACGCACTTGCAGGCCTTTGTCGCCAAAATCGATGTGATGCGCGAGCAACTCTGGAGCCTCACCTTGAAGGACATCATCTCCTTGGTGCTTGAGCACAGTGGTTTGGTGGAGCACTACAAAAGTGAGCGCGAAGGGCTCGACCGCATTGAGAACTTGGAAGAATTGGTCAATGCCGCCGAGGGTTTTGTCATGCAAGAGGGCTTTGGCAAAGACGCTTTGGCAACGGTTGCGGCCAAGGAGGTTGGGCTGCATGAGTTTGTCGGCGATGCGGCCACGCCCAGCCTGAGCGCCTCTGTGCAGGCGGAGGACGGTCTAGGGCCAAGCTCAAGCGCACAAGCCAGCTCGCCAGAGGTGAACTCAGGATGGGTTAATTTTGAGACGGGTGAGACCTTGTCGCCGCTCGCAGCATTTTTAAGCCATGCTGCCTTGGAGTCTGGCGACAACCAAGCGCTGGCGGGCAAAGACGCGGTGCAGTTGATGACGGTGCATGCGGCCAAGGGCTTGGAGTTTGATTGTGTCTTCATCTCTGGATTAGAGGAGGGGCTCTTTCCTCACGAGAACTCCTCGCAAAACCCCGACGGTTTAGAAGAAGAGCGCCGACTGATGTATGTCGCTTTGACGAGGGCGAGAAAGCATTTGTTTTTGAGTCACGCGCAAACGCGCATGCTCCACGGACAGACGCGGTTCAACTTGCCCAGTCGGTTTTTTCAAGAAATGCCCGAAGACGCCTTGAAGTGGATTTCCGCCCCCGCGAGTGCCAAGTCTGGAGCGCTTTGGGGCTCTCCGCCTGGGGCCTACCAAGGTTCGGGCAGTGCCGATCGGCGCTACGCGCAAGGCCGAACCCAGGATCACTCACCCAGCACGCCTCGGGTGAGCGATGACTGGAGTGCCCAGCAAGGCGTCAATTTGCGCCCAAAGGCGTCCTTCGCGCAGTCTTCTGGCGAGAGCTCAGGTCTTGCCAACGATTGGGTGCGGGTGGGGCAGCGCGTGTTTCACAATAAATTCGGTGAAGGCAGCGTATTGGCGCTGGAGGGTCTCGCGGGTGACGCTCGGGCACAAATTGATTTTCCAAGGCACGGTGTGAAGTGGCTCGCTTTGTCGATTGCCAAGTTGACGCCCATCTGAGATGGGGATCGAATGAAGATTGAGCAACGATTGGGCAACGATTGGGCAATGATTAATGGGGTGGACTGCCCTGGCCGCGCGACTCAGGCCAAGATGGGGTCGTTGCTAAAAGAGTCGCGAAAGCTGAAAAAAGCCGACGTGAAAAACATGGATCCGAGTACCAATAAAAAGGGCAGCATCAGCTCACCCACCCAGTCGGCGTCATCGGTGCCGCTTGACAGTAGGCCGAGCAAGACCGCCATCAGTGCAAACACACTGATCCAAGTCATCGAGTAGATCACAAAAGCGCGCCAGTTAGAAAAGCAAGCCACGCTGGAAAAAAACATGCTCTTGGCGATTCCAATGCCATGCCAATGGACCAAGGCACTGGCATGCCAAAAGAGTGACGAAAACGGAATGTAGAGCAGGAGTGCGAGCCAAATGGCACGCTGAAAGTCCCCTTGCATGACACTTTCTTTGGTAAGTGTGCCCCCGACCAAATAGACCTTTGCAAAGCTGCCGTTGTCCATCAGAGCCGACAACCCCAAGAGCAGCAAAAAACCCAGCATGTAGAGCAGACCCAGAAGGAGCATTTGTTGGCTTTTTTGTTTGGACACACGAAAGGCGCTCAGCAAGGTGAGGGGTCTGGGAAACTTGCCCGCGTTGGCCTCTTGGGCCGCGGCCATGAGCCCCAGGCTCGCCGCAGGCACAAAAATCAGGCCCACCAAGCCACCAATCCACGGCAGCAAGGAGAGCAAGGACACGATGGCCATGAACATCAAAAACAAACCCGTGAGTGCAATGGGTTGTCGAAAAAACGTGAGGATCCCTTCCTTGACCCATTGGGCACCTTGTCTGGCGGGAACAATATTCAATTTCATCAATGCAGCCCAAGTGTTGGAAGGTGGAGGGGGGAGGAGATGCGCTCGCACAAAACCCGCTCAAAATGCGCCGGGTCGTGGGCTTGAAGCAAGTTGGCTTGCCGGGGCAGGTGAAAGTCCCACAAGCGAGAAATCCAAAAACGCAGTGCCGCGGCTCGCAGCATGGGATTCAAGAGTTGGCGCTCGCTCGCACTGAGCGGCCTCACCCGTTGGTAGGCCGTCAAAAAAGCCACCAAACGCGAGCGATCAAAATGCCCGTTGTGCTGCTCGGTGCACCAGTCGTTCAAGCACACGCACAGGTCAAAGAGCCAGGTGTCGACCCCAGCGAAGTAAAAGTCAAAAAACCCCGTCAGACGCTCGCCTTGGAACATCACATTGTCGCGAAACAAATCGGCGTGGATGGGGCCGCGCGGCAAACTGAGGTAGGCTGGGGTTTGGCTCAGGTCGTTTTGAAAGGCCACCTCTTGCTGCAAGAGTCGCACCAAATCGGGCGATAAAAACGGCAGCACCAAGGGGGCTGTCTCGTTCCACCAGGGCAGTCCCCGCAAATTGGGCTGCTGGTGCTCAAAGTCCAAGCCCGCCAAGTGCATGCGAGCCAGCATGTCGCCCACCGTCTGGCAGTGCAGTGGCGCGGGCTCGAGTTGGCTGCTGCCTTCCAATCGATTGACCAAGGCGGCGGGCTTGCCCGCCACCTCAAAGAGCAGCGTCTCGCGCTCATCGGCCTGGGGGTTGGGGACAGGAACGGCGCGCACGGCCAAATGGCGCATCAATTGCAAGTAAAAGGGCAACTCCTCTTTGCTCAGGCGTTCAAACAAGGTGAGCACGAATTCACCACTTTGGGATGTCAAAAAATAGTTGGTGTTCTCAATGCCGCCTTGAATGCCTTTGAGCTCGAGCACGGGACCGAGCTTCAAGTGGTCGAGGAGCGTTTGAGCTTGTTCGAGCGTGACGGGGGTGAAGACGGCCATGAAAAGCAATAAAGGGTGGATGAAAAAAAGGAGGGTCAATCCAATGTGATGGGTGTGTTTTGGCGGCCCTTGGGCCCAAGACCGGCCACAAGCCTCCCTCCTGCCCCCATTGTAGAGGGCTTGGCGCGAAGAGATTTTTAGGTGCGTGTTGCAGGCTTAGCAGGTCTTTGGCAGGGTTTGGGGCCACGGGGCACCTCAGAAACAAGGCAAAATGCAGTCATGATCACTCCTTCGAAACTCTTGCTCGTTGACGGTTCGAGCTATCTTTACCGTGCATTCCACGCCATGCCCGACTTGCGCGCTGTCGCGGGCGACCCATCGAGTCAGGCCACGGGGGCCATTCGGGGCATGATCAACATGCTACAAAGTCTTAAAAAAGACTATCCCTTTGAACATGTGGCCTGTGTCTTTGATGCCAAAGACCCGACCTTTCGCGATGAGTGGTATCCCCAATACAAGGCCAACCGCTCGCCCATGCCCGATGATTTGAGGAGTCAAATCGAGCCCATCCATGAACTGGTGCACCTCTTGGGCTGGAGCGTTTTGACGGTCCCTGGCGTTGAAGCCGATGACGTCTTGGGCACCTTGGCCAAATGGGCAGCCAAGCTCGGGTTCTCGGTGGTGATCTCCAGTGGCGACAAGGACATGAGCCAGTTGGTCGATGAGTCCATCATGATTTTTGACACCATGGGGCAAAAAAAACGCGACATCGCCGGGGTGAAAGCCGAGTTTGGGGTGAGCCCAGCGCAGATGATTGACTACCAAACCTTGGTGGGCGACGCGGTGGACAATGTGCCTGGGGTGCCCAAGGTCGGCCCCAAAACCGCCGTCAAATGGCTGGAGAAATACGGCAGCTTGGAGGGTATTGTGGCCCACAAGGACGAGATCTCCGGGGTCGTTGGCGAGAATTTGAGAAGCAGTTTGGACTGGTTGCCCATGGCCGCCCAACTCGTCACGATCCGCTGTGATTGTGATTTGTCTGCGTTTTTGCCGCAGTGGCCCGCTCCCGAAGCGATCGAGCACTTGCTTTGCCGCGAGCCTGAGCAAGAAGCACTGTTGCAGTTTTACCAAACCTATGGATTCAAGGGTTTGATTGCGAGCACCACGCAGCAGCGCCAAGGCGTCCAGGCTCGAAAAAATGCCGCTTCCTCGAACGCTCAGGAGGGCTCGCTATTTGCATCCACCGATCCCGCCGCCTCTTCGGGGGAGGAGGCCATTGGCCAAGCAGCGCCCATGGGCGACTTGTGGGGAGAAGGGGCTGCCAAAACCTCCACGATGGACAGCTCGCGCTATGAATGCATCACCCGCTGGGAGGATTTTGAGCGCTGGCTCGCCTGGCTTGAAGCCGCCCCGTTGGTGAGCTTGGACACCGAGACCGACTCCTTGGTGGAGATGCAAGCGCAGATCGTCGGTTTGAGTTGGTGCATCTCCCCAGGTCTGGCGGCTTATGTCCCCTTGGCCCATGCGCTTGAGGACGGACAAGTGCAACTGCCCAGAGACGAGGTTTTGGCCAAGCTCAAGCCTTGGCTAGAGGATGCGAGACAGTTCAAACTCGGCCAGCACGTGAAATACGATCGCCATGTGTTTGCCAATCATGGCATTGAGGTGGCGGGTTTTGTTCACGACACCATGCTCGAGAGTTATGTGCTGGAAGTGCACCGCCCGCACAACTTGCAAAATCTGGCTCTGCGCCATCTCTCCAAAACAGGTCTCTCTTATGAAGACCTCTGCGGCAAGGGCGCGGGCCAAATTCCCTTTGCTCAGGTGAGCTTGGACAAGGCCAGTCGATACGCCTGTGAAGACGTGGACATGACGCTTGGGGTGCACCAAGCCTTGTGGCCCATCCTTAAAAACGATGATCCCTTGAAATTCATCTACGACCTCGAGATTCAAAGCAGTGAGGCGCTGTTTCGCGTCGAGCGCAATGGGGTCTTGATTGATGCACCAACGCTGGCCAAACAAAGTTTTGAATTGGGCCAGCGCTTGGACCAACTCGAGCATGAAGCGCACGCGTTGGCGGGCAGCGAGTTCAATTTGAACTCCCCCAAGCAAATTGGGGAAATCTTTTTTGAGCGCTTGGGCCTGCCGGTGATCAAAAAAACTGCCAAAGGCGCGGCCAGCACCGATGAGGAGGTGCTCGAGCGACTGGCGCTGGACTACCCGCTGCCCGCCAAAATTCTCGAGCACCGCGGGCTGATCAAGTTAAAAGGCACCTACACAGACAAGTTGGCCGGTATGGCGCAAGCGCGCACGGGCCGTGTGCACACACATTACGCACAAGCCGTGGCGGTGACGGGAAGGCTCTCGAGCAACGACCCGAACTTGCAAAATATTCCAATTCGCACGGTGGAGGGGCGCCGAGTGAGAGAAGCTTTTGTGGCGCCAGCGGGTCGCCTCATTGCCAGTGCCGACTACAGCCAAATTGAGCTTCGCATCATGGCCCACCTGAGCGGGGATGAGGCGCTCATGAAGGCGTTTCAAGAAGGCTTGGACGTGCACAAAGCCACGGCGGCCGAGATTTTTGGTCTGTCCACCCAAGACGTTTCGTCCGAGCAACGGCGCTATGCCAAGGTGATCAATTTTGGTTTGATCTACGGCATGAGCGCTTTTGGTTTGGCCAAGGCACTGGGTATTGAGCAGCAAGCGGCCAAGCTCTACATCGAGCGCTACTTTGAGCGCTTCAGTGGTGTTAAGCGTTACATGGAGAGCACGAGGGAGAGCGCCAAAAACAAGGGCTATGTGCAAACGGTGTTTGGCCGGCGTTTGTATCTGCCTGAGATCAATTCTCCCAACGGACCCAGACGCAGTGCGGCCGAGCGCGCCGCCATCAATGCGCCGATGCAGGGCACGGCCGCTGATTTGATCAAAATGAGCATGATCAAAATTCAAGAGGTGTTGGACGAGGAGCGCAAAGACACCCTCATCATCATGCAAGTGCACGATGAGTTGGTCTTTGAGGTGCCCCAAGGGGAGTGGCCGTGGTTGCAGGACAACGTGCCCGCTTTGATGGCGGGCGTTGCCAAGCTCAAGGTGCCGCTCTTGGCGGAAATGGGCCACGGGGCCAATTGGGACGAGGCGCACTGATGGAACAAAGCCCACGGATCGGTCAAGGCACAGGGGTGCGAGATGCCCCATGGCTCAAAGCCCTTGGGGTTGAGCCATGGTCGTGTGGCTTTGCGGGCAAGAACCCAGTGAGGCACTGAGATGCTGCTGCTCAATATTGTTCTTGGTACCTTGGTCTGTGGCGTGGGCAGTGTTTTGTTGGCCTTTGTGTTTGCACGCGCTTTGTGGAGTCGCTTTCAGCAGCACTTGCTGAGTTTGGCCGCAGGGGCACTTTTGGCCACGGCGTTTTTACACCTCTTGCCCGAGGCCTTTGAGTCGCCAGCGAGTGCGGCGGATTTGTTCCTGGTGCTGCTCGTTGGAGTCATTTTTTTCTTTCTTTTGGACAAGGCCGAGTTGTGGCACCACGGGCACGAACACGCGCATGGGGCTGAGCGCGAGGAGGTCCATGCTCACGATCAAGCACCAGAGTATGCCCATCAACACAGAGCGCAGGGTCCGCACGATCCACACGATCTGCACGATCTGCACGTTACACCCGACCTCCTGGGCGCAGCGCAACGCCCATTTGCCGGGAGTTGGTCTGTCTTGCTCGGTGACAGTGTTCACGCCTTTGGGGACGGGGTGTTGGTGGCCGGCGCTTTTATGGTCAGTTTCAAGCTCGGTTGGGTGGCCACGCTGGCCGTTTTGGCCCATGAAATTCCACACCATATGGGCGACTTGGTGGTCTTGGTGAAAGGGGGCAATGCACAGGCCAAGGCCATTGTGAAATTGGCGCTGTCAGGTTTTGTCACTTGTGTGGGTGGCTTTTTGGCGTATTGGCTCTTGAGTGGACACGGCTCATGGATGCCTTACTTGCTTTGCATCGCGTCGAGCAGTTATGTTTATGTGGCCTTGGCCGATTTGATCCCGCAACTGCAAAAGCGGTTGAGCTCGAGAGAAACGCTCATGCAAATCACTTGGCTCTTTGCCGGTATGGGTTTGGTGCAGCTGACCCTTTGGGCCATGAATTCGGTTTGAGTGCTGGGCCGTGTGTGTTGTGTGTTGTGCGGTGTTTGCTTGGGTTTAAAGCCAATGAGCCTCTGCGGCGTGCGATCAAGACGCGGGCGAGCTCACCGGTAAACCGGGCGTGCGCGACCACTCGCTCCAACTCCCGGCATAAAGCGCACTGCGCCCTAGGCCAGCGATTTCCATGGCCAAAATATTGGGAATGGCACTCACTCCCGAGCCGCAGTGGTGAACCACGGTGTGAGGATCTTGGCCCCCCAGCAATACTTCAAACTCTGCTCTGAGTTGAGTGGCGGGTTTGAAAAAACCTTGGGGATCAAAATTATCGGTAAAAGGGCGATTCAAGGCGCCTGGAATGTGGCCAGCAATCGGGTCCAAGGGCTCTTGCAACCCCAGGTAGCGGGGCTTGCCACGGGCATCAATCAGGGTTTGATCACCTTGACCCAGATGGTCCACGACAAAGCGCTGGTCACGCAAAACCACCAAGGGTGGACCCATGGTGCTGGGTTCAGGCTGTGGGGGTTTGGCAGTCCAAGTTGCTGGACCACTGGCGAGCTCGCCGCCGTTGTTTTGCCAGGCTTGAAGTCCACCGTCCAAGACCGCCACCTTGGCGTGTCCACACCACTGCAGCATCCACCACAAACGGGCACAAAAATTCATCCCATTGCGGTCATAGACCACCACCTGCGTGTCTTGGGTGATCCCTTGGGCCTTTATCCACAGGCCAAAGTTTTCGCGTGTGGGCAAGGGGTGGCGCCCGCCGTTGATCGCCTCCACCTCCCCGTGGGCGCTCAAGTCATGGTGCAAATCCACGTACTGTGAGCCCGCGATGTGGCTTGCCAAGTACTGTTCACGCCCCCAATGGGCCTGTGTCAAGTCGTAGCTCACATCAAAGATCAGCCACTTGGCGCTGGAGTTTTGATGGGCTTGGGCTTGGAGGGCGCGCTCGAGGTCAGCCGGTTGCAGCGTGAGTGAAAAGGTGTGGGGGTGCATCATGGCAAGGGACTCCTCGTGGAAAAGGGATCGGGGTTCAAAGGGGCAGGGGTCATAGAGCAGTTTGTTCTTGCGCTGCCGAGCAAAGACACTCCAAAACACCCCAAGACGTGCGCCAGCAGTTCAGTCGGGCAGTTGCATTTTCTTGCGGTACCACTCATGAAAGTGCTGCATGCCATCTTCCATCGGGCTTTGGTAGGGACCACTCTCGTTTTGACCCCTTTGCAAGAGGGCTTGGCGACCGGCGTCCATGCGTTCGGCAATTTCATCGTCCTCGATGCAGGTCTCCATATAGGCGGCTTGTTGCGCTTGCACGAACTCGGGCTCAAAGGCCACAATCTCTTCGGGATAGAAAAACTCGATCTTGTTGAGGGTTTTTCTCGGCCCCATTGGCCACAAGGTGGAGACCGTGAGCACGTGCGGGTACCACTCCACCATGATGTGGGGATAGTAGGTGAGCCAAATGGCGCCTTGGTTGGGGGTTTGGCCTTGCGTGTAGTTGAGCAAGGCCTTTTGCCAGCGTTCGTAGACCGGTGAGCCTGAGCGCGTCAAGCGGTTGGCAATGCCCACAGTTTGAACGGAGAATTCGGATTTGAACTCCCACGATAAATCGTCGCATTCCACAAACTGACCCAGTCCGGGGTGGAAGGGGCCCACATGGTAGTCTTCCAAGTAGACTTCGACAAAGGTCTTCCAGTTGTAGTTGCACTCATGGAGTTGAACCTTGGCCAATTGGTAGCCACTGAAATCGAGTTGAGCTCTGGGGCCCATGTTTTTCAGATCTTGGTGAATGTCTCGACCCTTGTTTTCAAACAACAAGCCATTCCAATTTTGTAGTCCGAATCGCTGCAAATTCAGGCAGGGGTCGCGATCAAAATGGGGCGCGCCGAGCAAATGCCCGCTGGGTGAATAGGTCCAGCGGTGCAGGGGGCACACAATGTTGCCGCCATTGGACTGACCTGGGTCGCTCAAATTGCCCTGACCTTGGAGGATCACGGCTTGGCGGTGGCGGCACACATTGGAGAGCAACTCAATGCCGTTGGCGTTGTGCACCAGCACGCGGCCGTCGCCTTCTTGAGACAAGGTGCAGTAGTCGCCCACTTGAGGAACACTCAGCTCGTGTCCCACGTAACGAGGTCCAGAGGCAAATAGCGTGGCCATCTCGCGCTCATAGAGCGCAGGGTCAAAATAGGTATCGACTGAAAGAGGGCTTGTCGCCGGCTGCAGTTGAAGACTTAAATCAGACATAGGGACCTGACCTAAAGACTCCCCACAGGGAGAAGAGAAGAAATCCGGTTTTTTCCGGGGGAACCTTGAATTATATGTTTTTTAGGGGCGATGGGGTCAACACTCTTTCAAACAAAGCCCAAAAACGCTTTCATTTGTTCCAAATCAGGCGCCGCGTGGCGAGGGGGCAGGATACGGGTTGGCGTGCTCAATTGGGTTGTGGTTTTTTTGCAAGGACAGGCCATTTTCATGGTTTCTCAGCATAGCCAGGAAAAGCTTCTAGAGCGAGGATACAAGGGTAGAGGGTAGAGGGTAGAGGGTGGGCAGTCCAATGCGAAGTTGGTGGCCACTGAGGGGTCCACTAGGGCAAGAGGAAAAGACTTTACCCACCCCTGAGGGCCTTCGAAATGAGTCCTTTTGCTCAATGACAGAGAATTCGTCTTGTCAAGGCTGTATTATTCTCACCTTGACCGCACAAGCGACAGACATGACCAAAACAAAAAACACCACCGTGGGGGACGCGCAAGCGTTGCCAGACCCAGAAACGCCCAAGAGCTATGAGATTGCGGTGCAAGAGCTCGACGCCTTGGTGCAACGCATGGAGTCGTCCCAGTTGCCGCTCGACCAGTTGCTTGTGGCTTATCAGCGTGGCGCTTTTTTGTTGGGCTTTTGCCGCGACAAGCTCCAAAGCATCGAGGACCAAATAAAAGTCTTGGATGAGGGGCAATTGAAACCCTGGCAAGGTGCACTTTGATGTCCATGGCCTCTGCAGTGGCTGCGCAGGACTGGGCCGCCCAAGCACGCCTGGCGGTGGAGCGGGCGCTCACGCAATGGGTGCCCGAGCACGCCAGTGCGGGGCTCGGGGCCAGCATGCGCTATGCGGTGATGGGTGGTGGAAAGCGCTTGCGGCCCTTGCTCTGCTTGGCCGCTCGGCGCAGTGTGTCGGCCAAGGAGCCGCTCGAGTTGCGTGAGGTGCTCGATCAAGCCGCCCTCAGAGCGGCCTGCGCGGTGGAGTTGATTCACGCCTACTCTTTGGTGCACGACGACATGCCGTGCATGGACAACGATGTGCTCAGACGCGGCCTACCCACGGTGCACGTTAAGTTTGGTCAGGCCCAGGCCCTCCTGTGTGGGGATGCTTTGCAGTCGCTCGCCTTTGAGCTCTTGACCCCAGAGGGTGCTCAGGTAGAGCCCCGTGTACAAGTCGAGCTCTGTCGCCTCCTGAGTGTTGCTGCGGGACATGCGGGCATGTGTGGTGGTCAAGCCATTGATTTGCAAAGTGTCGGCCTCAACCTCAACCGAGAAGCCTTGGAGGAGATGCATCAAAAAAAGACCGGTGCCTTGCTGGTCGCCAGCGTGATGATGGGAGCGGCCTGTGCCCAAGCGCAGCTTTTGCCAGAGGGCGCGGTGCAGCACTTGAAAACGTATGCGGCCCATTTGGGTTTGGCTTTTCAAGTGGTGGACGATATTTTGGACGTGGTGGGAGACACCCAAACGCTTGGCAAAACAGCCGGCAAAGATGCCGACATGGACAAGCCCACCTTTGTGTCTTTGCTCGGCTTGCCAGAGGCCAAAGCCTTGGCCCAGCGCTTGCACGATCAAGCCCAAGCCGCACTGGTCGCGAGTCAACTGCCGCACACCGAGGTGCTCAGCGCTTTGGCCCAAGAGGTGATTGATCGACAACATTGATAAGATGGACAACATGGACCCCATGCGGGCATGGGCCCAATGGGGGCTGAGATGCCTACCCCCTTTAGCACCGAAGCACCTGAAGCCCTAGAGCCCTAGAGCCCACCTGCCCCAACGACCCGGTTTGACCGACAACGATTTTTAAAGACATGACCGAATTACTCCACGCCATCAACACGCCCGAGGACTTGCGCAGACTCTCACGCGCGCAGCTCAAACCCCTGGCCCATGAGCTCAGGGCCTTCTTGCTCAACAGTGTTGCCAAAACCGGTGGTCACTTGAGTTCGAACTTGGGCACCGTGGAGTTGGCCATTGCCATTCACTATGTCTTCAATACCCCGCACGACCGCGTCGTTTGGGACGTGGGCCATCAAACCTATCCCCACAAAATACTGACCGAGCGGCGCGAGCGCATGGCCACCTTGCGCCAACTCGGGGGCTTGAGTGGCTTTCCCCGACGAGATGAGAGCGAGTTCGATGCCTTTGGCACCGCCCATTCCTCCACGAGCATTTCGGCCGCCCTTGGAATGGCCATGGCCAGCGCCATCAAGGGGGAGACTCGCCGCGCCATTGCGGTGATTGGGGATGGCGCCATGACCGCGGGCATGGCCTTTGAGGCCCTCAACAACGCCGGGGTGGCCAAGGGCAATTTGCTCGTGATTCTCAACGACAACGACATGTCCATCAGCCCACCGGTGGGGGCCTTGAATCGCTATTTGGCACAACTCATGAGTGGGCGCTTTTATTCCGCCGCCAAAGAGGTCGGTAAACAAGTGCTCAAAGGCGCCCCTCCGTTGTTCGAATTGGCCAAGCGCTTTGAAGAGCATGCCAAAGGCATGGTGGTGCCGGCCACTTTGTTTGAGCAGTTTGGTTTCAACTACATTGGCCCCATCGATGGCCACGATTTGGTCGCCTTGGTGGGGACACTCGAGAACATCAGCCACTTGGAGGGGCCGCAGTTTTTGCACGTGGTCACTAAAAAAGGCCAGGGCTATGGGCTGGCCGAAGCCGACCCCGTCATGTACCATGGCCCGGGCCAATTCGATCCAACTGTGGGGATTGTGCCTTCGGGCAAGCCCAGCAAAAAGACCTTTACCCAGGTCTTTGGCGACTGGATTTGTGACATGGCCGCGGCCGACCCTCGATTGGTGGGCATCACCCCGGCCATGCGCGAAGGCTCGGGTTTGGTCGAGTTTGAGCGGCGTTTCCCCGAGCGTTACTTTGATGTTGGCATTGCCGAGCAGCACGCTTTGACCTTCGCCGCGGGGCTGGCTTGCGAGGGTTTGAAGCCCGTGGTGGCGATTTACTCCACCTTTTTGCAGCGCGCCTATGATCAACTCATTCATGACGCGGCCTTGCAAAAGCTGCCCATGGTTTTGGCGCTCGACCGCGCCGGCATTGTGGGGGCCGATGGGGCCACCCATGCCGGTGTTTTTGACATCCCCTTCTTGCGTTGCGTGCCCAATGTGAGCGTTGCGACCCCGGCGGACGAGCCCGAGTGCCGCGCACTCCTTTGCACCGCGTTCGAGCAAGACCATGTCGTGGCAGTGAGGTATCCCAGGGGCGCGGGTGTGGGTCTGCCCGTGTCCACTGACCTCAACACCTTGCCGTTTGGTCGAGGTGAGTTGCGCCGTGCGGGCAAGCGGGTGGCCGTGTTGGCCTTTGGCACCTTGCTCTACCCCGCGTTGGAGGTGGCCGAGCGGCTCGATTTGACGGTGGTGAACATGCGTTGGGCCAAGCCCCTGGATGTGGAACTGCTGCTCAAGGTCGCTCTTGAACACGAGGGCTTGGTGACCCTGGAAGAGGGCACTGTGGCGGGGGGGGCGGGCTCGGCTGTGCTAGAGGCTTTGCAAGCGCATCAACTCTTGAAGCCGGTTTTGGTGCTCGGTATTGCCGACCAATTCACCGAGCACGGCGACCCGGCCAAACTCATGGCTCTACAGGGCTTGGACGCCAAGGGCATTGAGTCACAAGTGCGCGCGCGTTTTGCGGCACTGCTGCCTGGCTAACCTGAAGTTCCAGCACCCCTTAGGCGAAAGTTCCTTATAAATCAATACTCTTTTTGATTTTTGTATTTTGGCTACTGTCTACAAGTCTACAGCTTAATGGCTTTGATCAGCTCCATTGCTCTTTGTTGCTTTTGCGTTGGGT
>CAILYC010000004.1 GCA_903838355.1 uncultured Burkholderiales bacterium | reverse complement strand
CTTAGATAACCACTCCGCTCACATCTCCAAGGAGACCATGGCGTACCTTGGCACGAGGCCAGGGAGATTTGTATACATCCACACTCCAAAACATGGTTCTTGGTTAAATTTAATTGAGTGCGCTTTTTCAAAAATGGCACGGACCTTCTTGCGACATATTCGCGTTGACTCGATTGAACAATTGAAGGAGCGTATAAGCAAGGGAATTGCCGAAATCAACGAGTCTCCAGTCATACTGCGCTGGAATAAGTTTGATTTAGGCGTTTATTGAATGTAACGTTTTTAATAAAACGAACTACTAGTCCCCAAACATTTTTTGTTTGAGCTCGCGGCGTTGCTGAGCTTCGAGCGACAAGGTGGCCGTTGGCCTGGCCAAAAGGCGTCCCACGCCAATGGCTTCGCCCGTTTCGTCGCAATAACCATAATCGCCCGCATCGATGCGCTGAATAGACTGCTCAATTTTTTTGAGCAATTTGCGCTCACGATCCCGCGTTCGCAACTCCAACGCATGCTCCTCCTCGATGGTGGCTCGATCGGCCGGATCTGGCACCACCACGGTGTCCTCGCGCAAGTTCTCCGTCGTTTGTCCTGCGTTGTTGAGCATGTCTTGCTTCAAAAGCGAAAGTTTTAAGCGGAAAAACGCCATTTGAGTCTCGTTCATGTACTCGGCGTCGGGCATGGCAATCACCTCGGCATCGGTGAGATCGGCCAAGGGCTTGGTTTTCCAATTGTTAGCCAGTTTGCTATCTTTTTTAGGTATCACGGGAATCACAGACGGAAGAGAAGGGGCATCAGCGGGCCCAAAACTAGACTTGGCCGCATTGGTTGACACCACGGCCAAGGGAGGAGGCGGAACCATCGAGGCGGCTTTTGCGCCTCGAGAGGATTTTTTGTTTTGCGGTTGGATGATCGTTTGTCCCGCCACCACCTTGGGGCCTTGGACCGAAGGCTTCAAGGGCGGCGTGGCCGGTGCTCGCACAGCATGGTTGGAGGGCTTTGCAGCCACCGGCATAGGTTTGGGCGCCACCACGGGCACCGCCTTGGTGGGGGCTTTCACAGGGACTTTCACTGGGGCTTTCACTGGGACTTTGGCCACCACCTTCAATGGCGCTTTCATAGGCACTTTGATGGGTGCTTTGATGGGTGCTTTGGCGACTGCTTTTAAAGTCCCTTTGGCGGCTACTTTCAGTGGCGCTTTCACCGGGGCTTTTACCGGGGCTTTTACCGGCGGTTTAGCAGGTGCCGACACCAATGCTTTGGCAGCCACTTTCACGGGAACTTTTGCTGGCGCTTTTGCTGGCACTTTTGCTGAGACTTTGGCTGCGGCTTTCAAAGGTGATTTGACAACAGCTTTCACAGGCGCTGAGCTCGCAGGCTTGGGGGGTGTCTTGAGCGCAACCTTGGCGGGCGCTTTGACAGGCGCTTTAGTAGGAATTTTGGCCGCAGGCTTGGGTTTTGAAGCAGTCACCGCCTTGGACGCAGGCGCTGGCTTGGCCTTTGGGGGCGGATTTAATTTTTTTGTCATGCTTGTCTCCTCGCGTTCCACAGTGGCGTTTTGACGCCCCTTTGTTGAGCCAAAAAATACGGCCAATAGGCTAGTGAGCACGTTGCGACTCCAACAACTTGACGGTTGAATAAAGCCCTTGTGGCGCGCGGATTGTACTCACACCAAGCACTGTTCAAGGCCTTGGAGAAAAATATCTCGGGGCAAATCAATGCCAATGAAAACCATTTTGTTGTTTTTCTCCTCCCCGGCCCCCCAAGCTGGCCCCAAATCACTGCCCATGAGTTGATGAACGCCTTGAAAAATGACTTTTTTATCGGTTCCCTTCATGTAGAGAACCCCCTTGTAGCGCAACATTTTGGGGCCATAAATGTTCACAATGGCGCCCAGAAAGTCTTCTAACTTGGCGGGATCAAAGGGTTTTTGGGATTTAAAAACAAAACTCTTGACGTCATCATCATGGTGATGGTGGTGACCATGTCCATGATCATGGTCATCGTGGCCATGCCCATGGTCATGGTCATGACCGTGGTCATCATGGCCAGCACCCTGGTGACTGGGGTGATCGCAGTGTTCGCCATGTTCATGATCGTGGTGATCATGGCCAGCGTCTTCGGTCAAAAAATCAGGATCGATGTCAAGTTTGGCGTTGAGATTAAAGCCCTTCAAGTCAAAGACATCGGCAATGCCCACTTCGCCAAAGTGCACACGCTTCATTGGCGCTCTGGGGTTCATGTGTTTGAGGCGGTGCTCCAAAGCGTGCAAGGAGTCCTCACTCACGAGGTCGGATTTGGAGATGAAGATTTGATCGGCAAAACCCACTTGACGGCGGGCCTCTTGGCGGTCATTGAGTTGCTGGGCGGCATGTTTGGCATCCACCAGCGTCAAGATCGAATCGAGCAAATAACTCTCGGCAATTTGGTCGTCCATGAAAAAAGTCTGGGCCACAGGTCCGGGATCGGCCAAACCCGTCGTTTCGATGACCACACGGTCAAACTCAAGCTCGCCTTTGCGCCGCTTCTCGGCCAACTCCGTGAGGGTGGTGCGCAAGTCCTCACGGATGGTACAACACACGCAGCCGTTGCTCATCTGGATAATTTGCTCCTTGCTCTCCAATAGCAAAATATCGTTGTCAATGTTTTCTTCGCCAAACTCGTTTTCAATGACCGCGATCTTTTGTCCATGGGCTTCGGAGAGAACGCGCTTGAGCAAGGTGGTTTTTCCGGAACCCAAAAAACCAGTCAAAATGGTGGCAGGAATCAACATAAAAGACCTTCAACAAATAACAAAACAAACAGATGGGTCCCAAACCCCGGAAATCAATACCAGGGCCTTCAAAGGCCACCCCAACCCCTCAAGTCGCCATGGGCTGGGCTCTGAGCGAACCCATTCCAGCAAGGAGCATTAAACCTCACTTTTTCATCACCACCAAGCCCTTTAGGTAATCTCCCTGAGGAAAATTCAAGGTCATGGGGTGGTCACTCGCCCCTTGTAGTCGCTCCAAAATGTAGCCATCCACGTGGGCATCGGCCCCCGCAGAGGCCACGATTTGATGGAACAGCTCCGGACTCACCCCGCCCGAGCAACTGAAGGTGAGCAGCACCCCACCTGGGGCCAACAGCATCAAGGCCAAGCGGTTGATGTCCTTGTAGGCCCTGGCCGCTCGCTCCACATGCACACTGGTGGGGGCAAATTTAGGCGGGTCGAGCACAATGGCGTCGAACTGCTGCCCTTGTGCCAAAAACTCGCGCAAACTCGCGTTCACGTCTGCCACCATCCACGTCGTGCTCGACGCTTCAAAACCATTGATGTTCACGTTGTGGCGGGCCATCTCGAGGGACGGTGCCGAGGAGTCCACACTCGTCACGTGACCGCCCTTGGCCAAAACCCCCGAGGCCCTCATGCCGTGCAGGGCCGCCACGCTGAATCCTCCCGTGTAGGCGTAGCAATTGAGCACCCGTGACAGCCCCAAAGACGCAACATAGCGTCCCAAAGCCGCACGAGAGTCCCGCTGATCGAGATAAAACCCTGTTTTATGCCCCGCCTCGATGTCCAAGCACAGTTGCCAGTCATGCTCTTGGATGGTGAGTCGCGTGATTCTGTCAGGGTCGATCACAGCCGCGCCCACCTCCATCGGCAAGGCAGCTGGACCAAGACCCATTTGGGGCCCTGATGCAGGGTGACCCTGGGGGACATCAATCCACCCTAGGCAAGGCTCGAGCCCCTCTTGTGTCCTTGATCTCGTGTCAGAACGCTCAAAAATTTTCACAAAGCCGGTGTGTTGAACCAAAGCGCGAACGATGGCCCCCTTGAATCGCTCCACACCACTGGCCGATATTTGCAGCACCAAGGTGTCGTTGTAGCAGTCCACGATAAGGCCGGGCAAGCCATCGGACTCGGCGTGAACCAGTCGCACCCCCGTGCTCGCAAAGTGTTGCCGACCCCGCATCGCGATGGCGCGAGCGACCAAGTGGTCCATCCAATGCTCATCAATGCGCTTGGCCTCGTCAAAGCTCCACACCCGAGCCCTGATTTTGGAGTTTGGACTGAACGCCGCCCAAGCCAAGAAGGCCCCCTCGCTCGAGTGCACGCGAACGGTCTCGCCAGGATCGGCAGAACCCTTGGCAATGGACGTGTCAAACACCCAAGGATGCCCTTTGAGCAAAGAGCGCTCTTTGCCGGGTCTTAAGGTGATGGTTTTCATGAGGCAGAGGGATTGAGGCAAAGGCTGAACTCTACCACCGGTAAAGATCAGCCCCGCTGCCCCGTAAACTGGCCGCCTGTGTTGCAGGCTGTGTCTAACCGATCTTGCGCTTGGCCCTAGGGTGAGCCTGGTCGTAAATTTGGGCCAAGTGCTGATAGTCCAAACGGGTGTAGACCTGGGTGGTGCTGATGTTGGCGTGTCCCAGCAGTTCTTGCACGCCCCTCAAGTCGGCACTCGACTGCAAGAGGTGGCTGGCAAAGGAGTGCCTGAGCATGTGCGGATGCACCGGAGTGGAGAGACCCGCCGCCTGGGCCCTGCCCCGCAAGCGCGCCCAAATCGCCTGCGCGGTGAGCCGTGTGCCATGGCGCCCCGTCAAAAGCGCGTTCGAACCCACCTCCCCCTTGCCTTGAAACGCCTGGCGCATGCTCAACCAATGCGCCAAGGCCTTGGCCGCTTCACGGCCAATGGGCACACTCCTGAACTTGCTGCCCTTTCCCAGCACATGAGCGGTCTTTGAGGGCAAATCGATCCAGCCCTTGGCGTCTTTGGAGGGCTCGGCGTCCAGTCCTGTCATCTCACCGACCCTCAATCCACTGCCGTAGAGCAACTCCACCATCAAGCGGTCTCGGGCCTCAAGCCAATTGGAGAGTCTTATTGATGCCTTGTTGGGTGCCTTGTTTGATACCGTATTTGATGCCCCGCTCGAGATTTCAGAACCTGCGGGCTGATCCTCGGCCAGTGCCTTGGGCGGGGCGTGAAAATTGGCCAATTGCACCGCTTGGTCCACACTCAAGGCTTTGGGCAAGGGCTTCTTGGCCTTGGGGGCCTTGACGCCCTGCAAGGGGTTGGCCGTGATCAAGCCCTCGCGGTGGGCCCAGCTCAAAAACCCCCGCCAGCCCGAAACAATGAGGGCAATGCCCCGCGCACTGCGACCCCCTTGGTGCATTTGGGCAATCATGGCGCGCAAGTGATGGCTTTGAACACTTTCAAGGGCCACACCCATGGCGCGCAAATTCCCTGCGAGTTTTTGCAAATCCAGTTGATACAAAGTGAGGGTTCGCGCGGCCAAGCGTTTTTCAAAACGCACGTGGTCCAAGTAGCGTTGGACCCAGGGATGGGGGGGGTCGTCTGGGCCCGTTGAACCGCCCCGATCCATGGGGGCAATGGGAGCAATGGGGGCAATGGGGCCCATTCGGTTGCCGGGGCTTTGCTGCGGAATGCTCAAACCAATGTCTCCCTTGTCTTTGTGCGCTCCACCCCAAGCAAAACCTCGACCCAAGGTGGTCTAGAGGACGCTCAAACGAGCAAGCGCATGAGCACGGCGCTGCACAATTCACCAATGCGGGTTAAAAAATCGGTGCCCATGCCCGCATGGTAGCGCTGCGGGTCAGGAGAGGCCAAAACCAATAACCCCATGCAAGGCATCAACTCGTCATGGTCTGCCCCACGCAAAGTCAAAGACTCGGCCAAACTGACCCCTTTTTCTTGAAGTTGCTTCTCGTCCTCATCGCCTGGGAGGTGTAAGGTCCTGAGCGACACCATGGCAATCGACTGCACCGCCTTGGCGTCCTCAAGCCAAGCGATGGCCTCAAACCCAGAGTTCGGACCGCAATAAGGCTGCAGCAATGAATTCGCGAACTCTTTCGCACTCTCAGTCACGCCCAAGGCACTGGGGTTGCTCGCGTGTTCGTCATGGAGTCCCCACAACTTCAAGGCCACCTGGGGCACCATGAATTGGTGTTGAATTTCTCTCACCAGGGTCTGGGTCAACTCCTCGGTGCCATTGACCAACAGAAGATTCTTGGCCCACCGGTGCAAGCGGTCTGTCAAAATCAAGTTCTCATTGCCATTCCTGATCATCTCCATCAAGCGCGTTTCGTGGGCGCGAATTTTCTCGCGCAGCATGTCGGCTTGGCGCTCCTGCAGGCTCACCGCCCGCTGGCCATGGGGATTGGAAATTCTGATTTGTGACAATATCTCCGCATGCCGCACAAAAAAATCAGGGGTGTGCAGCAAAAAATTGGCAATGTCATCTTCCGTGATGGGATTGATGTTGTTGTGCTCAATCATGAAGATCCAATTCACCTTTAAAAACGGTCACCGCTGGGCCCGTGAGCGAGACATCGCCTGCGCCGCCCAACCACTGAATGGTCAATTCGCCACCCGGGGCCAAGACCTTCACATTGGCGTCCAAAAGACCCCATCGAATACCACACACCACCGCCGCACAGGCTCCCGTGCCACAAGCGAGCGTCTCGCCGGCACCCCTCTCGAACACCCGAAGCCGAATGCGCTCACGACTGAGCACTTGCATGAAGCCCACATTCACCCGCTCTGGAAACGCTGGGTGGTGCTCAAGGAGGGGGCCCCAAGACAAGACGGGTGCAATGTCCACGTCGTCCACGAGCATCACCGCATGCGGATTTCCCATGGAGACCACACCCACTTGGGGCTTGGCAGAGGGGTATGGTTCACCCACGTCAAGACTCCAGGTGGCAAAACCCTCATGGGTGCGGGTTTCAAGCGCATGATCGCGCAAAAAGGGAATGCGCTCGAGCTCAAACATGGGCGAGCCCATTTGCACGGTGACATTGTGCTCGTCATCCTCAACGAGTTCAATGATACCTTTTTTAACTTTGACACGCAGGGGGGACTTTTGCGACAAACCCGACTCGCGCACGTAGCGCAAGAAACAACGCGCGCCATTGCCACAGTGCTCCACTTCGGAGCCGTCCGCATTGTGGATCACGTACTCAAAATCCAGGCCTTCGAGGGTGGTGTTGCGCACGCTCAAAATCTGATCGGCACCCACCCCAAAATGCCGCTCGGCAATGGCCTGGTACTGCTCGGCACTCAAGTGGTAGAGCACCTGGGTCTCATCGATGACCACAAAGTCGTTGCCACTGCCCTGCATTTTTGTAAATGGTATTCGCATGCCAGCAATTATCAGGGAGATTTGTCAGGAAGTTTTAAATTCAATGGCGATTATTTTTGAGACCTGCTTGTCTTCAATGATGGGCTGCTTGCAGGTGTTAAAAAAACCCACGGCCTTGTCATCGCTGGGGTTTTGAAGAGTCTAGCGACGCCCCACTGCTCGCGCTCGGTGTGAACCTTTGGGGATTAGCCCAAAGGTGCGTTGGTGGCAAAAGCTGCCACCGCAGCATCGGTCGTCGCCACGCCGATCAACTCCACCACTTCTGAGCTCCGCCGTAAGCTCGCTCGCCCTTGAACACTTGCGCTAGAGGTTGAGCTAGTGGTTGCGCTTGAAATTGCGCTTGTCTTTCCGTGATCAACGTGCTTCGGGACTCGCACGCCCTAGGCCTGCGCTCATATGCTGGGCGCCCAGGAAGTCAAAAAACCCCCGAAAGCGCATTTTGACTTGATCTCAGCCGAAAAAAGAAAAAAGTAGGCGTGCCAAGCGGCAGCCCAGGGCCCACCGCCGGCACCACATTCAATCGGCCGAAATATTGTTGTCGCGCACGACCTTGGACCAAGTGTCCATTTGCGCCTCAATAAATGTTCTGGCTTTCTCGACGGAGCCACCGACCACGTCGATGCCTTGGGCGTCGAGTTTTTTCGCGATCTCGGGAATTTTGAGGGCCTTGTTGAGCTCTTCGTTCATGCGCCGCACAATCTCCGGCGGCGTCTTGGCGGAGGCGAGCACCGCCCACCAAGCGGGCGCATCAAAGCCTGGAAAACCATTTTCTGCAATGGTGGGGACATCGGGCAAATCGCTCACCCGGTGGGTACTGGTGACGGCCAAAGGGCGCATTCTTTTGCTCTGCAAATGCGGCATGGTGACAAACACCGAGGCAATCGACAAGGGCACGTGCCCGGCGATGGCGTCGTTCATGAGCGGCCCGCCGCCTTTGTAAGGAATGTGGTTGAACTCGACTTGGGCATTTTTACCCAAGAGCGTCATGGCCAAATGCCCCAAAGAGCCATTGCCAATCGTGCCAAAACTCACATTCTTGTGGGCCTTGGCCGCGTCCATCACGTCTTTGAAGGTTTTGTAGTCAGATCCCGCGAAGGTGGCGAGCACCATGGGAGAGGTGCCCACCAAGACCAGTGGAGTCAAGTCGTGTTTGGTGTCATAAGGCAGGCTTGGGATCAAACTCGGGTTCACGCCGTGGGTATCAAAAACCACGGCAAAGGTGTAGCCGTCTGCCGGTGAATTGATGACAAAGGCTGTGCCCAAGGTGCCGGAGGCGCCGCCGCGGTTGTCGACAATGACGCTTTGCCCGAGTTGGGTTTGCAAGGGTTGCGCCAAAATACGCGCCACTTGGTCAACCGAGCCCCCAGGCGGGAACACCGCCACGAGCTTGATGGCTTGCTTGGTCGGCCAGGCTTGGGCCAAGGCCCCCATGGGCCCTATGAGCCCTAGGAGCCCCCATATCAAGGCCAAACCAGCACCCAACTTCATTGGGCCACAGGTCAACATGTGGCTTGGACTTGGACTTGACCCAGGATGGCTTGGGCCAAAACCGAGCTTGTTTTTTTCTAAAACCGCACTTGAATTCATTGTGTTTGTCTCCATGCTAACTTCTAGGTGTTTCGCACTCAATTGTGACAGCAAAGTCAAATGCTTGCTGCGTCCTCACTTGGATATCCTGGCCTCGTGGAGAAGAAGGGCATTGAGGCATTGAGGCATTTTTGCATGAAGGCATTGGGGCTGAAAAGCCGATGGGCTCAAGTGCAGACACCGCCCGCTCTACAATGACCCGCACCTTGAACCCTATTATTTCTACACCACCGCCCCATGACCCGTCCCCACCATCGCTTGCACGTCCCCACTGCCGTGGCTCCAGCACAAAACGCCGTGAGCCTGATCTGGGGCCGTGAGCAGTCCGGCCAATTGCAAGTGTTGATGACCCAGCGCTCAAGCCTTGCGCGCTTTGCCCCTGGGGCCTATGTTTTTGCGGGTGGAAAGATCGATGAGGCCGATCAAGATTATGCAAAATCTTATCTCTTGCACAGTCAAGCAAAGCCAGCACAGCGCCAAGACGCTGGACACGCCAGCACCTCGCCCTACCATGTCCGCCCAGAGCAAACCCTCGAGCACTTGACCCAGGCCGCGGCGGCTTTGCGAGAAAGCTTTGAAGAGGTGGGTCTCCTCTTGGTCAGAGACGCTCAGGGCAGCAAGGTGAGTGGCAGCCAAGTGTGGGGGCCCCAAGGCTTGCTGCAACACCAGTCGCTTTACCCGCAACTGCGCGCACGCGATTGGCACTTGGCGCTCGACGCTCTTTACGTCATGTGTCACTGGGTGACCGATCGCGATTTGCCCATTCGCTTTGATGTGCCTTTTTTGTGGGCGCAGTCTGCGTTGGACCAAACCCCACAAGTCACTGGGGGCGAACAAGTCAATGCCGTGTGGCTCGAGCCCCAAGACGCCTTGAAGCGCTACCAGGCCAAAACCTTGCACATGGTCTACCCCACCCTCAAAACCCTCCAACGCCTGGAAGGATTTGCTGACTGCCAAAGCGTCTTGGATGCTTGCCGCGGCAATCAAGCCTGGTTCAGTTCCACCCCGCGGGGGGGCTTTGTCTCGGGACAAGAAACACGCCACATGGAGCACGAAGGCCCCTACGGCGAGCTCGCCTTGGTTTGCCCCGAGGGACAACTCAAGCACAGCTTAGACTGGCAAAGCGATGCCCCCGTGGCCCTTCTTAAAAACCTGCACCGCTTGACCGCCCCCAACCCTGGCCTCATGACAGGACCGGGCACCAACACCTTCATCGTGGGCACCCGCGCCAGTGGCTTTATCGTGATCGATCCGGGTCCCGCCTTGGCGCAACACTTGGAGCGAATTTGTCAGTTCACCCAAGGCGACATTCGCGCCATCATTTGCACCCACTCGCACGCCGATCATTCGCCCGGCGCCAAGCCGCTGCAAGCCATGTGTGAGGTGGCCCCCACCATCATGGGGCTGAAGTCACAGGAGACGGCCAAGCCATCTCATCACTTTGTCCCCGAGCACGAACTGTCCATGCACGAGCGCATTCGATTGGTCGACGGCATGTCGGGAGCGCACGGCCTGCAAGTGTCATTGGACGCCGGCGCAGCGAACTCAGCCGAGGCCGCAACAAGCCACACCTTGCGGGTCATCCATACGCCCGGTCATGCGGCCAATCACCTGTGCTTGGTGTTTGAAGAGGAGGGTCTGCTCTTTAGTGGTGACCACATTTTGAATGGCAGCACAACCATCGTCGACCCGCCCGATGGCTGCATGACGGCTTACTTGAATTCACTCGACACCCTGTTGGCCGTTTGCGATTCTGACGCCATTGAATTCATCGCCCCAGCCCACGGACACGTGATGGGCAACTATCAAGGTACGCCACATGGCCCCAAGCAGATCATCACCCATCTCAAAAACCACCGTTTAAAGCGTGAAGCCAAAATCAAAGCGGTGATGCTGGCCCGCCCATTGGACAGCCTCAACGAATGGGTGAAATCGGCCTATGACGATGTGCCCGAGCGACTGTGGCCTGCGGCCGAGCGGTCCTTGACGGCCCACGTCAAACGGCTGTTGGAGCTTGGGCTTGACATGGTCCCCACACCAGAGGTCTTAAAAGCCTTGGAGTGACCGCCAAGCCTTTCGCGTCTTTGCAAGCGGTCATGGACTGGATCCCTCTGAGGCCAATTTGCAAGGCTGATGATGCCAATGCAGCCGCCAAAAAAGTCAACATCGCTCTCATGGTGGTGATGAAAAAAAATGTGAAGCCTGCCGATACGCCGGATTCTGTGCACGAGACAAAACCCGAGAGTCTTGCCTTGCGTGACCGTCATTAATCTGGGCCGTGGGTCACCCACACGGCTCGGTGCTACCTACCCGCCTACCGTAACTCGCGAAACCACAAGTCAAGCATTCAAGAACGCTTAGATAGGCCTACTTGGTATTGCTGCGCGCAGAGATTGCCCGTTTCACCCGCCCAGGGGCTTTGCAGCCCCTGGGCGACTCGTCTCTGTTGCTCTGATCCTCACCTCACGGTGGAGAGGTGTTACCTCCTGCGCCGTTCTGTGCAGTCCGGACGTTCCTCCCGCGCAGTGTTTCCACTCTTGCGCCGGCGACGGCCTAGCCTGCTTCACAAAATGAATTATCTCTTGACTGTTAACTTCTTGCTGGTGAATATGATCCCCCATTTGAAATGCTGTGGTGAAAACCCCCAAGCCCTGGTGGACTAGCATGTTGCCAATGCCAGGAGGTTCAATGCGTTTCCAAAGGGGCCCTGCTCCATCAACTCAAAACCATTGTTTTTTACATTGGAAAACTTCACCAAAAGTCGATTGAGTTCCAGCACAGACCCACTTCAAGTGCCGTTCAGGAGGGAAGCCGCAGCGCTTGATGGCCCAAAGGCCATTTAAAAAAGCTGACCGACTCAGATAAAAACATGACCCCATGAGCCGTGAGGGATGGCCTGATTGAATTTGATTTTCCGCCCTCCTGATGAGGCTTATGGAGCGATAATCCAATCGGTCCAAGCCCTTGCGAGACGTGAGGCTCGAATGGCTCATTACACAAAGTGCATGGAAACCCATCGAAAGGTTTTGCAAAAGACTGATCCAATAAGCCAAGCCTCAAAAAACCGACCTTTCACATTGAAAGCAACAACGCCCCTCACCACAAGGGGTCAAAAATTTTTAGCGAATTTTTGCCTTCCTACTTTGAAGACTCAGCATGCTCAGGCTCAGCGAACTCAAGATCAAACTCGACAGCGTGTCCTCACCCCCCGGCCCCACTGAGGCGTTGAGCCATGACGCGCAAAAGATTGGCACCGAAGGGTGGCTCGAATCCACCCTAGCCCAAGACAACGGTCCGCGCATTGACTTGCACCGTCAAGCGCCCCAGGCTTTGCGCGAACTCGTCCTCAAAACCCTGCACCTTGAAGACGCTGCCCTCAAAGACCTCGTCGTTCACAAGCGCAGCTTTGACGCACGCGGTGCCGGGCTCACCGTCGTCTACATCGTCGACTTGGCCTTGGACAGCGCCAAAGCGGAGACCGCGCTCTTGGCGCACTGGCGTCGACCCGGGGCCACCCTGGCGGGCCCACGCCTGTCTTTGACCCCCGACATGGCTTGGCACCCCAAGGTGGGAGTCGAGGGGGAAATTCCCAAGGCACAAGAATCGTGGGACCCTCAAGAGCGCATGAAGCACTTGCGTGCGGCCAGCCTGAGCCTGCCTTTTGTGAAGTCGGGCCTGCCTCGCTCCTGCACAGCCGCTTCGACGCAGGTTCATCGCCCGGTGGTCGTGGGCTTTGGGCCCTGCGGTATTTTTGCCGCCCTGGTCCTCGCCCAATTGGGCCTCCAACCCATTGTGATTGAGCGGGGCAAGGCGGTGAGAGAGCGCACCAAAGACACCTGGGGATTTTGGAGGAAGGGCCACTTCAACCCGCAAAGCCACGCCCAGTTTGGCGAAGGGGGTGCGGGCACCTTTTCGGACGGAAAACTTTACTCCCAGATCAAAGACCCGCGGTTTTTGGGGCGCCAAGTCATGCAAGAATTCGTCAAGGCCGGTGCGCCTGAAGAAATTTTGATGGTGGCCCACCCCCACATCGGTACCTTTAAATTGGTCAAGGTGGTGGAGAACTTGCGCGAGCAAATTGTCGCTTTGGGCGGTGAGATTCGCTTTGAGCAGTGCGTGGAGTCGCTCGAACTCGATCGTCTCACGCATGCCCAAGATACCCATAGCGCACAAGTCGCACCAATCGCCAAAGGTCCACATGGCCAATCTGGCCCACTGCGCCAAGTCCAAGGCCTGAAGATTTTGGACCTCAAAACCCAACAGACCTACACCCTGGAGAGCGAACACGTGGTGCTCGCTTTGGGTCACAGCGCGCGAGACACCTTTGTCCACCTCTACCAGCAAGGGGTGGCCATGAAGGCCAAACCCTTCTCATTGGGCTTTCGCATTGAGCATCCGCAGAGCTTGATCGACCTCGCGCGCTGGGGCCGGCATGCGGGCCACCCCCTCTTGGGCGCGGCCGACTACAAACTGGTGCACCACGCCAAGAATGGCCGAGACGTTTACAGCTTTTGCATGTGCCCAGGCGGCACGGTGGTCGCAGCAGCCTCCGAGCCCCACCAAGTCGTCACCAATGGCATGAGCCAATACTCGCGCGCCGAGAGAAACGCCAACGCCGCCATCGTGGTCGGCATCACCCCAGAGGACTTTGACGTGGGCGCCGAAGCGTTCGTTCAAAGTTTGAGCCCACAGGCCTTGAGCGTCAACTCAAACGCCGCACAGTCGCTCACCGCGGGTTGGGACGCGCACCAAGGCGTGCACCCCTTGAGTGGGCTCGTCATGCAACGCGCTTTGGAGTCGCGCGCCTACGCGATGGGGGGTGAGAACTACCACGCGCCTGCGCAATTGGTGGGTGACTTTTTAAAGGGCCGCGCCTCCCAGACTCTCGGCGGGGTGGAACCCTCTTACAAGCCCGGGGTGCTGCTCACAGACTTGAACACGGCCTTGCCCACCGATTTGATCCAGGCCCTGCGCGAAGCCCTTCCCGCTTTTGGTCAAACAATCCAAGGTTTTGACCGTGACGATGCGGTCTTGACGGGGGTCGAGACGCGCACCTCTTCGCCCCTCAGAATGGAGCGTGACGAGGGCTTACAAAGCCTCAACACCCGAGGGCTTTACCCCGCGGGTGAGGGGGCGGGTTTTGCTGGGGGAATTTTGTCGGCCGCCGTGGACGGCATCAAAGTCGCAGAAGCCATGGCGCAAAACATCTTGCGCTCGACAGGCCTCCATGCGGGGGTGTCAAAGCTTTGATTTCAAAACCTTGATTTCAAGGCCTGGCACTGAAGCGGGCCGAAACACCCCTGTGTCCTCATAGTATCCTGGCGCGCCTTGGCCCGGATCCCAACCGGGAATGCCCATCAAGGGCAAGACCTGAAAAGGCTTGTGCCCAAGAGGTTTTGGACTTGGCCACTGCATAGCCTCGGACAAAGCCTCGGTCAGGGCCGCTTTGATCGCGCCGTCCCACTGAGCATGAGAAACTGGCCCAGGGCTCACCCCAGGCCTTGTCACGCGCAACACCTGTGCAGTGATGGATTTGTAGGGCCTGAGCAACTTCTCAAGCAAAGCGTGGCCCACCAGGTGAACCTGGGCCGCTTGCCAGCCAGCGCTCTCCTTGACAAACAAATCTGTCCAACGTCGCTCACACAAGGCCGTCCACATCGCGTCTGAACAACTCAAAAACACCCCACTCTCATCGATCAAGGTGAGCGCGTCTCGAAGCACGCCGCGAACGCTTTCGCTGCGCGGGTTTGACCCCTTGAGATAGACCGGCGAGACCGGCGAGACCGCCGAGACCGTCTCGGGTGAAGTCATCGCTGAAGTCAGGCAAGCGGCCTGTTGGCGCTCAATGGCTTGGGCCTGGGCAGCACCGATGAACGCCTTGGTATGAGGCGTGCGGCACCAAGACATTGCGTTGAAGAAATCATGGGGGTGCTCCCTCGTGGGCACTTGGGCGGTTTGCTCGATGAAGGTCTCGTAGGCCACGCCCTTGGGCAAGGCCTCTTGAGGGACAAAGCTCACCGGCAGCGCAGCACTGGAGTGCAAGCCTGCGTTTTGCGCAGCACCGTTGAGCGCTTGACTCAGGGACTGGCCCATGGACCACCGGGCCAGGACCTCTGCGCCCCAGGGCTCGAAGGGCTTGAACCAGGGCGCTTGCCAATCGATCGTGAGGAGGGCTTGGGCGATCACGGTGGGGTGAGCAAGGTGGGTTGAGCACGATGGCCTCAAAGTGCGCGCGAGTCGTGCACCACTCGCCAGTGCAATTGTTCTTGGGCAAAGAGGGGCTTCAATACCCCTTCTCCATAGGGGTAACTCTCGGGCAGTTGCCAGGGTTCACGGCACAAAGTGAGTTGCCCCTGGTTGCGTGGCAAACCATAAAAATCGGCCCCATGAAAAGAAGCAAAGCCTTCCAGACGATCCAGTGCATCAACGCTCTCAAACGCCTGGGCGTAGAGCTCCATGGCCGAGGCCGCCGTGAAGCAACCGGCACAACCACACGCATGCTCTTTGAGGTGGGCAGCATGGGGCGCACTGTCGGTGCCCAAGAAAAAACGAGCGTCCCCGCTGGTGGCGGCTCGCAAGAGGGCCAGGCGGTGTTGTTCGCGCTTTAAGACTGGCAAACAATAATAATGCGGCCTCACGCCGCCCAAAAAAATCGCATTGCGGTTGAGCAGCAAATGGTGGGCCGTCAGTGTGGCCGCCATGTGCTGGGCCTGCGCCTGCACGAACTGCACCGCATCCTCGGTGGTGATGTGCTCAAACACGACCCTGAGCTCAGGGAAGTGGTGACGAAGGGGTTTTAAGTGCCGCTCAATGAAAACCGCCTCCCGGTCAAACAAGTCCACCTCGGGGTCGGTCACTTCGCCATGGATCAAGAGCAGCAATCCGTGGCGTTGCATGGCCTCCAATACCGGGTAGATGAGCTCGATGCGGGTCACCCCCGAGTCGCTGTTGGTGGTGGCGCCCGAGGGGTAGAGTTTGCAAGCGACCACACCGGCGGCAGCGGCCACCTCGATTTCTTGGGGCAAGGTCACATCGGTCAAATAAAGCGTCATCAAGGGCTCAAAGTCCAGCCCCTTTGGAAGTGCGGCCATGATGCGCTCGCGGTAAGCCAAGGCGTTCGCCGTGGTGGTGACAGGGAACTTCAAATTGGGCATGATCACGGCGCGGGCAAACTGCCTCGCCGTGTGGGGCAACACCACCGCCAAGGCGTCGCCGTCTCTCAAGTGCAAATGCCAGTCGTCTGGGCGGGTCAAAGTCAGTTCGGATGGGTTGGACATGGGTGAGCCTGGGGTCTTCTTTGGATGGCGTTCAATGTTGCAAAATCTTGCCTAAAAACTCTTTGGTGCGTGCTTGTCGCCGCTCAGGGTGATTGAAGAACTCGTCCTTGGAGCAGTCTTCCACAATTCGACCCGCATCCATGAAGATCACCCGGTCTCCCACGCGCTTGGCGAACCCCATCTCATGGGTGACACACATCATGGTCATGCCATCATGGGCGAGTCCGGTCATCACATCGAGCACCTCACCCACCATCTCGGGGTCAAGGGCGGAGGTGGGCTCGTCAAACAGCATCACCTTGGGGTCCATGGTCAAAGCGCGGGCAATGGCCACGCGTTGCTGCTGGCCGCCCGAGAGTTGGGCTGGGTATTTGTCCTTGTGGGCCAACAGGCCCACACGCTCCAAGTACTTGAGTCCATGGGCCTGAGCCTGGTCCTCACTTCGGCCCAAGACTTTGATTTGCGCCAAGGTTAAATTCTCCGAGACACTCAAGTGGGGAAACAACTCAAAGTGCTGAAACACCATGCCCACTTGACTCCTGAGCTTGGGCAAAGAGGTCGCGGGGTCGTGCACAGGCACGCCATCGACATAAATTTCACCCGCTTGGATCGGCTCCAAGGCGTTGATGGTCTTGATGAGGGTGGACTTGCCTGAGCCCGACGGCCCGCAAATCACCACCACCTCCCCCAGATCGATCTGGGTGCTGCAGTCGTTGAGCACTTGGGTGGCGCCGTACCATTTGCTGACGTGCTTGAGTTCAATCATGCTGAAAACTTTCAGGGCATTGGGGGTGGGGTTTGGCGTTCAAGGTGTGGCTCATTCGTGCGTTTTGGTGTAGGTTCCTGCTCTTTTTTGAGGCTCACGCTCAGCGCACAATGGCGATGCGCGACTCGAGTCGCTTGACCGCCCAAGAGGCGAGCAAACTCAAGGCCAAATACACCACGGCGGCCAGCAAATAGGCTTCTTCGGGGCGCCCATAAATTTTGCCTGCCGTTACAAACCCTTTGAGCAAATCGTAGGCGCCAATGGCATAGACCAAGGAGGTGTCTTGAAACAGCACAATGGTCTGGGTAAAGAGCACCGGCAGCATGTTGCGAAACGCTTGCGGCAGGATCACTTCTTGTAAGCTTTGTGACGGGGTCAAGCCCAGCGCCAAGGCCGCATTCTTTTGTCCAGGCGAGACCGACGCAATGCCCGCGCGCATGATCTCACTGAAATACGCCGCCTCAAACGCCACAAAGGTAAAATAAGCCGAGAATTCCACCCCAATGGCGTGACCGGTCATGAGGGGAATGAGCAAATAAAACCACAAAATCACCATCACCAGCGGAATCGAGCGCATGGTGTTGACATAGAGTGCGCAAAGGCCCGACAGGCCCCTCCAGCTTGAGAGCCGTCCAATGGCCAAGAGGGTACCGAGCACCAAGCCGCCCAGACTGGCCACCACGGTGAGCTCGACACTGAAGATAAAGCCCTGCAAGATGAACTTGCGCAAAAGCTCCCAAGTCACAAAACTCAAGTCCAAGTCAAGCATGCCCTAGTGCCCCAGTCCTAGGGGCGCCGCCAGGGCAGCAGACGCCTTGTTCTCTGAGCCAGAACCCGGCAGGCGTAGCCTCTTTTCGAGCTGCGCCAAGACCCGATTGACGGCAAAGGCCGAGACCGCATAGAGGAAGGTGACGGCCAAATAAATCTCAATGCCACGGGCTGTCTCCTCCTGGGCTTGCATGGCAAACATGGTGAGCTCGGGCACGGACACGGCAAAGGCGATGGAGGAATTTTTGAGCAAATTCATGGACTCGCTGGTGAGAGGGGGCATGATGACCCTCAAGGCCTGCGGCATCAAGACGTGCAGGTATAGCTGGGTGCGGCTCATCCCGAGCGCCAAGGCGGCTTGGGTTTGCCCGGTTTTGATGGACTCAATGCCCGCCCTGAATTGCTCGGCAATGCGCGCCGAGGTAAAGAGCCCCAAAGCCAGCGACACCAACCAAAACGAGGGAAACTGCTGCATGGCGGGCCACAGCTTGGGCAACACAAAGTACCACAAGAACACTTGCACGAGCAGTGGAATGTTGCGAAACAACTCCACCCAGACACGGGCCAATCGACTGAGCACAGGCGAGGACTTAAGGGTCCGAATCACACCGACCAAGGTGCCCACCAACACGGCCACACACCAAGCCGTGAACGCCACGGCCAGCGTCCAACCCCAGGCTTGCAGCATCCACTCCAAATAGGAGCGCCCGCCGCCATCATCGGCCAAGAAAATCTGCCAATCCCAATGCATGAACGCCTTTGTTAAAGAGGCCCGGGGGCTGGCGACTTGTTCACCAGCACACCAGGCCCCAGGTTTGAATTGGGTCTTATTTCTTGAGCAACTCTTCCATCGGCTTGTCGTTCAAATTGACCCAGGCGGCTTTGGTGTTGTCGCTCGGGGGCAGGCCCACACGGGTGTTTTTCGGGGGGATGGGCTGGACAAACCATTTGTCATACAGCTTGGCGAGTTCCCCCGATTTGGCCAACTCACGGATGGTGTCATCGGCCACCTTTTTAAAGGCGGGATCGTCTTTCCTAAGCATGATGGCAATGGGTTCAACGGAGAGCACTTCACCGACAATTTTGTAGTCGGCGGGGTTCTTCGACATGGCAATATTGCCCGCCAAAATTTGGCCGTCCATCACAAACGCATCGGCACGTCCGGACTCGAGGAGCAAAAAGCTGTCGGCGTGGTCTTTGCCGTAAACCTCTTTGAAGTCCACACCCGTGGCTTTTTCATGTTTTCTGAGCAACTGCACCGAAGTCGTCCCCGTGGTGGTGGCAACACTCTTGCCGTTGAGCTGATTGATGGAGGTGATGCCCGAATTGGCTTTGACCGCCATGCGCACCTCTTCAACATAGGTGTTGATGGCAAAGGCCACATCTTTGGTGCGCGCTTGATTATTGGTGGTGGAGCCGCACTCAATGTCGACGGTCCCATTTTGTGTCAATGGAATTCTGTTTTGTGAGGTCACCAAGACGTATTTGGTCTCGAGCTTCTTGCCCACCGCTTTTTCCACATTGGCCACAATGCGCTGGCAAATCTCAATGTGAAAGCCCACATACTTGCCTTCGCCCAAGGTGTAGGACAAAGCCCCCGACGAGTCGCGCACACCCATGGCAATTTCGCCAGAAGCCTTGACTTTGGCCAACGTGTCGTTGGATTGGCCCAACGCCGTGCCCGAGGCCAAGGCGGCGAACAATGCGAGCGCGAGGCCCAACGTCGATATCTTATGCTGCATGTCATGACTCCTTGGAGATGGATGGATTGAAAAAAAGTGCCTTCATTATGTCCGATATGGTCGCATTTGGTGCCAATCCATGCCCACAGGAGGTGAAATTTTTCCCGCCGCCCTCCGCTCGCCTTGGTAGCCTTGGTAGCCTTGGCTTGAGTTGGGCCCCCATCCCAGGGTGCCAAGGATAAAAGGATCTTTTGGGGCAGAAAAAAAGTGCGTTTAAAACGCACTTTTTGAGAGTTTTTCTCAAGCCCGGCGAGCCACGCCGCTCAGGCCCGAAGAGGATTTAAACTGGCAAACCCATGAAAGGCTCGCCATTGACCCTTGGATTTAGAAAAAGCCGTAGAGCAAACCCACGTTGACCGTGCTGGCGGTTTGACCTGATGTCACCATGTCTGAGGCCACGCTAGACCAGGTGAAGTTGGCGAAACCCGACTTGGTACCGCTGTTTTTCACATTGGCATATTGACCATACACGGTCAAATCTTTCAAGAATTTGTAATAAACACCCACAGCTGCCGTGTTGATGTTGTAATTGGTGGCAGAGTCTTTGGTGTTGTAAATACCCAGGTCAAGCGTGGTTGCTGGGTTCAATGCATAAGTCCCCCCCGCACCCGTGGTATTCAAAGCACTAAAGGTTTTCGTCTTTTGTGCCAAGGCCAAGCCCTTCAACGTGAAGTCGCCCAATTTGTAAGTCAACCCACCCACGGTACCGGTTGTGGCTTGTGACACGGCAACCGCTTGTGCCTCTGTGTAGGAGGCCACGGTCGCGCCCAAGGGGCCGTCAGCATAAGTCACACTGAAAGCGTTACCGCCTTTGGCGCCGCCACCGGAAGTGTTGTTTTGTGGAATGAATTCACCGGAAAAGGTGAAACCAGAAATGGCAGGCGAAGTGTAAGTGATCGCGCCGGTCTCAACGGTGTTCAATGAACCATCAATGTCTGCCGCGGCCAATGAGCTGCCGTAGTTCGAGCCTGCGCGTGGGTCGGCCATCAAAATACTGTTGAATGCGATGTTGGGTTGTGTGCCCACCACCAATTGACCGGCTTCGCCTTTGACATACAAATTGGCTTGACGGTTGAATGCCGTGTTGGCACCGAAGGCAAACGTTTGCCCACTGGTTGGATTGAGCAAAAAGCCAGTTTCAAGTTTAATCCCTGCCGCGTAACCTTTGTCCAATGACTTTTCAGCAGATAGGCCAAAAAAGTTAGGCGCCACACCGCCCGTGATGAACTCAGAGGTGGAAACATTACCAGACTTACCGCCTGACAAAGACGTTGAGGCGATACCGCCATCAATCAAAGCGTAAAAGTTAAAGCCTTCGGCATGGGCAGAAATGCCAGTAGCCGTCAACAATGACACCAAAAGGGTACTTTTAAATGCAATTTTCATAGTTTCTCCAGGGTTAAAAAATCTTTGTTCTGAACTTGTCACGAAATTGTAAGAGCAAGTTACAGACCATTACGAATACAGGAATACCCGATTGCGCAAAACCCTAAAAATTAGTTATTAAATGTTCATTTAATTCGTTTTTTCTAGAAAAAATAACCTTTATACCGTATTCACATCGTTGTAATATTTCAACAATAAACTCATTGCTAATTTATAACTCAATAGCATTTCACCCTAGTGGTGCAATGTGCACCGAGGCGGTGCTGAGACGAAACCCAAAAAAGCGCTTTGGAGTGGCGCTTTTTTAACCTCAAGCAGAGGATGGCCTTAAACGGTTTTGATGTCCAAAGACGCCAACAAAGCTTGGTCTCTGGCCCAGTCAGGGTTGCCGGTGGTGAGGAGTTTGTCGCCATAAAAAATCGAATTCGCCCCCGCCATAAAGCACAGCGCTTGAATGCCGTCCCCCATTTCCTGCCGGCCCGCTGACAAGCGCACCCGAGCCTGGGGCATACTGATCCTGGCCACTGCAATGGTGCGCACGAATTCAAAAGGATCGAGTCCCTTCGTGTGGGCCAAGGGGGTCCCTTGAACCTGCACCAAGTGGTTGATTGGAACCGATTCAGGATAGGGGTCCAGGTTGGCCAGTTGATGGATGAGCCCGGCGCGCTCTGCTCGGCTCTCGCCCATGCCCACAATGCCGCCACTGCACACATTCAGCCCCGCGTCTCTCACGTGCTGCAAGGTGTCCAAACGGTCTTGGTAGACACGGGTGGTGATGATGTCGCCATACAACTCAGGTGCCGTGTCCAAGTTGTGGTTGTAGTAATCCAAGCCCGCCCCACGCAAGGTGCTGGCCTGAGACGAGGTGAGCATCCCGAGGGTACAACAAGCTTCGAGCCCGAGATCCTTGACCACGCCAATGAGGGCCACCACTTTCTCGACATCGCGCTCGTGCAATTCACGCCAAGCCGCACCCATACAAAAGCGACTCGCGCCTTGGGCTTTGGCCGCACTCGCGGCCTCGCGCACAGCGTCCACGTCCAACAATTTCGTGGCCTCCAGACCCGTGTCATGGTGCACAGATTGTGGGCAATAGGAGCAGTCTTCGGGGCAACCGCCGGTTTTGATGGAGAGAAGCGTTGAGAGCTGCACTTCGCTTGCGTTGAAATGCGCACGGTGCACCGTTTGTGCTCGAAACAGCAAATCATTGAAGGGCAAATCAAAAAGCGCCTGAATTTGCGCCAGACTCAGACGTTCGTTTGATGGGCGCGGTGTGAGCTGTTGGGTTGCGCTTGCAGCCTCAGGCACAAAGGTCAAGGGACTTTCGGTAAAGGTGGAAGTGGTCATGGGTCAATGTTGGAAGGTAGGTCAAACACAGCCTAGGCGCATCAAACTGAGCAGCGCTCAGCCCCCAACAAATGCACGGCTTGACCGTCCTCGGCGCCTGGCTTTGGTCTATAAGCGTAGTATATTGGCTTTTTGTTGGGGGCATGGCGTTTTCGCCCCAGTGCCGATTCACTCCTCAAACAGTCTATTCACCTTTGGCGCCTCAATGACCACACGCAAACCACCGACATGACCCGCCTCTCCAGCACTCACTCCACTCAGTCCATTCAGTCCACGGAGACCTCCAGCCACTGGGCCGCACGCAGCTTGGCCAGCGTTTGGCACCCTTGCACGCAGATGCAACACCACCAAGCGCATCCGCCACAGGTGATCGTTCGCGGCCAAGGGGTATGGCTCTTTGACGACCAAGGCCGACCCTTTTTGGACTGCGTGAGCTCATGGTGGACCAACCTCTTTGGACACGCCAACCCGCGCATCAATGCCGCCATCCAAGAACAACTGGGCCGCATCGAGCATGTCATGCTCGCCGGCCTCACCCACCCCCCCGTGGTGGAACTTTCCGAAAAGCTCTCGGCTTTGACCCAGCACCACTTGGGACATGCTTTTTATGCAAGCGACGGCGCCTCGGCCGTGGAGATCGCCATGAAAATGAGCCACCACTTTTGGCGTCAAACGGGTCAAGCTCAAAAAAATGAATTTGTCTGCCTCGCCTCCAGCTACCACGGCGAGACCCTGGGCGCCTTGTCGCTCACCGATGTGCCACTCTTTAGGTCCGCATACGAGTCTTTGATCAAAGGCGTGCACACGGTGATGTCGCCAGACGCGCGGCAAGCCCAGAGCGGTGAGAGCGCGGACGATGTGGCCCGTCGTGCCGCCCAGGCCCTGGAGGAATTGCTCAAAAGCCGCGCCACACACATCAGCGCCTTGATCGTTGAGCCTCGGGTGCAGTGCGCGGGCCACATGGCCATGCACTCGCCGCTTTACCTGCGCTTGGCGCGAGAGTTGTGCGACCGCCATGGGGTGCACCTCATCGGCGACGAAATTGCCGTGGGTTGCGGTCGAACGGGTACTTTTTTTGCCTTTGAAAGCGCGCAGGTCTGGCCGGATTTTTTAACCCTCTCCAAAGGCATCAGTGCGGGCTATTTGCCGCTGTCCATTTGTCTGTCCACCCCAACGATTTATGAGGCTTTTTTAAGTGAGCACATGGCCCAGGGCTTTTTGCACTCCCACTCCTACAGTGGCAATCCACTGGCTTGCAGCGCGGCCTTGGCCGCATTGGCGATCTTTGAATCCGACCAGGTCTTGGCCCACAACCTCAGCCTTGCTCACCATATCAAAACCGCCTTTCATTGGACCCATGACGATGAGCGACTCGAGCACAGTCGCCAAACCGGCACCATCTTGGCCTTTGACCTCAAACCGGCGTGGGCCCAGCGTCATCCCCGTTTCTCCACCCTCATGCACCAGCATTGCATGGCACAAGGACTTCTGCTTCGTCCCATTGGAGAAACAGTCTATGTGATGCCGCCTTTTGTGATCCAAGAAGAGGAAGTGTCACAAATGTCTCAGGGCATTCAAATGGCTTTGGACTTGAGTCTGGCTTCATCAGATGAATGAGAAGTTTGAGATGAACGTGAGAACAAAGCCCCAAGAGAGCGCTCATCCAAAAGGCACCACCCCAATTTCGGCGCCAAGCTTTGCGCAAAGTTTGGCCGAGCTCGGCCTGCAAGCCCTGGCGTTGGACGGGCTTTACCGACAACGCCGAGTGGCCCAGTCACCGACGGCCTCAAACCAGCAATTCGACCAACAGCACTACACCACCTTTTGCTCCAACGACTACCTGGGACTGGCGAGTGACCCCCTCATCACCCAGGCCTTGATCGAAGGCGCCGAGCGTTGGGGGGTGGGGTCCGGTGCTTCGCATTTGATCAGCGGTCACACCCAGGCGCACCAAGACTTGGAGGAACGCTTGGCAGCATGGCAATCGGAGCACATCGTGGATGCGCAGGCCTTGCTGTTTTCCAGCGGCTATGCGGCCAATGTGAGCCTCATGTGTGCCCTGGCTGAACTTGGCCGCTTGCAACCGTCCAAAGTGGGCCCTCACGACAGCGCAGATTCCTCAGGGGTGACCAGCATTTACTCGGCCAGGCTCAACCACGCCTCCATCATCGATGGCATTCGATTGGCCCGGCAGTCGCACCCCTTGAGACTTCACGTGTTTGACACGAACAATCTGCAAAGCCTCGAGCAATACCTGCAAGAAGACACGAGCGGACTCAAAATCATCGTGAGCGATGCGGTTTTTAGCATGGACGGCCACTTGGCACCGGTGCACGCCTTGCTCGCCTTGGCCGAGCGACATGATGCGCTTTTGGTGCTCGACGACGCCCACGGCTTTGGCGTCTTGGGGGGCACAGGTCACGGTGTTTTGGAGCACCTCGGTGTCCGCTCCAACCGTGTCGTCTACTTGGGCACCTTGGGCAAAGCCGCCGGGGTGAGCGGCGCGTTTGTTTGCGCCTCAGCCTCGCTTTGCCAATGGTTTTTTCAAAAATCCAGACCCTACATCTACAGCACCGCATCTCCCGCTGCCTTGGCCCACGCCACACTGCAAAGTCTCACGCTGATCGAGGGCGATGAGGGCCAAAACCGCAGAGCGCATTTGTTCCACCTCATTGCCCACTGGCAAGCCCGAGCGCAGTTTCACCACTGGCAACTCACCCCCAGCAGCACCCCCATTCAACCCCTGATTGTGGGCAGCAATGAAGCGGCCTTGAACGCATCATCTCGCCTCAAGGCGTTGGGTTACCTGGTGGCGGCCATTCGCCCACCCACGGTGGAGACAGGGCGCGCGAGGCTGCGCATTGCGTTTTGCGCCCAGCACAGCTTGGCCGATGTGGACCGCCTCATCGCCGCCTTGCAAAGCGCCGAGTCAGGGTCCAAGCCATGACTGCAAGTCCAAAAGGATTTTTCATCACCGGCACCGACACGGAAGTGGGCAAGACTTTGGTGGCGGCGGCGGTGATGGTGCGTCTTCAACAACAAGGCCTGCGCGTCGCGGGCTTCAAACCGGTGGTGGCAGGCACCGTCCTCAACGCCCTGGGTGAAAAGGTCAATGAAGACCTGGAGACCTTGAGGCTGGCCAGCCGCGCGCCCTTGACCGCCCAAGACCTCTGCCCTTACATCCTGGACGAAGCGGCCGCGCCGCACCTGGTGGCGGCCGATCTTGGCATTGAACTCGACCTCGGGGTCATGACCCAACACCAACAAAGACTGGCAGATCAATTCGACGCCGTCGTGGTTGAAGGCGCGGGTGGCTTTTTGGTGCCCATCAATGCGCACCAAACCTTGGGCGACTTGGCACAGGTGCTTAAATTGCCAGTGATTTTGGTGGTGGGCATGCGCCTTGGATGCATCAACCACGCCCTGATGACCCAAGACTGCATTGCTTCCAAAGGCTTGGTGTTGCATGGGTGGGTGGCCAACTGCATCGAGGTCGACATGCCTCGCTTGAAAGACAATATCCAAACCCTAGAAACGCTTGTCAGTGCGCCGCGCTTGGGCACGATTGACCATCTGAATAGCGCTCACCTCAATCACTCCCAAGACGGCTCGGGCGCTTACACCTTGGCCGGCATTGCCCACGCTGCAGCCCAATTGCGTACCCTCTTTTGAGCCCAGGGCTGTTGGCCCCAGCCAGCCAGCGCGCCCACGCCTAACGCACCGCGATGATCACACGATGATCTCGCTAGGGCCACCAGTGCGCAGCGGGGAGTCCCTGCTTGGCGAGCTCATGCACGTCGCGATAAGCACGCTCCAAATGGCGGGTAAAGAGGGGCGCATCAAAGAGCGGAGCACGGCAACGCTCAAGGTGTATTTTCTCGACCAGTGCGCAGTGCACTTGCGCTTGGGTGGCGATCTCATGGGCACGGGCCTCGTAGTCATCCAGACTCGTGCAAATGAGTTCGGGTAAACGCATGGCACGCAATAAACTCGCACCCATGCGGGCCGCGAAACTCTGACCCTCCATGGTGAGTAGGGGCAGTCCCATCCAAAGTGCATCACTGCCGGTGACCCCTGCGTTGTATGGCCACGCATCGAGCAACAAATCACAAAGTGGAAAACGCGCCAGGTTCTCACTCGGACTCAAACGCTCACCAAAGATGAGCCGCTTGGGGTTCAAGCCCCGTCGTTGGGCCTCTTGTCGCAAATGGTTTTGCGCCTCTTGGGCCCCAATCACCAAATACAAAACGCTGCTCGGCGTGGCCTGCAAAATTCGCACCCAACTCGCAAAGACCGAGGGGTTGATCTTGTAGGTCTGGTTGAACGAGCAAAAAACAAAGCCACTCTCGGGTAGACCGAGCTCGCGCCGAGTCAAAACGCGTGTCGAGACCTCTCGCAAACGGTCATTGATCTGGTAACACGGCAAATGGATGATTTTTTCATCATAGGCGGCTTCTTGGCCTTGAGGCACCAGGGTTTCATCGGCCAACACATAGTCCATATAAGGCGCGCCCATGCCGCCCAAGTAGCCCAAATAACTGGCTTGCACGGGGGCGACTCGATGCGCAAAGATCGACGTCCTGGCCCCCAAGGTGTACCCATTGAGATCGATGGCTATGTCGAGCTTGAGGGACCTGGCCAACTGGGCGACCTCCAGATCACTCAAAGTGTGCACGTCGAAGAACCGATCGACGGCACAACGGATGCGTTCGCGCACTGCATCCTCAGCGACCCGTGTCAACGAAAAAGCCATAACCTCAAACTGCGCCTTGTCGTGGTTTTCAAACAAGGGGGCTGCGCCCTGTGAGACCGCATGCATTCTGAAGTCCGAAGAAAAATAACCCACCCGTATTTTTTCGTGATCGCCAAGGGGTGTTGCCGCTTGGGGTAGAGCGCCGAGCAGCGCCAGCGGTGGATGCTTGGCACGGCTCCAACCCTGGGCGGCAAGGTGCTGCAACTGGGCGTCGTCCACCAAGGCACTCAGCTCAAAAGGATTGACCACCCAGTCGCCTGCCCTCAAGGCCAAAACCAATTGCTGGGTGTCCTCCCAAAAGCCCGCCCAATCGCAGTCCAGCATCTTGGCGTGCAAGCGCGAGCCCTGGGCAAAGGATGTTTGTGGCGCCAAAACGAGCAGTCGATCAAAATCGACGCGGGCGTTTCGGTGCTGACCTTTTTTCAAATGCAAATGGCCGCGGTTGAAATGGGCATCGGCAAAGTTGGGGTCGATCGCAATGGCGCGGTCGAGACTCTCAAGCGCTTGATCGCTCAGCCCCATGGCGCTCAGCAACACGCCACGGTTGGACCAAACCTGGGGTTCATTGCTTTGCAAAGAAAGCGCTCGGTCATAGTCCTCCAGTGAGCGCTCAAAGCGGTGGAGTTGCGCGAGCACATTGGCTCTGGCGTGGAAAAATTCCGCGCTGTTGGCATCCAATTCAATGGCCTGCTCAAAACTTGCCAAGGCGGGTTCAAGCTGACCGAGTCGACACAACAAGCCTGCGCGATTGAACCAGGCCTGGCTGAGCTGAGGATCGAGTCGCAAGGCTTGGTCGTAATGATCGAGGGCTTCTATGGGCGAGGACTCCCGCATCATCAGCGCCAGGTTGTAGTGTATGTGGGGGTCGATGGGGTTCAGCGCCAAGGCTTGTCGGCAACAGCGCAAGGCCTCCTCACGCTCGCCCACCTCCCTCAGGGCCAGCCCCAAATTGAGCCAGGCAGGGTCTGATTGCGGGTTGATTTTTAGCCCCGCGCGGTAACTCTCTGCGCAGGCCTTGAAATCATTCAACTCAAACTGAACGGTTGCCAAATTGAACCACGCGCCCACATGCTCTGGTGCGATGTTGAGCACTTTGGAGAACTGCTGCTGGGCCTCTAAAGAGCGTTGAGTTTGAAAAAAAAGCAAGCCCAAGTGATAGCGTGCCCCCACATGGCGAGGCTCCAATTGCAAAACCTCTTGGTAAAGCGATTGCGCTCTATCCCACTCGCCAGCGCGGTGCCAATGAAGCGCCTCGTCAAGATTGACCGACACTGGCCTCAATCATTGATCCCCTTGATGGCAAAGTTGCCCGCCACACTGATGCGGTAATCGTCGGAGGAGTAAAAGGGGAAAACCGAGTGTTTCATTTTGCCAGAGAAGAGCATAATTTGGTTTTCCAAAGAGCGGTCGGCCGAGATGAAGTGATTGCAAATGTCCCCCAGGCTGTTGGTGTACTGAAAACAAAACTTGCCCGAGACATTGTTGTTGGAGTCCGCCCCTGGGGACAAGGCCAACTCCTCACCCATGGTGTAAGGGATCTTGAGCCAAATCACAAAACTCAAAATACCGTAATGGTCATGGGGCGGATTGAATTCGTGCTTATTTTGAAAATTCGCCCACAGCTCCTTGAGGTAGATGGGGGAATTTTCTGGGGCGATACTGTTTTGAGTCACGTATTTAGCAAAGGCTTGGTCAAACTCCAAAACCAAGGGGGCCACCAAGCGATAAATGTAGCGGTGCATCTCATCGGACAACAAATAAGAGTGCCTTAAATTCCCCGCCAACTTGTTGTTGTGCTTGGTGCTTTTTTCAAAATTGGCACTGACATCTAGCACCTCTTTTCGCAAAGGTGCCAACTCCTCATCGGTGAAGCGAGACTTCAGGTAACCAATGTTTTCAAACTGAACGGCCTGGGTTTTGGGATGCGGTGCTTTATTCATGTCGTTGAACCTTTGCGGCACTTGGGCTTAATGTCGCCTATTGGGTCTGCACAAGGGATAAGCCCTTTGCGCGATTTGAAAAAGATTTTAAGCCCCTTTGACATCGAAGGCGATCGCTTTGACTTTAGCAGCCCCCATCCTTTCAAAAGACAACTCATCCAAACTCGAACTCATGATAAAAAAGCCCTGCTACTCTCGCGAGCGGCAGGGCTTTGATCTTAATTAACCTTTGACTGACTGAATGTCAGCGTTCAGATTAGAAAGTGTGCTTGATACCCATTGAGTATGCATTCACAGTGGCGCCCAATGTGTCGGTGCCTGCACCAGCGTAGATTGGAGTTT
>CAILYC010000003.1 GCA_903838355.1 uncultured Burkholderiales bacterium | reverse complement strand
TTGAGTGCAACAAACCCGTCTGTAAATTTGCAGTCTAATTCTTGTTGAGTGATGTCTTTGGTAAGCGTTGAACAAGAAAACCGTTAATTAGGAAAGAAAAAACTACAGTCAGTGGTTGACTAGGTGGTGAGTCCCTGTAAACAACTTAAGGCTGAACGTCGCTGGAATAATGCTCATCAATGTACGATTGGCGTTCGCACAACGTACAGACTGGGTAGAGCACGCTTAAAGGGGTTGACTTCACGTTAATTCAAGCTAAAAAAAGACGTCCCTCACATCGAGTATGTGTGTATTACAAAATGAAGGCAGTGGAGATGCAAGTTACAGCATAATTATTAGCTTGCCATTTGGAAACCCTTTCCATCTCCACTGAGGACAGTAAATATGACTGGAGACAGATAACGAAATCAAACCCCATTCAAAAGATAAAATTCTTCATGGCGTGAGGCTTAGAAAACAATAATAATATTCAAACAGAAATATCCCTTTCTTGTTTTTGATAGAATATTTTCACTTTGTCGGGGTGTTGCACAGCCTGGTAGTGCGCCACGTTCGGGACGTGGAGGTCGGAGGTTCGAATCCTCTCACCCCGACCAAATATACAAAATTTATCTTTTTATTAGGCCTTAATTTTGGCTAGCCAACCAGCTGCCCAGATGAAAGTCAATACATTCAAACATCTAATGCATCATATTATTCAGCAACTTGCTGACGAAATCAAAGTCAAGCCCGCTCAAATTTCCGCTGCGATTGAACTGCTTGACTCAGGCGCAACAGTTCCCTTTATCGCCCGATACAGAAAAGAAGCCACGCAGGGGTTGGATGACATACAACTTCGAGAATTAGAAACCAGGCTTGCTTACTTGCGTGAATTAGACGAACGACGCGTAACCATCTTAAGAACAATTGAGGAAATGGGTAAGCTGAGCCCTGAATTGCGCCTATTAATAGCCAATGCTCAGACCAAACAAACTTTAGAAGACCTTTATTTGCCATACAAAACACGGCGACGAACGAAGGCGCAAATTGCTAAAGAAGCGGGCTTAGAACCCTTGGCTGACAAAATTTTTCAAAATCCCGAGTTGAACCCCACCACAGAAGCTCAGCTTTTTTTAGAACAAAACACGATTGTCAGAGAAAACGCAAGTGCTGCATCTGAAAACCCACCCTTTCTAACTGCTCAAGCCGTCCTAGATGGGGTTAGAGACATTCTTTCTGAAAGATGGGCTGAAGACGCCACTCTTTTGCAAACACTCAGGGAGTGGCTATGGCAGGAGGGTTTGTTTCAAAGTAAAAAGGTGGCCAACCTTGATGAATCAATCCCTGATATCGCCAAATTTCGAGATTACTTCGACTACATTGAACCGCTCTCCCGTGTTCCATCTCACCGTGCGCTTGCCATTTTTCGCGGTCGCAGCCTAGAGTTTCTTGAGGCGAAATTGGTTATTCCCAGTGGCATTGAAGCGAGCGACATCACATTGGCTGAAGCCAGGATTGCACTACAGCTCAATTGGCAGCACCACGCCAGACCCTCCGACGATCTTATTCGGAAATGCATCGCATGGACATGGCGCGTCAAATTGTCGCTCTCCCTTGAACGTGATTTATTCTCCAAATTGAAAGAGCAGTCTGAAGGCATTGCCATCAAAGTCTTTGCTGACAACTTGCGCGACTTGCTTTTGGCAGCCCCCGCAGGTCCCAAAGCCGTGATGGGCTTAGACCCAGGCATTCGCACTGGCGTCAAAGTTGCCGTCATAGACGCAACGGGCCGCTTGGTGGAGACTGCAACGGTTTATCCTCACGAGCCTCGCCGTGACTGGGAAGGCTCATTGCACACACTCCATCAACTGTGTCAAAAGCACAACGTGCAACTGATTGCCATTGGCAATGGCACTGCGAGTCGCGAAACCGACAAACTGGCATCTGACTTGATCAAACAACTTCAAGCTTCTTCAAGTTCGCCCAACTCCATCGCCAAAGTGGTCGTTAGCGAATCTGGTGCTTCAGTGTATTCGGCCAGTGAACTCGCATCACTAGAAATGCCTGATGTTGATGTGAGCCTTCGAGGTGCCGCCAGCATCGCCAGACGACTACAAGACCCCTTGGCTGAGTTGGTCAAAATCGACCCCAAATCAATCGGGGTGGGCCAATACCAGCACGATGTCAATCAACTCGAATTGAGCCGGACATTGGGCGCAGTGATTGAAGACTGCGTTAATTCTGTTGGTGTTGACCTCAATACAGCCAGCGTTCCCTTGCTATCCCATGTTTCAGGACTCACCAAAAACGTTGCCCAATCCATGGTTCGTTGGCGAGAAAAGAATGGTGCCTTTTCAAATCGCCAACAGTTGCTCAGCGTGACTGGATTGGGCAGCAAAACATTTGAACTTGCCGCTGGATTTTTACGTATTCGAAATGGCAACAATCCGTTGGATATGACGGGTGTCCACCCAGAAACTTATCCTGTTGTTGAACAGATATTGATTAAAACTGGATCGCCCATACAAGAACTTATGGGTCGCACTGAAAAACTCAAAGCATTGTCTCCGACAGATTTCGTCACCCCACAATTTGGCGCAATAACGGTAAAAGATATTTTGCTTGAATTGGAAAAACCAGGTCGAGATCCACGTCCTGATTTTCAAGTGGCAAGGTTCAGTGATGGCGTTGAAGACATCAAGGATTTGAAAGTCGGTATGGTTTTAGAGGGCACCGTCAGCAACGTTGCCCAATTTGGTGCCTTTGTTGATTTGGGAGTTCATCAAGACGGCTTGGTTCATGTAAGTCAACTGGCCAACAAATTTGTCACGGATGCACGTGAAATCGTCAAAACAGGTGACGTTGTGAAAGTTAAAGTGCTAGAAGTTGACATCAGTCGCAAACGCATCAGTTTATCGATGAAACTCTCCACCGACACGGATACAAGATCTGCTGTAGGCGCCAATAAGTTTGAGAGCAATTCACCTGTGCGCGGTAAAAACCTGCCAAATGCTCGAACTTCTTCCTTGAAAGACACTGTCATTTCTTCGTCGATGGCCTCTGCTTTTGCCAAACTAGACATCAAACGTTAACGACCCATTTGTTTAATCACACAGGCCCAAGAAGCTTCTTTCTGGACGGCCTTCGCTTACGCCTTCTCCTAGATAAATTATTCCCCATGTGACTGATGATTAATTTTTCTTATTTTTCTCGATTCGTTTGATCAACCTCAAAAACACCATTTTTCTTTCTTCACATAATGGGCTGATTCATCAAAAAGCTGTGGGGTCATATGAAAAAAAACCTTGTGCTGGATACAAAACCCAATGATTCAATGTGGTGCAAACAGTGTCTTCACAGCATTCTCCTGAGCGATGGTTATGCGCATTGCATCTCAGACAATCAATGTTTCAGTGATGATGCTTGCCCACTGGAAATTGAGTTCAGCAACTTTTCATCTCAAATGGCAAGGCAATCTTGCGTCAACCCCGTCAAAAAGACTTGACTGATTTCTTATTGTTGGATTTTCAAAGCAAAAAAATTGCTTTTCGGGTTATAAAAAGGGAAACCCCTAGATACAAATCTTACGCGATGCCTGAAAATTGTTGGGTTCTGACTATCCAACCTTGGTTTCAATTCATGGATCGACCCCAAAGAAGACGTTTTCTTCATCAGAGTGCGGGCTTGGCCTGTGCACTACCCGCGCTTGTACCGACACTGGCCTATTCTGAGGAGTCCAATTCTGGGACCGGTCCTAAAGCAGAACACCCCCATGGTATTGTTGGACAAGCCAACGGACAAACAATGGCCTTGGTTAATTTTTCTTCAAATCTTCAATTTGATCAAATACCCAAGGCGGTGATTGATCGCGCCAAAGACACCTTGGCCGATACGCTCGCCAGTGCTATTTTTGGCAGCACCTTGCCTTGGAGTCAAATTATTGCCAGTTACTGCCAAGACATTGGCAAACTCGGTAAAAGTCAAGTCTTAGGCCTTCAAAATGTTCGCTATGAGCCCAGTTCGGCGGCCCTCGCCAATGGCGCATTTACGCATGCCTTTGAGCTCGACAATCTGACCAAGCCCAATTCTGGCTCACACCCAGGGGCCACTGTTTTTATTCCGCTTTTGGCCCTTGCCCAGGCCAGAGGATGTACGGGTAAAGAGCTCCTAACGGCATTTGTTGCCGGCACTGAAGTCATGATTCGAATTGGTCTATCGACCATGCACAGCCAAGAAGAGCATGGCTTTCATGCTCCTGGAACAACAGGACCTTTCGGATCGGCCGCAGGTTGCGCGAGGCTGATGGGTCTTGATGAGAACCTGACTGCAAATGCGATGGGGCTTGCAGCGTCTTGTGCAGGCGGACTACTAGAATTTGCCATGGCGGGCAACGGCGCCATGGTCAAACGCTTGCACATGGGCCGTGCGGCGCAAGCTGGCATCCTTTCTTCTAGCTTGGCGCAAAAAGGCTTTACCGGACCGCATTCCGCCTTAGAAGGTCGTTTTGGTTTTTTAAATGTCTTTTGCCCAGAACACGATTTTGTTCGACTCACTTCTAATTTAGGAAGTGAGTGGCTGACACTGACCACCATGCACAAACGGTATGCTTGCCATATCACAGCACACACGCCAGTCGAATCTGCGCAAGCCTTAAAAACCGATTTTGGCTTCAAGGGTGAGGACATTGAGGAACTCACCATTGAATGCAATGAACGCTCCATGAGAGCCAACAACATTCCTGCCCCAAAAGACATTCTCTTGGGTCAATACAGCATACCTTTTTGTGTTGCTTTGAGCATGTACCGCAACCCTGTGGATCCAAGATCCTTCAATGATTCGGCGCTTTTAGACGAACGCATCATGAAACTTTGCGCCAATACAGTCATGAAATTGATTCCCCCCCCTGACAATCGCTCTGACATGACCAGTGTTGTGCATATCAAGTTAAAAAATGGACAGGAATTGACAAAACGCTCGAGCGCATTTTTAGGCACACCGGAAAGACCGTTGGACAAAAACGCATTGCGGGAGAAATTTCTCCTGCTGTCTGTGAGCGATTCTCCATCAGACTCAAAGTCAATTGAAAAGCGCAAAAATAAAATGAACCACTGGTTTGACAGAATTCAAAACCTCGAAAATGAAAATAACCTTCACTGGATCGACGCCTGAACTTTCGTGACCTGAGTGGTCACCACGGTTTCTACCCCCCTCTTTTACTGAAACAAGGACACCCCAGATGAATCTCAAACCCCATAACAACACCCCGATAACCTCCTTGATCATGCAAATAGCTCCCTTGATGGCCTGCGCTTTCTTGATGAACAATGCCCTAGCCAATAAGGAGACTCCACAGTCAATGAACATGAAATTGGTGGGTTACAGCGACCTTCAAGCCAGAACGGCTTACCAACCCACGATCCAAAAACAGGGCAATCAATGGATTGCTTACGTGGGGCACCACGGCGACAAAAAACTCAATCCCTTGACTCACCAAATTGAAGACAATGGCACCTCCATCATCGACGTGACCAACCCCAAGCACCCCCAGTATTTGGCACACATCCCTGGCGAAGAGGGCAAAGCCGAACAAGGTGGTGCACAAATGGTCAGGATCTGCCCAGGATCGACATTGCCCAAAGCCGATAAAAATAAGTTTTACATGTTGCGCACGTTTGGCAACCAAGCCCATGAAATATGGGACGTCACAACACCCACCAAGCCCACGCTTCTTACCACCATTGGAAAAGGCCTGAAAGGCACGCATAAGAATTTTTGGGAGTGCGACACAGGCATCGCTTATTTGGTCTCTGGCAACCCGCAGTGGCGAACCAACCGAATGACGCAAATTTACGACTTGTCTGATCCCAGTAAGCCTGTCTTTATTCGCGATTTTGGTATCGTTGGGCAGCAACCTGGTGCTGGTGGCGCAGTTCCCATGTCGCTTCACGGCCCCATTTCCACCGGCCCCAAAGGGAATCGAGTATTTTTTGGCTACGGCACCAACTCAGAAGGCATACTTCAAATTGTTGACAGAGAAAAGCTCTTGAATGGACCGAAAGATCCGACACCCGAGAATTTGCTTTACCCACAAATCAGCCGTCTTGATTTGCCGCCCATGCATGGAGCGCATACCGTTTTCCCGATGCTCGGCATGGATATTCCTGAATTCGCCCACAATTACTTGGGTCGTGTCAGAGACTTTATTGTGGTCACAGATGAAGCCATTCAAAAGGAATGCTTAGAGGGCAGGCAAATGGTCTGGTTTGTGGACATCACCACGCAAAGCAAACCCTTTGGCGTGGCTAGTTGGACAGTGCCTGAAAAAAGTGGTGACTTCTGCTCTAAGGGTGGTCGATTTGGTTCGCACTCTTCGAACGAAAGCATGACCCCTGTTTATTACAAAAAGCTCATGTTTTTCGCCCACTTCAATGCTGGCGTGCGGGTGTTGGATGTCAGAAATCCTTTTTCACCCAAAGAAGTGGCCTACTTTATCCCCCCACTGAATGCCAATACTGTGCGTTTAGAAAATCCTTCAGGCATGCCTGCTGATTTTCCTGTGACCGAGGCGTCCAGTAAACGTGCCATTCAAACCAACAATGTGGAGGTGGATGAGCGAGGCTATATTTATATTGTCGACCGCGCCAATTCAGGCATGCACATTTTGGAATTGTCTGGAAGCGCAAGAAGCATTGCCGACTGGTCTGTCGCTGAGCATTGACCGCGCATCAGCAGCGCCCACTTCAAGCCATCCTGATGCCCTGGTGACTTGAAGTGTTGAGTGTTCTAAGTTGAGAATATTTGCCACTCACAAATTTTTTCTCTAAAGTCCTCTATGTGCTTCATGAATATTATTCATTTTTTGACAAAACCCACCCTTTGTGTTTTTGCGCTCTTGGGTTTGATCTCTGCAGCAAGCGTTCATGCGCAGGTGACACACACACCTCCACACATGGGCGACCCATTGAGTTCAGTGACTTCTAAATCATTCACATTGCACTTGATCAACGGGAAAGTAGCGCCCATGGAATCCTTGATTCGCGTGACCCAGGGCGACTCGGTAGAAATCAACGTTCAAAGTGATTTTCCCGGTGAATTGCATTTGCATGCCTACCGATTAAAACTGTTAATTTCAGACAATAAAACTCATCCCCTTTCATTAAAAGCCCGAGCTTCTGGAAAATTTGAATTTGAATGGCATCCACAACAAAACCATTCCTCTGAAGGACAACAACCTGACAATCCTGCTCACCATGGCCCACCCCTGGCCAGCTTAGAGGTGATGCCGCAATAATTCCCACTCCCCGATAAGGCCCTCAATTTAAACGTCGAATGAGCACAGGCGAGTTATTTTCGTTTTAGCACCACGTTGAATACTTCACGGAATTTTTTAATTTTCATCTTTCTTGGGTTTTCAATGGCCCAACACGGACACCCACATGGATTTGGCGAACGTTACGATTTGCCCGTTCCGATGTCATGGGTGATCGCTTGCGCATGTCTTGTCATTGCATTCACTTTTTTGATCAGTGCCATGGGGTCCGCCAGCCCAATGTTGAATCGTCTCTTCTCCTCAGCTTATACAAAGAGCTTTGACATGGAGCCCGACAAGCGCACAAGCTTGACGTATCGATTAATGGCCACTTGTTCTTCTTTTTTGCTATTGTTGTGTTTTACAACCGCCACCTGGGGCTCTCAAGATGCGCTCATGAATTTCTCGCCCACCTTCATCTGGATCATCTGGTGGATAGGATGCTCAATCAGCGTCGTCCTTTTTGGCAACTTTTGGCCTTTCATTGATCCATGGCGAAACCTATATGAATTTATTGGCTTTTTGGGCAATAGACTGCACCTGCCTCACGTTGTGCAACACACCAGTGCGAATCAGCGCTCCAAATTTTTCTACCCTTCATTCTTGGGTCTTTGGCTAGGAGTCATCGGACTGCTCACTTGGTGTGGCTTAGAAATCATTTACCCCATTGCTTCCATGCCACGCCAAGTCAGTCTTTATATCGCCGCTTACTCTTTGTGGAACTGGTTGGGCATGTGGACATTTGGCATCGAAGAGTGGTGCTTGAAAGCAGATGCATTTTCCATTTATTTCCGATACTTGGCCTCTTGGCGTGATTTTTTTCATCTCTCGAATAACCAATCCCAGGTCTTTCTCGCATCACAGGACACTCATCAAGGGGCCAACAAGAACAATTTCAACCTCAGTCAAATTGGCTTTGTCATTGCCATGATTGCCAGTGTTTTATTTGATGGTCTTCACGCGAGTTCGGCTTGGCTTTGGTTTGAGTCCGCCCTGAATCGATGGGGGGTTTTGAGCCATGATGTCAACGGATACAGCACCGGTATTTTGGGTCTTCTCCTCATTTGGCTTCTTTTCTTGACCATTTATTTGCTGATTTGCCAATTCACTTTGTGGATTTCTTTTTTATTTCCTAAAAAACAAAGTGATGCGGTGACCGTCAAAGCACCGAATTCGTTGAATTTTTTGTCGACCGGTCATGTTTTTTTAAAAAGCCTATTGCCCATTGCTTTTGCTTACTTGATTGCACACAATTTTTCAAGCCTCTTTATTCAGGGTCAAAACATCATCGAACTGATCTCAGACCCCTTTGGCCGCATGTGGAATTTATTTGGCACGGCCAGTTTCTATCCAGACATCACCTTGATTGACGCCAAGGTGACATGGTATGTGGCCACATTTTCAATCGTGATGGGCCATATCGTATCGGTCCTCATGGGGCACCAGGCCGCAGTAAGCTTGTCAGAATTGACGGGTAGGAAAATTCGACCCCACTGCATTTGGGTTTTAAACCTTCCCATGACGCTAATGATGATGGCCTTTACTGCACTGAGCTTGTCCATCATTGCTGAGCCCTTGACCTTCATCGCTGGCTAAATGACCCTCGCCAAGACCCCATCTTTGGGTCTTCAACCAAACCATTCACTTGACCAAAAAGAGCTTATTCCAAGTCTGACTCCACTTTTCAGCCTCGTCCACGACCAAACCTGGATCGGTCAAGACATAATTGAAATTGTTCAAGTTCGATTTGATGGTGGTATTGGCGGGTGGGCGTCCCATGTTGTCCAATATTTGTTGTGCAGCAGGGGACAAAATAAAGTCTGCAAACATCAAGGCGCTATAGGGGTGTCCTGCATGTTTGGACAAGGCAATGCCTTGAGGTCTTGCAAGGGTTGGCTCAATGGCCACCCAATCAATGTTTGCACCCCTTTGCTTGAGCGATTGGGCATTGGCGTTGTAGATGGTCAAGCCCACATCCACTTCTCCACTGGCAATCATTTGCGCTAGCAAAATGTGGCCCTTTCTCACGTCGGGCTTCATGTCTGCGAGTTTTTTAAAAAAGGCATTGCCTCGACTCTCACCCAAAGCGTTCATCAACCCGCCCATCCATTCGGCATCGGTGGCTTCTAGCCCTAGCCTTGAATTCCATTTGGAATTGATAAAACCCTCCAAATGCGTGGGCAGATCCTCTTTCTTGACTTTCAAAGTATTGAATGCCACGACAAAGAAATTCAACCGATCGGGCATCCAGAGCCGATGCTTGGGGATCATGGCGGGGGGCAATTCGGTTTGTGATGGACTGTAAAACTCGGAGAACATTTTTTCTCTGGCCATGATCTCCATCTCAGGTCCATTGGTCTCCACCACGTCCACGGTGTAACGCTTGGCCTTCGTCTCATTGAGTACGCGTTGGAGAACCCCATCGCTCAAAGCCCGCCAGATGTCCACATGCAAGCCGTACCTCTTTTCAAACTCTTTCATCAGTGGCATCGCCTCGGTTGGTGACAAAGACGTATAAAGCGTCAAACTCCCTTCTTTCTTGGCGTGCTCCAAGAGCCAAGTGGCACGATCAGCGCCTTGGTACAGATAGATTTGCTCCGCCGGGGACAAGGCCTCACCCTTGGCAGCTATGGGCTTGCCCACTGCTACGCCAACCGGACCACTGATTTTTTGCGCGTGGGCGTGTGACTGGAAGAACAAGAATAAAAGCACCATGGCGAGCAACAACTCAATGGTTGTCATCGACACCTTCTTGATGGAGCTTGCAGTCGAACACACTTTTAAGCGCCAGCGAGAAGGACTGATGAATCCTGGCCCCAACCCATTTACCCGTTTTTTTTGAAAGCCATCCAATTGAAACATATTCACCTTTGGTTTTGCGAGAGCAACTGACCTCTAAAGCTTACCGCCCTGGCCATTGATCTAGACTCTTGATCAATGCTTGCATCAACTCGGGGTCCGAACTCGCATGTCCGGCGCCAGGGACTTGAACGAGTTGGCTGTTGTCCCATTTTTGATGCAAAGCATGCGCCGTTTTCATGGGCGTTACGATATCAAACTGGCCTTGCACGATCAAACACGGCAAATGTTGAATATCCTCATAGGAGGCCCAGCGTTTTTCATCCCTGAGCCATGGATCATTCAAAAACAAATGACAAGATTGAATGGCCATGGATCGATTGCGCCCCATGTCCTGTGGGGCGAGCTTGGGTAAACCTGGAACGCTCATGATTGAATGCTCCCAATGGGCCCAAGAAAAGGCTGCGCTTTCTTGAGTTTGAAGGTCTTGGCTCAGCAGTGCCGCCAAATAAGCCTTTAAAAAATCGCGCCAAGTATATTCTTGAACCAAGGTCTGGCCTTGATCGGGCAATCCAAGGGCATCTTTATTGTCTTTTTCAAGTCCAACTTTGTCATGCTTCAAAATTTGGGAAAACATGGACCATTCTTGCGGGAATACTTGCGCTGCACCGCCTTCTTGATACAACCAGGCCAACTCCGATGTCGAGGCCGTAAAAACCCCGCGCAGCAGCAAGCCGCTGACCTGCTGGGGATGAATCTGGGCATAAGCCAAACTCAAGGTCGTGCCCCAAGAGCCGCCAAACAGCACCCACTGATCTATCCCGAGGTGTTGCCGCACCCGCTCCAGATCTTGGACCAAATGCTCGAGCGTCAAGTCACTCAAGGGTCCCAAAGACTGTGAGCGTCCACAAGCACGCTGATCCCATAAAACGACTCGGAATTTTTGTGGATCAAAAAGCCGCCTTGAGGTCTCAGAACAACCCGCGCCCGGTCCCCCATGGACAAAGACAATGGGTACCCCGGCCTTGTTGCCACATTCCTCCCAGTAAATTTTCTCACCTGGGCTGACTTCTAACCAGCCTGAATTAAACGGTTCAATCGAAGGGTAGAGCATGTTTTTTTGGAATTTAGTCCGCAGAAAAACCGCTTTTGCCCAGACCGCTGGAGGCTGGAAACACCAAGGATTTGATCACCACGGGAACTGCCCCCGAGGTCTCTAGCATTTCGCCAATGTCCACAAAATTGAGTTCTGTGAGTGTCACCCCATCCACCGATATCACGGGTACGCCAAATTGACGTTCTTGCTGACAGTGGATACCGATGAGACCTGCGCAATCGGCTTCCCCGACCAGCACGACAGGACGGCCTTTGGCAATCAAGGCGCCAAGGCCAGATTGAACACCACTGCAAAATGCATCCAAGCGGGCGTAGCCAGCAGAACCACCCCATTGATAAAACAGAGCAACCACCGTTTCACCCTCATGCAAATCGAGCCGACGCAGGGATTTTCGAATCGCTTGGGCAATGACGTCTGGCTCCAAAACTTCCGCGCTCAAATCCAATTCTGGAGCTATGACTGCAATGTTGCGCAGCGGCAGAGTCTCCTTGGGCTCCACAAAAATGGTGCTGCCGCTGACCTGAACAGTGTATTGAGAAGCACCCACCACGGTTGCACGAATGCCTTGCATGGGTTCGCGCAATTCAATGTCAGGCCACTGCGTGAGCACCAGGCGCTTGACCTCACAAGCGAGGTCAGCCCCCAAGTCATTGAAACTGGCCGTTTGTCGGTCATAGAGGTATTCTGACACTCCCCCTGAAAACGTGAGAATCGTGGGATGGTGACCATACCCCATGGGGTCCAATCGCAAAAGACCCAAGACGGCATCTGGCAGTGGTGTGTCCTGGGTGTGATGGGCCACTTGGAGGACGCGTTGGGCCATCAATTGAACCAGTTTCAATCGATCAATTTCCTCCAAAGGCTCCCCCAACGCCAAGTTCACTTGGGCCTCTAGCGCCAATTGTTTGGCCGCTTCTTCGATGCGGTTGACACGCCCATGACTGTCAAAAGACACAATCCGAGCGCCCACATCGAGCGCCGTGATATCGACCACTTGGCCCTGGCTGCAAACGGCAAACTTGGTGGTCCCTCCCCCCATGTCAATGTTCATCACCACCTGAGCGGTGCGGATCGACAAAGCGGCGGCACCCGAACCAAAGGCGGCCAAGGTGGTCTCCAGCGCATCTCCCGCACTCACAGAGACAAATTTACCCGCCTCTTGGGCAAACAAATCTGCAATGGCGCGGGCATTGCTTCTGCGAACGGCCACACCGGTCAGAATCAAGGCCCCGGTGTCAATTTTTGCAGGGGTGATGCCAGCGGCCTCGTACTGCGACTCGATGAATTGACCTAAACGCTCTGCATCTATGGTCTGATTCTCTGCATAGGGGGTCAGCAACACGTCGGACTCATGGAGCACGGTCCTCTCGCTCACGATGTAGCGATTGTCCAAGCGCTCCATCACCAGTCTAGAAAACACCAAATGCGAAGTGGACGATCCAATGTCCACCCCCACACTGATGAGGACGATCTCGTCCTCGACTTCAAGACTTCTCTTGATGTTGCTAAAAAAGATGCGGCCTCCCGCCTCGTGACTCATTTCTTGGCGAAATGGGCTTGTCCTTCGGGCACTTCATACCATGCTGGCTCCATGCGATCGGGCACACCATTGGCCTTGATCAAGGCCTGGTATTCTTTGCGAATGTAGGGGTCTTCCATCCAATAGGGTATGGCGGTACCCCCCTCTTCAGTGAGCTCTTGCGCGGTGTAGTCGGTGTGCTTTTCTCCAGGGGCACCCGGGTCGCGGCCTGGATTGTGCGGACCAAACCAAGCGGTCAAGCGCAGCGCCTCTTTGCCTGCACTGAAATGCTGGTGGTACCAGCGTGCTCCGCCGGGTGCGGCAGACACCAAGCCCACTGGCTCATAATCGATGCGCTTGACCACCTCGGGCTTGCCGTCTTTCCAAGGATTGATGCCCTCTTTTTCAGGCCAGGTGTAGGTGTAGCCTTTGCCGTTCAAACAAATCAGCACCGCAGCCGAGGTGTGCGCATGCGCTTTGGAGTAACGCCCGTTTTCATGCTGGCCAATCCAAAAGTAAAAACAATTGTTGGTCATGAATGGCTCAATGCGTCGGTAGCCCGGGGATCTGCGGTTGTCCAAGGGCAGCTCGCAGTGCACCACATCGGGTATGAAATTGGTGCGGCGCATGGCCAAGCCTCGCACCGGATCGGGCTCAATTTCATCTTGGGCTTTGTAAAAATCATCCGCCCCGTTGAAGCGGTCCCTAAAAATAAAAGGGTTGTTAAAAACCGCTTCTGTGTTTTGAAGCATATTGAGCACATTGGGAGCGGTTGTCCCCCCCAAGAGCAAAGCACCACTGTTGGTCGCGTTCACAATCCGATGCCAAGCGTTGATCGGTATCGAAAACATAGAACCTTTTTGCCACTCAAAGACATGCTTTTTCTTGTCCCCCTCTTGCCAAACCTCGGTGGAGCCGCGCCCCTCGACCACCAAATAAATCTCTTCATACATGTGCCGCTCCGGGTGAAGTGCGCCGGCAGCGGGCACCTCAACGACATGGCAGCCCCAGCGGGTTTCAGTGCCAAACAACTGGATATAGTGGCCTTTGCCACCGGTTCTTTTCCACGGCATCAGGGCCAAATTTTGAACCTTGCTGATGCCCACGCCTCGAAATACCGGAATGCCCTCCTCTTGCATGAAGGCATCATAGGGAGTGGGTTGCTTTTTAAACTCGCCGTGTCCTGCACGTTTATGTCCGGCAGGCTCGTGCCAATGGCTGGTGTCTTTGTCGTGGGGCATGATGCTTGGGTATTGTTGAAGGGGTGTTGAAGGGGGTGTTGAAAAAACGGCGACAAAACAAGACCTCTGCTGATCTTTTGCATTTTGTCGCGGACCTGGAAAGCCATGCCACAACGTTCCATATAAAAGAACGTCGTTCTTACATCTTAAATACAAGCCCCCCCTCGCGTCAATACGGAGAATGACTAGGGATATTGCAGGGTCAATCGAGCAAGCGGCTTGAGTCAGGCGTTTTGCTCTGTTAAGCTCGATTGGTATTGACAGCGCGAGGCCGATCCTTTCGGGGTCGAAATTCATGCCACGGTTTTTCTTTTAAATCTCAAAGTCCTTGTCACATCAAACTTCATTACCGCACTTGACGCAAGCGCGCGCCGCGCTCACCCACACCATCCAAGCCGTGAATGCCCAGGGTGAAGTGCAGACCATGAGCATTCCGTGCGAACGTGCGTTGACGATTTATCTCGACAAGGTAGAAATCGTCACCCTCATGACCCTGGGCGCCTACCCAGAGTGGTTGGTGCTGGGCTACTTGAGAAACCAACGCCTCCTCGCCAAGGCCGAGGACCTCGAGTCCATCACAGTGGACTGGAGCGGGGGCGAACACGGCGCAGGCGTGGCCGCAGTGAAGACCAAAATGACCAGACTGCAGCGTCAAGTGCACGCGGATGCGGATGCGGATTCTCTTGGCCACCCCCAGCCCTCCATCACCATCACCTCAGGCTGCGGCCAAGGCAGCCTCTACAGTCATTTGTTTGAAGAACTCCAGCAAATGACCCTGCCCCCAGGCTCGATTGATCGCAATGAAGTGTTCGAGATCGTGAACACAGCGCGCACCCAAGACAGCACCTACAAGTCGGCGGGCTCGGTCCACGCCTGTGCCTTGTTCAATGGCACCCAGGCCTTGATGTCCGTCGAAGACGTGGGGCGCCACAATGCCATCGACACCCTGGCGGGTTGGCTATGGATGAACCCCCAATGGACTGCACAACCGCACTTTCGGCCCATCTTTTACACAACGGGTCGACTCACGAGCGAAATGATTTTGAAATCCGCTCAATTGAGTGTGCCCATCATCATCTCTCGAAGCGGCATCACCCAAATGGGCCTTGAACTCGCGCAGAATTTGGATTTGTGCTGCCTGGGGCGCGCCTTGCACCAGAGCTTTTTGTGCTACAGCGCAACACACCGCTTGGTGATGCCACTGGGACTGCCCAGCAGCGACAAGCCCTAAACCCGCAAGCCCAACTAATTTATGAATGCCTTTAAAACAGCGTTGCGCTCGACCTTGAGAGATCTGCGCTCGGGTGAGCTCAAACTGCTCTTTTTTTCGGTCTGCTTGGGTGTTGCCGCCATGAGTTCGGTGTCTTTTTTGTCCGATCGACTCGAACGTGGCTTGGAGTCCCATGCCACCCAACTCCTGGGGGGTGACTTGGTGGTGGTGAGCGACCGTGAAGTGCCCATGGCATTCAAACACCAGGCCCAATCCTTGGGTCTTCAGTTGTCCCAAACTTTGACACTCTCAACCATGGCACGCTCAGCCCAAGCGGTGGATGCGGCCACACACCTGGTCTCCCTCAAAGCCGTGCAAGAGAGCTACCCCCTCAAAGGCGTGATGAAACTGCGTGACCCCACCCCCGTGGGCACAGCGACACGATCAACAAGCCCCAAACACCAGGGGAGACCTTTGCCCGGCGAGGCCTGGGTTGACCCCAGTGTGCTCGACTTCTTGTCATTGTCAGTGGGTGACAAGATTGTCCTGGGCGATGTCACTTTGTGTGCCTGTGCCGTGATCGAAGATGAACCCGACAAAGGTTCAGGCTTCATGAATTTCTCTCCCCGGGTGATGATCAATGTGCTCGACTTGCCCGCCACCCATTTGGTGCTTGAAGGCTCACGCATCAATTGGCGACTGGGGCTGGCCGGCTCGAGAGACCGTTTGGCGCAATACCAAACCTGGCTCAATGCCGAGCTTGGTGACCCCCGCATGAGAGGGATACGGCTCGAGACCCTTCAAGACGGGCGACCCGAGATGCGTGCGACCTTGGACAAGGCCGCCGCTTTCTTGCACTTGGTCTCCCTCCTTTGTGCCTTGCTCTGCGCTGTGGCCGTGGCCTTGGCGGCCAGAGGCTTTGCCATGAAGCGACTCAACGACTGCGCACTTTACCGCGTGCTCGGTCAAACCCAATCGAGCATTGAGAAAGTCTATTTGATCGAGTTTGGTGCAGTGGCTCTGCTCGCGTCCGTTACCGGGCTGTTCTTGGGTTTTGGTATGCATTTGGGCCTGATTGAACTGCTCACGGGTCTTTTGGAAAAGGATCTGCCTTGGCCCTCAGCCGCGCCTTGGTGGCAAGGTCTGGCGACAGGCCTTGCCTTGTTGATGACCTTTGGTTGGCCACCCATCATGCAGTTGTCTCGCGTGACACCCCTGAGGATCATTCGCCGCGATTTGGGTCCCCCCAAAGGTTTGACGCTCGGGGTGCTGGCCTTGGGATTGGGCGGGTTTGCTGCGCTCATGTTGACGGTGAGCCAAAACTTGAAATTGGGCTTCCTGGTGGTGGGCGGGTTTGCACTGGCCATCTTGGTGTTTGCCCTGCTGACCTGGGGCGCTGTACAACTTTTACTCTTTCTCCAGAGAAAAATCTCTCTCCCCATTGGACTGACATTGGCCCTGCGCCAGTTGACATCAAGGCCGGCCTACACACTGCTGCAAGTGAGCGCCTTGTCGGTGGGCTTGTTGGCCTTGATGCTCTTGGTCCTTTTAAGAACCGATTTGATCCAAAGCTGGCAAAAAAGTTCCCCCAAAGACGCGCCCAACCGCTTTGTCATCAATGTGTCCCCAGGACAAAGTGAGTCCTTTCAAGCCTACCTTCGTGCACACCAAGTGGGCAACTTGGATTGGTACCCCATGTTCAGAGGGCGCTTGATCACCATCAATGATCACCCTGTCCGAGCACAAGATTACAGCCTTGATCAAGCACGCCGTCTTGTTGACCACTCCTTTAACCTGTCCTTTGCCAACCATGCCCCCGAGCACAATCGCATCACCCAAGGCCTTTGGAGTGCAAAATCCCCCAAAGGGCTGAGCGTGGAAGCGGGCATGGCCAAGACCCTGGGGCTTCATCTGGGCGACCGATTGGTCTTTGATGTCGCGGGTGAGTCACATGGGGGGGAAATCACCTCGATTCGTGAGGTCAATTGGACATCAATGCGGGCCAATTTCTTTGTCATGTTCAACGCCGCCGACATGCGCGATGATGTGCCTTTGACTTTCATTGCGTCTTTTCGTGCGCCCCCAGAAAACCACTTTGACAACGCCTTGATTCGTCAATTTCCCAACATCACAGAAGTGGACATGGACGCCACACTCGAGCAAATCCAATCCGTCTTGGACCAAGTCACCTTGGCCATTGAGGCCTTGTTTGGCTTCACCTTGGCCGCGGGTCTGGGCGTTTTATTGGCAGCGATTGGCCTGTCTCGAAACGAGCGCCTTCGCGACCAGGCCATCTTGCGTGCTTTGGGGGCCACCCAAACGCTGCTCATTCACGTGCAGCGCACGGAGCTCCTCGCCATGGGTGCCTGGTCAGGATTTCTATCGAGCGCCATGGCCTGGCTTATTGGCGGCGCTTTGGCCCAATATGTCTTTGACTTCCCTTGGTCTCCCAATGCCTTTTTGCTGCTGCAAGGGGTTTTGGTGGGCGCCATCTTGGCTTGGATGGCCGGGAGCTGGGGCCTGAAGGGGGTCTTGAAAAATTCAGTTGTGCAAACCCTCAGAGACGCAACGCTTTGATCATCCAAGAAAAAGGCGTGTCTGCATCCAAAAAATGATTGCTTTGTGATGGCCATCAAACAACCTTTTTAAGTTTTGTGCAAAATGACAAGGCTTGAACACCCGCGATCATCCCACCATGACCCCTGAGCCCGAAGCAACACCCACCCCCATCTCGCTTTACGAACGCTTGGGCGGGGAGGCCGTCGTGCAAAAACTCACCGAGCGGTTTTACCGACTCATGGACACTGAAGATTACCGGGCACTGCGAGCGGTGCATGGACCCGATTTGATACGCGCTCAAGAGCGTCTTTATTGGTTCTTGTCAGGCTGGCTTGGCGGCCCAAGCCTTTACCAAGAAAAGGTGGGGAACCCCATGCTCAGGGCTCGTCACTTGCCCTTCAAGATTGGTCTATTGGAGCGCAACCAGTGGCTTTTGTGCATGCACCAAGCCATGACCGAGCTTGACGTCGAGGAAAGCCTAAAAGACCAACTTATTCAAAGTTTTTTCAAAACAGCTGACTGGATGCGCAACACATGAATGAGCCTTTTGGGCTGGCTTTCTTTTACAAGGCCCCTTTGAGCAGCACCACGAGAGCCCCGGCGCCACCTTCTGAGGCCTTGGCCTGAACGAAGGCCAACACCTCATTTTTTTGCACCAACCACGCCTGGGTTTTGACCTTCAAAACAGACTCTTTGCCAGGCGAGCCAAGGCCCTTGCCGTGCACAACTCGCACGCAACGCCAACCGGTTTTGCAGGCATCTCGCACGAATTGATTGAGAGCTTCCCGGGCTTGTTCACGCCTGAGACCATGCAAATCAATTTGGCCCTGAATGGACCAACCCCCAGTGCGCAACTTGCGGGTCACATCCAGTCCGATCCCGGGTCGGCGAAAACTCAACTGGTCGTCCACATCAAGCAAGGTCGATGCGTCAAACTCGTCACTCAAGCTCTCTTGAAGAACGTCTTGGTCGTCCTTGATTTGCTGAAAAGCGATGGGAGCCGGTGGCGGGGCTTTGAGGCGAACGCGCGTGCCGTGTTGGATGGGCGAGACTTCACCCACCGCCTTCAAAAAAAGACTCTTTTGCGACTGGCGCAGCTTTTCTTCTTCGAGTTCGAGGCGACGCCGCTCGGCATCCAATTGCTGCTGACGGCGGATCTCCTCCTTGAGTTGACCCAAGTCGGAAAGTGATTTCGCTTTCAAGTTTGTGGCCCCGGGCTGGATTTAAAAAAGTAATCTCTTCGCATCATATCGTGAAGGACAAGGGGCCACACCTTCTCGTTTTGAACACCCGAACTCTGGCGGGCCTTGCAGGCTTTGCCAAGCCTGGCCGAGTCGCAGTCACTGGCGCCAAGGACTCAAGGGGGAACCAGGTACTGGATTTTTGGCCATGGGAGGCGCAAAATTTCCATAAAATTCAGGACAAATCAGACCTAAAATGCAAGTCTACTTTTGAATGGGCCTGAACTGGGCTCGATCCCACCATGACCCCTCGAATTGATGCCCACTCCTTTGTCACCTTGCACTATCGGCTGTCAGGCAGCAAAGGAGACGTGATCAATACCTTCAACGACAAACCAGCCACCTTGACCCTGGGGTCAAGTGAGTTGTCACCGGCCTTGGAGTCCCATTTGCTGGGCCTTGAAGAAGGCGCCCATGTGACCCTGAAGATTGCCGCTGCAGACGCCTTTGGCCCCAAGAACCCTGAGATGCAGCAGTGGGTCAAGCGCAGTTTGCTTGCCAAGCTCGGTGACCCGCTGGAGGTCTACACGGTCGGGGACGTGGTGCAGTTCCCCACCCCCAATGGCCAAGGCCACTATGCTGGCACCGTCATGGAGGTGTCCGAGAGTGCCGTTCAATTTGACTTCAATCATCCCTTGGCTGGCCATTCGGTGGTCTTTGAAGTCAAGGTGTTGGGGGTTTTATGACTCTACAAACATTGGACCGCGAAGTCTTCTTGGCCGAACCCCGCGGGTTTTGTGCGGGAGTCGACCGTGCCATTGAAATTGTTGAACAAGCCTTGGACAAATTTGGTGCCCCCATTTATGTTCGCCATGAGATCGTTCACAACACCTTTGTGGTCAATGATCTCAAAATCAAAGGGGCTATTTTCATAGAAGACTTGGCCCAGGTCCCACTAGGAGCGACCCTCATCTTCAGTGCCCATGGTGTGCCCAAGTCGGTGGAAAGAGAAGCCCTGGCCCGAGGCTTTCGCATCTTTGATGCCACGTGCCCACTGGTGAGCAAAGTGCATGTGGAGGTGGCCAAACTGTCCAAAGAAGGCTACGAATTCATCATGATTGGACACAAAGGTCACCCGGAGGTCGAGGGCACCATGGGACAACTGAGCGAGGGCATCCACTTGGTGGAAGATGTGGCGCAAGTCGCCTTGGTCAACCCTCGACAAACGGAACTCTTGGCCGTGGTCACCCAAACCACCCTGTCCATGGACGACGCGGCCGACATTTTGGCCGCTGTACAAAACCGCTTTCCCGCCATCCGCTCACCCAAACAGCAAGACATTTGCTATGCCACACAAAACCGACAAGACGCCGTCAAACTGATGAGCCCGCAAGTCGACGTGGTCATTGTGGTGGGCAGCCCCACGAGCTCCAATTCCAACCGTTTGCGTGACGTGGCCACCAAGTTTGGAACACCCAGCTTCATGGTCGATGACGCAAGTGAGCTACAAGCCGAGTGGTTTGATGGACGCAGCCGTGTGGGCCTCACCGCCGGCGCCTCGGCGCCTGATGTGCTGATCCAAGCCGTCATTGCCAAGCTGCGAGAGTTAGGAGCGGTGAGTGTGCGTCACTTGAGTGGTGTGCAAGAAACTGTGAAGTTCCCCCTACCCAAAGGACTTCGTCCCTACGGCTCACACCGATGACTTCCATGCGCCCCCAAGACCCCATTTACCACCATCGAACGCCCCAAAAACTGCCATGCTAGACATCAACTTACTTCGCCGTGATTTGCCCCATGTGGTGGCCCGCTTGGAAACGCGCAAGTCGCCCCAGCCTTTTTTGTCCATCGCCCACTATCAGGACTTGGAAAACGAGCGCAAAACCCTACAAACCCAAACCGAACAATTTCAAGCGCAGCGAAATGCCTTGTCCAAACAAATCGGTCACCTGAAATCCAAGGGCGAAGACGCCTCCCAGGTCATGGAGCAAGTCACCGATCTGAAGGATGCCTTGGAGCGTTCCGCCGCTCGACTCGAAGTGATTCAAACTGAGCTCGAGACCTTGCTCGCCTTGGTGCCCAATTTGCCCGATCCGAGGGTGCCCGTTGGCAAAGACGAATCGGCCAATATTGAACTGCGCCGCTGGAGCCCGAACGGGCTCGGCACCAATGCCGAACCATTGGGCTTCACCCCCAAAGACCATGTGGAGTTGGGCGAGCCCTTGGGACTGGATTTTGAAACTGGCGCCAAACTCTCAGGCTCAAGGTTCACCGTCATGAAAGGCCCTTTGGCCAGGTTGCACCGCGCCTTGGCGCAGTTCATGCTCGACACACAAACCCAATTGCACGGCTACACCGAGTGCTACACGCCTTACATTGTGAACGCCCAAACTCTCAAAGGCACGGGCCAACTGCCCAAATTTGAAGAGGATTTGTTTGCCGCCAAAAAAGGTGGGCAAGATGGGGGCGTGGGCAATGGTGAAGGCGCCCCGGACTCGCACGCCCTCTATCTCATTCCCACCAGTGAAGTCACGCTCACGAATTTTGTGCGCGACACGGTACTGAGCGAGGACGAGTTGCCCATGAAACTCACCGCGCACACGCCGTGTTTTCGCTCAGAAGCGGGGGCGCATGGGCGTGACACGCGCGGGATGATCCGCCAGCACCAGTTTGACAAGGTCGAGATGGTCCAAATTGTTCACCCCGATCACAGCGAAGAGGCCTTGCACGCCATGACGGGACATGCAGAAACCATCCTGCAAAAATTACAACTTCCCTACCGTGTTGTGGCCTTGTGCACCGGCGACTTGGGCTTTGGTGCGGCCAAGACCCATGATTTGGAGGTTTGGCTACCGGCTCAAAACACCTACCGTGAAATCAGCTCGGTCTCGAACTGTGAGGCGTTTCAAGCCCGACGCTTGCAAGCGCGCTTTAAAAACGCGCAGGGAAAAAACGAATTTGTCCACACGCTCAATGGCTCAGGACTGGCAGTCGGTCGCACCCTCGTGGCGGTTTTAGAGAACTACCAACAAAGCGACGGCAGTGTGGTGATTCCGCAGGTGTTGATCCCCTATATGGGGGGTGTGACCCAGCTCAAACCCTGAGGGCGCATTCAACTCAAGGTGCTCTCCAAGGGACGGATCTGCATCGATTCGGGCTTGGCACAAATCCCCTATACTGCACCCACGGCCCTGTTCATGGAGAATACCCTCAACAGGCTTTATTGTTCAACCCACTGTTCATTGCATGAAACCTTCCTTTTTCACGTCTTCACGGGTCTTGGTGTTGTCCTTGGTGGTGCTTTGCACGGCCTGCTCGAGCACACCCAAAACGTCGCTGGACGAAACTCCACAGCAAGCATTGAACAGCAGCGTTTTTGAAGGTTTGGCGCCCAACACCTTGCCCGCTGGGGCCAAGATGATCAATGAGCAAACCCTGATCTTGGGCTCAGGGGACACATGGGTTGGTAAAATCACGCTTGATGTGGGCAAGGATGCGGTCATCGCCTACCGATTTTTTCTCGAGCAGTACCCCAAGCAAGGCTGGACACTGCTCAGCACTGTGCGCGGTCAAACCAGCATGATGGTCTTTACCAAAGACGACCGCAACGCCACCGTTCAAATCACCGATGGCACCGTGGTCACATCGGGCAAAGCAATCTTGACGGTGACCCCACGCGTGGTTTCGCCAAAGCCATAAGCCATAAGCTAGGAGCGGGCACCCTCTCAGACCTGTCTCCACGCCAAGGGCCGCACAGCGTTTAAGTGTTTCTTTTTTGTGCACAATTGGCGTTCTGTCCATCGAGCCCCTTTCGCGTCTGAGGACTCCAACACCGATACGCCACTCCAATGTCCTCATGGCCATAGACAATGTCAACACCCGAGTCGCCGCTGACCGCACTTGATCCAGACCATCCGCTCTTTCAACGGGGTTTGTCTTTGATGGCGCAAAGTCTTTGGCAGGAAGCCGAGGAGGTGTTCAACACCCTTTTGATGCGGCCACCCGTAAAGGCCAAATACCACGTGATGCTGAGCGTGATTGGCGTGCACACGAAGCGTTTGGAAGCGGCACTGGCGCATTTGAACCAAGCCTTGGTCATCGACCCTCAAGAGCCCATGCTCTACACACAAAAAGGTCAATTGCTCAAAGCCATGGGCCAATGGGAATTGGCGTTGGCTTGCCTTCAAGAGGCTTACACGCTAGACCCCAATGGCGCTGAATGTGTTGACGCCTTGGGCGAAGTGACTCAACATTTGGGTCTTTGGTCCACTTCACTGAGATACTACGATGCTGCACTGGCACTCAACCCCCAAGATGCGCATTCACTCAACAACCGCGGCAATGTCTTGATCAAACTGATGCGCTGGTCTGAGGCCATTGAAAGCTACCAGGCTGCCCTCTGCATCGATCCCCGATTTGCCCTGGCCCACTTGAATTTGGGCAACGCCTTGGCCCAGCAGCACGATTTGGAGGGTGCTGTGGAATCCTTCAACCGAGCGATTGACCTCAACCCCCTTGACAGCGTGGCGCTTTACCACCGAGGCTTGGTGCTGCATGAACAAAAAAAATCTGCGCTGGCCCTCAGCAGTCTCAATGCAGCGATTGACCTCAATGACCAAGTGAGTGCTTACTTTTTCTCCAAAGGCTTGATCGACTTGGAGTTGAATTGTTGGCTTGAAGCCGTCATGGACTTTGACCGGGCTTTGGCGCTGGCGCCTGATCAAATCAATGCGCTTTACAACAAGGGTTTGGCCCTGCAAAAACTGGGCGACTTGAACGCAGCACTTCTTGCACACGAGGAAGTGGTGAAACTGCAAAACGATTATGCCGAGGGCTTTTACAGCTTGGGGGTCATTCACCACGAGCTCAAGAACCTCGACTTGGCGCTGCAAAATTATGCACGCGCCATTGCGCTCAAACCCAATTACCTCGAGGCCTACACCAACCGAGGTCTCGTCTTGAAGGACCTCAACGATTGGGAAGGGGCCATTGAGAGCTATCAAAAAGCCATTGAATTGAACCCTCAGTTCGCCGAGCCTTACAACAATTTGGGCAATGCACTGCTGCAGAAAAACCAAATCGATCGCGCATTGTGGTGTTACCAACAAGCCCTCAGCCTTCAACCTGACAACCGCTTTGCCCTCACCAATTTGGGCAACTTGCTCACCGACCTTCATCGCTTCGATGAGGCCAGTGTTTGCTATGACCGCGCGCTGGTGCTGGCCCCCCATGACACCGACGCGCACTGGAACAAGGCCCTGCTGCTGCTGGCACAAGGCAACTTTTTAGAAGGCTGGCCGCTTTACGAGTGGAGATGGAAGTTGAGCAACTTTGACAGCATCAAAAGGCACTACCCAAAACCCTTGTGGGATGGCCAAGCCTCGCTGCAAAATCGCACCATTTTGATTTACTATGAACAAGGCTTGGGCGACACCATTCAATTCAGCCGCTTCGTGCCTGCCCTCAAGGCCTTTGGCGCGAGGGTCGTGTTTGAGGTGCCCCAGGCCTTGATGGGCGTGCTCAAGGCTCTACCTGGCGTAGACCAATGGACGCAAGCAGGCGACAGCCCCCCGCACTTTGACACCCATTTGCCCCTCTTGTCTTTGCCTTGGCGGCTGGGCATTGTGAGCCTGGCCCAATTGCGCCCTGACCCCTACTTAAAGGTGCCCGAGCCCATCATCGCCCAATTCAGCGAGCGCCTTGGTACGCCAAAACATCCTCGTGTTGGGCTTGTGTGGCGGGGCAACCCCCGACATCAGTATGATGACAAAAGAAGTTGTCGCTTGGAGGACTGGTTGCCATTTTTACCAGCAGGTATTGACTTCATCAGCTTGCAAAAGGAGCCAAGTGAAGAAGAGCTCGCTTTGATGAAAACGCATGGCGGCATCAGCAGTTGGAGCGAGTCCTTGACTGACTTTGAGCAAACGGGCGGCCTGATCCAGAACTTAGACAGGGTCGTGAGCGTGGACACCAGTGTGGCGCATTTGAGTGCCGCTCTGGGCCAAGAGACTTGGCTCATGATTCCCAAAAGCTACGATTGGAGGTGGTTGCACCACCGCAGCGACAGCCCTTGGTACACCAGCATGAGACTCTTTAGGCCTCACAGCCTTACAGACACTCCATACGCTGCAGACTCGCCGCAGACCCTCGAGCCCCATCCATGGCGGAGTGTTTTTCAGCAAATCGAGTCGGCACTCCAAGAACGGCGGTGAGTCCTGATTTTACCCTTCAAGTTTCAATCCTTATAATCTAAACAGACGCCCCTGAATCAGGCGATGCACGTGATGCACGTTACACCCTAGACACGCACTTGCCCCTTCAGCCCGCACCAATCATCTCCGAATCAATTTAAACCATGCGCATTGACAAGTGGCTTTGGGCCGCCAGGTTTTTTAAAACCAGAACCTTGGCCAGCGATGAACTGATCAAAGGCCGAGTCCATGTCAATGAGACGACGGCCAAGCCCTCCAAAGAAATCAAGCCTGGCGATGTCGTGCAAATGCGCCAAGGCCATCAGCTCAAAACCGTGGTGGTATTGGGCTTGAGCAATATGCGCGGACCCGCCAGCACCGCCCAAGGCCTGTACCAAGAAACACCCGAGAGCATTGAACTGCGCGCCAAAAATGCCCGTGAGCACGCCTTGACAAAAGACCCCGCCTCGAGCATTCAACAAGGTCGCCCCACCAAACGCCAACGCCGCGATTTGGATGGGGTACAACACGACTGGGACGAGCGCTGGAGTGCCTCCATTGATTCGCGTTAATGGCCCGCGCACAGCGGGTTTGACCTTGCTTTTTGTTGATCTCTCGAGGATGGAGTGCTCATATTTCATAATATGACAATAAAGAGATTGCGTGGTTTTGCACCTTCAAAAATCAAAGCATGCCAATAAGTTGTTTAAGAACAACGATATAGTTGGTCTTATTCAACTAAAACGTTACGATCCCTCTCCCGGGCATCGATATTTGGTTTTTCATTTTATGGGTGGGCTTGGGATGACTCCATGCGCATCAGTGCATGATTCAACAAAATTCCTGGAGTTTTTAAAGCCATGGCATTCAAAATTTTGGTGACCAGTCAAAAAGGCGGCGTGGGCAAGAGCACCGTTGCCGCCAATTTGTCAGCATTTCTCTCGTGCCAACTGGGCATGCGCACAACCCTCATCGACTGGGATCCGCATGGTTCTTCGAGCAATTGGCTCAGGCGAGCGCCCAATGTGGGTGTGTTGGTGCAACACTTGACGCTGCCCATTGAAATGGGGGGCAACCGTCCTGTGTTTGAAGCGCGCATGCATTTGCGCCGCGCCGTGCAAGGCCACGACATTGTGGTGGCCGATTTGACATGGACCGACGCCCTCGCAGGTGAGTTGATGTTTGAGTTTGACATGGTCTTGGTCCCCACCTCCGTGTCAGAAATCGAACTCGCGGCCACGTCTGGCTTTTTAAGCCGTCACCGCTGGGTGTTTGATTCGGCCATCACCAAGTCGCCTGCCCTCTTGGTTTGCCCAACTCGGGTGCTCTCCGAACAACTCAATTCCAACATCTTCACCCGTCAACGCTTCCCCGTGAGCTTCATGCTCGCTCCTCCGATTCTGGAGAGTCAGTCGGCGCGCGACATGTATGAACAGGGTTACCTCATGGACTTGCCCGATGCCTGTGGCGAGTCGTTTTTGTCCTTTGCTCAAGCGGTGGTGGCGGCCAAAGACATCCGCATGTCCTCCCAGGCCCAAGACCAGTTGCAAAACGCCGTCAAGACTCGCTTGGTCTCCAAGACCTTGACGAGCGGTGAGCGTCAATTGGACAAATTGGTTGCGACCCCGGCCAGGCCCACACCGAGCGTGTTGGCCACCACGCCACCGTCAGCGGCCTATTCGATTTTGAGCCGACACCGCCAGCGCAAAGCCCAAGAGTCCCTCACCGAAGCCAAATCGGTGGTCTCCATGGCCATTCCCGACTTCTTAAAACGCTTCACCCGACAAAACACAGCCAAGATGTGAGCACCTGGCCTTGAATCCCCACCAACCATCCACCCCTGCACCGCACACCCACGGGTGATGCACGCTGGAGGAAAGTGCCCACCATGAACCAAGATCAATTTCTAGCCTTCAAAGGCCTCAAGCAGTACACCCCCGAAGTGGGCTGGGAATCCTTGGACGCTCAAGGCATCCAAGCCGCCGACACACTTGCGCCCAGCAGACCGTCTTCGCTGGGTGTTCAAACGAGCGGCCCCCACGCCCATCAAGACTTTCAAACACCCTCGCGCTCCTCACAAGGCCAGCGCTCAAACCCAATTCCAAGCCACGCAAGCACCCCTGCACAACGGTCCCACACTGGGGATGACCCCTTGATCACGGAGCTCTTTGATCAATTGAGACAACCCGTGGAGGATCAACTCTCGAAGCGCTGGAAGACCATTGCGACCCAGGTCAATTTGCTCAGCCAACGCATGGAGCAGCAACGCCAATTGCGCGCCCAACTCAAAGCCATCGAAGAAGAGAGTCAGTCCTTGCGGGTACAAATTTTGAGTCACTTGGACGAGGTTCAACACACCGCAGACAAGCAACTGTCGGTGGCCAGACTTCGGGTTGAGGTCTCCTCCCTCGCCAGACACAAGTTGGCCGATAAGCTCAAGAAAATTTAAATCATCCCCAGCCACAGCCTTGGCGCTCACCCTGCGCTTGTGCAGGTTGGGCACGACGGCCAAGTTTCTGCCTGATGAGCTGATGGCCAGATGGGTTGATGACCCCATGACCCTTGCTTTGAATGGATCATGGCCTCTGGATGCCCAGACTGCTCGGCAAGGGCGGGGCCATCAAACGGGGCCTCATCGTGGTCATCGACGGGTGACAAAGACTGCATTACACTCAAAGCAAGCCTTTGACGACACCCGCCCTACCCCCTCCCCATGTTCTTTGAACCCCTGAATGAACGAGCCCACACCATGATCCTTGAGCGAATCAACACCTATTACCCCATCCGTTACACCGTGTTTTTCCTGGTCTTGGCGGGCCTGTGTTTAAGCCTCATGCAATTCATCGTGTTTTCTCAAAGCGGCTTGCAACTGATCGTCTTCATGATCTTGAGCGCTGTCGGGGTGTCTGACCTCACGCAAAAGCACCACTCCATTTTAAGAAACTATCCCATCATCGGACATCTGCGCTTTTGGCTTGAATTCATCCGCCCAGAAATTCGCCAGTATTTCATCGAGTCCGATTCCGATGCCACCCCCTTTTCGCACAGTCAACGTTCCTTGGTTTATGCCCGCGCCAAGGGCCAAGCCGATAAAAAGCCCTTTGGCACGCAACTCGATGTCCACGCCTCGGGCTACGAGTGGATCACCCACTCCATGCAACCCACGCACATTCAAAGCCATGATTTCAGGGTTCAAGTGGGTGGTAAAACCTGCGCCCAACCCTATGACATGAGCCTCTTTAACATCTCGGCCATGAGCTTTGGGGCCCTCAGTGCAAACGCCATTTTGGCACTCAACCAAGGTGCCAAATTGGGCGGCTTTGCCCACGACACGGGAGAAGGCTCCATCTCAGAGCACCATAAAACGCATGGTGGCGACATCATCTGGGAGGTGGCATCGGGCTACTTTGGCTGCCGCGATGAGGAAGGCCGTTTCAGTCCTGAGCGCTTTACCAGCCAAGCCTTGAGCGATCAAGTCAAAATGATTGAAATCAAACTCAGCCAAGGCGCCAAACCAGGGCATGGCGGCGTGCTCTTGGGCTCCAAAGTCACCCCTGAAATTGCTCTGGCCAGAGGTGTCCCGGTTTGGCAAGACTGCATCTCCCCTTCCAGTCACTCTAAGTTCTCCAACCCCAAAGAGCTCATGGTGTTCATTCAAGAGCTGCGTGACTTGAGCCAAGGCAAACCGGTTGGATTCAAGCTTTGCATCGGTCACCCTTGGGAGTGGTTTGCCATTGCCAAGGCGATGGTCACGAGCGGCATCTTGCCCGACTTTATCGTGGTCGACGGCTCTGAAGGGGGAACCGGGGCAGCACCCTTGGAGTTTTCCGACCACATGGGCACTCCCATGCAAGAAGGCTTGCGCTTGGTTCACAACACTTTGGTGGGCTTGAACCTCAGGGACCAAATTCGAATTGGGGCGAGTGGCAAAATCATCTCCGCCTTCGACATTGCCCGAACCCTAGCGCTCGGTGCTGACTGGTGCAACAGTGCTCGTGGCTTCATGTTTGCGATCGGTTGCATCCAAGCACAAACTTGCCATACCGGCAACTGCCCCACAGGGGTCGCCACACAAGACCCCAAGCGACAAATCGCCTTGGTGGTGGGTGACAAGGCCCAAAGGGTTAAAAACTTTCACCACCACACCCTCGAGTCTTTGCAAGAAATCACCGAAGCCACAGGGCTCAAAGACCCTCAAGAGTTTGACCTTCACCACTTCATGCGACGCATCAATCACACGCAATCGCACTCCTTGTCCACCTTGATTCCGAGCATAGAGCCGGGCTCTTTACTCAGCGCCAAAGGCTTTAAAAATACAGACAAGAATTGGCCTGGTGTGTTCCAAGAGTTTTGGTCACACGCCAGCGAGGCCGACTTCCATGAGCTCAAAGCACCCCTGCCCACCCAAGAACCGTCTAAACTTGCGGGCAAAAAAACGGGCGGTGAAAACGCTTCCCCCACTCAAACCGTGGACAAAGACGCACCGCCAGAAGGCCTGTTACTCTGAGGCTTTGCCCACATTGGGCCTGGGATAAACCAATTCCTTTTCTCTAGACGGCTGGAACTGAGGGTTGGGTGCAGGGGGGGCAGCGGCCAGCGGTGTGGCTCGGGGCGCTTCAGCACCCGCTTCCTTGGGCTTGACCTCCGTTTTCAGATCAGGTTTGGACTCCACCTTGGCCTCAGGCTTGCTCACCACCTTGGGCTTGGCGTTGGCCGCTGCTGCCACAGCCTGGGCCTGATTGGCCGCTTCTCGCGCTTTGGCCGAGGAGACTTCCAAGTCCTTTTTAAGCTTTTGGAACTCCTGGGTCATCGATTGCTGGGCGGCGGCCAAGTTGGGTTGGGGGCGGTTACCCAGGGTGATCAATTTGCTGTCCAAGGCTTGAAGCTGCTTTTCGAGTGAGGAGAGTTTTTCTTGCAGGGCTTTATTGGATTGCTCACCGACTTGCTTGGGAACATCCGACACCACCTTGTCCATCTCTTCCATGCGCTTATCGATTTTGGCTTGAGCGGCTTGCAAACCCTCAAGCTTTTCCGTCAATTCGCCAAAAGACTGTGTCGACTCGGTAAAAGTGCCCAAGGTAGCATCCAGTTCCACCACCCGTTTGCCCACTGCCATCGACAGGGAGTCGAGTTGAATGATGTTTTGTCGCATGCGCGTTGAAATGGCAAAAAAGGTGCCAATCGAAATCAAAATAAAGACCAACATGGCCCCGAGCAAAATTCTGGAATGGTTGACGCTGCGCTGATGGGCTTCACCGATGGCTTGCATGACTTTTTGCATGTCGCCACTCACATCCGCAGCCACGGAGGCCGAGCGTGTGGAGGCTTCCGCCGAATTCAAGACCACGCCGGTCAAATCTTCAAGCTGCTTGGCCAATTCATTGCTGTCCAAAGATTTGGACTGCAATGCCTCAATTTCGGCTGCGACTTGCGAGAGGTCCAAGTTCTCTTGATCTTCAACCACGGCTACAGCAGACTCTTCGTGGGCGTCTTCGGGATTGAACGTGTCTGAGCTCATTTGAATCTGCTTTGCATGTAAGGGTGATGAAATGTTTTGTTGATCTCAATTCAGTTTGGTCGGTCTGCCAAGGCCTAAGTGCACTCACTTCAAGCCTGTGGTCAATCCCATCCAAAGACCAAAAAACGCCACACGACCCTGCCAAAGCTTATTTGACAACAGGGCGTCTGAGCCGATCGAGTCGGGCATTCAATTCGTCCACATCTTGACGAAGCTTGTCCATTCGGACTTTGATCTCTTCCATCCATTGATCGGCATTGACGAGCGTAACTTTAGTATTGTCCAATTGCTCCAGGGAGGCGCTCAAGGCCAACGGACCCTCCATTGTTGGGGCAATGGGTCCATCCGCAAAGGCCGTTGGGTCAGGATCTGAGGCCCCCAATTCATGAGCCCCTTCCAACATGGCCTCCGAAGGCCCTTGATCATGACCGCCATGCCGGGCTGAATCCTCTTCAATTTCGCTCGTGCCCATAGGGTCTACAAAAGACGCCCCTTTAGGGTGGTGCGACTCAGGGTGACCAGCAGGATGGTTCGAATCTGGATGGGTTGATTCAGTCGACACTGGTGATCCTTTACGAAAACGAAACGCAATTGAGCAAAGCCCCGTGGACCCACTTCAATGGAAAGACACCAGGGTACACATGGCCGCCCTTTTCAAGACACCCACGGGCGCCTTAGGATCGACCTTGAAGGTTCAAAACTTTAATACGCCTGAGCCCACACTGCAACTTAAGCCAGCTTGCCCCCCTCATTTCAAAGGGTTCAATGGGTCTGGAATTGAGTTTTCAAGGACTTGGCGCTTCTCAGCCATGCTTTTTCCAAGACGGCATTGCTTTGCATCACGCTTTGGGCCTCTTCTTTGCTCGCGAATGGCCCACGAACCAAGATGAAATAAGGTTTGTTGCTTTGGGGGTTTCGGGTGAGCAAGACCTGCGCACCCTCAAAAGCTGGGTTTTTGGCTTTGAGCTCAATGATCTCAGACTTCGTGGGCATGGCCGCCAATTGAAGCACCCAGGCCTTCTCGGACAAGGCGTTGACCCATTCATTCTTGCCCACGGGTTTGTCGGGTGAACCCTCTTTGCTGGCTTCGGAACGGGGGGGCGGTGCAGGTGATAGCGTTGGGGGCAGGACCGGCTTGGAAGCGGCCTCAAGTGCAGCAACGGGCTTGGCCGCTTTGGTCATGGGTGCTGACTCGGTCGCTGGGGCCGTCATAGGCACAGGCACAGGCTTGTTGGGTGTCGTTGAAACCACCGCCGGCGTGCTGTCTTTTAAAACCGGGATTTTAAGAGGGGGTTCTTTGAAGGTCGGATCTGATTTGGCATTGGTCAACTCTTTGCTAGGCTCCTTGGCCGAATCTTTTGTCCCCGAGGGTTTTGTGGCCTCCAAGTCTTTCGCAGGCGACAAAATGGCCTCCTTATCAGAGATCAAGGAGTCATCCGCCTTGACCCCAGGACGAACGCTACTGGAAGCACCGCCGCTGGATTCTGCCTCAGTCTTTGGCGCTGTCACCGACTCACCGGCGGCGCTTACAACGGGTGCGTTGCCGGCTTTACCGTCCATCTCCATGGCCACCGATTTGTCATTGCGGCTCACATGGGGGGTCACAGCGCCATCTTTCCTGGGAGTTTTGTCCCACTGTGGGGTACTCAAATAATCCTGCATGCTCTGCACTTCTTCCATGATCGCGCCACGGTAAAGTGCACCCAAGGCCCCCATGGAGACCAATAAGCCCAGCAACAAACCCCAGCCCAATCGACTTGATTTGGGCTTTGGAGCCAGCTCAACCTCATCGAGCGCCTCTTGGCGCTTGAGCTCAGACTCCACATCATGCACCGCTTGCAGCAACTCGGCCTCTGAGAGCACAGGCTCGATTCTTTCAGTGGCTGAATGGGCCTGAGAAAGGGGCAAATCTTCCTCTGAGCCCCAGCCACTTTGTGCCTTCAATTCTTTGGCGCTCATGGCAGAGCCCAATTTCGGCTCTTTGCGCGATGAAAGCAACTCATCCTCCTCGTCGTAAGTCAAGGATGCACGACTGTTTTCCTTTTCCAAAACCCATTGAATCAAATGTTTACCAAATACACCCAATTTCTTTTCATAAGGCTCGCGCAAATTAAAAAGCAAAATCACATGGATATTGCTCGCCGGCAGTCCATTGACCAATCGGGCCAAAAGCTGCAAGTCAAAATCCTGGATGTACTGGGTATCGGGAAAGATCAAAAAGCGACGAATTGGGGCCAATTGAGACTTGTCAAGGGCCTCGTCCAAGGTCAACTCGGAGAGAATTTGGTTGAAACGTTGAACCAATTTTTCAGAGTCTGCTGATAAACACAGGTCGACTTGCACCTGTTCTTGTGCTTTCAAATGTTCAAATATGCGACGGGCATAGTAAGACAGGGCGACTTCGTCATCGCCCAAAATTGCCAAATTCAGGTTGCCCTGGCTCAATGACTTGAGCATGATCTCTAAGCGCAGTTTGTCACTGGGGCTTTGGAAAAAATCCTTCAATTCATGGGCCTTTTAAATAACATCATTCTGATCGCAAAAAACCATTTTCATCAAACAGCATATTGTCTGGTATTTTGGGGCTGGGTTTGGTGTATTTTTGTGATTTTGAATACGCGTCGTTCAAACTGAAGACATAAGCGATGACCTGGGCCACGGCGTGGTACAAACCCTCTGGAATCACTGCGTCGAGTTTGGTGGTGAAATACAAGGCACGGGCCAAGTCGGGGGCTTCAAAAATTTCAATGCCATGGGCCGCAGCCTCTTCCTTGATCCTTCTTGCAATCTCATCGGCCCCCTTGGCCAGTAGTATAGGCGCACCATCGGCTGTTGGGTCGTACTGGAGTGCAACCGCAAAATGCTGTGGATTGGTGATCACCACATCGGCATCTTTGACCTTGGACATCATCCGGTTGTTGGCCATTTCACGCTGTCGCCTGCGAATCTGGGCCTTGACCTCGGGTCGACCCTCTTGGTCTTTCATTTCGTCCTTGATCTCTTGCTTGGTCATTTTGAGGCGTTTGTTGACCTGGTAAATCTGCAAAGGCACATCGATCAACGCAATCAAAACCAGTCCCATGCACATCCAAAAGCACGCATCCACAATCATCGTGCCCGCTTCCTTGGCAGCGACACTGAGTTCCATGCGATTCAAATTCAAGAGTCCTTCAACGTTGTTCATCACGGTGAAGAACAAAATCACACCAACCACTGAAAACTTCAAAATGGACTTGCCCAGTTCAATGAGGGCTTTGGTACCAAACATTCTGGCCAAACCTGACATGGGGTTGAGCTTGTTGAAATTGGGCAGCAATAATTTGGCGGAAAAGATGAACCCTCCCGTTAACCCGGTTGACAAAATGGCGAGCACAGCCAAGGTGATCATGAATGGGAAAATCACCATGTATCCGTCATACAAAGATTGCGCCAAATGAGCGGGCAAGAGCTCAGACTTGTCCAGTATTTTTCGATCAAACTGCAATTGAGACACAAAGAGTTGTCCCATTTTTAAAAACATCCAGTGCCCAGCAAAAGTAAAGATCATTGTGGCAGTCACCATCACCACTGCCGTCGAGAGATCCGGAGAACGCGCAATTTGCCCCTCCTCGCGGGCTTTTTCCAGTCGCCGCGAGGTCGGTTGTTCGGTCTTTTCGGAGGAACTCTCTTCTGCCATTTAGGTCATTTCTTCCACAAAGAACTCAACTTGCTTGAAGAATCAAATCACGCATTTGGTTAAAGGTCTGGACCCATAGCCAATCGACGCGAGCGAGCATGCTGGGTATGGCCAGCCACAAAATGATAAAACCCGTGAACATCATCGCCGGAAAGCCCACAGAGAAAATATTCAAGCTCGGAGCCGCGCGGGTCACAAAACCAAGGCCAATGTTGACAAACAGCAGAGTGATCATGACGGGCAAAGACACCAACACGGCCCCCACAAAAACAATGGAGCTCCAAGCGGTCATTTTGCCCATTAAGTCTTGCGAGAAGATATTTTGACCGATGGGAAAGTGCTGAAACGAATCGAGCAAAATACCAAACACGATCAAATCTCCGCCAGTGGTGATAAAGATCAAGGTGCCCATGATGGTTAAAAATTCCGATGTCAAGGGCACATTGCCCAATGTGGGGTCAATCAAATTGGCGATGGACAAGCCCATCGCATTTGAAATCACTTGGCCCGCCACCACCAAACTCGCGGTGGCCAGCTGCATGATCATCGCCAAGGTAAAACCGATGAAGAGTTGATTGAAAATTTCACGCAAACCCAGCAACGTCATTGGGTCAATTTTGGGCAACTCCAAACGCAATTGAAACACCAAAAACACGGTCAAGGCGAGCGCCAAAGTGATGCGAACTCGCAAATTGACCGCTCTGACGGAGTAAATTGAGGCAAAGGTCAAAAAAGCCGAAATCCGCAGCAGTGGCCAAATCAGTGAATAAAACTGATCGACCAAATTGGCGGCAAGAAAATTCATGTGAGTTTACCCAAACAAAGTGGGGATTCGACCAAAAATCACTTTGGTGTAGTCCACCAAGGTGTTGATCATCCACCCCCCCAGCACGCTGATCGTGAGCCCAAGGGCCACCAACTTGGGAATAAAACTCAGGGTCTGTTCATTGATGGAGGTGGCGGCTTGGAATATTCCGACCAAGAGACCCACCACCAAAGCCACTCCCAACATGGGCGCACAAATCAGCATGGTGATCCACAATGCTTGACGCCCCAAATCCACGACCATCGCTGTATCCATGAAATTGTCTCCTGAGATCCAATGGTTTATTTAAAGACGAAACTCGACGCCAATGAGCCCATGAGCAAGGTCCAACCATCGACCAAGACAAAAAGCATCAGCTTGAATGGCATAGAAATGATCATGGGGGAAAGCATCATCATGCCCATGGACATCAAGACACTGGCCACAATCAAATCGATCACCACGAATGGAATGTAGATCATGAAGCCAATGGTGAATGCACTTTTGAGCTCAGATGTGATGAAGGCCGGCATCAAGGTCGTGAATGGGACATCGTCGGCACTGACCACTTCTTTCTTTTGCGCAATTTGCATGAACATGTTGATGTCATCTTCGCGAGTCTGCAGCATCATGAACTCACGGATCGGTTTTTCTGCAATTCCGAGGGCTTTTTCAAACGGCATGTTGCCGTTCATGTAAGGAGACAAGGCATTGTTGTAAATGTCTTCGAAGACGGGCGACATGATGAACAAGGTCAAAAACAACGCCAATCCAACAAGCACCGTGTTGGGCGGTGTTTGACCTGTACCCAGGGCCTGTCGGACCAAGGAAAGCACAATGATGATGCGCACAAATGACGTCATCATGAGCAGCATAGAGGGCAACAAGGACAAGGTGGTCATCAAGGCCAACAACTGCAGCGTCAAACTGTATTGCTGGCCATTCTTGCCCCCCGTCACGTTGACCATGGGCAAGCCTTGGGCGTGGCCCACCTGTGAAAAAAGCACCAGACAGAGGACGACGCCTAGCCCCAAAGTCATGGGACTCAATAGCCATGAAATGGGCAAGTTCAACGTTTTCACAGCCTTCTTCGGACACTGCGCCAGACTTGTCTGACGTTGGGCCACGTGATTTAGAATCGCTTGCGTTTTGAGTTGCAAAGAACTCATCCCTTTTGCCATCGCTTGTGTTCCCCAAAATTCATTCATCCCTGTCATCCTTTTTATCTTGGTTTTCGCTATGACAAACCTACCATTCAGACCGACAAAAGCCGCATTAGCCCTAAAGTATCAAGGCCCGTCCACGGGCTTCAATTCTTCCGTTTCACTTAAAGATGTTGTTTTTTCCAAAGCGCTCCAAGTGTGCAATGTGCGAATATCTTGAGGATTGACGGCCACCAAAATTCTTTGGTCGTCCACTTGCAACAACATCATTTTGTGCTTTAAGCCCAAAGGATGGATCTCTAAAACCTTGATCTTTTTGTCCAGCAATTTACCAAAAGGTTGCCCCTTTCGCTGCTGAAACCACCACAAAAAGGCAGCCAACATGATCATGACACCGATGGTACTCAGGGCAAAACGGCCCAATTCATGGTTATCCATGGTCCCTTTCCAAAATATTAAGGGGTAATGGCGTAAATTTCAGAAAAAATGGGTAAAAATTGAGAACAAGTAAGGTAACCGCTCCCAACTGGGTCTGGTGCTCTATCGTGTGAGATGGTTTGAAAGCCATTTTTGTTGACAATTGGATTGAACAGATTATCGCGCATGGGGCCCCTAAAGATGAGATTTTTTACAATTTATCAACCTAAAAACGCCTTGAAATCCCCCCTTTTGAGGACTTTAATTGCAAGCCTGGGGCTCCTCCTGTCTTTTCACGCTTCGGCCAGCGACTGGGAATCCGTGGGCTTGATGGACCTCGGTGTTTTTTATATCGATGTCCAAAGTATCTCCAAGCCCGATTCCAACCATCCCCATTTGCGCCAAGTTTGGGCCATGCTCGACTACAGAGACCCCCAAAAAAACTCAAAAGGCATGACTTTTCGCTCAACTCGGTCGCTCTTTGAATTCAACTGCCAAGCAGGTATGGTCAAGACCCTCTCCGTGTCGTGGCACACGGGGCCTAGACTCACGGGCCAAACCTTGGAGAGTGAGGGCGTCATGGACAATTGGCAGCCCATTGCACCCCAAACCCCATTGGTCCATATTCGCAAGGCCGTCTGTGATCGATAAGCCCTATCCAGCGGGCAGAGCCATGCTCGATTGGATGAAAGATGCCTTGCACGCACAAGAAACGGGAGGATTGTCTTGGCACGCTAGCGCATGGATGGCCAAAAGACGTTGGGAATCCACGCAAAAAAGCATCGATTCATTTTTGATGGATCAAACCATGGAGCAAACCGAATTGCTGCTCATCGGTGGCAGTGCCGGGTGGATGATGTCGGGCTCTTGGCTTGCGAAATTCAAAAGCATCCGGGTCATTGATATCGACCCCTTGGCATCGCTATTTTTTTACTTGAACCACGGCAAGACTCTTAAAAAATCCGGAACTGCTTGGCGATTTGAGCGCCGCGATGGCTTGAGAGAATTGACACTTTTAGTGAAAGAGTCTCCCCATTCGTTCATTTGGTTTGACAACGTCTTGGGACAACAATGCTTTAAACTCAAAGATGAAGACCTGGTCCTCAGACAGCTCAAGCACATTAAAGAGATTTTAAAATATCGACACTGGGGCAGTATCCATGATTGGCTATCTGGCCCAGTCGATCTGGTTATCCCTGATAGCGAATTACCAGAGATTTTTAGGGACCAGCGTCATTCCATCGCCTTCGCCAGCAATGAAAGTCTGGCTAGTAACGGTGAAAACACCTTGGTCGTGAACAACAAAAGCATGGATTTTGATGTGGGCACGCAAATGCTGCTGAGTCAGGTCAATGCAAGGGGCGAATGGCAAGATCATTTAAGCGCCGAGGTTTTCCCAACTTCACAAACCTGTCAATTGATACCTTGGTTTTTTAAACCGAATTACTGTCATTTTTTACTGGCTTCGTTCATAAAGCCCAGCCCTTGATACCCTCACAAAGACTTGTCAACCATTTTTGAGCGCTTGCAAAACGCTAGACCAGTCCTCAGGAACAGATTGACGAAGCAATTGCACACTCGGGTACCAAATGCATTGCTCAGTCGCCAAGCCCCATCGCCAGTCGGGGTGGAATGGCAGGAGAACTTGGGTTTTCTTTCCCAAGGATCCACTCAAATGCACAGTGGCGTTGTCAACCGACACCACTTCATCGCAAAGATCGATGAGACTGGCCAAACCGTCAAGGTCATGAAAATTATCGACACTTGAAACTTGCTCGATTTGAATACCCGTTTGCAAGCTGCAGTCACTGATTTCTTTGCCAACATCACCGTACTGCAAAGAAATGAGCCTCACCCCAGAGGCGTCTAGGCTTTGCGCCAGATCCTTTAGGCTCAGACTTCTTTGCTCGCCTGTTTTAGCGGCGGTGCTCCTCCAAGAAATTCCGATCAACCGTTCTCCTGAATGAATCAACTCAGATGCTTGATGCGGTCTAAATCCCGAATTCAATTGACCCAGCAAGGTTTGGGTTTTGGTTTTATCGGCCCAAAGAAAGGCTTTCTTTTGTTTTGCAAAGGAGTCAACATTGGACCTGGTGTAAGCAGCCAGCTTGCCAATCGGGATTTGTTCATCAAAGTCGATGTCGGTGAGGGTATGGGTTGTTGAACAAAACTCCACGCCCGTGATCGAACGCCGCATTAAAGGCAACAAGCGCTCGTCGAGTTGAACCAAGACCAATGTATTGTCCAATTTTGATATAAATTCCGACAACAAAGAGCAAAACATGAGAACATCCCCAACGCCTTGTTCTGACCAAATCAGTAAGCGTTTTTTTGATGATGTGTCAGTCAAATGGCTCCATTCAGGCCGATGACTGTCAAAACTACTGACCTGGAACTGCTGGCTTTTAAAGCGCCATTCATAATGGTTCCAGCCTTTGGCAAAATCAAAACCCATTAAACTCACCAGGCCCAAGTTAAGATGAGCGTCTGCATAGTCTGGAGCAATACTCAAAGCCATTTCATAATTTAATGTGGCCTGTTCGATCTCATTGTATTCTTGCAATATGGTGCCGCGGTTGTAATAAGCCTGCGAAAAATTAGGATTTAACTCAATCACCTTTGAATACAAAGTGAAGGCCTGCTCCAAGTCCTTTTCATCTTTTAAAACATTGGCAAGATTGTTGTAAGCTTCAAAAAAGTCAGGCTTCATTTCAATTGCCCGACAAAAAGCATCGATTGACTCCTGAACTCGGTCAAGCTCTTTTAACACTCGACCACGGTTGTAATGCGCTTGAGGGTTGTTTTCTTGCAGATAAGTGGCTTGTTCAAAACTGGCCAACGCATTTTCATACTGAAACAAGGCTTGGTACAAAGCCCCCTGGTTATTGTAAGCCTCTGCGTTGAGGGGATTCAAGTCTAAGGCAAGCTTATAACTCTTTAAAGCTTCATCATAGAAACTCAATGCTTGCTGGGCGTTCCCAAGGTGATTGTGGTTTTGTGAATCCTTGGGGTTCAATAGGATGGCGACTTTAAAGCTTTCAACTGCTTTTTCAAATTCACCGAGTTCAAAATATGCATTGCCTTTGTTGTGCCAAGCCTGTGGGAAATTACTCTGCAGCTTGATCGCTTTATCAAAGCAAGACAAGCCCAGATGAAACATCTTCTTGTCGATATAGACATTTCCTAAATTATTATGCACTGTGGCTTGATTAGGATTGATTTCTAATGATTGTTTAAAGTAATCCAAGGACTGATCATTAAATCCTTTTTGCGCATAGACCGTGCCCAACAATTGAAGTGCATCTGAATGGGTGGGGTTTTTTAAAAGGAATTGTCGATATTGGTCTTCTGCTTCATCCAAATAACCACTTTGATGAAGGGAGATGATTTGACTCAACTCATTTGCAGTTGCAACATGAGTAGACATATGGCGTCTGGATTTTTGAAGGATCCCATCCTTTTGTTGAACCTTCGTCAGTGAATGAAGAGGGGTTGTCATGAAAGGATTACTCTTTTTGAACCTGGCTGATGGAGAAAGTTATGACTAAGCCGCCTTGAGTTGACTCGACTTGACATTGAACAAGGTCAATGCCAATGCGTCCATTTGTTTTTGCTCTTCTTTACGGTGGTAAGTTTTGACCGCATTCAAGTCTTGCTCAACCAAGGACTGCATTTTCAAACGCTCGAGTTCAAAAATTTTGACAGCTTGCTTGGCTTTTTCTAAATTCACTTCGGCCTGAGAAATGTCGAGTTCTAAGCGTTGGATGAGCTGCAGCAATTGCGCAATAAATTGTCGAGAATTGATGCTTTGTGAGACCGAGTGAATGTTTTGCTCTAAGGTCTGCGCTTGTTGTTTGTATTCTCTGACCATGACATAAATACGTTCGCGACTGGCAAGTTGCTTATTCAAAACATCTTGCGCCTTTAATTGACGATTTTGAGCTTCAGATACTTTATCTTGAGCCTTATTGGCTAATACAGTCCAACATTCACGGGGTTTCATTTGGATGACTTTCACTCAATATTGTATGATCTTACAAAAAAAAGAACGCAGTGAAACTATCTAAAAGAGTTGACACCCAATGCTTCATCTTGAAGATTTGAAATCTCTTTATAGAGACATCAATTGCCTTAATTCTTCACGTGTAGTTCCATAATCCTGACCAATATTCATGTCTTGGCGCAAAAAATTTACGATTTTTTCTCTCAAACGAATGGCTTCATCAAGCTCCACATTTGAACCCGTTTGATAAGCACCAACCTGTATCAAATCAACATTTTGCTGATACAAGGACCAAAGACGACGAAGTTTATTGGCTTGCTTGAGATCATCTGGAGCCAGCAATGACTGCATCAAACGTGATATTGATCCATTGAGATCAATGGCGGGATAATGGGCAGAATCAGCCAGCTTTCTGGAAAGCATAACTTGACCATCCAAAGATGCCCTCGCAATATCAACGATCGGATCGGATGCATCATCCCCTTCAGCCAAGACAGTGTAGATCGCAGTAATAGAACCATAACCATTGCGACCGACTCCACCCCTTTCAATTAAATTGGGGAGCAAAGCAAAAACGGAAGGGGGGTAACCCTTGGCAGTGGGCGGCTCGCCAATGGCCAGTCCAATTTCGCGTTGGGCATGAGCGACTCGAGTCAAGCTGTCACAAAGCAGCAGAACATTTTGTCCCTGATCCCTAAAATATTCTGCAATCACGTGAGCCATGTGCGTGGCCTTGAGTCGCAAAACTGGGGAAACATTCGCTGGGGCTGCCACCACCACCGATTTGGCAAGACCCTCTTCACCTAGAGATTCAGAAATAAAGGCCTGAACCTCACGACCTCGTTCACCAATTAATCCAATGACAACAACATCTACTTTGGTGAATTTTGTAAGCATCCCCAATAGAACGCTTTTACCAACACCTGAACCGGCAATCAAACCGATGCGCTGTCCTCGTCCAACGGTCAGCACACCATTGATCGCTTTGACCCCGACGTCCAAAACTTCATGAATTGGTCCTCGTTCCATCGGGTTCAATGGTCGACCCATCAAGGCCAATGAATCTTTGCATTGTGGTGCCGCTTTACCATCAAGCGGTTGACCTCTGCCATCAATAACTCGACCAAGGAGCTCTGGACCTAACAAGACTTGGGAAGAATGACTAAGCACTCGAACCATATCGCCAGGACCAACACCAACGGGATCATTGAAAGGCATCAAAAACAAAGTCTTGTCTTGGAATCCCACCACCTCAGCTTCAATACGGTGCCCCCTTTGTCCCAATACTTCACAGCATGCACCCAATGGCGCCATGATGCCACGCGTCTCAAGTGTCATTCCCACGAGCCTCACTAGGGTTCCGGTTCGTTGGGGTTGTGGAGCACGCAGACGAGGAATACTTTGCTCAACCTCTTGCATAAAGTCCAAAGTCGCAGCAGTCATTTAGTTGCCACCCTGTATCATTTTCTTTAAAACCGCAGCCACTCGACCTTGGTCTTGTTCAGTGATGAGACGAACAACCATCAATTTATCTTCATAAGTATTGGCATTGGCCAAAAGCTCAGGCGGTACACTCTGTGCTTTCTTCTTTTTCTTTTCTTGTGCCAATTTTTCTTTCATCGCATCCATACCTTCATCCTCCTCACTGATAACTGGCGTAAGGTTTTCACCATCAGTTTTACCATTTAAGTCGTCCAACGTCTTGTTGTTTAGACCCTCAAGACTTTCAGCCTTCTGTGGGGTATTGTGTTCAGCGGTTGCCGCTTGAGCCTCTTGGATAGAAGTTTCAGTAGGGATTTCGGGAGCTGGCAACAGTTCTGGTGGCTTGGATAGGTCTGGCAGAACCAAATTTGGATTTGACGCCATCATCTCAGCATACTCAGGGTTATCATAATAATGTGCTCCGTGATTAACTCTCCAAGCCTGAAAGGCAGAATTAACGGAACTCTGCGCTGCATCTTCAAGTTCCATATGATTGAATTCCCGACGACTAAATACCATCAGCATTGGTTTTACTACAAAAACCAAAAATCCAAGACACATGACCGCTCTTAGCAAAGCGTTAATCCAATCAATCATTGAAGTTCCCCTCAAAAGTATCATCGGGAGCAGTGATTCGCTGACGAACATCTTGAACATCCGACTCACGTTGCGCCAAAGGTTGGCGAAAAAATGGGGATTTCTCTTTCCAAATTTCGGGTTGACCCAATAAACTGTGCGCCAAACCTTCGAGCCTGTTGGTTATTAGGTCGTCTACTTGAGTGTCATCCGATATCACTCGAACACTTCCAGCTTGCAGACCAGGAACACCCCGTAGTTGTAAATAGGGCGTTGCCTCTCCAGACAATTCCTCCAATCTGGCCTTGTCCTGGACGTTTAGCTCCACAATCACCGAGGACTCGGCACGGTTGGAGAGTTCATCAAGGCAACGCTGAATAAGCCGCTCAATAGAACTGCCCGAGAGATTCAATTCCGCCAAAACCAGTTGTTCAGCAATGTGCATACTCAAACGTTTCATGGGTTCAAATAGACGATCTGGTGTTTTCGTGTATTCTTCGACACGATTGGTAATTTCTTTCAGAATATCCAATTGAGAACTTATTTTTTCATTTGAATTTTTCTCAATGAGTTCAATATTTTCCAAATACTCTTTTTCTTTATCTTCCAAAATATTTTGAGCCTCTTCAAGCTTTTGTGTCAGTTGAAGTCTTTCATCATTCCAAACTTTATTTTTATCTTCATATTTGATTTTTAATTCAGACAATTCTGCCAAAGACCCTTGAGCATAAACTCCGGAATGCAAATCCTTGCTTTCTTCCTCAGCTGCTTCAGATATAACATCACTAACATTGCTTAATGAGTCATTGATATCTGAATTGATCTCGCTTGATACGGCTTCAGATAATTCTTCTTGATCTTGGTCAGATATAAAATTTGAATTTCCAATCGAATCATTCAGTGACTCAATTGATGTAGCTATATTTTCACAATTTTGTTCGGATAAAAACGCTTCAAGGGGTAAGTCCTGCTCACTTAAGGTCTGATTAACTATTTTTTCACCATTGTTTGAATTTTTTTCAGCAGTCTCTTGATCCAAAGAAAGATCTTTTAAATCAAGTTTGTTTTTTATCTCGTCATTATCTCTCAGCTCATCGTCTAAGTTGAGCTCTTGAGTCAAGGCTTGATTTACATTTTTAGAATAATTGTTATTTTCAGATGAACTGATTTCAAGTTCTTTAGAAGAAACCTGTTCTAAATGATCTTCTTTATGAGTCGCTCCATATGTTTCCAACTTAAAACCAGAAGAATCATCGACAACCCTTGCAGTTCTTGGTGGGGCCAATTTCTGATACAAAGCACTGGCATATTCAACACGTGGTGAGTTTGCCCAGTCTCTTTCGCTGAACTCATTGCTATCAACATCTACCTTGAACAACAAAGGATTGGCATTGAATTCATTTGTATCACTGTTGGGTAAGCTTTGTTTAAACAAAATCTGCCCCTCCTAGCATGAGCTCTCCAGAGTCCGATAACTTTCTTGCCAGACGCATGATTTTTTTCTGTGCATCCTCAACGTCAGCGATACGCACTGGCCCCCTGGCTTCCATATCATCCACAAACATACCACGAGCACGTTCTGACATGTTGCCTAAAAAGCGTTCTTTAACCACATCGCTAGCACCTTTTAATGCGATCATTAATTGATCAGGTTCGACATTGCGCATGAGCACCTGAATTCCTTTGTTGTCAACGGTAGCAAGATTTTCAAACGTAAACATGCTGTCTTGAATTTTTTGCATCAGGTCATAATCGATTTCTGATAATCCATTCATGATTTCAGCTTCCAAGCCAGTCTTGGTCATATTCATAATTTTGGCCGCTGCTTCAATGCCCCCAAAACTTGAGGATTTGGCCGAGGAATTTTTAGAAAATTGAGCCAACATGATGGTTTCCAATTCAGCCATCGCAGAGGGCTGCACCGTATCCAGACTTGCAACCCGCTGAATTACCTCTGGTCTAACGTCTGGTGGCAAATACAACAATACATCAGCAGAAACATTGGCTTCCAATATTGATAATATTATGGCAATCACTTGGGGGTGTTCAGTACGAATCATGTCAGCAATTGATCTGGCATCCATCCAACTCAAAATATCAAGACCCTTGGTTGCTTGGTTGGGCATAATACGGTTCAACACAGAGGCCGCTTTGCTGTCGCCCAGTGCTTTTTTCATCACATTTTCAACGTAATCTGTATTGCCCAAGCTTAAACTTGTTTGTTTTTTGAGCAATTCAACAAACTCATCCAAAACGACATTGACTGCCTCTTGCGACAATTCCGCAGCCGCCACCATAGCAGCACCCAAGGCTTGAACCTCTTTCGGATTTAAATATTTGACAATATCAGCTGCTTGATCTTCACCCAATAACAACATCAATACGGCAGCTCTTTGCGTGGAGGTCATAGCCGCCATCTCTTCTCGCAAAGCTGGTGACCAGTTTGCCTGGGACATCGGATTCATTTTCTCAGCCATTTCTAGCTCCAGTTTTAATTTCTTTTAGAGATGAGTACATGTCAAGCTTCGTTATCTTGATGTTATTTAAGTGCGAATCATATTTTTTAGAACACTGGCCATTCTGGCTCTTGTATTTTCTTCAGATACGATCATCCGTATCAACGCAACTTTATCATCATAAGTGTTTGCCGTATTGAGCATATCAGCAGAGATTGTTGGTTTTTTCGGCTTCATCGCGGACATTCTTGCTTTGATGTCTTCCAAGGTCTCGCCCTCTTCCATTTCAAGTTCATCGCTTTGACCTTCTTCTGCAGCCTTTAGTTTTTCCGCTTCTTCGGCCTCTTTTTTAAGTCGAGCTTCAGTTTCTTCTTGGGCTTGTATTTTAGCTTCCTCAAGTAAACGCAATCTTTCTTTTTCTGCTGCATCCTCAGCCGCAGCACGATCAGCGACCACTTTCGCCGCTGCCGCAGCGACGGCTTCTGCAATCCGTTCAGATTTAATTTTTTCTGCGGCAGCAGCTTCCCGTGCAGCAGCTTCTGCTGCTGATGCTGCCATCGCAGCTGCGTCAAAAGCAGGTGTTGTCAACTTCTTGACCATTGGACGCACAACAACAACCAAGAATAACAAGAACAATACTGCGATGACTGTGCTGTTTGCCACACCTGCAACTGTCTCATCTTTGTACCAGGGGATTGCATCTGGATCAACTTGTGGCTCAAAATGTGTTGAGATAACTGTGACCACATCGCCACGTTCTTCACTAAAACCTACAGCTCCTCTTACCAATTGATTCAACCGTTCCAACTCTTCTTGAGTATAAGGAATTGTGGTCATTGGGGCAGCTCCATCAGCTGGCTTTTCTATTTTCATTCCAGCTGGAATGGGTCTTTCATTGATCAAAACGCCGACCCCAATTTTCTGTACTGTGCCCATTGCACTTTTGACATGACGCACTGATCGATCGAGTTCATAGTTTTTCGTACTTCGAGCAATGGTTTGAATACCTTTTTCGGTTTGTCCTTTGCTAACATCAGCGCTTGTGTCAGGAGTGGCTGATGGGGTCTGAGGTGGATTGGGTGGCGTATTTGAAAGTGAGCCAGGTATCCCAATAGCGTCTTTAAAAGTTGCTCTATCCTCTACGTACAATTCTGATCGTGTTTTTGGTCCTTTGTCTCTTTGATCAAAATCTTCCGTGGTGGTTTCTTGTTGATTAAAGTCCAAAGTCATGCTCACTTGAGCACTCACATTGGCTTCACCAACTATAGGTGCAAGCAACTGGATAAGACGTGTCCTGTACAAGTCTTCCATCTGTTGCTTTTGTTGCAACTGAGCAGATGTCAATCCCAAGGGTTGTTCGACCAGCATTTCATTCATTAAACTGCCAAAATTATCCACAACTGACACATTTTCAGGTGCAAGGTAGGGCACACTTGAAGCCACCAATTGAATAATGGCTTGCACATTGGCTGACGAAATTGTTTTTCCTGGTGCTCGGGTGATGACCACTGACGCTTTGGTGGGCACTCTATCTCGAACGAACATGCTTTGTTTTGGGGATGCCAAATGAACTCTTGCTGCGCGAATTCCAGATATTTGCGAGATACTTCTAGAGAGCTCTTGCTCCATGGCATTGTTGTATCTGACTTGCTCCATGAATTGACTGGTGGTCATTGCGGGCATATCTTTAAGACCATCAATACCTTGTGCCTCAGTTCTTGGCAGTCCTTTTGAAGCAATCAATAATTTCGCTTCTTGATATTTACTCTCTGGCACCATGATTTGACCAGAACTCATATCGATTTCTGCTTTGAATTCAGCTGTTCGCAGTGCTTCCATGGCCACTTGCTTATCAGCATCTGAAAGCATCATTGTGAGAGGCTTCATTGGAGTTGTCTTCATGGACATCGAAGCCAACCCAAATGCCGCAATCACAAACATGATCACAAATAATGGTAACAATTTTTTGACTGTTGGCTGACGGACCATATCCTTGATCATGCCCATCGGATCTGTCAACACTTGATTTCCTACAGAGCGCGCCACGTCACCAGGACTGAGTAAGCTCGATCCTGGTGGTGCTTTCGGACCAGGCAATGCTGGTGAGGCCAAACCTTGACCGTTATTATTCATTTCGGCACCATTTGCCATTGGTGAATTGAGAGTTGCGCTAGCTGTTGCCATAATATTCTTTCAGTCTTAAACCGGCATGTTCATGATATCTTCGTATGCTTTGAGCACTTTATTGCGCACTTGCAACGTTGCTTCAAAAGACAAGGAGGCTTTTTGCATACTTAATACAACCTCTGTCAAAGGTACGTCCTCACCTCTTTGGTAGGCTTCCCCAAGTGCGTCGGCCTTATTATCAGCGTCATTGACTTTGCTGACCATTTCTTTGATTGAATCTGTAAAGCTTGGGCCTTTATGAGTGACTTTTGTCAATTCACTTTGCGATGTCAACTCTTTTGCAAATGCGGACTCACCAACTTCTGGTGGCGTGATACGACTTTGTGATTGATACGCCCTGATGGTATCCATCATGGACTGAATTGAAGAGGCTGAAGTTGCGTCAATCATTTTTTTCTCCTTTTAATCGGAGTAAGCCACTGACATTCCGCGCTCACGCAATTGAGCAAGTTTGTACCGCAATGTTCTAGGACTGATGCCTAGTTTTTGAGCGGCCTCAGTGCGACTTTGCGTAGATTGCAATGCAGCCAATATGACCTGGTGCTCACTGCTTTTAACAGCTTGAGACAAGTTTCTGGCTTCCTCAATGCTACCAAATCCCATTGCTTGCGGATATTCACCTTCAAATAAATTTAAATTCTTATTTTTACCTACAGAATGAAAATTGAAACTATTTTTTTCATCTATAGAGGAATTTGAAACTTCAATATTTGAATTACGAAATCCATTCATTTTGTTGACTGACGCGTTAAAGTCCAGATTTATGACCTTTTTTGAGTCATTTGTAATTGAAGATAACCCATCTGTTTCATAGCTTCCTATACCGGCCTTTGCCATATTTTGAGTTTCATGCTCAGGACTTGATTCTTTGCGATTCATTGAAATTGAATTGAGATGCCCATTTTCATTGATGAGTTCTATATCGGGATTGATCACCAACTCTTGGTTTTGGGCTTCATCAAACATGAGATGAGCTAAAGTGATTGTTTTACCATTGCACAAAACCAAGGCTCTTTGCACTACGTTTTCTAGTTCCCTTACATTGCCTGGCCATGTGTACTGAAGTAGCATCTGTTGTACTTCTTCTGTTAATGTATAGGGCACTTTGTCTTTTGAATGCCTTGACAATGATTGCATCACCAATGGCAAAATATCGCCTGGTCGCTTCGTCAACGGAGAGATCTTAAGCTTGAATGTACTAATCCTAAAATACAGATCTTCTCTAAATTCTCTCTCTTCTATTGCTTTTTTCAAATCTTTATTGGTTGCAGCCACAAGTCTGATATCTAACTCAATGGCGCTTTCACCACCCAATCGATTTAATTTCTTCTCTTGGAGAACTCTCAATAATTTTGCTTGTAGATGGATAGGCATTTCTCCTATTTCATCTAAAAATACAGTTCCACCCTGAGCTTGTTCAAAAACACCTTTGTGTTCTTTTTGAGCTCCGGTAAATGCTCCTTTTTCATGCCCAAATAACATATCTTCGATTAAATGTTCTGGCATCGCAGCACAATTAATTGCAATAAATGGTCCCTTTGATCTTGGTGACGATTCATGAATAACTTTAGCCAGGACTTCTTTACCGGCACCTGTTGGGCCTACCAACAATGCAGTCACCTCAGTTTGAGCAACTCTCTGCGCTAAACCCAATAAGTGCTGACTAATAGGGTCAACAAAAACGTAACTTTTTATTTTATTGTCAGCAACTGATAGCCCTTTAACTGCTTCAGTCCATGCCGATGCATCCCACTCGTCGTTTGGCAAGACGTGTAATGCACCCAAACGCATGGCTTGAACAACTACATCCATTCTGCGGCGCTCAACGCGGCACAAAACAGGAATGTTATGGCCCAATTGTGAGACTAAAGTCAAGACTTCTTCAAGCAAGTCTGTACTTTCTGCCAAACGAATAATTAGAAGATGAGCTTGTCGAAGAGCTGAATTGAGCTCGCCCAAGGTATTGACCATTGACAAACTGATTCCAGCAGCTTCCAATTGAGTGCGCTCGTGATTGTCAAGAGGCTTGAACGGATCAAGCCATACGGCATTGGTTAAGTTTACAGATGAAGCATTCACATTAGTCAACCTTTAATTGAGGTAAGACTAATTAGCAATCCTTGTGCCAGTACTATATATAATTCTTAAGTATTAATTATAATAGTAATTAAGGTATTTTAGTACTTATTAAAATTCATTTTGTCAATTATCCGACAGTAGCTCAACAAGACGCCTACACCCACAAATTCATTATTTTATTATCAGTAAAAGAAACGGCCTTTACTTCTCTTGATTTATCGATTTGGTTTTCTAAAACGTTATCTGGGCTATGCTTTGCTTGGAAACATTGGCATTGCTTGCCATCGGCATTAAAAACCTCGAAACAAGGCAATACACGCGATTTAAATCCCATGAGCCTACAACTGTAAGGCCTTTTCGTGTCCCAACTGATGGCAAAGTGACTACACTGCCAACAATTGGCCTTCTCATGACTGGTTTGTTCAGTTTTCATGAGACATACTACAAATTTTTAATATTTTCAAGTTGTTAAAAATCAGAACTTTTAACTTTTTTCATTATCCTTGGAGCAACTTCAACACGGACTGCTGACTGGTGTTGGCCTGGGCCAAAACTGCAGTCGCAGCTTGTTGCATGATCGAGGTCTTTGACAACTCTGTAGATGCAGCTGCGTAATCGGCGTCTGAAATTGCACTGTTTGAAGCCGACAAGTTCATGGAAACATTGGTCAGGTTATTGACCACGTAGTCCAAACGGTTCATCACGGCACCCATCGTCGCTCGTGTAGCATCAACTGCGGCCATGACAGTATCAAGCTTTGCCAGCACATCATTGGCGCCTTGCTTAGAACCAATAAAGCTTCTGGTCATTGGCTGACCATTGATAATCGGATTTCCGTTTGGATCTTGCTGCCCCAGTTGACCTGCATACACACCATCTGGCGCATTTTGAATTGGCAACAATACTGGATTAACAATGGTGGCGCCACTCGCAGAGGCAAATCTCAAATTACTTCCTTGCACAGTCACTGACAAATCAGTATTACCTGATGTAGAGTTGATTTGATTTTGGATGTCTGTTGCCAACGACACCAAATTCGTATCGGTCGGCGTTGTAGTTATGGTTCTTTGCACGCCACCAATTGAAACACTGAAGGAGCCAAAAGGATTGGTCTTGGGCAAGCTATTTCCCATTGACACTCCATTCAGAACTTGAGGTCCCGTTGGTAAATTCAGTTGCGTACCAGGTGGCAGCGCGGGTTTATCGTAGTCCCAAGTTATCAAACTGGTCACTGGGCCCTGTGAACCAAAATCAGGTAAGTCAATGGATACCGTTTGATTTGCGTCTGCACCCACCTGGAAGCTCAAGCGGCCGACACGGGGTGGATTCATTTTGGCATCAGCTGCATTGACCAATCCACCAAAAGTTCCCTGTTGAAAACCCAAAGCCGTGAAGTTACTGTTAGGGCCGTAACCATTGGTGCCAGGCGTAACAGTAATTGACTTCGGTGAGGCCAAAGTAACACCACCATAAGTGGTATTGGCTCCAGTAAAGCTTGCGCCAGCGCCTGCTGCAGCGGTAATTCCATCTGCAGGAACAGTTGTGTCTATAGAATTAATTTTACCCAATCCGAAACTTGACGCATTGAGATTGCTGGTTCCCGTTACGGGTGTGATTGTGTTATCAAACCAAACAGATACGTTTCTGCCATCGGCTGCATTTAAAGATACTCCGCCATTTGCATCAATACTAGCACCCACACCGGTGATACCAATTTGAGCATTGATGGCGCTCACCTCGCTATTGAGTCTTGTATTTTGATCCGTCGAGGACATGTCAATTAAAATTGCTTTGCCATTGATATACAGTGGCGTAGTTGAACCATAGGTAGAAGTTGAATCTAATTTTGCACCGTTGATAGTTATTGGAGTTGCTGTCGCTGTGACACCCGTTTGATTAGTCACCGAGTTGATTGCCGCGGCAATCGCAATACCACTGCATTGCGTCAAACTGCTTCCTGTCTGCGTATTGCTGACCGTATCTGTCACGGATGTTGTTCCAGGAATGCTAAAACCATTGATGACCAAGTCATTGGAGCCCATTAATTTGGGTAAAGTATTTTGGTTGGGAACAAGAGAAAAATTGGTCAACGATCTGCCCAAGGAATCCGATATTGTCAGAGTCCCAGCATTATTGGCTACCGTTAGCGCAGTTGAACCGTCAGCTTGTTGCAATGCATTTTGCAGAGATGTTGCAAGACCAGCCATGTCGGCTGTGGCTGGGGCATAAGCGCCAGATAAATTGGGGACTGTCAGACTTTTCCCTCCGACTGTAAACAATGCTGAGGTGAATCCAGTGACCGATGGATTTGTACCATAGGATGCTCCCAAAAGATTGATGCTCGAGGTTCCACCAGGAACCGCAACTGCGCTGGTGGCATTACCAATGGTGACCGGAGCAGCCACCAACATTCTTGGGTTGGAGGCGAGCGATGAGTTCAGTTGGCTGGTGTAATTTGCAACTTGTAAGCCTGAGTTACCAATGTTACCCGTGCTTGAAGTGGTGATGCTGACAGGTGAAGTAACTGCACTTTCCAAAGAAAACGATCCAGATTGGATACCTTGTTTAACACCATTTGCTGCTGAAAAATCAGTACTGGAAGCCAAGGTATTGAAGGAGACCTGAATGTTTCGGCCATCATCAGCAATCAAGGTAACGCCTTGTGCATCACTACCAGTGTCAACAGCTTTCACGCCAGTATATTGTGAGATAAAGTTGATTGCCGCTGCAGTTTGCGCACGTGAAGCGCGAGTATTATTAGCGACCGATGAAATGGTTGGTGAAGTATAGCCATTGATGGTAATGGTGCCAGAAATAGAAGAATTGGATGGTGTCATTGCAGCACCCGACATCAAGTTTGGATTGACCGTTGCGTTGACACCGGTTTGAGCTGATACCAAATTGATGGCTGCTGCTTTGGCGATTGAACTTGCTGCCGCATTAGCTGGTATCGACACATTGTCACTTGTCGCATAGGATGCACCCACTGTGACTCCATTGACCAGAACGTCATTGGCTTGCATTGGGTTGATTGTTTGGAAATCTGAGTTCACGTTAATGGTATCGTTTGCAGCAACTGCAACTGCAGCATTATTAAGTCCGGTTTGATTTATAACAATTGAATTATTATTATAAAAAACATTGGCTCCGCCCAACTGCTTTACGCCTGCGCTTAAATTGGCGGGATTTATTGTAATGGTGTTATTCGCAACAGTAGTCGCTGCAGTCAGGTCTACCTGTGTTCCATCGAGCATCGTAAACGTCGAAGAGGCGACGGTTCCACCTGCACTCATTTTTACTTGCAAACCACCAGCCAATGCAAATACTCCAGTGGTGTTCATATTGAGCACGTTGGCGTTACTTGTCGACAAACCTTTACCAAAGGTACCATTTGTAAAGGGTGGATCTGTTTGCAAATTGATAGAAGACACTGTTTTATAAACAGGTTTAATTCCGACACGTTCACCAGCTGAACCATTGAGAATGGGGAATCCATTCCAAGTGGTGTCATTGGAGATTTGTACAATTTGTTGTTTTAATTGTTGAAATTCGATATCCAAGAAACTCCTTTGAGAATCCGTATTGGTATCGTTAGAGGCCTGAACTGCCAATTCACGCATACGCTGTAGCATATTCGTAATTTGAGTGGTTGCCCCATCTGTTGTTTGTATTAGATTGACAGCATCATTGGCATTTCTTACCGCTTGATTCAATCCTCTAATTTGACTGGTCATGCGGTTTGATATCGCCATACCCGCAGCGTCATCTCTAGCAGAGTTAATTCTCTTGCCAGTGGATAACTCCTGCATAGCTTTGGTTTGATTCATACTGTTTGTAGTCAAAGCCATCTGCGAGTAAATCGCGTTAATGTTTGTATTGATAACTGCCATTTTTAATCTCCTGATCTATATAGATCGATTTAATTTAAGTAAACTAAGCAAAATGAATGCCAATTAATGAAAAGTTGTTTTTTGATGTTTTTCATTGAGATCGGCAACTTCTTTGTCGCATCTTGGCAACCAATTGCCACTTGCCGTTCACTTAAAAATTCATCTTAATGAGCAAAGTTTGAAGCTTTCATGGCATCGTTGTATTCTGCCAAGTCAAGACTTTCTGCGATGAGTTCTACTTGCTCAGGGTAGAAACTTAAGCCCTCACTCACCACCGAGATGGCTTGAGCAGGGTCCAAATTGCAACGCAACGCTCTGACTAGCATGACGTAAGTAAAGGGTTGGGTTTTGCTGCCCTGAATTTCTTTGAGCTCAGTCAATAATTCAACACCCATTGGCCAGTCTTGACGCATGATGGCCAACAAGCCATTGATCGCCAACATGTCTTCAGAATGAGGGTGCAGGCTCAGCCCAGCATCACCCAAAGCATGGGCCAAATCGGTTTGTTCATTAGCGACCAACGTTTGAATCGACTCCCTGATTTCTGCAGGACTGAATCGTTTGAAACTTTGGGCGTTGATCAAGCTACCCGTTGCTGCTTGATCCATCAATTCTTGAATGAGTGACATGTCTTGGCTCCTAAGCGGTGTCGAATTGCCGTCCATTGCACAATGCAATGACTCTGACATAACACTTTAAGCAAAAGAGATGCCAATATTCGTTAATATTGACCGCATAGACAAGAGATCTGCTATTGTTATTTAATTGGTACTAAATATTTACTTTAAATATACAATATATCATTTAAGAATTAAATTTTAATACACCTTCTGATTGTACACATTAATCTTTAAGATATTTAAATTCTTTTTTTGATAAAAATTTATATTTAATCTTTTAAATTTTATAAAAATAACAATTGGCAACCGTTTAAATTCTTACGAAATCGAGTTTGACCTTTAGCCAAAACACATAGCGGTGGAAGGTAGTGGCAAAAATACGCCATTAAAGTAACAAGCTCATATACTTTAAACGGCTAAAAATATATTAATACTACTTAATGTTATGTATTATTCAATAAATGCATATTTTTAAACTAATTATAAAACGATCTTCGGCAAAACTCTGCCTAACTGTGGACCCAAACAGTAGAGCCGTTAAGTAAAAAACTTAACGGCTCTAGGTCTTCTTTCTTTAACCGTCAACCAAGACACTAAAGTCCTGGTGGATAGAAGAGATTACTTCAACAAGGACAATACTGACTGTGCAGATTGATTTGCTTGAGCCAACATGGCTGTTGCAGCTTGTGAAATGATCTGTGATTTGGCCAAATTGGTCGTCTCTGTCGAATAGTCCGTGTCCAAAATGCTGCTTCGTGAAGCGGTCATGTTGGTGTTTTGAGTTGTCAAATTGCTGACCACTGCATCCAAACGATTCAAGAACGCACCAGCTCTTGACTGATTGGCCGATACCGTCTTGATGGCCGCATCTATCGAATTCAATGCACTTTGAGCTCCTGCCTGTGTAGAAATATCAATGTCCTTGATCTTCAAGCCGGCATTGGAGCCGCCGAATGTTCCAACTGTGAAACCCAATTTATTGAGATTGGCATCACCACTGGTTCCACTTTGAATCGTGAATTGATTTGAAGACTGCAATGCTACCTGAGCATAAGTTGTCACTGCGGAAGTTGTTGTTGCAGTAGCGCCCACTGCCACATTGGTATTGGCAGAAGCCAAACCAATTGCAGATCCATTACCGGCAGCTGAGACAACAGCCAATTCGATATTACGACCATCTGCAGCGGTATAAGTAATACCTTTGCCATTGTCGGATGCTGACACACCAGTCTGACCTGTGTAACGATTGACCAAATTGGCCACATCCGCACGGGTGTAAGTGGTCATGTTATTGGCACTGATCGTAACACCGTTCAACTTGATCGCTGTGAAGTTAGAAGCCGTAAAAGATGTTCCGGTGATCGTATTGGCTTGTGCAACAGCTGAGACACCCGTCAAACCAGTACTCTTATTGATAGCAGCAGCAATCGCGATAGCACTGGCAGACTTGGTTGAACCAGCCGAAGAAGTGTCAGAAGACATGTCATCAGATGCCAATGCAGCACCGATCACCACACCATTGAGCTTTAAACTACTGCCATCCAATAGACCGGTAGTACCTGTGGCTGGTGCAATTGCAGCTGTTGCACGCGTTGTTGTCACCACTTGCGAGGTGTTGGCTGCATAAGTACCAATGGTCAAACCAGAATTTGCAACATTGTTGCCAATGCCACTTCCCAATGTTATCGGTGAATTTGTTGCACTAGCCAAAGTGTAAGTCCCTGTATAGGTGGCTGCAGTTGAATTGGCCAAACCTGTAGCATTTGTAGACAACGTAGTACTCAATGTGATGTTGCGACCATCTTTTGCAAACAATTGAACACCATGGATCATATCGCCAGTATCAATGGCTGTGACGCCTGTTTGGCTGGAAATGTTATTGATTGCACCCACCACAGTTTGTCTTGAAATGCCAGCATCTGTTCCAGATGTCGCAAAGCTTGCTGTTGTAACACCATTGATCGTGATGGTTCCTGTAGAGGCTACAACAGTCATGGTTGAACCATTGACCGATGTTGCGTTCACAGTCGCAGTCACTCCAGACTGAGCTGAAACTGCATTGATTGCAGCTGCTTTAGCGATCGCACTGCTTGCTCTGTCACCAGAAGTTGTTTCATAAGAAACATTATCGCTGGTGGCCAAAGAGGCACCGACTTGAACACCA
>CAILYC010000002.1 GCA_903838355.1 uncultured Burkholderiales bacterium | reverse complement strand
GGTAACTTTCCGTCTTTTCAAGCCAAGAACGACCATGGCCGCGAGTGGTCGGTGGCCCAAGATGAGAAAATGGGCTTTGCCTGGGTACACAAGGGTAAGATCAAGGCTGAATTTTTAACGCAATGGGACTAGAGATGACCATGATGAAGCCTCAGATGAAGACTGTGTTCCTTGGATTTTTAACTTTTTGGTGCCTGAGTTCCTTTGCTGACTACAAGCCCAGTGCCACCTATGTGAAATACAAAAGCCTGGTGCACGTCCATCAAGATGGATCGGACGAGCAGTGGCTTGAAGTCCAAATCAGGGTGAATACGCAAGGCGGGGTAGATGGCATTGGTGAGCAGTCCATCAGTTTCAACAGCACCTTGTCCACCTTGGAGGTCTTAGAAGCTTACACCATCAAAGCCAACGGTGAGAGGGTCACCGTGGAGCCCGACAAAATCCGCACCCAAGACGATGTGGACGATGGGGGAGGGAGCATTTACAGCGACTCCAAGGTCAAGCTCATTATTTACCCCAATTTGGAGATCGGTGCTCAAATTTTTTACAAAGTTCATCTCGTTCGCCACACCCCCGTGTTTACAGGCCAGTTTTATTGGACCCGCTTGCCCAGTCCTTATTACCGATACGAGGATATGCAGGTGGACCTCATTCAAGACGATGGCATTGCGCTCAACATTGACGCCAAGGGCTTTACCGGTGGCAAGGTGAATTCAGCCAAAGACGATCCTGATGGTTCGGTGAGGTATCAACACCATTTTGTGCAAAACGTGGCCTACCCACCTGAAACCGCTACCGTGAGTGCTTGGGACTTTGCGCCGCACTACACTGCAACTTCCTTCAAAAACTACCGGGATGTGGGCCTGGCTTATCAAAGGCGGGCCGCACCCATGGCCGAAGTGAGTCCAGAGATTGAAAAGAAAGCGCTGGAGATCACCCAAAACGCCAAGTCTGACAACGACAAAGTCAGGGCTCTTTACAACTGGGTGAGCCGCAACATCCGCTACATCGGCATCTATGCGGGTGCGGGTGGCTATGTGCCGCATGAAGCCACGAGCATTCTTAAAAACCAATACGGCGACTGCAAAGACCATGTGGCCCTCTTGGAAGCCATGCTCAAAGTGGTTGGGGTCGAGAGCACACCGGCCTTGATCAATGCGAGCAAGGCCTACCAGTTGCAAGCCTTGGCCACACCGTCTCTCTTTGACCATGTGATCACCTATATTCCGAAGATGAATCTGTTTTTGGACTCCACCGCCCAATACGCACCCATGGGCACCTTGCCCGACATGGATTTGAACAAGCCGGTGATTTTGACGGCCACGGGGGAGACCTCACGAACCCGTTCAAGCTCGCCTGAATTGGACTACATCACGTCCAACATCAAGCTCCAATTGATGCCCGACGGCACCGTGGTGGGTAAAACCGTGACGAAGATGTTTGGTTCCGAAGAAATCGATTCCCGAATCAGCCGAGCGGCTGACCTCAACAAGGACCAGCAACGCTTGATCAACCGACTCCTCAACCGGTTTTTTGAAACGGGGTCTGGAGAGCTGACGTTTGAGGACCCTGGACTACTCGACTTGCCCTGGCAAACTACAGCAAGCTATAACCTTGACCCTGTGGTGAATTTGCCAGGTCAGGGCGGATTGATACTGCCCACCGGTTTGTCTCCTGGGGAGATCCGAGGCATGTCGATCTATACCCCGCCCAAGCTCAGGCGTTTCCCTTCGACATGTGGGTCGGCCAAGTACATTGAGCACTATGAGATGACATTTCCCAAAAAAATGGACGTGATCCACATTCCCAAGGATGTCCATTACAAGAGCGAGACACTTCAGTATGAGGCCCGGTATGTCTTTAAAAACCACCTGCTGAGTGCGAGGCGTCAAATGATCGCCGACAGAAAAGGCCGCATTTGTGACGCGAAAGACGATATCGAGTGGAATGCCTTGGCCACGGTGTTGAAACACGATTTAAGGCAACAGATTTTATTCAACTAAGAGGAGAGCACCATGAGCAACTGGACGATCTTTGGGAATCTGGCCATCTCGGACACGGGCGAGACGATTCAAAAAATCAGCGACACGATGTCGATTTCTTCCTCAGGCGTCATCTATCAACAATTGGGGAACATGATGGTGGACTGCCACGGATCGAGCTATCAACAAATGGGCGACACCTTCAGCAGCGACGGCAGCACTCGGATGGGGTCTTTTACAACAGGGCTTGGCGCTGTCTTCAATAAAAAACGAAGAGAAGCTTGAGGACAATGTCCCGCTCAACACCGGTGGGACCCATAAAAGCAAAGTGGCGCCATGGATTGGCAAGGGGTCCCTGCTGACGTTTTGATCGACAGAGATTGCATTGGTCTTTTTTTCCGACCAGTTCCACTCATTTTGACGCCGCCAAAGGGGGTGCTGATGGAGAAGGTCTTATAGGTGTTGACCCAGACCGTGCCCTTTTGCAGGGCTTTGCCGATGCGCCAAATGGTTTTGTGGTCTTGCGACCAAATGCCAGCGGCCAGACCTTAGTCGTTGTCGTTGTCATTGTCGTTGCATTGGGCAATTGGTTCGTCCTCGTGTGTCTAGGGCAGGAGGGCGAGCACTGG
>CAILYC010000001.1 GCA_903838355.1 uncultured Burkholderiales bacterium | reverse complement strand
TGAAGGGCTCAGGCGCTTAGCCACGTTCGGCCAACCAAGCGTGGGCGGTGCTGAGCAGCTCACCGGTGGCTTGTTGGGCAATTTCTTGAACAATCGCACGGGCCGTGTGCTGTTGGCCCACTTGCCACAATTCTTGAGCGAGCTCAAAACGCACTTGGAGTGGATTCTCAGTGGGCTCTGTCGGGAAGGCGAGCGGCTCGTGTGCGTGGCCAGACTCAAGGGGCGGCAAGTCCAAGTCAAAATCGATGCGGACATGGTCGCTGAGCGATGTGGCCGAGAATGGTGGGTTAGGCGTGGCGCCAGTCTCGGGGGGACTGGGGGTGAACACCGCATTTTGCCCATGTTCAGGGTCCAGGTGCGACGCCAAGTCGGAATGGCCTTGCTTGGACGCCACCTGGGCCCAAATGGGTGGGGTCGTGTTCGCCGTGGACTCTGGGTCTAGCCAAGGTTGGTGATCCATGTCGTGCTCGGGCGTTTGTGGACTCTCGATTGCAGCAGATCTTTTCCCCCACAAGGTGCCAAGGACCAAGATCCCCAGTCCCAAGCCGGCCCAAACTGGCGCCAAGGGATGCTCCAACCAGCGCGCCAATTGAGGGGCATTGGCGCTCAGCCATGCTTTGGGAATGGCCCAGGCCTGGGTGAGGGCGTTGCCCAGGTTGATGAGGGTGCTTTGCACACTCCAAGAGGGCCCAGCGTGTTTGGCAAGGGTGTTGAGCTCCTGGATGTTTTGACTCAAGTCTTGGGCCTTTTGCGCATCGATTTTGGCCTGGGCTTCTTGGGCCAATTGGTCTGCTACTTTGGCCGAAGCGGCATTGGCATCACTGAGTTTGAGCTGGTCTTTTTTCTCGCGCGGGGCTTTGGCCTTGGAGCCCACTTGGCCCGAGGCATTTTGCTTGGAGTTTTTCTCGGCTCTGGGTTTGCCCTGCTGCAGCTTGGCCACCAAGGCGGCACGGTATTGGTCAAAATCAATGTGCTGCAATTGCACTTGTGCACTTGCGTCTTGCGCCTTGAGGCTCAAGGCCTCCTCGGTGGAGGGCAGGACGAGGTTGGCGTCGGCTCTCAAACGGTTGACGTTTTGAGCAAGGAAGGCGTTGGGGTTGGAGCGCAAAAGCCCCATGAGCATCTGGTCCAAGGTGACCGATGCGTTCTTGTATCGCAAGGCGAGTTCGCTGGCGGTGTCGCCTGGGTTGACCGGCACTTGTGTGATGTTGCCGCTCTCGTTCAGACTGGCCGACTGTGTGGTGTCGAGGAGCAAGCCCATCTCTTTGGTGACTTGACCCGTGGACCAGTGCAGCTGCAAGATCACATCGAGGAAAGACTGATTGACCGGGTCTTTGCTGGTGACGCTTAAATAGAGCTGGCCATTGGGTCGTTTGGCAAGGCGTGCCTGCGCGCTGCTCAAGACCGCATCAAACGGGGCCCCAAGCGCCGAGTAGGTTGCCGCTTCGGCCAAACTCACCTCCAGTCCTTGCTGCTCTTCAGGGGAGAGACTCTCCACGTCAAACTCCACCAAGAGGGACTCGCCTTGTTTGGAAAGCATCTTCGCGCGACCAAGCCCCAAGGCCAAAGCCGGTGAGGCACTCAAGCTCAGCAGGCCCGCCAAAGTTAGACTGAGCCCCCAGGCTGTCAAAGCGGATGGCATCAAATTACGCTGGTAAGTACTCACAATGGTCTTTCGCAATATTCATCGGTGGCTCGAAAGTGAAGCAATCATGGGAACCCAAGTCTGCCAGTCCGCCATGCCGCCAAAGAGCAATAGCTCGCGCAGACTCTAAGGGGCGCGGCCCCTCATGTCAAAGAATGACTGTATTTTAGCCAAGCATCGTGCCAATAAAGGGCTTTGCACTTGGTTTGACAGGCTTAAAACCTCTGAAAAACCACGATTTTTCCTCAACGGGTGCAAAGAATGGGTCCCCTTTTGAGCTTTGACCGCTGGGGCGGGTCTGCGCAGAAACGCCATCTTGCAGTCCTGGTAAGCTCGGTAGAGTGACCCAGGGCTCCAACCCCAGGGTCGAGCTCAGGCCGTTTGCAACAAAATGTTGAGCATGCGCCTCAAAGGCTCGGCGGCCCCCCATAGGAGCTGGTCCCCGACCGTGAAGGCGCCCAAATAGGTCGGCCCCATCGCCAATTTGTGCAGTCGACCAATGGGCACATCCAGTCGACCTGTAACGGCTTGAGGGGTGAGTAAGCGCTCACTAGACTCCCTCTCATTGGGGATCACTTTGACCCAATCGTTGGCTTGGGCCAAGAGCTTCTCAATCTCGGGCAAGGGCAGGTCTTCCTTGAGTTTGATGGTGAGGCCTTGTGAATGGCACCGCATGGAGCCCACCCTCACACACAGGCCGTCAATGGGAATGCTGCCAGGGCTTCTAAAGCTTGGAAGGCCTAAAATTTTGTTGCACTCTGCGCCGCCTTTCCACTCCTCTTTGCTTTGCCCGTGCTCCACAGGCACATCGATCCAAGGAATGAGGCTGCCGGCCAAGCCGACACCGCGGAAGTTTTTCACTGGAAAATCAGCCGACCTGAGCGTTTGCGTCACCTTCTGGTCAATCTCCAAAATGGCACTGGCAGGATCGGCCAATTCGGTTTGAACACTGCCGTGCAAGGCGCCCATTTGCGCCAAGAGTTCGCGCATGTTTTGAGCACCCGCACCCGAGGCCGCTTGATAGGTCATGGCCGAGACCCATTCCACCATGCCCGCTTTGAAGAGTCCGCCCATGGCCATGAGCATCAAACTCACCGTACAGTTGCCCCCAATCCAGTTGCGGTTACCACGCTCGAGCGCTTGGTCAATCACATGGCGATTGACGGGATCCAAGATGATCACCGCGTCGGACTTCATCCTGAGCGTGGAGGCGGCATCTATCCAGTGGCCACGCCAGCCGCCAGACATGAGTTTGGGGTGGATCTCTTGGGTGTACTCCCCGCCTTGGGCGGTGATGATGATGTCGCACTGCGCCAGACTCTTGAGGTCGTGCGCGTCCAAGAGGAGGGTGTTGCTTTTGGCAAACGCGGGCGCCTCACCGCCAATATTGGAGGTGGTGAAAAACAAGGTCTCCACGTGGTTGAAGTCACCTTCTTGGCGCATGCGGTCCATTAACACCGAGCCCACCATCCCGCGCCAGCCCACCAGGCCTAAAGTTTTTTTTGCTTGACTCATTTGGGGTCTTTCAGTGCTGAAAATTAATTTTATGGATTGACCAAAGCGCTCAAAGCCTTGGCCACCGCATCGCCCATTTCTTGGGTATTGACCCGGGTGCAACCCACGCTGAAGATATCCCCGGTTCTGAGCCCGGCTTCAAGGACAGACTTCACGGCTTGTTCGATCAACAGCGCGCCCTGGGGCTCATCCAAGGAGAATCTGAGCATCATGGCGGCTGACAAAATCGTTGCCAGCGGATTGGCAATGCCTTGGCCGGCAATGTCGGGCGCACTGCCGTGGCTAGGCTCGTAAAGGCCTTGCTTTTTGGCGTTCAGTGAGGCCGAGGGCAGCATGCCAATGGAGCCGGTGAGCATGGCAGCCTCATCGGACAAAATGTCACCAAACAAATTGCCCGTGACCAAGACGTCAAACTTTTTCGGCTCTTTGACGAGTTGCATGGCCGCGTTGTCGACATACATGTGATCAAGGGCCACGTCGGGGTATTGGCTTGAGAGTTGTGTCACCACGTCGCGCCAAAACTGCGAGGTCTCGAGCACATTGGCTTTGTCCACACTGGTCAAGCGCTTGGAGCGCTTTTGCGCGGCTTGGAACGCCACATGCGCAATGCGCTCAATTTCAGGTCGCGAGTAACGCATCGTGTCAAAGGCCTCGGGTGCGCCAGGGAAGTGGCCGTCTGTGGCGACGCGTTGGCCCCTGGGTTGCCCAAAATAGATGTCGCCGGTGAGCTCTCGAATGATCAAAATGTCGAGTCCTGCGATCAACTCGTTTTTAAGCGACGAAGCCTGCACGAGCTCAGGGTAACAAATCGCGGGTCTAAAATTGGCAAAAAGACCCATGTGTTTTCTCAAACCCAAAATCGCTTGCTCGGGCCTCAAAGGCCGATCGAGCTTGTCGTATTTCCAGTCGCCCACGGCGCCAAAGAGCACGGCGTGGCTCGACATCGCGAGCTCCAAGGTGCTTGGGGGCAAGGGGTGGCCGTGGGCATCAAAGGCGCAACCGCCCACCAAGGCCTCGTGCAACTCCAAGTCCAACTTCAACACTGCCAAAACCTTCAAGGCTTCGCGGACAATTTCTTGTCCGATGCCGTCGCCAGCGAGTACTGCTATTTTTTTCATGGTCAATCTAGGGTGATTATGGGGCTATCGATCTACACCTCTGTGCGTTGAATCAATCATTCCAACGCGCGGGCGTATGGGGGTGTTATCTTTGACTTTCTGCGCTCAGTGTATGCGCCAGCCAAGGTTGGGTGGTCAGACGATGCGATTCAAAGTCACGGATCTTTTGGGCGTGGGTGAGTGTGAGTCCGATGTCGTCGAGTCCATTGATCAAGCAGTGCTTGCGAAAGGCTTGAACGTCAAATGGGTAGGACTCACCGTCGGGTGCCAATACCACTTGAGAGACCAAGTCGATGGTGAGCTCAAAGCCCACAAAGCCCGCGACCTGAGCAAACAAGTGGTCAATGACACGTTCGGACAAGACGATGGGCAATAAGCCATTTTTAAAGCAATTGTTGAAAAAAATATCAGCGTAACTCGGCGCCAAAATCGAGCGAAAACCAAATTGGTCGATCGCCCATGGGGCGTGCTCCCTCGATGAGCCGCAGCCAAAGTTCTTGCGGGCAAGCAAAATCGAAGCCCCTTGGTAGCGTGGCAAGTTCAAGACAAAATCTGGATTGCTCTTGCGGCTCTTGGGGTCTTGGCCAGGCTCGCCGTGGTCGAGATAGCGCCATTCGTCAAACAAATTGGGGCCAAACCCCGTTTTCTTGATGGATTTTAGAAATTGTTTGGGGATGATGGCATCGGTGTCGACATTGTCTCGGTCCATTGGGGCAACCAGCCCCTTGTGCAGTGTGAATTTTTGCATGGTCGTGTCCTTGTTCTTTTTTTAAGTGGATCAGGAAAACTGACGAATGTCCACGAAATGTCCGTGGATGGCCGCCGCCGCCGCCATGGCGGGTGAGACCAAATGGGTGCGCCCCCCCGCGCCTTGGCGACCCTCGAAATTGCGGTTGCTCGTGGAGGCACAACGCTCCTGGGGTTCGAGCTTGTCGGCGTTCATGGCCAAGCACATGGAGCAGCCGGGCTCGCGCCACTCAAATCCTGCGGCTTTGAAGATCACATCCAAGCCCTCACGCTCGGCTTGTTCCTTCACCAAGCCGGACCCTGGGACCACCAAGGCGAGCTTGACGTTTTTGGCCACTTTTTGACCGATGTGTTTGACCACCCTTGCCGCGTCTCGCATGTCTTCAATGCGAGAGTTCGTGCACGACCCAATGAAGACTTTGTCCACATGGATATCGGCTATGGGTTTACCCGGTTCGAGCCCCATGTAGACCAAAGCGCGCTCAATGGCCAGGCGTTTGGCCGGATCGCGCTCTTTGTCAGGATCGGGCACGGTGGCGAGAATATCGAGCACCATCTCGGGCGACGTGCCCCAAGTCACGTGCGGTGCGATGGCGCTGCCGTCCAAGTCCACCACGGTATCAAAATGGGCATCCTCGTCCGAGTGCAAAGTCTTCCAGTAACTCGCCGCCAAGTCCCACTCCACCCCTTTGGGCGACAAAAGCCGGTCCTTGGTGTAGGCCAGTGTTTTTTCATCCACCGCCACCAAACCCGCGCGGGCGCCGGCTTCAATGGCCATGTTGCACAGGGTCATGCGCCCCTCCATGGACAAGCCACGGATGACGCTGCCAGCGAATTCAATCGTGTGGCCCGTGCCACCCGCCGTTCCAATTCGACCAATGATGGCGAGCACCACGTCTTTGGCTGTGCAACCTTTGGCCAAATTGCCATTGACTCGAACCAGCATGTTCTTGGCCTTTTTGGCCAACAAGGTTTGCGTGGCGAGCACGTGCTCGACTTCACTCGTGCCGATGCCGTGTGCCAAGGCGCCAAAGGCGCCATGCGTGGAAGTGTGCGAGTCGCCACAAACAACGGTCATGCCTGGTAAAACGGCGCCGTTTTCTGGGCCAATCACATGCACAATGCCTTGTCGCTTGGAGAGAAAAGGAAAGTAAGCCGCTGCACCGTACTCCTTGATGTTGTCGTCCAAGGTGGTGACTTGCTCTTTGCTGATGGGGTCGGTGATGCCGTCGTAGCCCAACTCCCAACCGGTGGTGGGCGTGTTGTGGTCGGCTGTCGCCACCACCGAGCTGATACGCCAGACCGGCCGATGCGCTTGCCTGAGCCCCTCGTAGGCTTGGGGTGAGGTGACTTCATGGACCAAATGGCGATCAATGTAGAGGACTGCTGTGCCGTCTTCTTCACTGTGAACCACGTGTTCGTTCCAAATTTTGTCGTAAAGCGTGAGTCCCATGATTGTTTTTCTTTCCTGCGCAAAAGATAAGAGGTTTATTTTAGGCGCTAAGCGGCAAGCTTTGCTTTGAGATCGCTAATATTTGTGATGGGTTTTCTAGGGGAGGTGAGAGAGGATGACTCAAAAAAAAGCGACCCCGAAACCTCGGGGTCGCTCTCTGGAGCCAAGAAAGCCCTCAGCAAGCCTAAAAACCAATCGTTTAATTATCGCTTGGCAATGGGTGGGACATCACGGCGCACGGCTCCGGTAAAGAGCTGGCGAGGACGGCCAATTTTGTACTCGGGGTCGGCAATCATTTCGTTCAGCTGAGCAATCCATCCCACCGTTCTGGCCAAGGCAAAGATGCCGGTGAACATGTTGACCGGCACGCCAATGGCGCGCTGCACGATGCCAGAATAGAAGTCCACGTTGGGGTAAAGTTTTCTTTGCACGAAGTAGTCGTCCTCCAAGGCGATTTTCTCAACCGCTTTGGCCAATTTAAACAAGGGGTCGTTCTCTAGGCCCAACTCAGACAAGACCTCGTTGCAGGTTTCTTGCATGAGTTTGGCGCGGGGGTCGTAGTTTTTGTAAACCCGGTGACCAAAGCCCATGAGCTTGACGCCGGAGTTTTTGTCCTTGACTTGCTCCATGAATTCGCCCACTTTGGCCAAGCCGCCGGCCGCTTGCAATTGACCAAGCATGTTCAAGCACGCTTCGTTGGCGCCGCCGTGGGCCGGGCCCCACAGGCATGCCACCCCTGCGGCAATGGCAGCAAAGGGGTTGGTGCCCGAAGATCCACACAAGCGCACGGTTGAGGTGGAGGCATTTTGCTCGTGGTCTGCATGCAAGATGAAGATTCGGTCCAAAGCACGTTCGAGCACGGGGTTGACAACATAGTCCTCGCAAGGGTTGCCAAACATCATGCGCAAAAAGTTGCCCGCGTAGCTCAAGTCGTTTCTGGGGTAGAGATGAGGCTGACCGATGCTGTATTTATAGGCCATCGCGACCAAGGTGGGCATTTTGGCAATGAGTCGAATGGCGGAGATGGCGCGGTGCTCAGGGTTGTTGATGTCGGTGCTGTCATGGTAAAAAGCCGAGAGGGCTCCCACCAAGCCGGTCATCACGGCCATGGGGTGGGCGTCGCGTCTGAAGCCGCGCAAAAAGAAATGCATCTGCTCGTTGACCATGGTGTGCTGGGTCACCAAATGTGAGAATTCGTGCTTTTCGGTGGCGTTGGGCAAGTTGCCGTTGAGCAACAAATAGCATGTTTCCATGAAGTTGCAATCGGTGGCCAACTGCTCAATGGGGTAACCACGGTAGAGCAACTCGCCCTTGTCGCCATCAATGTAGGTGATGGCCGATTCGCACGCCGCCGTGGACAAAAAACCAGGATCGTAGGTGAACATGCCCGACTGACCATAGAGTTTGCGAATATCGATGACGTCGGGGCCAATCGTGCCGTGGTAGACCGGCATCTCGATGTTGGGCGCACCGTTGCCGAAGGACAGTGTGGCTTTGTAATTGGCGAGGTTCATGATTGCATTTTCCTTTGTCTATTGGGGGCGCCCAAACCTTGGGCCTGAAACAATTTAGCGCCTGAGCATGCTCAAAATTTGGTGTCGCTCAGGTGTGAAAAACGAGGCTTCAAGATCATTTCTTTTGAGTAACAAATCCAACAAGTCATTGTCAGACAGATCCATTAAATCATACAAAGCTTGGGCCTGTGAAACAGTCAAGTTTTGTGAGTGTTGCTCAAAAAAAGCTTGGATCATCAAGTCGTTTTCGAGTAGACCACGCCGACAGCGCCAGCGCAACTTGCTGAATTCCCGAATACCCAAGGGTGCTTTCGGGTCCAAGTCTTGCAAGAAGTTGTCGATCACGTTCATGTCAAAAGGGCGGACAGTTTATTGGGAACTATTAAATGGCCCGACGAACCATCAGCTCTTTGATCTTGCCAATGGCCTGTGTGGGGTTCAAGCCCTTGGGGCACACGTCCACACAGTTCATGATGGTGTGACAGCGAAAGAGTCGATAGGGATCTTCGAGGTTGTCCAAGCGCTCGCCAGTGGCTTGATCGCGGCTGTCGGCAATGAAACGGTAGGCTTGCAAGAGACCAGCGGGGCCGACGAATTTGTCAGGGTTCCACCAAAACGAGGGGCAGCTCGTGGAGCAGCTCGCACACAAAATGCACTCGTAAAGGCCATTGAGCTCGTCGCGCTCTTCAGGGGACTGTAAGCGCTCCTTCTCTGGGGGTATCGTGTCGTTGACCAAATAGGGCTTGATGGAATGGTATTGCTTGAAAAACTGCGTCATGTCCACAATCAAGTCGCGAACCACGGGCAGCCCGGGCAAGGGTTTGAGCACAATGGTTTGGGGCAAGCTCAGCATGTTGGTGAGGCAGGCCAGTCCATTCTTGCCGTTGATGTTCATCGCATCTGAGCCACAGACGCCTTCGCGGCAAGAGCGGCGAAAGGAAATACTGGGATCGAGTTGCTTGAGCTTCATGAGCACATCGAGCAGCATGCGCTCATGCCCATCGAGCTCGATTTGGATGGTCTGCATGTAGGGTTTGGCGTCTTTGTCTGGATCGTAGCGGTAGATCTGAAAGGTACGGGTTTGCATAGAGGGCTCCAGTGGGCAGTCGTTGAGAAGTCGGTGGATTTAGAAGGTGCGAACTTTGAGCTCAATGCTCTCAACAGTGAGGGGCTTCATGTTGACGGGCTTGTAGCTCAGGCGGTTGCCCTCTGAGTACCACAAACTGTGTTTGAGCCACTCTTCGTCGTTTCTGCCGTTGGGGTGGGCGGGACTGTCGGCATAGTCGTCCACCGTGTGCGCGCCACGGCTTTCATGGCGAGCAGCGGCAGAGACCATGGTGGACTGTGCGCATTCAATCAAATTGTCCACTTCCAAAGCCTCGATGCGGGCCGTGTTGAAAACTTTGGAGTGATCTTTGAGGCCAATGTGCTGGGTGCGTTCCCTGAGCTCTGCGATTTTGTGCACGCCTTCGTCCATGACCGCTTGGGTGCGGAAAACACCCGCATGCTCTTGCATGGCCGAGCGAATGTCGTCGGCCACCACTTGGGCGTACTCGCCATTGGTGTTGGCTTCTAAACGGGCCACGCGCGAGCGGGTGAGGTCTGCTGCGTCCTTGGGCAGGGGTTTGTGGTTTTTGGTGTTGCGGTGAGACTCAATGATGTGGTTGCCCGCTGCGCGGCCAAACACCAAGAGGTCAAGCAAGGAGTTCGTACCCAAGCGGTTGGCACCGTGCACCGAGACGCAGGAGCACTCGCCCACGGCATACAGGCCTTGAACGGGCTCATTGTGGTTGTTGCCCGATTGGGTGACGACTTGGCCATGGATGTTGGTGGGAATGCCCCCCATTTGGTAATGAATGGTGGGAACGACAGGAATGGCCTCTTTGGTGATGTCGACGTTGGCGAAATTGAGTCCAATCTCATACACCGAAGGCAATCGCTTCATGATGGTCTCGGCACCCAAGTGGTCGAGCTTCAAGAGCACATAGTCTTTGTTGGGGCCGCAGCCTCGGCCCTCTTTGATTTCTTGGTCCATCGAGCGAGACACAAAGTCGCGGGGCGCCAAGTCTTTGAGCGTCGGCGCGTAACGCTCCATGAAGCGCTCGCCGTTGGAATTGAGCAAAATGGCACCTTCTCCACGGCAGCCTTCGGTGAGGAGCACGCCTGCACCGGCAACACCGGTGGGGTGAAATTGCCAAAACTCCATGTCTTCCAAAGGAATGCCTGCGCGTGCGGCCATGCCAAGGCCGTCTCCGGTGTTGATGAAGGCGTTGGTTGAGGCTTTGAAGATGCGACCTGCGCCACCCGTGGCCAACAGCACTGTTTTGGCTTGCAAGATGTACATCTCGCCTGTTTCCATCTCCAGAGCGGTAACGCCCACGACATCACCCTCTTGGTCACGGATGATATCGAGGGCCATCCATTCGACAAAAAAGCTGGTTTTGGCTTGCACGTTTTGTTGGTAAAGGGTGTGCAGCATGGCGTGGCCCGTGCGGTCGGCCGCAGCACAAGCGCGCTGAACAGGCTTTTCGCCATAATTGGCAGTGTGTCCACCAAAAGGGCGTTGGTAAATGGTGCCATCGGCGTTGCGATCGAAGGGCATGCCCATGTGTTCCAAGTCGTAGACCGCATGGGGGGCCTCGCGGCACATGAACTCAATTGCATCTTGGTCGCCGAGCCAGTCTGAGCCCTTGACGGTATCGTAAAAGTGATAGTGCCAATTGTCCTCAGACATGTTGCCCAAAGAGGCGCCAATGCCACCTTGTGCTGCCACCGTGTGTGATCGAGTGGGGAAGACTTTGGAGAGCACGGCCACATTGAGACCCGCGCGCGCGAGTTGAAGAGAGGCGCGCATGCCTGAGCCGCCCGCGCCCACAATGACAACGTCAAATTTGCGCTGAACCATTGAATGTGTTGAATTCATAACTTAAAGTCTCCAGAGAACTTGAATTGCCCAGCCCATGCATGCAATGAGCCAAACCAGGGTAAAAATTTGCAAAACCAAGCGGATTCCCACAGGCTGGACGTAGTCCATCCAAATGTCTCGCATGCCCACCCAAGCGTGGTACGCCAAAGACAAGATCACGGTAAAAGTGATCGCTTTCATCCACTGGCTGCTGAAAATGCCGGCCCACTTGTCGTAACCGATGTCGCCTTTGGTGAGAATCACCTGGGCGAGCAGCAGCAAAGTGAACAAGGCCATGATGGCCGCTGTGACCCGTTGCGCCAACCAGTCCCTCAAGCCGTAATGGGCACCGACGACGATGCGTTTTGATCCGAAATTGACTGACATGTCTAACTCTCCTGAAAACTTAAAAATAAGGGGTGCTGAAGCTCGAGGGTCTCAATACAAGCCAAAAAGCTTGGCCCCAAGGATCACAGTGAGTCCCAGGCTCAACACCAAGGTCACCACGGCACTTTGATGTCCAAAAGTCTTGTCCACCGCATGGTGGGTGTCCATATAAAGATGGCGAACACCCGCACACAAATGGTGCAAGTAGGACCAAATGAGCCCCAAGACCACCAATTTCACGAGCCACGCTGGAATCAATCCAACGCCAATTTGAAAGACCGATGAAAAACGTGAAAAGGAGATCTCTGAAGACACCGAGGTGTCAAAGAGCCAGATGATCACTGGCAGCAGCAAGAACATCACGGCACCGCTCACTCGGTGCAAAATTGACACCCAACCGGCAACGGGTAAGCGGTAGGTGGGCAAGTCTTTCAAGGCATTGATGTTCCTGAAGACGGGACGTTTTTTGGCAATCTCGGTCATAAATAAGCTCTTTCTCGTTTTTTGCTGGAATTGAAAGTCAAGTCCCTGCAGATTCCAAAATTCTATTGCAATGCAATATGAAATGGATCCATGGGGTGCAAAAGGCTTTAAAAATAAAAATAGTGTGAGGCTGATTTTTGTTTTTTGAATTCTTTTGAATTAGTTCAGTTCGTTTTGGTAGTGGTGGTGATCGGTGCGATAAACCGCATTGCGCAACTCCATGGGGATGTCTTGGTAGGTGTAAGCCACACGCTGCACGCTTAGCAAGGCGCTTCCCACAGGCACTTGCAAAAGCTGTGCGTCTTTTGCACTGGCGCTCACGGCTCGAATTTTCTCGCGCGCTTTGACCATGCGAACGCCGTAGGTGGTTTCAAAAAGAGCATACGTCGGCCCCGGGTAGAGTCTGAGCTCCTCGGCGTTGAGGCCTTTGAATGGATTGAGCGGCAAAAAAAGATCCTCCAAAATGGTGGCCTTTTCATCAAACGACAAAATCCGTCGAATGTGCACAACCCCGTCTCCTTGTTTTAAGTTCAAATTTTGAGCGACCAGCGCGCTTGCTTTGGCCCGTTTGCACCACAAAATGTGGCGACTCGGGGGTGCACTGGGTGGGTTGAGAGGGTTTTGGCCGTCGGGGACCAATTTTAAAAACCGGTATTGAACCCGCTCCTCGTGATGGGTCGCCACGAAGGTGCCAACCCCTTGTTTTCTGATGAGCAAATTCTCCATCGCCAATTCGTCGATGGCCTTTCTAACCGTGCCTTGGCTGACTTGATAACGTGCGGCCAACTCTGTCTCACTTGGAATCGGCTCGGCAGGACGCCACTCACCCGCCTTCAAGCTTTGCAAGATCAAGGCTTTGATTTGTTGGTAAAGCGGGCTAAAGGAGGGGATGGTTTGGGGCTGTGTGGCCAACAACTCCCCGAGCTGGGAGGCCGCAGCTGTCGACAAGTTGTTTTTCGGCTGGGCCTTTTGCGCCAGGTCGTCTCTCACGGGCTGGCCCCCATCGCGCTTGCCGGGCACGGCTTGCAATAGGCTGTCGGCGCTGGCGTTCGTGTTGGTGTGGACGGTCATGGTCAAAGGTGGGACAAAATCGAGTTTTCTCTCGCGCCGCTTGGATAGAACAGGCGGCTTGGCATCTGTGCATTGTAATCTCAGTCTTCTATAAGACATAAGAGCCCCGCGTGGGCCTTTTGGCGTTACACTCAAGGGTTAAGACCATCAGGTCAAAATTTCTTTTTTTTCTTCAATTGGAGTGATCTCATGAGTAAAAAGCCTGTGCACGTTGCGGTGACTGGAGCAGCGGGTCAAATTGGATATGCTTTGTTGTTTCGCATTGCTTCAGGCGCCATGCTGGGGCGTGATCAACCTGTGGTATTGCAACTTTTGGAAATTCCTGACGAAAAGGCGCAAAAAGCGCTCAAGGGCGTCATGATGGAACTTGAAGACTGTGCATTTCCCTTGTTGGCCAATATGCACGCCTATGACAACCCGATCCAAGCCTTCAAAGACACCGACTACGCCTTGCTCGTGGGTGCTCGCCCACGCGGGCCTGGCATGGAGCGTGCGGATTTGTTGGCTGCCAATGCGCAAATTTTTACAGCCCAAGGCAAAGCCTTGAACGCCAGTGCGTCAAGAGACGTTCGCGTCTTGGTGGTGGGCAACCCCGCCAACACCAATGCCTACATCGCCATGAAGAGTGCGCCCGATTTGCCCCGCGAAAATTTCACCGCCATGCTGCGTTTGGATCACAACCGTGCGAAAAGCCAAGTGGCCCTCAAAACCGGCCATGCCGTGGGGGACATTGAAAAATTGTGCGTATGGGGCAACCATTCCCCCAGCATGTATGCCGACTACCGTTTTGCCACGGTCGCTGGCAAGCCGGTCAAAGACATGATCAATGACCAAGAATGGAATGCCAATGTGTTCTTGCCAACGGTGGGCAAACGTGGTGCGGCCATCATTGATGCACGTGGATTGTCTTCGGCGGCCTCGGCGGCCAATGCGGCCATTGATCACATGCACGACTGGGCCCTGGGCACCAACGGTCACTGGGTCACCATGGGTATTCCATCGAACGGCTGGTATGGCATCCCCAAGGACACCATGTTTGGCTTTCCCGTGACATGTGAAGGCGGGAAATACCATGTGGTTGAGAATTTGCCCATTGACGAATTCAGCCAGACTTGCATCAACAAAACGCTCAAAGAGCTGCAAGACGAGCAAGCCGGTGTGGCCCATTTGATTTGAGGCTGATGCTTTAATTTTGATCGGTCCACAAAAAGCCATGCTCGCCCATTTATGGCTACTACCATGAGTCACCCCCGCGACGTGCTGTTGGGTGCACAGGCCGCCCGTGTTCGGTTGCCTGTGTGCGACCACTACAGCGGGGTGCTTGCACGCATGGAAAAGAGCTTGCTGATGCAGTCACAGATGATTGAGGCCCTTGGGACCTGTGTCTTTGATGTCACCTTGGATTGTGAGGATGGTGCGCAAGTGGGCGGCGAGCGCGATCACGCGCAGCTGGTGAGTGAGTTGATTGCCAAGCGTGTTCCCAAAGCACGAGTGGCTGCTCGCCTCCATGCGGTGGATCACCCGCATTTTGAACAAGATGTTGAGCTGATTGTGGGCCGTGTCGGTTCGTTGATGAGCCACGTGATGATCCCCAAAGTTGAGCACGTCAAGGACATTCAAAAGGTGGTGTTGGTCCTGGATCGGGTGGGCGCGCATCACTTGCCCATCCATGCCCTCATTGAGTCGCCTCAGGCCGTGCAACAAGCTTTTGACATCGCCGCGCACCCCAGAGTTGAGTCTTTGAGTTTTGGGTTGATGGATTTTGTGTCGTCCCATGCTGGGGCCATTCCCGCATGGGGGATGACCATGAAGGGGCAATTTGAGCATCCCTTGATTGTTCGGGCCAAATTGGAAATTGCCAGTGCTTGTCACGCCCATGGCAAGACCCCTGCACACGGAGTGGTGACCGAGATCAATGACCTCGACTCCATTGCCCGAAGTGCGGCCGATGCCCACAACCTTCTGGGCTACACCCGCATGTGGAGCATCCACCCCTCGCAAATTGAGCCCATCATCGAGGCCATGTCGCCCTCGCAAGATGCCATTCAAGAGGCCGGTGCCATTTTGTTGGCAGCCCAAGAGGCCGATTGGGGGCCCATTCGGCATGAGGGTCGTTTGCATGACCGTGCGAGTTATCGTTATTATTGGCAGCTTCTCGAGCGCGCACATGACACGGCCCGCACCTTGCCCCGAGAGGTCAGGGTCTTTTTTGAGTCCTTGCCTAACCCGAGGGTGTCTGCATGAGCAGTATTGCGAAACCGCCTCAAGCCCTGACGCTAAGCCCGTTGCTTTGGGCATGTGGATGGCTTGCGGCTCTTTTTTCACAGGGGTCTTTATCGCAAGTGCCTTTGTCCATACCGGTCCATGCATTGGAGAGTTCGGTTGATCGCAGCGTGTCCCATCGGCCTGCCCAAAAAACACCTAAAACGCTGGCCAAAAAGTCGAGTCCAGTCGCGCCGGCGCCTTTGGCTCACATCCCCAACGCATATGAGCTGGGTTTGGCCAAGCCTTATGACCCGAGTTCGGCATCCATGGTGCCCCCCCCAGCATCCCCGACCCTGGCGGCGTCACCCATTGGCGCCCCTTTAAGTTACAAACAGCCCGGGTCGGTGGACACGGCAGCCAACACCGCCAGTGTTTTGACCTTCACACCAGTGACCCATGTGGTGGTGACAGCGCCTGCTGCCAATGGTTCAAACCCAATGCAAAATCAAGCGCAAAGCCAAAATTTAAAACAAGGCGGTGACCCCTTGATGGCCATTGCCTCGCAAATTCAGACCGGACATTTCCCCTGTGAGCTCGGCCAGTCGATTGATTTGCGAGAAGTGTCCAGTGAAATGGGTCATTACGACTTGATCCTGAAGGGGCATGTCTACAGCATGGTGCCCATGGTCTCGCAAACCGGTGCCATCATGCTTGAAGACCCCAAGGCGGGGATGAAATGGATCCAGTTGTCCAACAAATCCATGCTCTTGAACAGCAAACTCGGACAGCGCTTGGTCGATGACTGCCAAAGTCCAAGTCAAGTTCAAGAAGCCAGAAACCAAAAACTTCACCCTCCCCAGCATTTGCTGGCGCCCAAGGGGGAGAGCCAATACACCATCAATGTTGTTAACTAGGAGATCAAAATGTTGAAAGCTTATCGTGAACTCGCCAGTGAAAGACTGGCCCTGGGAATTCCTCCCTTGCCCTTGTCAGTTCAGCAAACCACTGAGCTGGTGGCCTTGTTTAAAAATCCCCCCAAGGGCGAAGAAGCCGAGTTGGTCAATTTGATGACCTACCGCGTTCCCGCGGGTGTGGACGATGCGGCCAAGGTCAAGGCTGCCTATTTGGCGCAAGTGAGCAAAGGCACTGAAGTGACACCACTTTTGAGCCGTCAAGCGGCCACCCATTTGCTCGGCACCATGCTCGGGGGCTACAACCTCTCACCCTTGATTGACCTATTGGATGACAAAGAAGCGCCAGTTGCCCAAGAAGCGGCCAATGCCCTCAAATTCACCTTGTTGATGTTTGATCAATTCCATGATGTCCAAGAGAAAGCCGAACACGGCAACGCCTACGCCAAAGAGGTGGTGAAGTCATGGGCCGAAGCGGAATGGTTTACCCGCCACCCTGAGTTGGCCAAGAGCATCAAACTCACCGTCTTCAAAGTGACGGGCGAGACCAATACCGATGACTTGTCACCTGCCCCCGATGCGTGGAGTCGCCCCGACATCCCCTTGCATGCCTTGGCCATGCTCAAAAACAAACGCGATGGCATCACACCTGAAGAGGACGGCAAACGCGGGCCCATCAAATTCATTGAAGATTTGCGCGCCAGAGGCCATTTGGTGGCCTATGTTGGCGATGTGGTGGGAACGGGTTCGAGTCGCAAATCTGCGACCAACTCGGTGCTGTGGTTCACCGGCGAAGACATCCCCTTTGTGCCCAACAAGCGTTTTGGTGGGGTGTGTTTGGGCAACAAAATTGCCCCTATTTTCTACAACACCATGGAAGACTCGGGCGCTTTGCCCATTGAGCTCGATGTGAGCCAAATGAACATGGGCGACGAAATTGAGTTGCGCCCTTTTGAAGGAAAAGCGCTCAAAGACGGCAAGGTCATCGCTGAGTTTCACATCAAAAGCGATGTGCTTTTTGATGAAGTTCGAGCCGGCGGGCGCATTCCTCTCATCATTGGTCGATCTTTGACCGCCAAAGCACGAGAAGCATTGGGGCTGCCAGCGTCCACCCAGTTCAGATTGCCCAGTCCCCCAGAGGCTTTGAAGACGGGTTTCACGCTTGCACAAAAAATCGTCGGTCGTGCTTGTGGCTTGCCTGAAGGCAAAGGCGTGTTGCCAGGAACCTATTGCGAGCCGCGCATGATGTCGGTGGGCTCACAAGACACCACTGGACCCATGACCCGTGACGAATTGAAAGACTTGGCCTGTTTGGGCTTCAGTGCCGATTTGGTCATGCAGTCGTTTTGTCACACCGCGGCTTACCCCAAGCCCGTGGATGTGCTCACCCAGCATGAGTTGCCCGATTTCATGAGCACACGCGGCGGCGTCTCCTTGAAGCCTGGCGACGGCATCATTCACTCCTGGTTAAACCGCATGTTGTTGCCTGACACGGTGGGCACCGGGGCTGACTCACATACCCGTTTCCCCATTGGCTTGAGCTTTCCTGCGGGCTCTGGCTTGGTGGCTTTTGCCGCCGCCACGGGTGTCATGCCGCTTGATATGCCTGAGTCGGTACTGGTGCGCTTCAAAGGCAAGATGCAGCCTGGCGTCACCCTGCGTGACTTGGTGCATGCCATTCCTTTGTACGCCATCAAGCAAGGCCATTTGACGGTCGAGAAAAAGAACAAGAAGAATGTGTTTTCCGGTCGCATCTTGGAAATCGAAGGCTTGTCTGAGCTCAAAGTCGAGCAAGCTTTTGAGTTGGCCGATGCTTCTGCCGAGCGCAGCTCAGCGGGCTGCACCGTGCATTTATCCAAGGAGCCTGTGATTGAATACTTGAACAGCAATATTGTGCTGCTCAAAAATTTGATTGCCCAAGGCTACAGCGATGCTCGCACTTTGCGCCGTCGTATCAAGTCCATGGAGGATTGGTTGGCCAATCCCCAGTTGTTGAGCGCCGATGCGGATGCGCAGTACACGGCAGTCATTGAAATCGACATGTCCGAGATCACCGAGCCCATCGTGTGTTGCCCCAACGATCCAGATGATGCAAAAACATTGTCCGATGTGGCGGGCTCCAAGATCGATGAGGTCTTCATTGGCTCGTGCATGACCAATATTGGTCACTTCAGAGCTGCCTCCAAAGTTTTGGAGGGCTTGCACGACATCCCCGTCAAACTTTGGATGGCGCCTCCGACCAAAATGGACAAGGACCAACTCACCGAAGAAGGCCACTACGGTGTATTTGGCGCTGCTGGCGCTCGCATGGAAATGCCTGGATGCTCTTTGTGCATGGGCAACCAAGCCCAGGTAAAGGAGGGCGCCACGGTGATGTCTACGAGCACGCGCAATTTCCCCAACCGGTTGGGGAAAAATACCTTTGTGTATTTGGGCTCTGCTGAGTTGGCCGCCACTTGCTCCAAGCTCGGACGCATCCCCACGCGTGAAGAGTATTTGAGCAATGTGGGTGCGATCAATCAAAATTCAGCCAACATTTACAAGTATCTCAATTTTGACAAGATTGACAGTTTTCAAAAAGCGGCTCAAACCGTTTGATTTCAAATTGTGCAGCCCTCTAGGCTTGTTGGGCGGCCTTGAGCCTTGTGGATGCAAGGCTCTTTTGGCCGTGATCCAAAGGGTTTGTGGATAAAACAGTCAACGGTTAAAAACCGGGCCATCGCGAGATTGGCCCGTATCCATCGGTGCGCTCTTTGTGGCAAACTCTGGCAAGGACTTCGCACTGTTAAAATCCCAACAAACTCTCCCACTTGCCTGTGACACAACCCATTTCTGCAAAAGATTTTTCCGCCTATGGCTCTTTCCCGCCTGACGCACCCCTCGTCAAGCGAAAAGCTGTGAATCTGCCTCGATTGGCGCAGATGCACGCCAGCGGAGAAAAAATCACCATGCTCACGGCCTACGACGCAACCTTTGCCGCCATGGCCGAGGTGGCGGGGGTGGACTCTTTGCTTGTTGGGGACTCCTTGGGGATGGTCTGCCAAGGAAGCGAGAGCACGCTGGGCGTCACCTTGGAAGACATTTGTTACCACACCCAATGCGTCTCGCGCGGTCTTAGAAGAAGTCAAGGTGGAGCCTGGTTGATTGCCGACTTGCCTTTTGGCACCTACCAAGAATCGTCTGAGCAGGCAATTCGATCGGCCAGTGCCTTGATGAGGGCCGGCGCTCACATGGTCAAACTCGAAGGTGGCGGATGGACCAGCGAGATTGTGGCTTTCTTGGTCGAGCGTGGAATTCCAGTGTGCGCCCATTTGGGACTCACGCCGCAAACAGTGTTTGCGCTGGGTGGTTACCGCGTTCAAGGCAAAGACGCCGACAGCGCCAAAATATTGATTGATCATGCAAAGTCCCTCGAGGAAGCTGGGGCAAGCTTGATGGTGCTTGAGATGGTGCCGCATGTGCTCGCAGCTCAAATCACCCAGGCCTTGTTACGCTGCGCCACCATTGGAATTGGTGCGGGCAGCGGCACCGCGGGGCAGGTTTTGGTGATGCACGACATGCTCGGGATGAACTTGGGTAAAATGCCAAAGTTTGTTCGAAATTTCATGGTGGACCAAGATGGCATACTGTCGGCCATGAAAGCATACGTTAAAGCGGTCAAAGAGGGCTCATTCCCTGACAACCTTGCTCATGCTTGGTAATTTGCGCAAAAAGGTGTCTTTTAAGCCCTGTATATTTTGCTTGGAAAACCTTCTGATTGATCTGTCTCATCGATCGATCAAGCTCTTTAAGTGAAGTGGTATTTCACCTCTACCCAATGGAGTGAAATTGCAGTAGTCTGGAAAGTACCAGTCTAATCAAAGGAGAAAATTTTATGATTCAGCGACGTACCTTATTGCAATCAGCTTCGGCTGTTTGTGCCTCTGGTGTTTTGAGTGTCGGCGGTTTGGCCCAGGCGGCAGAGGCCAAAGTGCTGAAAATTTCCCACCAATTTCCCGGTGGCACGATTGACAAGGGTGACTTTAGAGACCGATTGGCCAGAAAATTTGCCCAGGACGTGGAAAAACGCACCGCTGGGGCCTTGAAGTTTGAGATTTATCCGGGCTCCTCGCTTTTGAAAACCGTGGCCCAGTTTTCTGCGGTGAGGAAAGCCGCACTTGACTTGACCCTCTATCCCTTGGCCTATGCGGGCGGGGAAGTGCAAGAGGTCAACATTGGCTTGATGCCTTGCATGGTCACCTCCTATGAGCAAGGTTTTGCTTGGAAAAAAGCTGAAATTGGCCGTGAACTCACCAAGCTACTGGAAGCCAAGGGTGTCAAAATCATCACTTGGATTTGGCAAGCTGGCGGTACGGTGTCTCGCTCCACGCCGGTCGTCAATCCCGATGATGTGAAGGGGCTCAAAATTCGCGGAGGATCGCGCGAAATGGATCTGATGCTCAAAGAAGCGGGCGGCATCATCTCGAGCGTGCCTTCCAACGAGATTTATCCAGCCATGCAAACGGGCTCCCTTGATGCGGCCGTGACCTCATCGACCTCTTTGATCTCTTTCCGATTGGAAGAAATCTCCAAAGCATTGACCACCGGTCAAAAGCGCAGTTTTTGGTACATGTTTGAGCCTTTGTTGATGTCCAAAGTGGTGTTTGATGCTTTGCCTGCAGCGCAGCAAAAGGCCATCGTAGAAGTGGGTTTGGAGCTAGAGAGCTTTGCCACCAAAATGGCCAAAGAAGACGACATTGACGTGGCCAATATCTACAAAAAAGCCGGCGCCAAGATTGCTGACATGGACGATGCTTGCATTGATCGTTGGCGCCAAGTTGCTCAAAAATCAGCATGGTTGGATTTTTCCAACCGAAGTGCAGAATGCGACCGCTTTCTGAAAATGGCGCAAGCCGTCACATGACCTGAGGTGCCAATGCAAGACCTGACATCGAGCGACCCATTGAGCCGTGAGGGAGCGCCTTTTTTACTCAAAGCCCTCAATGTCTTGAACCGAGTGACGGCTTTTTTGGGCAGCGTGGCCATTGGTGTCGCCGCTTGTGTGCTCAGTTGGGAGGCCACGGCACGCTATTTGTTCAAAATCCCCAGCGATTGGCAAGACGAGGTCACCATTTTTTTGTTGGTGGGAGCAACCTTTTTGGCCTGTGCCTGGGTTCAGCAGCAAAGGGGCCACGTGGCCATCCAGGCTTTGTCTGCAGTCTTGAGCCCTCGGGCCGACGGGGTTCGACGCTGGCTAAGTGATTTGATGTCACTGCTTTTTTGCTGTTTTTTTGCTTGGAAATCTTGGACTTTGTTGCTCGAAGCCATCGAGGACAATCAAATTTCAGGTTCGGCATTTGGCGCGCCTTTGTGGATTCCCTATGGAAGCATGGCTGTAGGCATGAGTCTCTTGGTCTTGGTTTTATTCATTCAGGTGTCGAGTGCCCAGGCTCTCAAGCGCTCATAATTCTCTGTATTCATGTCAACACTACAAATCGGTTTACTATTTGGAGCATCAACATGTTTGGTGCTTTTTTCTGGAATGCCCATTGCGTTTGCGTTGGGCTCGGTGGCCACGGTGTTCATGTATTTCTTTATGCCCCATGCGTCCCTTGATACGGTCGCGCAAAACGTCTATGAAGAGATGGCCAGCATCACGCTGCTCACCATTCCCTTGTTCATCTTGAAAGGTGCGGCCATTGGCAAGTCCAAGGCCGGTCGAGACTTGTATTCGGCGATGCACATTTGGTTGAGCAAAATACCGGGCGGACTCGGTATTGCGGTGACGCTGGCGTGCGGCCTTTTTGCGGCGATGGCTGGCTCGAGCGCTGCTACCTGTTCTGCCATTGGTAGCTCGGCCATCCCTGAGATGAGGCAGCGTGGCTATTCGTCTCGATTGGCTGCAGGTTTGGTGGCCGCGGGTGGCACGCTTGGCATTTTGCTGCCTCCATCGGTCACCTTGATTTTGTATGCTGTGGCGGCGGAGCAGTCGCTGGGCCGACTTTTCTTGGCGGGCATTGGCCCGGGGATTTTGCTGGTCGTTTTATTCGCGCTTTATGGTGTCTTTCGTTTTCAGTGGGAGCAAAAACGAGCGCAAGCGGTGGTCGATGCAGGGGGCGTGTCCTCGCGTATTTTGCAAGTGGATCATTACACGTTGGCGCAAAAATTTGCCGCCATTCCACGCGTGCTTCCCTTTTTGGTGTTGTTGCTCGGTGTCATGTTTGCTCTTTATGGTGGCTTTGCAACGCCTTCTGAGACGGCTGGCCTGGGTGCTGCCTTGGCCTTGCTGCTCATCGCAGTGGTCTATGGCGCTTGGAGAGTGTCAGATTTGAAGCCGATTTTTTTGAGCTCACTTTCAGAGGCAACGATGCTCATGATGATCATCGGCATGTCCTTGCTTTACTCCTATGTCATGAGTTATTTGCACATCAGTCAAAGCACGGCGGAATGGATTGTGGGGCTGCAATTGAGCAAATGGACTTTGTTCACGGCCGTGGCGCTCATGGTGGTGGTGCTTGGGTTTTTCTTGCCCCCAGTCAGTATCATTTTGATGACCGCCCCGATTATTTTGCCGCCTCTGCGCGCACAAGGTTTTGATTTGATTTGGTTTGGTGTGGTGATGTCGGTGATCATGGAGATGGGGCTCATCCATCCACCTGTGGGTTTGAATATTTTTGTCATCAATAAGATTGCCCCAGACATCGATTTGATTGACGTGGTTTGGGGCACGCTGCCATTTGTCTTTTTGATCATGTTTGCTGTGCTTTTATTGTGTCTCTTTCCACAAATTGTGGAGGCACTTCCACTGTACTTTTACGGACCTCAAACCGTACGTTGATTTGGGCTTCAAGTTCGATCGGGCAAGCCCTCCACCCCCCCCCGCAAGCCTCAGAGACTGCCAAGCCCCTCAGGGTTTGGCGCTTGAAGACCCCACACCATTTTTGAGATCAAGCTTTAAAGCCGTCCTCAAGGCAGAGGTTTGAGCTCAATCCAAATTTCATTTCTGCGCCAAAATGGCAAGGTCCAAGGCGGGTCATAGCGCGCGAGCTGCGGCGGCCCTATGCTCTGCCACCCTTTGGTCTGTATCCACGCCGTGAGCGCATCAATTTCGCGTTGTACCCGTTGCTCCGTGTTGAACCCCGAGTAGGTCAAAACTGCGTAAGTCTTGGCGGGGATGGGTTTGATTTCAACCTCTGGGTTGTTGGGTCTGGGTAAGTTGTCTTGCGTGTAGGCTTTGGGCATGACAAATTCAACAGCCCATTTCCCTGCACTCTTGTACTCTGAGTCCGTGTTGGGTGTCTTTGGGATGCTCTGCGGCTGGACAATGACGGGGGCGGTCATCGCAATTTTTTCTGGCCCTGTGCTGAGTGACTCGCCGCTTGGGTGCGCTGGCGTGTTGTTGCGAAAAATAAAGTCCGCAATGCGCCGAAAGCCCTGATTGGAAGCCTGGTCCATGTCGCCCGTCAAATAGGTGACGGCGCTCAATCGTGGCTCATAGAGTCGCACCTCCATGGCGCCTTCTTGCACCCAGGTCTTGAAGGCGGGCTCTTCAATGGCCATGGCCGGGCCCAGCCCCAAGCTGTAAAGCAGTCCCAGTAAACCCACAATACCCAGTACACCGAGCGGTCGCTTGATTCGAAAAAATGGTTTGATCATGGCCTCTCTCCTTTTTCACAGTCGTTGCCTCATCCCAGGCCCAAAAAAACGGCCAATCGGTAAGTGATGAAACTCGCCGCGTAGGCCAGCAAAAACAAATAGGAAAGCATCATCAAGGGCATGCGCCAGCCGTTGGTCTCACGTTTGACCGTGGCAATGGTGGACAGGCATTGCGGCGCAAACACAAACCACACCATCAAGGACAAAGCGCTGGCCAAGCTCCAAGATTGGGCGATGATGGGCCCCAAGGTCTTGGCCGTGTCAGCCGTTTGCGACGACAAGGCATACACTGTGCTCAATGCGCTCACCACCACTTCGCGCGCGGCCATGCCAGGAATCAAGGCGATGCTGATTTGCCAGTTAAAACCGATGGGCGCAAAAACGTGGGCCAAGGCGTGACCCAAGATCCCCGCAAAACTCACCTCAATGGGCTGCCCCTCAAAGCCGGCATCGGGCCTTGGAAAGCTCGCGAGGAACCATAAAATGAGCGTCAAGATCAAAATGACCCCACCCACACGGCTGAGGAAAATTTTGGCCCGTTGCCACAGTCCAATCGCCACATTTTGAAGGGTGGGCCAGTGGTAACTGGGCAACTCCATCATCAAGGGTCGGGCGAGGCCGCCTTCACGTGTGAATCGTTTGAGCACCCAAGCCACGGCCATGGCCCCGGCAATCCCCATCAAGTAAAGGGCAAAAAGCACCAAACCGCGCAGTGACAGAGCCCCCGCCACCAGGGTGTCTGGTATGAAGGCGGCAATGAGCAAGGTGTAAACGGGTAATCGCGCCGAGCACGTCATCAAAGGTGCGATCATGATGGTGACCCAGCGGTCACGGGTGTTGGCGATGGTGCGCGCGGCCATGATGCCAGGAATGGCGCAGGCAAAGCTCGACAAAAGCGGGATGAAAGATCGACCAGACAAGCCCACGCTGCCCATCAATTTGTCCAGCAAATAGGCCGCTCTTGGTAAATAGCCCGACTCCTCTAGGACCAAGATGAAAAAAAACAAGATCAAAATCTGCGGTAAAAAGACCAATACACCGCCCACACCAGCCATCAAGCCGTCAACCACGAGGCTTTTGAGCAGGGGGTTGTTGATCATGCCGCCCAAAAAGTCACCCATGGCCAGGCTGGTGCTTTTGATCAAGTCCATGGGTGCAATGGCCAAGTCAAAGACGGCTTGAAACACCACAAAAAGCACCAGTGCCAAGAGCATCGGCCCCCACACGGGGTGCAATACCCAGCGATCAATTTGTTCACTCAAGGCGTCGGGTTGTATGTGATCGAGCCCCAAGTCGTGCAAGAGGTGTTGAATGCGTTGGGCATCATGGCTCTCGAGTGCATCGCCCTGGGGGAGTGGCGGGGGTGTGGCTGGTAACGCACCTGGAGAGGCAAATGCCTGCACGAGGTGCGCTTTGAGCAAAGCCACCCCTTGGCTCTGAATGCCCACGGTGGGGATGACCGGCATCCCCAAGGCCTTGGAGAGGGCTTGAGCTTCGATCTGGAGGCCTCTTTTTTGTGCCAAGTCATTCATGTTGAGCGCCAGCACACACGGTACCCCCAAGCGTTGCACGGCCAAGGCGAGCTTCAAGGTGCGCCTGAGGTTGGTGGCGTCCACCACGCACACGGCCAAGTCGGGTCGTTTCTCACCTGCGGCCAAACCTTTCAGTACGTCGTGGGTCACGCGCTCGTCAAGGGACCTGGGGTAGAGGCTGTAAGCACCCGGTAAATCGAGCACCCTGAGGGTTTTGCCCGACTCGCCCAACGCAATTTTGCCTTCTTTTCTCTCTACCGTCACGCCAGCGTAGTTGGCCACCTTTTGGTGGCTGCCCGTCAAAGCGTTGAAGATGGCGGTTTTGCCGCAATTGGGGTTCCCAATCAAGGCCACCAAAGGGGTCTTGTCGACAAAATGCAAGGTGGCTGTTTGCACCTTAGGGCTCCGGACTGACTTCAACCAACTGGGCCTCGGCTTGCCTCAAGGCGAAGGTGGATTGACCCACCCTCACCACCATCGGGTCGCCTCCCATCAAGGCTTTGCTCAAGACCTGCACTTGTTCGCCGGGCACAAAACCAATTTCTTCGAGTTGTCTGGCCAACAAGCTTTGTGACTCAAGCGGGCGCAGGGCTTTGACCCAAGCCTTTTCATGCTTGGGCAGTCGTGCAAGGGATGGGAAGGAGTTCATGGGGAGATTTTACATTAAATGAGAATTATTCGCATTAAGAGTGGGTCTTGTGCACTCCCAATCCTGCGACTTGGTTAGAAAAGCCAAGATTGGAATAGATCTTGAGGACCGGTTTTAATCAGTGAACGCCTACCCATGTGCCTTGGGAGGGTTTGGCCTGCACATGGCCGATGACCGTGGCGTCATGAAAGCCTGTGGTTTGAAAGAGGCTCAAAACTGCCTTGGCCTGCTCAGGCGCACAACTCACGAGCAAGCCGCCGCTGGTTTGGGGGTCGCTCAAGAGGTCTTGGGCCCAAGCGGGCAGGTCTTTGGAGAGTGCAACGTGCTCTGCGTAGCTCGCCCAATTGCGAGCCGAAGCACCCGTCACATGGCCGGCTTGAATCAAGGCTTCGACCTCGGGCAACAGTGCAATCGAGTCCCAGTTCAGGAGCAATTGAACCTCAGAGCCCTTGGCCATTTCGAGCGCATGGCCCAGTAAGCCAAAGCCGGTGACATCGGTCAAGGCATGAACACCGGGCATTTTGGCAAGGACCGATCCCGGGCGGTTGAGTTGGGTGGTGGCTGCAATCATGTGACGATAAGCCGCGGGGCTTAGCTGGTTTTTCTTCAAAGCCGCCGACATCACGCCCACCCCCAAAGGTTTGCCCAAAATCAAACAGTCGCCCACTTGGGCATGCGAGTTTTTCTTCAAATACTGGGGCTCGACCAGCCCCAAGGCAACCAAACCATAGATGGGCTCGACGCAGTCAATGGTGTGACCCCCAGCGAGCACGACGCCCGCGTCTTGGCAGACCGACTGTCCGCCTCGAAGGATGTCGGCTATGGTTTGTGCATCCAAGGTGTTCACGGGCATTGCCACGATGGCCAGGGCCAAAATCGGTTGTCCGCCCATGGCGTAGACGTCACTCAAGGCGTTGGTGGCAGCGATGCGTCCAAATTCAAAGGGATCATCGACGATGGGCATGAAAAAATCAGTGGTCGCCACCAGCGCTTGGTGTTCATTGAGTTGGTAGACCGCGGCATCGTCCGAGGTCTCAAGACCCACCAAGAGCTCTTTGGGGATGGGCAGGCTTGCCGTGGATGTTTGGGTGCGGCGCAAAATATCTTGCAGCACAGCGGGTGCAATTTTGCAACCACACCCCCCGCCATGGGACAAAGAGGTCAGGCGCGGGTTTGGGTGGGTCGGCAATGCGTCGGGCTTGGAGTGTGGAAGGTCTTGCATCAAGCTATTTTAAAGGACGCTGATTGGGCCCAAGACTTGTTTGAGTGGTGAAATTTTTCGCCCTGGAATTCAATGGGTATTGTTTGATGCAGATTAAAAATCGTGTCGTAACACTTTTTTGCGGGCCGACCGCGCATGAGCGGGTTGTCCCGAGTGTGACGGCAGGTTTTTCAAGCGAATTTCACTGCATAATGAAAAGCTGAGCCTGCTGCCGTGGCACCAAAGCCAAGTATTTTCCCGGCAGCTTCATGGCCCATGGATTGCAGCCAAGGTGAACCTTGTCTAAAAAAAGGAGATTTTTATGATTAAACTGGTTTGGGCTTTTGTGGCGGCTTTGATGACGGTGCACGCAGGGACTTGGGCTCAATCCAACGCCAACATGCCGACGGGGTATCCCAGTAAACCCATTTTGCTCATCAACCCCTATGCGCCAGGCGGGCCCACCGATTTGCTCTCGCGAATGATGGCCAAGGGTTTGAGTGATCAACTCCAACAAACCGTTTTGGTGGAAAATAAAGCAGGAGGCGGAGCCTCGATTGGCGCGGCCTTTGTGGCCAAGTCGGCGCCGGACGGTTACACCTTGCTCATGGGCACCTCGGCCGCCCATGTGGTCACACCCATGGCCACCAACGTGCCCTACGACGGAATCAAAGGCTTTGAGTTCATTGGCATCATTGGCAATGTGCCCAATATTTTGACGGTTCACCCCAGCATCAAGGTCGACACCTTGAAAGAATTCATCGCCTTGGTCAAGGCCAAGCCCGGCGCATTGAGCTATGGCTCGGCTGGAATGGGCAGCTCGCCACACATTGGCGCGGAGATGCTCAAACACCGTGCCGCTCTTGAGATGACCCACATTCCCTACCGAGGTGCAGGCCCTGCTCTCACCGACATGGTGGCGGGCTCGGTGCCCGTTGGCATGCTCAATATCTCTGTGGTCCAGCCCTTTGTCAAAACGGGGCAACTCAAAGCCATTGCCTATGCGGGCTCCAAGCGCAGTCCTACACTCCCCGACGTGCCCACCTTCATGGAGGCAGGTTTACCCAACTTTGTCTCGGGCAGTTGGTACAGTTTGGCCGCCCCCGCCGGCACGCCATTGAGTGTGTGTGATCGCCTCTTCAAAGCCTTCCAGGGGGTGCTTGCCAGTGCCGATTTCCAAGCGTCGGCAGCACAACAAAACGCAGAAATTTTCAATCTCACGCGCGAGCAAACACTGCGTTTCATCCAAGACGATGCCAAAGCCATGCAAGATTTGGTGCACTCAACAGGCATGAAATTGCAAGAATAAGGTGTTGGGCCATCCATCAGACCTGCGCGCCTCACCTATTTGAAACCCGAGATAAAATTGCAGAAGTTAGATGTTCTTTTGGCTTGCCAAGGGACTTGGCCCTAGGGGCCAATTTCTGCATTTTTACTCCAAAGGCTCAGGCCATGTTTTTGTTGATCAGTCCTCAGACACAAAATGCGCTGACAACGCACCGGGAGTGGTCTGAGTGAGTGCCAAAGCCAGCGAGCGTGCCGTCAAACCCGTGCGCCTGCAACTCCAAGACTTGCTCTACTCTCAAGGCTTTGGGACGCGACGCATCTGCCAAGGCTTGATCGAGCAAGGTCACACCCGTTTGGGCTTGTTGCAAGGCGCCAGCGTCTGTGACGATCCATGGCAAGTGGTGGAAGTTGAACGTGATTGGCCATTTGTGGTTCAGGGTGAGCAATGGTTTTATTGGCCCAAAGCCTATCTTTTGATGAACAAGCCCGCCTCCACCGAATGTTCGCAAAAACCCTCACACTGGCCCAGTGTCTACTCATTGCTACCCGCCCCCCTGCGCCAGCGACCCCAAAAATCGGCCGTTCAAGGGGTGCAGGCTGTGGGTCGATTGGACCAAGACACGACGGGCATGCTGCTCATGACCGATGATGGAGCTTTGATCCATCAACTCGCCTCTCCCAAGCACCATGTGCCCAAGGTCTACGACATCACCACAGAAGAACCCATCACACAAGAGGCCATTGAGAGACTGCTGGCCGGTGTGGTGCTCAACGACAGTCCTGTGCCGGTTTGTGCTCAAGCCATTGAACAGGTGAGCGAGCGCGTCTTGCACATGACCCTCACCCAAGGTAAATATCACCAAGTCAAGCGCATGCTCGCCAGTGTTGGGCATTTGGTGGTGGGATTGCACCGATCAAAAATGGGCGCTTTGAGTTTGCCCCCTAGCTTAGAGCCCGGTCAGTGGCGAGCGTTGAGCATGGATGAGTTGGACTTGATCAAACGCAATGCCTAAATAGTAGACTTTTTCTTGGGTGTGCCTTGGTCTTTCAATCCAAAATGCTCGCCTCTTTGCGCAAAATCAATCCCCATCGTTTCAAAGCGCAGGCCATGACCGCATGAATTGGGTAAATTTTTTTGCTCACTTTCGGTTTGGTGGAAACTTCCATTAAACTGAGATCTTCTCTTTGGAAGTCTTCACAATGGATCGTTTTGTCTTGCGCGCGTTTGGCGCTGTGCTCACGCTGTGCTGGAGTGTTATTGGTCATGGCGCCTTTGCTGGGACCCCAGTGTTTGTGCTCAACTCACTCGACTCCACAGTGAGCGTGATTGATCCAAGCGATTGGCATGTCATCAAAACCATTGCCACAGGTAAAGAGCCTCACCACCTCTATCTCACTCCAGATGAGCACTCCATGATTGTGGCCAATGCGCTGGGAGATTCACTCACCTTTATTGACCCCAAAACCGCCGAGGTTCAACATGTGGTCAAAGGGATTTTGGATCCCTATCAGTTGCGGTTTTCACCGGACATGAAGTGGTTTGTAACCCTGGCCAACCGATTGAACCATGTGGACATCTACCACTGGGATGGGCAAGCCTTGACCCTGGCCAAGCGTGTGCCCACGGGTAAAACACCCAGTCACCTTTGGATCGACTCCAAGAGCGCCACCGTCTACGCCACGATGCAAGATTCAGATGAATTGGTGTCCATCGATTTGGTCACGCAAACCCTCAAGTGGCGCATCAAAACAGGCTCGACGCCGGCCGATGCTTTTGGAACCTCTGACGACAAATCGTTGCTGGTGGCCTTGACCGGAGCACAAGAGGTTCAAGTCTTTGACATCACCCAGTCGCCCGCTCGCTTGATCAAATCCATTCCAACTGGCAAAGGCGCGCATTCGTTCAGGGCATTGGGCGACGGCCAGCACGTCTTGGTGAGCAACCGGGCCGCCAACAGCGTGAGTGTGATTGATTTGCCAACACTCACCGTGCAGAGAACCTTTGCCGCACCGGGCGGGCCCGATGACATGGAAATTTCACTGGACCACAAAACGGTTTACGTGTCCTCTCGTTGGATTAAAAAGCTCAGCATCATTGACCTGGCTTCAGGCCAACTGATGAAGCAAATCAACGTCGGCAAGTCTCCTCATGGGGTTTGGACGCTAGAGCACGCACTTCGGCAGTGAAGGGCTGCAAAATGCTCGACTTTTGCAGGACTCCTGGCCCATTGAAGTTTCTCCTCGAGGCTGTGGTATTGCGTCGCCCGTGCAGCAAGCACTGGGTCGCCGCATTTGCTCTCGTCTTGAGCCTCGCCTTGGGTCTTGCTCTGGCGGGTGAACCCGCAGTCGTTGACAAGCCTGCAGGAGCGCCGTGCAACAAGCCCCTTTATCTCACCTTTGATACTGGACACATGGGGGTGGCGCCCTTGATTGCCCAAGTGCTCGAAGAGCACCATGTGCGGGTGACTTTTTTTGTCGCCGATGAGCCAGCGCAAACTGGGGTCTCGAGTCTGAATCCTGCCTGGGCGCCATGGTGGAGGGCACGTGCACAAGCGGGCCATCAGTTTGCCTCGCACACCTTGGACCATGTTTATTGGCTCGCCGATTTGCCCAAAAGCAATGGATTTCGAATGAAGCCCTCAGCGGGTCCCCACACGGGCCAAGTCTCCGAGTTCAGTGCGGCCCAGTACTGTCAAGCGGTGCAGGACGCGGCCCATCGAATTGAAGACTTGACGCAAATGCCAGCTTTGCCGCTCTTTAGAGCCCCAGGTGGAAAAACCTCACCCAAACTGCTCGCGGTTTCACGCGCTTGTGGTTTTGAACATGTGGGCTGGAGTGAAGCTGGATTTCTGGGCGATGAGTTGCCCAGCGCATCCTATCCCAATGCCCAATTGCTGAAAAAAGCACTGGACCACATCAAAACAGGCGACATCTTGATGGCCCATTTGGGGATTTGGTCGCGCAAAGACCCATGGGCGCCAGCGGTGCTTGAGCCCTTGCTGGTGGGTTTGCTGCAGCAAGGTTTTTGTTTCAGAACTCTGGATCAGCACCCGCGCTACCGGGCGTGGATTGTCCAGCAGACCAGGACTCTAGGGGCTCTAAAGCCCAGTGAGTCCCTGTCTCAAGGAAGTGGATCGTGACCGAGTGGTCCAACTTATTGCCCCAAGGCACCGACCTCATCATGGAGTGGGTCGTGCAGCCCCTCATGTTCAAGTTCGGCCTGAGTGGCTGGATTGAAGACAGTTACGAGGCGTGTGAATGGCTGCTCTGGGGGCTCATTGAACTGAGCGTGATGATCGCATTCATGTGGCCATTGCAAAAGTTCTGGCCCGCTGAGCGTGACAGCGTTCTTCAAGGGCGGCAGCACCGAGACGCCATCCGTGTGGATGTGATCTACAGCTTGATCCATCGCCTGGGGCTTTTTCGCTTGGTGTTTTTCGTCCTCTTTAATGCGCCCATCGATACCATAATGGGGTATTTGCGCCTTGCAGGTTGGCCCACCTACCATTTAGAGCAATGGGTACCAGGTTTGGCCAATTCCCCAGTGTTGTCTTTTTTGGTGTATGGGGTGGTGCTTGACTTTGTCAATTACTGGATACACCGCGCACAGCACCAATGGTCTTTTTGGTGGGCGCTGCATTCATTGCACCACTCCCAGCGGGTGATGACTTTTTGGAGCGACAGTCGCAATCATTTGCTCGACGATGTGGTGGTGGCTTTTTCAGGCGTGATCTTGGCCCAAATCATTGGCGTGCCGCCTTCGCAGTTTGTGCTCCTCGTGGTCTTGACCCAACTCATGCAAAGCTTGCAACACGCCAATGTTCGTTGGAGTTGGGGGCCTTTAGAGTGCTTGTGGGTGAGCCCTCGCTTTCACCGTTTTCACCACAGCATGGGTGCTGGGCATGAGTTTTCACCAGGCGTATTGGGTGGGCACAATTTTGGTATTTTGCTGCCGTGGTGGGATGTTTTGTTTGGCACCGCCAGTTTTGACAATCGCTATGACCCCACCGGTGTTCGATCACAGGCGGGGACTCAAGACTTTTATGGCGAGGGTTTTTGGCAACAGCAGTACTTGGGGTTCAAGCGCTTGTGGAACGCTTTGACTTCTCGGTCTTGAACGCTTCGGCTTAACTTTATGGTATCTTAAAGATAAATGTTGGTGATCAAACGCAATGCGGTTGATTGATCTGGGTGTGCCAGCAAACGAACAAGGGTGAAGTTTTCTGTTTAATGTTTCAATAGCCGAGCGTACCAAGCGCTGGCGAGAGTCCTCGCCCGAGCTCAAAGAGCTTTTTGTCCATCGGGGCTTTGTGCGGTTTTGGTGGTCGAAAATTGCCGCCAGCACCGCCGCCCAGATGCTCATGGTGGCACTGGCTTGGCAGATGTATGACCTCACGGGCAGCGCCTGGGATTTGGGGTTGGTGGGCTTGTATCAATTTTGTCCAGCCCTCGTTTTGACGCTGTGGGCTGGTCATGTGGCGGACCGTTTGCCTCGTGAAAAAATTGTGATGGTCTGCTGGGCGGTTCAATCCCTGGTGGTTTTTGTCATCCTATTGGTCATGTCGCAAAATGCCGTGAGTCGCCCCTTCTTGCTGGGTGTGTCCTTGGTGCTTGGGGTCGTGCGGGCGTTCCAAAACCCGGCCCAACAAGCGCTGCTTCCCACTCTTGTGGAAACCCATGTCTTGCCCCGTGCCATGGCCTTGAGTTCCATGGGCTATCAGGCGAGCGTTGTGGCAGGCCCAGCCCTGGGCGGTGTCCTTTATGCAGTGCATGCCAATGCGGTCTATGGATTGTGCTTGCTGCTTTATGCCCTTTCGAGTTTTTGGTTCATGGGGTTGACAACCAAACCGGTTCACCGTGAAGAGGAGGTGGCCACCGTGCGCTCGGTGTTGGCCGGGGTGGTCTATGTTTGGCGGGAAAAAATCATTTTGGGTTCGGTCTCTTTGGATTTATTTGCCGTTTTGCTCGGAGGGGCCACGGCGTTGCTGCCCATCTACGCCAAAGATATTTTCCACACGGGGCCTTGGGGCTTGGGGGTTTTAAGGGCAGCACCTGCTTTTGGTGCCATTGGGGTGTCTTTGCTTTTGACGCGTTGGCCTCTTCAAAGGAATGTGGGAGCGAAGTTGCTCGTCTCGGTGGGCGTTTTTGGTTTGAGCATCATGGTCTTTGCCGTGTCCAAGGTGTTTTTACTCTCCTTTTTGGCCCTGATGATCAGTGGTGCTGCCGACATGGTGAGTGTGGTGATTCGCCACACCCTTGTGCAAATCGACACACCACCCGACATGCGCGGGCGCGTGAGCGCTGTCAATATGGTGTTTGTCGGTGCCAGCAACCAATTGGGCGAATTCGAGTCCGGGGCCACGGCCGCTTGGTTTGGCCCTGTTGCCGCGGCATTCATTGGGGGATTGGGCACCTTGATGGTTGCAGTCTCTTGGGCCTATTTGTTCAAAGCCCTTCTCAAACGCGATCAAATGACAGATACGCCAACACCGAACTCTACTTAAGAGGCCCAAATTCTGGGGGGGGTGTTGGCCAGTCCCCAAAAATCGCGGCGCAAAAGTTCCCATGCCGCTTTGAGCAGCAGCATGCTCGGCTCGACCAAGTCGCTGAGGACTCGCAAAACCACAACCTGGGGATGAGGTGAGGTGACGCCCGCCATCAATTGGCTTGAGCCCGGTGGGTGCCGTTGGGCCACCAGGCCTCTAAGACCCGCCAAGGCAGCGTCTTTGCTTGGGGTGGTCCAGGCCTGCCCTTGGGCAAAGATCAGCGAGGTGATGCAGCGGTGTCCTCCCAAGCCGACCGGACTGTTGAGGAGGCGGTGGTCCAAGGCCTCGAGTCTTGCTTTGTCAAGCCAAACCCCACGAATTTCAAGGTGCTGCTCAAAGGTGCCGCTGGTGAAGGGTTGGTGAGCTTGGGGCAGTCCCAATTGGGTGACATCCCAGGCGATCAGGCTCGCATACGGATCAAGTTGGAAGACCGCCTGATTCTTACCATGGCTGCCGTTGTAAGCCAAGGCTTCCATGGGCAACCACTCGAGCTTGGCGTGGTCACTCACATGGGCATAGACCGTTTGGTGAGCCTCGAGTCCCTTGGAGCCATAAAAGCGCGTGGCGCCCGGTGTGGTGATCAGGGCGTGGCTGTGGGGCTCAAGGTGGGCGTGGATATTCAAATGGTCCCCCCCCACCAGGCCGCTGGGGGGATGCACGAGCACGTTGTGGCAGATCTGATGGCCCTCGGGGTACAAGCTTTTGAGCACGCGCAAAGGGCCGCTGTGCCGATGTCTGAGCACGGTGCGACCTTCTTCAACGCTGTAGCGAAGCTCTAAGGAGGCTTGCCACAAGGCGTTCACCCCAGAAGCTTCAGGTGGCTGTGAGAGGAGGGCCACTGTCTGGTGCTGTTGGCGTTGTCTGGGAAGGCGCTGTGGGGCTCTTCACGGGCTGACTTGGGGGCACTGTGCTGCCCAACTGCTGCCAAAGCGCCAACTCACTTTGGGTCAAGCGATCGTTGTCTTTGGCAAAGCTCTCAAAGCGAGAGTGGTCTGACAGAATGCTCAGTTGTCGAATCTCAGAGACCAGCACTTTGAAGTGCTCGACCGCATGCGCAGGGTCTTGGGCAATTTGACTCAAGGGCAGCCTGGCGCCATGATCGATGGTATCTCGCTCCGCAATGGCGAGGTCCAATAGTTTGTCCACCTCGTGCTCGGTCAAATGCAGTCGCTCAGCTTCGGTGCGGATGATCTCCGCTTTTTCATTGGAGATGTCCCCCTCGGCCAAAATCTTGAGCAAACTGTCTTTGAGTTCTTCTCGCTCAATGATCAATTGATCGCTAAAGGCCGAAGACAGCAAAGCCGCTGGAATGGCAAAAATACCAATACCAATCAAGGCCAAGATGATGGTCAAGAATCGGCCGACTGGTGTCACTGGGGTAATGTCACCATAACCCACAGACGCCAAGGTGATCACCGCCCAATAAATCGCTTGGGGAATGTTCTCAAACTTATCGGGTTGCGCTTCGTGCTCAAAGAGATAGCCCAAACTGGCGGTGAGCACCACCAAGAGCATCATTACAAAGCCGGCGGCGGCCATCACGGGCCACTCGCGCACAATGACCTTGGCCAAGGTGGCGGTGGCGCCCGTGTAGCGGGTCAGCTTCAAGAGCCGCAGGAGCCGGAAAACCCGCAAGAATCGCAAGTCAAAGAGGTGGTGCAAAAACACCTCTAAAAAGAAGGGCAACACGGCCAAGAAGTCAATGATGGACCCTGTGGTCTTGGCTTGTTTGAGTCGACCAATCAAAAAGTGCTGAAACCCGGGCTCTTCCACGCAGGTATAAAGACGCAAGAAGTACTCGAGTGTAAAGATGGTCACCGCCACCGTGTCCAAAATAATGAACTCGGTGTTCAAAATATAGTGAATGCTTTGCACCGACTCGAACACCACGGCAATGACGGAGATCACCACCCAAACAACGATAAAGTTGTCAAAAAGGGAGTGCAACGCCCCGCCATATTCTGAGTTATAGACCAGGGCGTGCAGTTTTTGTCTGAAGGTGCGCCCCGCGTTGAGTTCCTTGAATTCAGAGATGGCAGGCAACAAGACGCGAAAGAGTTTTAGCATTCGCAACAGTCGCAAGAATCGCAATACGCGCAGATCAATCGCCAAAAAAGACTGGAAATAAAACGGCGCCACCGCAAAGAAATCGATCAGGGCAAAAGGGCTGAAGATATAGCGCAAACGCGGCATTTTTTTCTTGGAGAATTCCTCATCTTCTGGGGCCAAATAAAACCGCAGGAAATACTCAATGGTGAAGATCGTCACCGAGAACACATCAAAGGCGTGGAAAAGCGCTTTATTGGGATCAAACACTTGGGGGACATGCTCAAAGAGCATGGCAAACAAGTTGGCCAGAATCAGCAGGCCAATCCAGTTGTCCACTTCCTTGTGGTAATTGGTTTCATAGTTGGGGTTGAGCAACCAGTTGTAGAGCAGTTTTCTAAATCCCAAGCCCGAAGGGATGACTTCAACAATAACGCCCTTTTTGCCGTGCAGCAACGCTCGCATGTGATCGATGTTGTCCATGATCTCAGTTCCTTAGAATTCGATGTCAGCAATGGGAATGGGGTAGGACCCTTTGTCGCAAATGGTCACTCGCAACAGCATTTTTTTATCAATGGCATCCGTGCTTGCCAGTGGGTTGGTGTAACTCGGAACGGCCGAGCCAGGTGGCGTTGGATTGATACTCTCCAACACAATGAAGCCCGGTATTTCATGGTTGGTGGGGTCGCATTTGTCGATGAAGGTCAGTGGCTCATCGTTGAAGGGGTTGGACATTTTTGACCAAGGGCCTTTGTCGCTGGTCAAATACTTAAGGCACTCGCTCCACGTTCGGGCCACATTTTGCACGGCCACGGGCTCTGAGCCGTTGCTGACTTGCGCTGCAGTGGTGGCGTTGCCGATGACCGTTTCCGCACTCTGGGTTGGGCTTGTGGTGCTAGAAGCCACCGCTTCAGGCTTGAGGGGGGCACTGGTTGCTGGCGCCTCAGCAGCAGAGGCTAAAGCAGATGGCTCGCTAGCGGCTGAATCTTTGGGCTGGTCAGTTTTTCCGGATTCAGGCGCGAGGGTGAGCACAGGGATGGGTGGCAATAAACCACCCGCACACTCTGTGGGGTTGAAGTTGTCTTTAAATCGATCCGCCGAGGATTGGGTGAGCCAAGCGGCTATGGCCTCGCCGTTTTGTTTAGAGCCTTCGGTCTTCATGCCTTCTAAGTAAGCCAGCCTACCGACGTAAGCGACGGCAAAGACCACAAACACCATGAAGCAAATGAACAAGATGTCAGAAAAGGTCATGCTCTTGACCTTGGTTGGAGTCACGATCTCGCTGGGATTATCCATAAGGCTTCCAAAATAGTCGAGTTGAATGAAGCGTTGATGTGTTGTTTCTTGGCTTGCCCAAATTTGTTTTGGCCAACCCCAAGTTAAAGGTTGCTCAAAAAAAGAAGGCATTCAAATCATCAAATCGATACACATAAGCACAGTGGCATTCTAGTCGAGTTGATCGAGGTCAACATGACAGCCTAATGCCAGGGGATTTCCGAATCCGAATTTTTTTAACAGTCCATTCAGTCGTTCATCGATTCATCGGCTTATCGGCTTATCGGTTCTGTGAGCCCTGGTGAGCCCAAGCGGTGGTGTGCTTTTCAACATAGCTAAAGAGTTCATACATGATCATCGCCATGGCCCCCACCACCACCAAGCCAGCAAAGGCCAAGCCCATGCGCATTGAGGATCCCGCAGAGATCAGTAGATACCCGATGCCTTCGTTGGCGGCCGTCATCTCCGAGACTGTGGTTCCCACAAAGGCCAACGTGATCGCCACTTTGAGGGAGCCGTAAAAGTAGGGTAAAGACCGCGGCAGGCCCACTTTGATCAAGACGTCCCAGCGTTTGGCGCCAAGCACCCTCAGAACGTCCTCAAGTTCAGGCTCCAAAGTGGCCAAACCGGTGGCAATATTGACCATAATGGGGAAAAAGCTGATCAAAAAGGCCGTCAAAATGGCTGGCCCCACGCCAATACCGAACCAGACCACCAAAATGGGCACAAAGGCGGCCTTGGGCAGCGCATTGAAGGCTGTCATCAATGGGTAAACCGCGGTGTAGGCCAAGCGTGAGCTGCCAATCAAGAATCCCAACAAAACCCCGACCACAATGGCCAATCCAAAGCCCGCCATGGTGACCCAATAGGTGCGCCAAGCGTGCGCGCCAATGATGGCGCTGTATTGCATGAGCTCTTGCGCGATTTTGGTGGGACTGGGAAAAATAAAATCCGAGACCGAAAACACAGTGCAGACGGCTTGCCACAAGAGCAAGGTGAAGATCAGCAAAATCCAAGGGGAGCTGGCTTCAAGCTTTTTAGACCATTTCATATGGGTGTCTTGGGTTAGGGCAAATGAGAGGGACGAAGTGCATCAAGTCGCGGTGGGAGTGCCAGTGCCCTGGGTTGGGGTGCCACTTTGGCTGCCACGCAGGGCGCCAATGTGACCTCTGAGCTCGTGCACCACATCGGCAAAGCCACTGGTGTAGGTGAGTTCCAAGTCCCGCGGTCTTGGCAGGTCAATGTCGCGTTTGACGATGAAGCGACCTGGGCTCTTGGACATCACGTAAACGGTGTCGGCCAGAAATACCGATTCACGCAGGTCATGGGTGACCAAAATGACATTGAACTTCTGCTCCGTCCACAAGTCGCGCAGAATGCACCACAACTCTTCTCGGGTAAAGGCATCCAAGGCGCCAAAAGGTTCATCCAAGAGTAGCATTTTGGGCTCATGGATCAAGGCGCGGCAAATGCTTGCTCGTTGCTGCATGCCCCCAGAGAGTTGCCAGGGAAATTGGCGCTCATAGCCACCCAAACCCACTCTCTTTAAGAGCTCAACCGCGCGGTGTTCATACTCGGCTTTTTTGGCCTTGAATTGGGAGCGATGGGGCTCGACAATTTCCAATGGCAATAAAACATTGTCCAAGGTGGTGCGCCACGGCAGCAAGGATGGGGCTTGGAATGCCATGCCACTGATTTTGAGCGGTCCGGTAACCTCTTCACCATCGACCTTGATGAGGCCGCGGGTGGGGCGCCTGAGCCCCGTGGTGAGTTTCATGAAGGTTGATTTTCCGCACCCAGATGGCCCCACAATGGCGATGAATTCGCCGCTTTGTATTTCTAAATTGATGTCTTCAACGGCAAATTGTTGTTTGGCCAACAACTCATCGTTGTAGGCCAACCAGACACTGTTGAACTCAACAAAGGGCTTTGAAGACATCATTACTTTTTGGGCAAAATATTAAGCTCTTTCGCGCTTGGCAAATAGGAGGCGGTCCACAAAGTGTCGGCGTTGACACGGGTTTTGGTGTTGAACGCATCGGAGACTTGGCTGGCCATCAATGCCAAGCGTGGCGCATTGACTTGACCAAAGCCTTCGCTGCGTGCGTCGGGGCTATTGACCACCGTGTCGAGACACAACTTGAGGCGTCTAATTTCCAAGTCAACATCAATGATGCCGTCGCGAGCTTTCACACTTTGTATTGCCTGCGCGGGGTCGGCCAACACGTCTTTCATACCTTTGCTAAAGGCTCTTAAAAATGCACGGACAGCAGCAGGGTTTTCTTTCAAGATCTTGGGGGAAGCAATGACGGCGTTTCCATACATCTTCACGCCGTAGTCAGGGTATTGCAGGACCACCACATCGCTTGCTTTGACGCCTCGCGCTTCAATGTTGAGCAAGGAGGTGAAGGTAAAGCCGGTGATGGCATCCAAGTCCCCCCTCACCAGCATGGTCTCACGCAAGGTGGGGTCCATCGCAGTCCAAGTCACGTTGGAGATGTTGTTGGTTTTGGCAAAGATGGGGAAGGCGCGTCTTCCGGCATCAAAGACTGGGGCGCCAAGTTTCTTGCCATTCAAGTCGGCGGGGGTTAGGATTCCAGACTTCTTGAGGGCCATGACTGAAGCGGGGGTATTGTTGTAAACCATCATGATGGCCACGGGTTTGTTGGGTGCATCGGGGTTGTTGGCCGCAAACTCCATCAAAGAGGCCAAGTCAGCAAAACCCATGTCATACGAACCCGACGCAACACGGGTGACTGTGCCGCCAGAGCCGTTTCCAGCATCCACGGTCACATCCAACTTTTCGGCTTTGTAATAGCCCTTGGTTTCGGGCACCAAGAACATGGCTGCCGGGCCTTCAAATCGCCAATCGAGTTGAAATTTCAACGGCGTGTTTTGTGCCATGGCCATGGCGCCACTCAAGCTCAAGCCCAAGACAAGGCCATTTTTGATTTTGTTAAGCGTTCCTGTGATCATCTTGATCTCCCGTTTGAAAAATAATGTTGAAGCAATATCGATGCCTGTAAATAGGCATTGTAGACAATAAATGCTCAACAATGGTGCAGCTTGAATGCGCTTGTGAAACATTTTTGCAGAGTCAAATCCTGTGGAGAAACAGTTTTTTTGTTGCACTCGGCACAGAATGTGGAGTTTGGCTTTTGATGCACCATTTTGGGGTGTGGTTTTGCTCAGGATCTGGTGAAAGTAAAGCTTAAAAGGATGAAAAAACGCTCAATATTTTCTTGACCACTCGGTTGGTAAGGGCCTGAGTGGGTGGCTTTAGCCCAAAGGTTTTGCGTCTTCTAAGTGGTTCAAGGCGTGCATCAACGCGTCAATGCAAAGTTGCATATCCTGGGCGGTGGTGCTCTCAAGGGGGTTGTGGCTGATGCCGGAATTGAGGCCTCTGACAAAGAGCATGGCTTGGGGCATGATGTCGTGTATTTTCATGGCATCGTGGCCGGCACCACTGGGGAGTTCTAGCTGAGGCAAACCCAATTCTTGCAGTGCTTTGTGCCAACAATCTTTGAGAATTTTGTTGCTGGGTGCGGCACTGATTTTTAAGGTCTGGGTGAGCTCCAAACTGACACCGCGTTCCAGGCAAATGCGTTTGGAATCGGCCAAAACACATTGTGCCAATGCGTCTCGCAAGTCGTCACTGGGTGCACGCATGTCCATGCTGAAATGAACCACTCCAGGCACCACATTGATGGAGCCTTTTGGGACATCGAACATGCCCATGGTGGCCACAGTGGTAGGCATTTCTTTGGCAAAACGCTCCATCGAGAGTGCAATCTCGGCGGCTGCGCACACGGCGTCTTGTCGATCGTGCATTGGTGTGGTGCCTGCATGCGAGGCTCGTCCCATGATTTGGCCTTTGTAGCGCACGGAGCCGTTGATGGAGCTCACGATGCCCAGCGGCAAGTGTTGATGGCACAACACCGGCCCTTGTTCAATGTGAACTTCCAAGTAGCCCAAGTAGTGGCTGGCGTCGCGAGTGAGGAGGGGAATTTGTTGGGCGTCAAGGCCCGCATCTTTCATGGCTTTGTGCATCGCAACGCCTTGTGCATCAACTTGGTCGAGCCAGCCGGGCTCGAACTGTCCACACAAAGCACTTGAGGATAAAAAGGTGGCGGCAAAGCGTTGGCCCTCTTCTTCGGAAAAAGCCACCACTTCAAGACCCACGCTCAAGCGTTTCTTTTGTTTGTGCAGCATGTGCACGCATGCGATGGCTGTCAAAATTCCCAAGCGGCCATCGTATTTACCACCATTTCGAACGGTGTCATAGTGTGAACCCATCATCACCGTCAGTGCTGGGTCAGCCGCGGTTTGCGCCTTGGGGAGGTACTTGCCCACGACGTTGCCCACTGCGTCAATCAAGACTTCGTCAAAGCCGCTGGTGAGCATCAAGGCCTGAAGATCTTTGGCCACCGATTGGTGAGCCGCACTCAAATAGGTGACCGTGAGTTTTTGCGTTTGGGTGTGCAAGTCGAGTTCTTGATCCTCACTGTGCCGAGCGAGTTTTTCATGCCAGTCCCACACCATGTTGCCTTCAGGGCTTGAAATCGCGAGTTTCTCGTGGAGTCTCAATTCAGCAATGCGGTGTATGTTTCGAATCGCTTCTTGTTGTTCGTAAAGGGTCGTGTTGCGCAAGCGTCGCTTGAGCGTCAAAATGATCTCTTGACGCCCCAAGCCCAAAGCTCTGGGGCCACGCACGGCCAAGATAAAGGGGAAGCCAAATTTTTGCGAATAAGCCGTGTTGAGCTCATGCAATTCTTGATACTCCTCAGGACTGCAAAACGCCAAGCCCGCCATGGACTGCTCGAGTTGAGACTCATGCGTCAAATGCACTTTGTGGATGGCCGCTTTGCCCGTGAGCTCAGGGTGGGCACGGATCAATTGCAGTTGAGCGGTTTGTGCGGATGCACTCAGCGTTTGGGTCAATTGCCACTGAAAATCAGGCACGCTCATGAAGGGTCGGCGAGCCAAGGTTTCTTTGACGATCCAATCGGAGTGCTCGTAAAGTCCCTCCAGTAAAGAAGTAACTTCTTGCACAGGCAATGTGTTGATGTCTTGCAGTGTCAGCAAAGCCGGGGTGGTTTTTTGCATGGTCTCAATGGTTTGATAACTGTGGGCGAATTTAAGCGCCATGGAAGGGGTGGTGGGTTCGCCAGTGGTTTGCAATATCAGTGCGCTTACAAACCCAAACTCGGTCGTATTTGGCAATATGATCCAAAAACTTTTGAAGCGCCACGATTCGCCCAGGCCGACCGAGCAGCCTGCAGTGCATGCCCACGCTCATCATCTTGGGGCTGTCTTGGCCTTCTGCGTACAGAGCATCAAAACTGTCTCTGAGGTAAATGAAGAAGTCTTCGGCCTGAGAAAACCCTTGGGGGAGGGCAAAGCGCATGTCGTTGCAGTCCAAGGTGTAGGGCACGATCAAATGCGGAATGATCTCTTGGCGGGAGTTTTTGACTTGCATCCAAAACGGCAAGTCGTCTCCATAGTAATCGCTATCGTAGTCGATGCCGCCATGGTCCACCAAAAGGCGCCGGGTGTTGGGGCTGTCTCGTCCCGTGTACCAACCCAAGGTGCTTTTTTGTGTCAAGGCTTGGATGCTGTTAAAGCCCTTTTGAATATGTTCTCTCTCCAGGTTTTCTTCCATGTCTTGGTAATGAACCCAGCGCCAGGAGTGGCATGCAATTTCATGCTGCTGCTCCTGAAGGGCATGCACAAGTTCGGGGTGACGCTCAAGCGCCATGCCCACGCCAAAAACAGTCAAGGGCAAGCTCCGGGTTTCAAACTCGCGCAGGATTCTCCAAACCCCAACCCGAGAGCCGTACTCGTAAATACTCTCCATGCTCAAGTGGCGCGCAGGGTAACTGGCGGGATTGAACATCTCGGAGAGGAATTGCTCTGAGCCTGGGTCACCATGCAGCACACTGTTCTCGCCGCCTTCTTCGTAGTTCAAAACAAATTGCACGGCGACTCTGGCGCGGGTTGGCCAGGTCACTTCAGGCGGCGTGTTGCCGTATCCGATCAGGTCTCTTGGATAAGCTTGGGTGCTATCGTAGTTGTTCATGAAAATGCTCGCGCTCAAGGGGTCGTGGTGATCTGGGCTGTAGTGGTTTGAGAATGGGCTTGGCCAATAAAGATCGATCTTGTGGCGTGCACGATCAGACCTTGACCATTGTTCAAAATCACCTGACAAGCTGGCCCATGGGGCTCACACCCACGAGTCTAGCTCAAATGATGATTTAGTAAAGCACGCACCGTGCCAGATGATGAGGCTTTGTGTTTTCTTGCGCTTGTTGGTGTTTTCTGGCACTAGAATTGAGACTGATCTTGGGTGAGAATTTTTGAGTTCATTGCGTGAAAGAAAGACAAAGGCTATGGGACTGAGTACACATGCGTTGGATACCATGCGCGGCGTGCCCGCATCGGGCATGAAGGTGAGCTTGTCTCGCATTTGGCCTGACCATGTCCAGACCCTCGGCCACTGGGTGTTGAATGCCGACGGACGAACCGATGGCCCTTTGCTGAGCACCGAGGCGCTCGAAGTTGGATGCTACCGCTTGAGCTTTTCAGCGGGTGACTACTTTCGTGCGCTTGGCAGGGATTTGGCAGAGCCCTTATTTTTGGATGCGGTTATCTTGGATTTCGGCGTTTCCAGCGCCAAACAGCATTATCATGTTCCCTTGTTGATCAGTCCATGGAGTTACTCCACGTACAGAGGATCTTGACGGGAGACCGCTTTGTGAAATTTTGGCCCTCATGAGCCCTTTGTTCAATGCATTGGACTCGCAAGGCCTTGAAATTATTATTCACTGTTGAAAAGCCAAACATGACAGAAGTTACCAACACCGTTCGTTTTGCCCTTGATGGCCAAATTGTGGAGGTCAAAGGCGAGCGGCGCACCACCACAGTGCTCAATTATTTGCGCGAAGAGTTGCGTCGAACTGGTACCAAAGAGGGCTGTGCCGAGGGGGATTGCGGTGCGTGTGTGGTGTTGGTTGGAGAACTCAATGGGGACGCCTCGGCCATTGATTACGTTCCTGTCAACTCGTGTTTGCAGCTGCTTCCCACCTTGGATGGCAAGTCCTTGAAAACCGTGGAGAGTTTGTCTGCTCGAGGCATTTCCCAGCACCCCATTCAAGAGGCCATGGTGAACTGCCATGCCTCACAGTGTGGTTTTTGCACGCCCGGCATCGTGATGAGCTTGGTGCACATGGCCCAAGTCACACCCAAGCCATCCAGACAAGACATTTCCGACGCTTTGAGTGGCAATTTATGCCGATGCACGGGCTACAAGTCCATCATCGAAGCTGCACAAAAAGCCTGTGACAGTTCGGTCTCGCTCAGCATTCAAGACCCCCACGATCTCCAGCTCTTAAAACAAATCAAAAGAAGCGATCAGCCCACCTTGAGCTTGGACGGAGAGTTCATTGTGCAGCCGGTGGTGAGAACTCGAAAGGGCAATGAATTTGTCTCACCCGGCACCTTGGCAGAACTCGCGCACTACATGCTCCAACATCCCCAGGCCACCTTGGTGGCGGGAAGTTCTGAGATCGGCCTTCAGGTCAACAAAGAGTTCGTGAGGCCCGATCACATTGTCTATATTGGGCACGTGAAGGAGTTCCACAAGGTGCAAACGCACCCCACCCATTGGCAAGTGGGCGCAGGCGTTGGATTGCAAGAGGTGATGAATTTGTGCGCTCAAGAGTTGCCTGACTTTGCCGAGGTCCTGAGAAGATTTGGCTCGCCTCCGATTCGCTACACCGCCACCTTGGCCGGCAATATTGCCAATGGTTCGCCCATTGGCGACAGCATGCCGTGTTTGATGGCCTTGGGCGCTCAAGTCGGACTCAGGCGTGGCGACAAGTCTCGGGTGATCGCGCTCGAGAATTTTTACACGGGGATGAAGAAAAATGTCATGCAAGATGGCGAGTTCATCGAGTTTATCCAAATCCCCCGATTGAAGGCCCATGAGCATTTTGTGGCGCACAAGGTCAGTAAACGCTTTGAGCAAGATATCTCGGCGACTTGCGCTGCCATGTGTTACACCCTCAAAGAGGGGAAATTGACCCATGTGCGTTTGGCCTACAACGGGCTCACGCCTTATCCTGCCCGAGCACCTAAGATTGAGAAAGTTCTTGAGGGCAAACTCGCCAGCGAGGTGTTGGCAAGCGACCTCGATCAGGCCATTACCGAGAGTTTCACTGCGCGCGATGGACTGAGGGCCACGTGGGCTTATCGCGCGTTGCTCGCCAGAAATTTGGTTTTGAAATTCATCCAGCCTCTTGACATGGAAGTGAGCCCTTCATGAATGCTCCCGACAAAATTGATCAATTGATCCTTGGCGCTCAACAAGGTCGCGACTTGGTGCACGAGTCTGCCCACTTGCATGTGAGCGGCCAAGCCGTGTACACAGACGACGTGCCCGAATTGGCGGGAACGCTTTATGCCGCCTTGGTGCTATCACCAGTTGCGCATGGTGACTTGATTGGCTCGGGCGTTGACAAGTCGGCCCTCTTGGCGCAGCACGGCGTGGTGGCGGTGTTCACGGCCGAGGACATTCCTGGTGAAAACAATTGTGGCCCCATCGTGCACGATGACCCATTTTTGGCGAATCAGCAGGTCATGTATGTGGGTCAACCCATCGCAGTCGTCGTGGCGCGTGACATGCTCTATGCCCGCGAGGCGGCCAAGAATGCCCAAGTCTTTGTCAAAGAGTTGCCCGCCATTTTGACCATTGATGAGGCGATGGCGCAGCAGTCCTTCATCATGCCCGCCAAGAGCATTGCCCGTGGAAACCCCGACGCTGCCATCCAAAACTCTCCCCACCGACTCAAAGGTCAAACCACCTGTGGTCAGCAAGAACAGTTTTATCTTGAAGGACAGGTGACCTATGCCATTCCCAAGGAGGACGATCAGTTGACCTTGTATGTCTCGACCCAGCACCCAGACGGCAATCAGCGCGAGGCTGCTGCTGCGCTGAATCTGTCCACCCATGACGTGGAGGTGATTTGTCGGCGCATGGGGGGAGCATTTGGTGGCAAAGAGGGGCAAGCGAGTATTTTTAGCCAGAGTGCAGCCTTGGCCGCTTTCAAGCTCAAACGTCCCGTGAAACTGCGGGCCAACCGCGATGACGACATGACCATCACGGGCAAGCGCCATGATTTCCGGGCGGATTACGAGGTGGGGTTTGACGATCAAGGCAAAATTTTGGGTGTGGATGTGGTGCTTTATTCACGTTGCGGCTACAGCACCGATTTTTCGGGTCCAGTGAACGACCGTGCCTTGCTGCACATTGACAATTGTTACTATTTACCCAATCTCAAGGTCATCACCCACCGCTGCAAAACCCATATGCAAAGTGCCACTGCCTTCCGCGGCTTTGGGGGGCCGCAAGGCATGTTTGCCATAGAGACGGTGATTGAGGAAATTGCCCAGCGTTTGGGGCTGGACTCATTGGCTGTGCGCCGCGCCAATTTATACCAAGACCCCAAAACGTCGGGAAACCCGCAGACCATGACCACTCAATATGGGCAACAGATTGAAGATTGGGTGGGCGACAAAATTTTGGCGCAGTTGGAAGTTCAGTCGGGCTACCAGGAACGCCGCGCGCAAGTCAATGCCTTCAATGCCCAACATGTTCAGCGCAAGCGCGGTTTGTCTTTGGTGCCCCTGAAGTTTGGCATCAGTTTCACCGCCACCATGCTCAACCAAGGTGGTGCGCTGCTCAACATCTACCAAGATGGATCTGTGAGTGTCAACCATGGTGGCACGGAGATGGGGCAGGGCTTGAACACCAAGATGGCCCAAGTCGCTGCAGACGGCTTGGGGTTGAGCGTGGATTGGGTGAGGGTGACTGCAGCCGATACACAAAAAGTCCCCAATGCTTCGGCCACAGCCGCGTCCAGTGGCGCCGACATCAATGGGGCCGCCATCAACCATGCGTGTCAACAAATGCGTGAACGCTTGAGTCACGTCGCGGCTCAACGCTTGGGTTGTGCACCCAATGAAGTCGTCTTTGCACAAAACCAGGCGTGGTTTGGGCGCTTGAGCATGCCTTGGAAAGACTTGATCATCCAGGCCTGGTTGGATCGCGTGGGCCTGTCGGTGACGGGGTTTTACAAAACCCCAGAGATCGCCTATGACTTCAATACCTTGTGGGGTCGTGCTTTTTATTACTACTGCTATGGTGCTGCGGTGAGCGAGGTCGAGATCGACACCATGACCGGCGAATGGTGGCTCAAGGCGGTCGACATCTTGCACGATGTGGGTCAAAGCATCAACCCAGCCATTGATATGGGGCAAATCGAGGGTGGTTACGTGCAAGGCATGGGTTGGCTCACCATGGAGGAGTGCATCTGGAGCGCCAAGGGCAAACTTCTCACCCATGGACCAAGCACTTATAAAATTCCCGTTGCAGGGGATATTCCTGAACACTTCAAGGTGGAGTTCTTTGACGGCAGCAACGTCAAGCCCACCCCTTTTTACAGCAAAGCTGTGGGAGAGCCACCCTTGATGCTGGCACTATCGACTTACTTTGCGCTGCGTGAAGCCGTCAGTGCCAGTGCCAACCACCGAGTTCCTTTGAACATGGATGCGCCGGCTACTCCTGAGCGCATTTTGATGGCCTGTGAAGCCTTGCGTGCTGCGCAAGCCGTTTGACGCCCACCCCTTGGACAGCCATTCACGTTGAACAGGTCCTTAAACGTTCTCTTGAAGGCACTCCAAGCGCTGCAAGGCGAGAGTTGCGCTGTGTTGGTGAGCGTTCAATCGGTTCAGGGTTCGGCCCCGCGCGACGTGGGGGCTTGGATGGCCGTGCTGCCGGGTGGTATTTTGATCAACACCTTGGGTGGCGGCCAACTGGAATACCAGGCCACAGAGAAGGCGATCTCCATGTTGAAGGATGGCGCCAAGGTGCTGTCCCCCTCGAACAGCCTTGGCCCACAAGACCCCAGCACGCAAGTGCTGCGTTATCCCCTGGGGCCGAGTTTGGGTCAATGCTGTGGTGGTGTGGTGCATTTGAGTTTTGAGAAGGTGGGCGTGAAGGACCAAGCCCGTTTGGCACAGACTTTACTCAGCCCAGAGCCAAGTCTCGCCTTGTTTGGTGCGGGTCATGTCGGGAGGTCCTTGGTGCGGGTGATGAGCACACTGCCTTGGACGTTGACCTGGATCGATTCGCGGGAAGACATTTTTTTGCAGCAGGAGTTTCCCCACGTGACCATGGAGCATTCAGATCCTGTGCACCTCGCCGTGGAGGCTCTGTTGCCCCAGTCCCATGTGTTGATCATGAGCTTTAGCCATGCAGAAGATTTGGACATTGTGGCGCGATGTTTGCATCGCCAAAGAAGTCGCCGTGACTTGGCCAGTATCGGCCTCATTGGGAGTGCCACCAAATGGGCCACTTTCCAGAACCGCTTGCGCGACCGCGGTTTCACCCAAGTTGAACTCGATACGGTGGAGTGCCCCATCGGTTTGCCTGGCATTGAGGGCAAAGAGCCTGAAGTGATTGCTTTGTCAGCGGCGGCACGATTGCTGCAACTGCAAGCTCAGCAAGACCCGTCTTGGCAGCCGTCATCTCCTCAAGGGTGATGTTGGGCTGATGGATTTCGCAAGATTGACTGCACCATGAAGGTGCGACGCGTGTGATGATTTTTTAAAGTATTGGAGTTTTGATTCATGGATCCCTATTATCTGGAGTGGGCCAATTTGCTTTTGCGGTGGTTGCACTTGATCACAGTGATCGCTTGGGTGGGTTCATCCTTTTATTTTGTCTTTTTAGACAGCAATTTGGTCAAGCCCACATCCCCTGATTTGCTGGAAAAAGGGGTGGACGGCGCCATGTGGGCTGTGCATGGGGGCGGTTTTTACAATCCACAAAAATACTTGGTGGCGCCACAAAAGATTCACAGCAAATTGCATTGGTTTTATTGGGAAAGTTATTTCACTTGGATGAGTGGTTTTTCACTGTTTTCGGTGCTCTACCTCTACAACGCCAAAACGTTTTTGATCGATCCCTCTTTGGTGGCATGGACACCAACGCAAGCGAGCGTTTTGGCCTTGGCTTTTTTGGTCGTCTTTTGGTTGGTTTATGACCGTGTGTGTCAGTGGCTTGGGTTTCGCGAAAATGGCGAACGCTGGGTGGGTGGGGTGATGATCGGTGTGATCACCTTGGCGTCCTATTTGGCCTGCCATTGGTTTGCGGGTCGTGCTGCGTTTTTATTGATCGGGGCCATGATTGCGACCAGCATGTCGGCCAATGTGTTTTTTTGGATCATCCCAGGCCAGCGCAAGGTGGTGCAAGCCATGACCACGGGCCCCAAATTGCCCGCGCAAGAGTTGATCATGCACGGCAAGCGCGGCAAGCAGCGCAGTGTGCACAACACGTACTTCACCCTGCCTGTGATTTTTGCAATGATGAGCAATCATTACGGGTTTTTATACACCCATCCCCAGCATTGGATCATTTTGGTGGTGATGATGTTGGCCGGTGCTTTGATTCGCCAGTTCTTTGTTCAACGCCACGCCTACCATCAAGGTCGTGCATCCAACCCTTGGCCTTATGCCCTGCTGGGCTGCGTCTTCATCTTGGGCGTGATTGTGGCGATGGCGCCGCAAGCCTCACCTGAGGGCAATGCTCAGGGCGACCCACCCATGGGTCCCCAAGTGAGAGAACAAATCGTGGATTACAAGGCTTTGAGTGTCGTGCTCGAGGCGCGTTGTTACCCGTGTCATGGTGCGGCCATGCAAATGAAAAACATTCGGCTCGATTCACCCCAAGGTGTGGCTCAAAACGCGTTGAACATCTACCAGCAAGCAGTGGTCCTTGCGCAAATGCCCATGAACAATGCAACGGGCATCACCCCTCAAGAGCGTGCGCTCATTGGGCGCTGGTATGAGCAAGGTGCAAAAACTGCACCTTGAATTGAGCGCAAAGGCTCAAACGTTGCGGGCTTTTTCAACGAGGTCCATGGCGAGTTGGTTGTGGCGACGAATCAGCGGAGTCAACTCCAAACGCGTGAGCTCGCCACCCTCAACCAAGACCTCGCCATTGACGATGGTGTAGTCTGCATTTTGACTGGCGCAGAGCATAAGCGCGCCAACCGGGTCATGCACAGCAGCCCCGGCTTGTTCAAGCGTGTCGGTTCTGAACAGCGCCAAGTCAGCGCAATACCCCACCTCAATTTGCCCAATGTCTTGGCGACCCAAGGTTTTTGCGCCTCCTCGCGTGGCGAGCCTCAAAGCATCGCGCGGCGTCATCTCTTGGGGGCCAGTGTCACAACCAAAGGGCTCAAGTGACTTGGCCACGCGTGCCAAGAGCATGGCCTGGCGAGCTTCGCCGAGCAAGTGTGCCCCATCGTTGCTTGCGCTGCCATCGACCCCTAGACCCACATTCACCCCCAGGTTCAAGAGTTTTCTCAGGGGTAATATGCCACTGGCCAGTCGCATATTGCTGCACGGGCAGTGCGAAATACTGGTGCGCGTTTTGGCAAACAAATTCATTCCTTGCTCATCGATTTTCACGCCATGCGCGTGCCACACATCATGGCCCACCCAGTCAAGGTTTTCAGCGAACTGAGCCGGTGTGCAATTGAACTTCTCTTGGGTGTACGCCACATCGTGGTCGTTTTCCGCCAAGTGGGTGTGCAGTCTCACGCCATAGGCCCTGGCGAGTTTGGCCGACTCACGCATCAGGTCTGGACTCACACTAAAAGGCGAACAAGGTGCCAGAGCAATTTGCAGCATGGAGCCGTGCTGCGCGTCGTGCCAATTTTCTATCAGTTGCTGCGAGACGGTCAATATGTCCGCTTCTTTTTCCACCACATTGTCCGGTGGAAGTCCACCCTTGGATTGACCCACACTCATGCTCCCACGGGTGGCCGTGAAGCGCAGTCCCATGGTCTGGGCGGCTTGGATGCTGTCTTCTAACCTGACCCCGTTGGGGTAAATGTAGAGGTGGTCGCTGCTGGTGGTGCAACCTGAGAGCAGCAACTCGGCCATGGCCACTTGGTGCGAGACCCCAATCATCTCGGGCGTCAAGCCCGCCCACAAAGGGTAAAGCCCCTTAAGCCAAGAAAACAATTCGGCGTTTTGAACACCCTTGACCGCACGGGTCAAGGATTGCACCATGTGGTGGTGACAGTTGATCAAGCCGGGTGTCACCAAGTGATGGCGTGCGTCGATTACACGCTCGGCGCTTTTGAGCATTGGCTCGCCACGCAAGATAAATTCCTCTGCGCTCATCACGTCCTTGATCAAACCGTCTTCGATGTAGATGGACCCCCCAAAGATTTCGCTCGCATGGTCGTTTTGGGTGGTGATGCAATGCGCATGGTGGATAAAAAGTGAAGTCATGTGCTCAAGGTCTCAAGAAAAAAAACCATCAATTCAATGCGCTGGCGAATCAACGCGTTCGCTGTTGACCCGCCAGTGCATGGTTGGGGACCTTGATGGACCCTTGTAGGAAGAAAAAACAGCGATGTTTGCCAACCGAAGAAGTCAGCCCGCGCTATGATGGGCAATGATATTCTTTTTTTATGCCACGCCTCTTTGGTGTTGAGCGCTGGCTTTTGAATTGATCAGAGAGGTTGAGCCGTGATAGAACCCTTTGAGTTTTTAGAGCAATTGTTTCAAGTGGCCATTGAGCGCTCGAGTCCCCAATCTTTGGTGCAGGCCCACTTACCACACCCCCCCAAAGGCAGGACCTTGGTGCTGGGGGCTGGCAAGGCCAGTGTCTCCATGGCCATGGCCTTGGAAGAAGCTTGGTGCAGACTTCATCCATCATCGCCTTTGAGCGGCATGGTGGTCACGCCCTATGGCCATGTGCCGGCTCAGTTTGACCGCCAACACTCCCGCATTGAGGTGATCGAGGCCTCACACCCAGTGCCCGACACGAACAGCATGCGGGCTGCCCAAACCATGTTGGCTTTGGCCAAGGGTCTGAGTGTTGAGGACTTGGTGGTGGTGTTGATCTCTGGCGGGGGATCATCTCTTTTGTGTTTGCCCATCGATGGCTTGACTCTGGAGGACAAACAAGCCGTGAATCGTGCCTTGTTGCAAAGTGGGGCCAGTATTGGCGAGATGAACGCAGTTCGCAAACACCTCTCACAGATCAAGGGCGGCCGGTTGCTGCAGGCCCTCCAACCGGCGCGGGTGCTCACCTTGTGCATCAGCGATGTGCCTGGTGACGACCCGCAAACCATCGCCAGTGGCCCAAGCGTCGCCGATTTGAGCACGTCGCAAGAGGCGTTTGAAACTTTGCGCCGCTATGGCATTTCACTGCCTCAACTCACCTTGGGGGCCTTGGGCCGAGGTGAACTCGAAACCCCAAAGGCTCACGACTTTCCTGCCTCAGTGGGGGAAGTTAGGATCATCGCCTGTGCCAACGATGCCTTGAATGCCGCAGCCGAGCATGCCAAGCGACTGGGACTTGAAGCTTATATTTTGGCCGATGACATCCAAGGCGAGTCCAAGGATGTGGCGATGGTGCACGCGAGCTTGGCACGTTATGCCCAGCAAGGAATGGGTGCCTTTCGCAAGCCCTGTGTGCTCTTGAGTGGCGGGGAGACCACGGTCACCTTGGGCAAACCCGACAGCATGCCCACGGGTGCGAGCCAGGGTCGTGGCGGTCGTGCGGGTGAGTTTTGTTTGTCTTTGGCCAAGGCGTTGAACGGCGCGCCAGGGGTTTGGGCTTTGGTGGCCGACACCGATGGGATTGATGGCAGTTCAAACAGTGCGGGGGCCAGGATCGGGCCCCACACCCTGTCCAAAGCGGCAGCACTGGGCCTATGGGTCAACGAGTACGCGCAGCGCCATGATTCGCACGGGTTTTTCAACGCCTTGTCGGACTTGGTGATCACGGGACCGACCCTCACCAACGTCAACGATTTCAGGGCCATCTTGATTTTGTGATCTTGCGTCTTTTTGTGCAATGATGGTGCTGTGAAATTTTCACCTCCACTTGGGGTCTGGTTTTCTGCGTCATGTTGGTGCACGGCCATTTGCAGGGAAAAATCTAGGCTATTGGCGAGAAAAAAACAGGGACTTTGGGCTTAAGATTGCCCCAACGGCTTGCTTTGTAGATGGCAGACTTATTGAAAAAACTTTTATCTGTGGCATTGGCCTTGCTTGGATCCCATCAAAACAGCCTCAAGCGCAGTCCTTCGAATCACAATCTCCTCAAACCCACTGAATTACTCCAGTCCTACCGACATGACCCTTCGTCTAGACCTTAGAGGCATCTCCAAGCGTTATCCCTCGGTGGTGGCCAATGATGGAATTTCTCTGCAGGTGCAGGCGGGGGAGATCCACGCGGTTTTGGGGGAAAACGGCGCTGGCAAGTCCACGCTGATGAAAATCATCTACGGCGCGGTGATGCCCGACTCGGGCGAGATCATCTTCAATGGCCATCATGTTCAAGTGAAGTCCCCGCAACATGCCCGAACCCTGGGCATCAGCATGGTGTTTCAGCATTTCAGCTTGTTTGAGACGTTCACCGTTGCGCAAAACGTTTGGCTAGGGCTGCAAAGCTCACTGAGCTTGGACGAGGTGAGCGCTTTGATCGCAGAGAAGGCCCAGGCCTATGGTTTGGAGATTGATCCCAACCGCCCGGTTCACACCTTGGGGGTGGGGGAGATGCAGCGCGTTGAAATCATCCGTGCTCTCCTCACCGAGCCTCAGTTGCTCATCATGGATGAACCCACTTCCGTGCTCACCCCACAAGCCGTGGAAAAGCTCTTTGAAGTGCTCAAACGCATTTCGGCCCAGGGTTGCAGCATTTTGTACATCAGCCACAAACTCCATGAAATTCGCGAGTTGTGCAGCCACTGCACGGTGCTTAGAAGTGGGCGCGTGACGGGCGTGTGTCGCCCGGGTCAAGAAAGCAACGAGTCTTTGAGTCGCCTCATGATTGGCGCGGAGCCTCCTGCCTTGGTGCGAGAAGTCCAAGAAACGGGTGAAGTGCGCTTGTTGGTGCAGTCTCTGAGTTTGTCGGCGCTCGAGCAGTTTGGCGTGGACTTAAAAGACGTGTGCTTGAATGTGCACTCGGGTGAGGTGGTGGGTGTTGCCGGTGTGTCCGGCAACGGGCAGCGAGAGCTGCTGATGGCGCTCTCGGGCGAAGATGTCCGCGCCGCACCCCAAAGCATTGAGCTCATGGGCCAAGCGGTGGGCCATTGGGGTCCACGGCATCGCCGCGAGGTGGGCTTGCATGTCGTGGCGGAAGACCGCTTGGGGCGCAATGTGGTGGCCGACATGTCACTGCAAGACAACATGATGCTCACCCGAGAAGAAACCTTGAGTGCCCGAGGCTTTATCCAGCCCCAGGCCTTGTTTGAACAAACCCGCCAAATCTTGCAGCGCTTTAACGTGAAGTCCAATGGACCCCAATCCAAGGCCAAGTCGCTGTCGGGTGGCAATTTGCAAAAGTTCATCATGGGCCGTGAGATGGATGCCCATCCAAAGGTTTTTGTCGTCTCCCAGCCCACTTGGGGTGTGGATGTGGGGTCGGCCGCTCAAATTCGTGCGCAAGTGCTCGCCTTGAAGCGAGAAGGATGTGCGGTCTTGGTGGTGAGCGAAGAGCTCGAGGAGCTTTTTGAGATCTGCGACCGTTTGTACGTGATGGCGCAAGGCCGGTTGTCACCAAGCATCTTGCGCCAAGAGGCCACACTCTCAGAAGTGGGCGTGTGGATGAGTGGGTTGTGGGAGGACACGCATGCGTGAACTCCGCCTTGAGGTTCGAAGCGAACCATCCGAGTTTTGGCGTTGGGTGTCCCCATTGCTCGCGCTCCTCATCACCGTGCTGGTGGGCGTTGTGCTCTTCATGGCCATGGGCAAGGACCCTGCACGGGCCTTGCTGGTCTTCTTTTGGGAGCCCATCAAGTCGAGCTACGCCTTGGGAGAGTTGATGGTCAAGGCGACGCCTTTGCTGTTGATTTCTTTGGGACTTGGGCTTTGTTTCAGGGCCAATGTTTGGAATATTGGGGCCGAAGGTCAGTACGTGATGGGCGCGATTTTTGCCAGTGGTGTGGCCATCAATGCCGACCCTTCCTGGGGGCGAGGCGTGGTGATATTGGTGCTGCTCATGGGCACCTTGGGAGGAATGTTGTGGGCGGGTATGGTGGCGGTGCTGCGTGAGCGATTCAATGCCAATGAAATCTTGGTGAGCTTGATGATGGTCTACGTCGCCACCATGATTCTGAGTTACTTGGTTTATGGCCCCTGGAAAGACCCCAATGGGTACAACTTCCCGCAAACCAAGAGTTTTGACGCCTATACCCTGGTGCCACGGCTCATCCCAGGCTCGCGCATGAGCTTGGGGCTGCCCTTGGCCTTGCTCGGTGCAGCCTTGTCGTGGGTCTTTTTGTACCGCACGCGCGCGGGATTCGGTTTGCAAGTCACCGGTCAAGCCCCCTTGGCAGCGAGGTTGAGTGGCTTTTCTTCAGCCAAGAATTTGTATTTGGCGCTGTTGGTGAGTGGGGCCTGTGCCGGCTTGGCTGGAGCCTTGGAGGTGAGCGGCCCCATTGGTCAGCTCACCCCCTATGTCCCCGTGGGTTATGGATTTGCAGCCATCATTGTGGCCTTTGTTGGGCGACTGCACCCGCTCGGGATGGTGATGTCGGCGCTTCTCATGAGCGCGTTCTACATTGGGGGCGAGTTGGCCCAGTCCCGGCTTGGACTGCCCAAGTCGCTCACCGGCGTCTTTCAAGGCTTGCTTCTTTTTTCTTTGTTGATTTGTGATACATTGATTTATCAGCGTTTGTGTTGGGTCCAGCGAGCGGTCACCGCGTCAACGAGCGCCTCTGGGGGCGCCAGCACGAGCGCGAGCACCACCCACAGGCAAGGACACTGAGCCCCATGGAGTCGTATGTCTTATTGATTGCCGCCACCCTCAATGCAGGAACGGTTTTGGCGCTTGCGGCCCTGGGGTTATTGATCAATGAAAAAGCCGGCGTATTGAACCTGGGAGCCGAAGGCATGATGTTGTGTGCGGCGGTGGCGGGTTTTGCGGCCACGGTGCACACGGGACTGCCGAGTGTGGGTTTCCTCTCAGGCATGTTGACGGGGGCGGTGTTGGCGGGTATTTTTGGGGCCTTGGTGATTGGCTTGAATGCCAACCAGTATGCAGGGGGATTGGCTTTGAGTCTATTTGGCGCAGGTTTGTCGGCCTTCATCGGGGTGCCCTATGTGCAGGCCAAATTGCCCCCCAGCGTGTCCTATGAAGTTCCAGGGTTGGCCAATATCCCATGGCTGGGAGAGGCCTTGTTTCGACACCACCCTATGGTCTATATTGCCATGGCGCTCACAGTCGGTTTGACACTGTTTTTCAACCGCACACGGGCCGGTTTGATTTTGCGAAGTGTGGGTGAGTCGCCCCAGGCGGCCCATGCGCTGGGGTACCCGGTGCGCTGGATTCGTTGGTGGGCGGTGGTCTCGGGGGGCGCTTTGTGTGGCCTCGCTGGGGCTTACTTGTCCTTGGTCTACACCCCCTTGTGGGTGGAGGGCATGGTGGCGGGAAAAGGTTGGATCGCCCTGGCCTTGACCACCTTTGCGACGTGGCGCCCCTCTCGGGTGCTCTTTGGTGCTTACCTTTTTGGTGGGGTGACGATGCTGCAGTTTCACTTGCAAACTTTGGGGGTTGAATTGCCCAGCCAAGCCCTCACCATGTTGCCTTATGTGGCGACCATCGGGGTCTTGGTGATCATCTCTAGAAACCCGCAATGGATTCGCCTGAACATGCCCTCATCCATTGGTAAATCTTTTTTTCCTGGCTCACAATGAGTTTTTTTTAACCTTCACTTTTCAAAGGACCTTTTCATCATGATCGATCAACCCAAACGCTCCTTGGTTCGCCTGGGCGCACTGAGCGTCATCTCTTTGGCCATGCTGGTGGCTTGTGGTAAAAAAGAGGAAGCCAAGCCCGAGGCAGTGGCCCCCAAAGCCGATCCCGTAAAAATTGCGTTCGCTTACGTGGGACCTGTGGGCGACGGTGGATGGACGTTTGCGCACGACAACGCCAGAAAAGCATTAGAGAAAGAATTCGGCGACAAAATCGCCACCACCTTTGTCGAGAATGTCCCCGAGTCGGCCGATGCGGAGCGCGTGATCAAAGACATGGTGGGTCAGGGCAATAAATTAATTTTTGGCACCACCTTTGGTTACATGGACACCATGATCAAAGTCGCGGGCGAGAGTCCTGATGTGAAGTTTGAGCATGCCACAGGCTACAAACTAGCGCCCAACATGAACACCTATGATTCACGCACCTATGAAGGCGCCTATATGGCGGGTGTGGTTGCGGGCTCGATGACCAAATCCAATGTTCTGGGCGTGGTGGGTTCAGTGCCAATTCCAGAAGTGATTCGCAACATCAATAGTTTTACCCTGGGTGCGCAGTCGGTCAACCCCAAGATCAAGACCAAAGTGGTTTGGGTCAACGATTGGTTCAATCCACCCAAAGAGACTGAAGCAGCCACCTCTTTGATCAACGGTGGCGCTGACATTTTGTTCCAAAACACCGACTCCCCCGCGGTCTTGAAAACAGCCGAGGAAAAGGGTAAGCGCGCCTTCGGTTGGGACTCTGACATGACGGCCTATGGTCCCAAGGCCCATTTGGCCTCTGCGGTGATCAATTGGACGCCTTACTACATCAAAACCACGAAGGACTTTTTGGCCGGTACTTGGACGGGTAACCAAAAATCGTGGTGGGGCGTTAAAGAAGGCGCCATTGATTTGGTCTCTATTGCTGACGATGTCCCAGCCGACACCAAAGCCAAAATTGATGAAATCAAAAAAGGCCTCACCGATGGCAGTTTTGCCATTTGGAAAGGCCCGATCGTTGACAACACCGGCAAAGAAGTGGTCAAAAAAGACGCGGTTGCCGACGATGGCTTTTTGAGCGGCGTGCATTTCTACGTGAAGGGTGTTGAGGGCAAAGTGCCCGGTGGCGACAAGAAATAAGGTTCAGTGATGGATTGAAGTCTCCCCGTGCACTGAACATGCTGGGGGGTCTTCATCAACCATTTGGGGGCCTCATGGGAGGCCCCTTTTTGCGTCTTCTTCCCCTTCACTTTGAAGTCTTGTTTTTTTGTTCTATCGATTGATCCACCATGAATACCGCCTCTCCTGTGCTTTCAGCCGAATTCCAGCATTTGATTGAAACTTGTCCGAAAGCGGAGTTGCACATTCATATTGAAGGCTCACTCGAGCCTGAGATGATTTTTGCTTTGGCCAAAAGAAATCAAGTGAGCTTGCCCTATGCCAGCGTGGAGGCCTTGAAGGCGGCCTATGCATTTGAGGATCTGCAGAGCTTTTTAGACATTTACTATGCCGGCGCCAGTGTTCTTTTGAAAATCCAAGACTTCTACGACATGACCTATGCGTATTTGAAAAAAGCGCATTCCCAAGGCGTTGTTCACGCCGAAATTTTCTTTGATCCGCAAACCCACACCGCCCGAGGCGTGTCCATGCAAACCGTGATCGAGGGCTTGCGCCGCGCAGTCGACGACGCGGGCCGGGACTTCAAAATTTCAGCCAATTTAATATTGTGTTTTTTGCGCCACCTCGATGAGAGCAGTGCTCTTCAAACCCTGCAAGAGGTCTTGCCTTATCGTCAGCACATCATCGGTGTGGGCTTGGATTCCAGTGAAATGGGGCATCCGCCTGAAAAGTTTAAAAACGTGTTTGAAAAAGCCCGTGCTTTGGGTTTGCATTGTGTCGCCCATGCCGGTGAGGAAGCCCCGCCGGCCTACATTTGGAGCGCCTTGCAAACACTGAACGCGCAGCGCATAGACCACGGCGTGCAAGCCATGAAGGACCCGGCCTTGATGGATTATCTGGCCCGAACGCGCATCCCCCTCACGGTCTGCCCTTTGTCCAATGTGCGACTGTGTGTATTTCCTGATTTGGCGGCGCACCCGATCAAAAAAATGCTCGATTTGGGTCTTTGTGTGATGATCAATTCAGACGATCCGGCTTATTTTGGAGGCTACATCAACGAGAATTATTTGCAAGTGGCTCAGAGTTTGGCCCTGAGCCCCAAAGACGTTCAACAACTCGCCAAATGCTCCTTTGAGGCGAGCTTCATGCCCGAGGCGCTCAAGCGCCATTGGCTGCAAGAGGTCGATCGAGTGTTCGCATGAGTCTTGTCCACGAGGTGGCGATCAGTGGCGCTGGCATTGGAGGGCTGAGTGCAGCCTTGTCCTTGGCCAAGATGGGCGTGAAAAGCGTGGTGTTTGAGCGCCAAGAGGCCTGGTCTGAAGTCGGTGCGGGTTTGCAGTTGGGGCCCAATGCCACACGGCGATTGAGGGACTGGGGCTTGGAGAAAGCGTTGCAGCGTTGTGCCTCTTGGCCCGAGCGAATCGAAGTGATCGATGGCTCTCGAGGCGGCTTGATTTCAGCGTTGCCCCTGGGGGAGCGCTGCCAAACGCTTTACGGTGCACCTTATGCCACGCTTTTGCGCGCAGACTTGCAAGGAATGCTGCGCGAGGGTGTTCAAGAAAACGGACTGACACAGGTGCGCTTGGGTGAAAAACTCTTGCACGCCACGCTGGGTCATGTCCAAGCGGCGAATGGTGCTGGGGGTGCCCGCGACTGCGGGGCAATTGAGTTTGATGTTCAAACTCAGTTCCTGCAAAAAACGCCTTTGCCGTGTGCGAGCGAGTTTTCGCTTCACGCCGAGTCGGCAGACTTGGGTCTGGCGTTGGCTCCCCAGACTCAGAGCCATGGTGCTCAGGCGTTGATTGGCGCCGATGGCGTTTTTAGTGGTTTGCGCCAGAGCCATTTTGAGAAAACACCGCTTCAATACACTGGGCAATTGGCTTATCGAGCTCTGGTGGCACAGGCCGATTTGCCCGCCTCTATGCGCAGCAATGCCGTGCGTTTGTTTTTGGCGCCCAAGTTGCACTGGGTTCAATACCCCGTGAGGGGCGGGGAGTGGCTCAATGTGGTGGTGCTGCTCGAGGTCTCAAGTGCCCAAGCCGTGAGACCGGACCAACAGATGGCACAACAAAAGCGGTTTTTGAGCCATCACTGGGATGAAGTAACAGCATCCTCAACGAATGGAACTCACGACATTGAGGCCTTGCAAGGGGCTTTAGAGCGCACCAGCACCCACTTGCGCGATATCGCTGGACTCGTGCCCACCTGGTCGGTGTGGCCCCTCTTTGCCGCTGCCCCTGTGCGCGGCGCACAAGACATGGCACACGGGCGACTTGCTCTCTTGGGGGATGCGGCCCATCCCATGCTGCCCTATTTGGCCCAAGGGGCCGGCATGTCCATTGAAGATGCACAGGTCTTTGCGCTGTGTTGGGGTCAGCGCAGTTTGTCGGTGCAGGCCAGACTCACTCTTTACGCTCAGATGCGTTGGCAGCGCTGTGCCCAAGTCCAAAGGCGAGCCTTGCTCAATGCCCGTCTCTTTCACTGGGGACAGCCCTTGGGGTTCATGCGTGACACAGCCCTTCGCATCATGGGGGAGCGACTCATGGATTTACCGTGGCTTTATTCAGGATAAGGTCAGCGCGGACAAGGCCCTAAGTCGGCTGTTGGCCCAAGAGCAAATACTCCATCAAGGCCTTTTGCACATGCATGCGGTTCTCGGCCTCGTCCCATACAACCGACTGCGGTCCATCGATCACGTCGGTGCTCACCTCTTCCCCCCGGTGGGCAGGTAAACAATGCATGAACAAGGCGTCGGGCTTGGCTTTGGCCATCATCGCCGTGTCGACACACCAATTGTGAAAGGCCTTTTTGCGCTCATCGTTTTCAGCCTCAAACCCCATGCTGGTCCAGACATCGGTCGTGACCAAATCGGCGCCTTCGCAGGCCTCGTGGGGGTCTTGGAAGACGCGGTAGCACTCACCCGAGCGCAGCCCCGCAATCGATTGATCGACCTCATAGCCTGAAGGGGTGCTCACATGGACTTTAAAGCCCAACAATTCAGCGGCTTGAAGCCAACTGTTGGCCATGTTGTTGCCATCTCCCACCCAGGCCACGATCTTGCCTTTGAAGCAGGCCAGGGGTGAGTGTTGCTCTGAGCGGTGTTCGAAAAAAGTGAACAAATCGGCCAAGATTTGACAGGGGTGGAACTCATTGGTGAGGCCGTTGATGACGGGCACGCGCGAATGCTGGGCAAACTGCTCAATGCGCTCTTGGCCAAAGGTGCGGATCATGACCAAGTCCACCATTCGGCTGATCACGCGCGCGGTGTCGGCAATGGGCTCGCTGCGGCCGATTTGACTCTCGCCCGATGTGAGGTTGAGCACCGTGCCGCCCAGTTGGTACATGCCCGCTTCAAAGCTCACGCGTGTGCGTGTGGAGGCCTTCTCAAAAATCATCGCCAAGGTGCGGTCCACCAAGGGTTGGTGCTTTTGATAGGTTTTGAATTTGGCCTTGATGAGCGCCGCGCGCTGGAACAAGTACTCGTATTCTTGCGCCGTGAAATCGGTAAACTGCAGGTAGTGCTTCATGTGGGTTTCAAGAATTTTTTGATCAAAGGCACCAAAGTGGCGACGATCTCATCGCAATGCGACGCTTCAATGATCAAAGCGGGCACCAAACGCACGATGCAGTCGGCCGTGACGCTGAGCAAAAGTCCCGCGTCCAGGGCCAAACCCATGAGCGCCGAGCAAGGCCGGTCGAGCTCCACACCGATCATCAAGCCTTTGCCCTTGACTTGCACAAAGCCGGCCACGCCAGCGAGCTCGCGCTCTAAAGAGGCCTTCAAATATGCGCCCATCTTGGCCGCGTTGTCGATCAAATGGTCGCGCTCCATGATGGCGATGGTCTCGATGCCTGCGCGCATGGCCAAAGGGTTGCCGCCAAAGGTGCTGCCATGGTTGCCGGGCTCAAAAATATGCGCCGCCTTGGGGCCAGCGACCACTGCGCCCACGGGCACGCCCGAACCCAAACCCTTGGCCAGGGGCATGACGTCTGGGAGGATGCCCGCCCACTGGTGTGCGAACCATTTGCCAGTGCGACCCATGCCGCACTGCACCTCATCGATCATGAAAAGCCAGTCGCGCTCGTCGCACAGGGTGCGCACTTGGCGCAAATACTCGAGATCCATGACATTGATGCCGCCTTCTCCTTGGATGGCCTCCAAAAACACCGCCACCACATTGGGATTGTTGTGGGTGGCCTCTTGGAGGGCTTGGAGGCTGTTGATGGGCACCCGGATGAAGCCCTCCACCAAGGGGCCAAAACCGACTTGGATTTTTTCATTGCCTGTGGCGCTCAAGGTGGCAATGGAGCGGCCGTGGAAGGATTTTTCATAGACCACGATTTCAGGGCGTTCTATGCCCTTTTTGGAGCCAAATTTGCGCGCGAGTTTGAGGGCGGCCTCATTGGCTTCTAGCCCGGTGGAGCAAAAAAACACGTTGCTCATGCCCGACAACGCCACCAATTTGGCGGCCAACTGCTCTTGTGTTTGGACGTGGTAGTAGTTGCAGCAGTGAATCATTTTGGCGACCTGGTCCTGCAAGGCCTTCACCAGTTGCGGGTGGCCGTGCCCCAAGGTGTTGACGGCAATGCCGGCCAATGCGTCCAGATACCGGCGCCCCTTCAAGTCCCACATTTGAAGTCCTTGGCCGTGACTGAAGGTCACGTCCAAGCGCGAGTAGGTGTTCATGACGGCGCTGTCTTGGGGGCCAGCAGCAGCTGGGGTTGGGGTGCTCAGGGGTGGGGTCAAGGATTCGGACATAGGGGGTGTCAAGTCGATCAGGTCATGGGGTCATAAAAGGGTGAATTGGCCTGCGGCGCTTTACAAAGCGTGTCATCCGCACCATAGCCTCTGATTTTAGTGTGTTGACTCTAAGACAACGCCAAACTTTTTTAAACAAAGCCGCCTTCGAGGGGGGGGATGAGGGCTTGAGCAGGTTTTTTGTTTTTGAAGGTCTTCAAAATGAGGTGTGATGAGGGGCCAATCGGGATTTTGAAGGTAAAGACGGTTGGACACAAGGGTTTTCTAGTACTAGAATTGCGTCGCAAAGAGAAAAGACATTTGGGACCAGTCGCCTTGGAGTCGGTTGAAAGCGGTGCGAAGCACCCTCAACCAGCCCCAAAGTTTGAGTGGCCCTCGAGCGGTTTCATTAGACCTACGAGGTAGACCATGTCAGTCATTACTGAGCAAGACCTTCAAAACGCACAAGAACTCTTTATTGTGGGGGTGACCTCCCACGGCAAGAAATTCAGACCCAGCGACTGGGCCGAGCGGCTCGCGGGCGTCATGAGCTCGTTTCGCCCAGGTGGCGCCAAGCCAGGCTCACATTTAAGCTATTCCCCTTGGTGTGTGCCCAATTCCTTTAGTGGCTTCAAGTGCGTGGTGGTCAACCGCAAACTCAAAGAAGTCGAGCCCATGGCTTGGGACTTTGTGATGAACTTTGCCAAAGACAACGATCTGCAAGTCACCCCTGCATGCTCCGCCCAGGCCCTGGAAGAGATGTTTCACCACGCCTAAAGCCCCGCTCAAGCGGCTGCCAAGCCTTGAGCTTTTCAATTGACTTGGGACTTTCCCCACTTTTTCCATTTCCCCACTTTTCTTTAGACACAAAAAAGCCGCTAAAAATAGCGGCTTTTTGCTTTGCTGACAGCGCACCCTCTCAAACGGCGGTCTGAACAATCAGACCGGGCGAAGACCTGAAATCAATCAGGCCGCGAGGGCCAAAGCTTTCACTTTGGTGGATAAACGGCTCTTGTCACGGGCCGCTTTGTTTTTATGAAAAATGCCTTTGTCTGCAATCGTGTCCACCACGGCTTGCATGCTGGCGAACAATTCGGCGGCTTTGGTTTTATCACCGGCTAGAACGGCTTTTTCAACGTTCTTGACTGCGGTGCGGTATTTGGAGCGCAAAGACGTGTTGGCTGCATTGAGCTTAACGTCTTGGCGTGCGCGTTTGCGGCCAGAGGCCAGTCGGGGGTTTTTTTTCTTGGGTTTGGCGGAAGCCATGGTGTGTCCTTGGTGTCTGTGGATGATGTCAGCAAAGCCCAACATTATATCAAATTCATCAAGGCAAAGTGTGATCTGGGCGCTACACTTATTGGGTGAGTATTTTAAAATCTGCCTCCACGGTCTCTTTTTTGACCCTCGTGTCACGCATCACCGGCATGGTGCGAGAGCTATTGATGGCCTCCATTTTTGGGGCCAACGCCATGACCGACGCCTTCAATGTGGCCTTTCGCATCCCCAATTTGTTTCGACGCTTGTTTGCCGAAGGCGCATTTGGTCAGGCCTTTGTGCCCGTGCTCGCGTCAACTTTGCAGGAAAAAGGCGAAGAAGAGACACAAAAACTCATCGGTCAAGTCGCCAGTGTGCTGTTGAGTGTTTTGCTGCTGACCTCCTTGGTGGGGGTTTTGGGTGCGCCAGTGCTGGTTTGGCTCATGGCCAGTGGCCTCGAGCATGTCCCTCAAGCACAGCAAGCAGCAGTCCTCATGACCCGTTGGATGTTTCCCTATATCGCCTTCATGTCCCTGGTGGCCTTGGCCGCAGGGGTTCTCAACACCTGGCGGCGTTTTGCCGTGCCGGCCATGACCCCGGTGCTCTTGAATTTGTCCATGATCGCCGCGGCTTGCCTGGTGTCCCCCCTCTTCGTGGCCCGTGGCTGGCCTGGGATCGATGCCATGGTGGTGGGGGTGATGCTGGGGGGGGTGCTTCAGTTGAGCGTGCAATTTTGGGCTTTGAGTCGCATGGGCCTCACGCCGCAAATGGCCTGGCCTTGGCAGTGGCAGGCCTACAGTCTTGCGTGGCGCTCTGAGGGCACGCAAAAAATTTTGCGCCTCATGGGCCCCGCCTTGGTGGGCGTGTCGGTTGCGCAGTTGTCGCTTTTGATCAACACCCAAATTGCATCCCACATGGCGTCTGGCAGTGTGAGTTGGCTCAGCTACGCCGATCGGCTGATGGAGTTCCCCACCGCCCTTTTGGGGGTGGCTTTGGGGGTGGTGCTCACGCCTCAGTTGTCCGCGGCACGCCAAAGCCTTGACCTCGTGCGCTACTCGGCCTTGCTCGACTGGGGGCTCAAATGGGTTTTGGTGCTGTGCGCGCCGTGTGCGTTGGCTTTGCTGGTCTTTGCCAAGCCACTGGTGAGTGTGCTCTACCATTACGGTGCGTTTCGTCCTCAAGACGTGGAGCAAACGGCGAACGCCCTCACCGGTTACGGTGTCGGACTCATGGGACTGGTGGCCATCAAGGTGTTGGCGCCTGGGTTTTATGCCGCGCAAGACACCCGAACGCCAGTTCGCATTGGCATAGGCGTGCTCATTTTCACCCAGTTGATGAACTGTGTGCTCGTTCCTGTCTTGGCGCAAGCGGGTCTGGCCTTGTCCATCGGTCTGGGTGCTTTGGTCAATGCCACTTGTTTATGGTACTTTTTGAGGCGCTCAGGGCGCTACACACCGCAAGCGGGTTGGCGCGCTTTGGGTCTGCAAGTGGGCTTGTCCAGTCTGGGTGTGGGGATCTTTTTATGGTGGTGTGCGCAGCACTGGGACTGGGTGGGGATGAGAGAGCATGCTTTGAATCGTGTCGCCTTGATGGCGGCGGTCTTGGCCCTGACGGCCGCACTCTACGCGGCTTTGCTCGGGCTGTTGGGCGTGAGGCCTAAGGCCTTGTTGAGTCCGCAAGGGGAGGTGTTTGAGCATGGGATTTAATCTCGATCCGGTGGCCACGCAGATGTCGTACTTTGCCAGTTTGGTGCAAAGTGATGAGCAGTTCCCCCTTTTGGAGGCGGCGGCAAGTCTTGCCCAAGACGAGTACCCTGAACTCGATGTTGAGCAAGTTTTGGCCGATGTGGATCAAATCTTGGTCAGGCTCAAGCGCCGTTTGGCCCCTGACGCGTCTGCACTGCACCGCTTGAAGATTTTGAACCGTTTGTTTTTTGAAGAGTTGGGCTTTCAAGGCAATGTCAACCATTACCATGACCCCGAAAACAGTTTTTTGAACGCGGTCCTCAAAACCCGTCGCGGCATCCCCATCAGCCTGTCGGTGATCTGGCTCGAGCTCGCTCAGTCCATTGGACTGCAAGCCAAAGGGGTGAATTTCCCAGGACATTTCTTGGTCAAAGTCAATCTCACCTATCCCAATGAGGGCTTGGTGGTGCTCGATGTGTTTTCCGCGCGCTCTCTGACTCGCGAGGCCTTGCTCGAGCGGCTCTACGAGTTTCCAGACATTGCCCAGTCTTTGAACGCCATGAAGCTTGGGGATCAAGGTGCTAACCCACTCGGGTCATCCGATTCACCCGAACGCCCAGACGAATCAGAACCCTCTGAGCGGCTTGGGCAGCAGCGAAGCGAGGACTTCGGCGCGATGGATTGGGATCGGCGTTTGAGGGGGTTTTTGCGCCCGGCCAGTGAGCGTCAAATTGTCGAGCGCATGCTGCAAAATTTACTGACCCTTTACCGCTCTCACAACGACTCCCCCCGTGAGGCCCAGGTCATGGAGCGATTGCGAATTTTGCGTTTGGGCTATAGTGCGCCCTGAAGAAGACGCTCAAGCGACCAGTGTCACTCGGTCAGGTTGGATGTCTTTTGCCGTTGAATCGTTCAAGGGCAAGATCGCGCCAATGTCATAAACCGTTTCACCCGCAGCTTCCAAGAAGGCTTTCAGCGCCGGGACATGCTCGGCTGCGACGATCACACACATGCCAATCCCGTCGTTGAAGGTGCGATTCATCTCGGTGTCGTCAATCTGAGCGTGCTGCTGCAGCCAAGAAAAAAGCGCAGTTCTGGGCCAACGCTTTCGATCGAGTTGAGCCCCCAAGTGCGCGGGCAAAATTCTGGGCAGGTTTTCGATGAGGCCCCCGCCCGTGATGTGGGCCAGGCCTTTGATGGGGTGAGCTTTGAGCGCTTGGAGCAATGCACTCACATAGATTTTGGTCGGGGCCATCAAGGCCTCGCGAAACGGCTTGCCGTCGAAAGACTGAGGCAGTGACTCGCCACTTTGGAGCACTTTTGCGATGACCCTTCTCACCAAAGAAAAACCGTTGGAGTGCACGCCACTGGAGGCCAGGCCCAGCACACGGTCGTGGGCCTCGATCGTCTGGCCAGACAGGATCTTGGATTTCTCCACCACCCCAACAGCAAAACCGGCCAAATCGTATTCGCCCACCGGGTACATGTCGGGCATCTCGGCTGTTTCTCCACCAATCAAAGCGCAGTGGGCCATTTCACAGCCCTTGGCAATGCCCTCAATGACGGTGCTCGCGGTCTCCACATCGAGTTTGCCGCAGGCGAAATAATCCAAAAAATAAAGGGGCTCGGCGCCTTGGACCAAAACGTCATTGACACTCATGGCCACCAAATCAATGCCCACATCGGCATGCATATTCCACTCAAAGGCGAGTTTGAGTTTGGTCCCGACACCATCGGTGCCGCTCACCAAAACCGGCTGGTGGTAGCCGCTGGGGATTTCAAACATGGCGCCAAAGCCGCCAATACCGGCCAAGACACCTTCGCGCATGGTTTTTTTGGCAAAAGGCTTGATGCGCTCGACCAAGTCGTCTCCGGCTTGGATGTCAACGCCGGCGGATTTGTAAGTGAGAGGTGAGCTCATGGTGGCGAAGGGGTAAAAAATTGAGGTCCACGAGGGACTTCGAGAGTGAAGTTGTGCCACGCTGACAAAGGAGCGCCACGGATTGGACGCGCCCAAGATGGGGCTTTGCCAAGTGTCGATAGAATGCCCTTATTCTAAAGCGTCCGAGAGGGGGTCCGCCATGACGATGAATGTGCATCAACAACGCCTGGCTTGGGGTGTCGTGTTGGCCGCAGCCATGGCCTGGCTGATCCATTCGCTCGCTGCGATTTTGTTGCCCTTCATCACGGCTTGGGTCATGGCTTATGCCCTGGGGCCCTGGGCCAAACGCTTGTCGCGCTTGGGCCAAGGGCTTTGGCCACACGCCTTGAGTGTGGTCCTGGTCGAATTGGGGTTTTTAAGCTTGTTGGTGTGTTTGTTCGCGCTCTTGACACCGATTTTTAGCCAAGAAGTGCCCGCACTCAAAGCGCAACTGCCCAGTGTCTTGACGCAGCTCCAGGCCGCATTGGCGCCTTGGGCGCAGGCCCTTGGTGTCGACGTGAACTTGGATGCGCAGGGCATCAAAGACATGCTCCTCAAGTCTTTGGATGCCTCCTGGGATGAGTGGTTCGCCCAAGCGCTCTTGTCCTTGAAAATCGGAGGATCTGCCGCGTTGGCTGTCATGGGCAACCTCATCTTGACGCCGCTCTTGCTTTTTTATTTCATGCTCGACCAAGACCTCATCTTGATGCGGGTGCTGGCCTGGGTGCCAGTGCGCTCGCGCGCCACCGTCGAGCGCTTCACCTCAGAGGTGGATCATTTGCTCGGGCAATACTTGAGAGGGCAGTTGGGGGTCATGCTGGCCATGGCCACGTATTACAGCGTGGCGCTCAAATTGTTTGGCCTGGCGCTCGCCTTGCCCATAGGGGTGTTCACTGGTTTGGTGATCTGTATCCCCTACGTGGGTTTTTGTATCGGGCTCGGTTTGGCCACAGTGGCTGCACTTTTGCAGTTTGAAGCGGGACACGCCTTGACCCTGGTGCTCGTGGTGTTTGGTGCGGGTCAAATCTTAGAAGGCTTTTTTCTCACCCCGAAGTGGGTGGGCGAGCGCATTGGTTTGCATCCAGTGGCGGTGATTTTTGCCTTGCTCGTGGGGGGGCAATGGTTTGGATTCTTTGGGGTGATGGTGGCCTTGCCCACGAGCGCGGTGGTCAGTGTGGCGCTGCGCTGGTTGCAAAAGGCCTATTGGGAGAGTGCTTTTTATCGCGATGATGCAGTGGCCCCCCCGGGGCAAGACTCTTGCAAGCCATGAAGCAAGTCACCTTGGACCTTGCCCGCGCACCTGAGGCGAGCTTTGAGCACTTTTATGCAGGACCCAATGCCAAGTTGCTGGAAATACTCAAAGACTGCTTGGCTCGCTTGGGCGCAGGCGCCAGCGCGGGACCGTCTTGGCCGGAGTGGCCACTGGAGGGTGTTTTCCTTTGTGGCGCCAGGGGCAGTGGCAAGACCCATTTGCTGCAGGCGTGTGCACAATGGGCACGCTCGAGCGGCCTGTCAGTGGTGCATTGGCAGGTCTTGAGCGAGGCCCAGGGCCATGGCAAGTCCTTGGCCGACCCAGAGTTCCAGGCGACTTGGCGACTGTTGCTCATCGATGACGTGCACCTCATGAGCGAGTCTGAGCAGGCGATTGCCTTCAATTGGTTTGTCAACGCGTCAGCACCGGGTGACAACACGCGTCGCATGATCCTCATGAGTGCGGACCAAAGCGTGGGGTCCCTCGCCATCCGCGAAGACTTGCGCACACGCATGGCCCAGGGCCTGTGTTTGGAGCTCAAAACGCTCGATGAGGAGGCTTGTCGCCAAGTGCTCACTGCACAGGCCAATTTGCGAGGTCTTTTTCTCAAGCCCGACGTGCTCGACTTCATGATGACGCGTTTTAGCCGCGATTTGACCAATTTGGTGGGTTGGTTAGACCAACTCGACGCTTTTTCACTGCAAACCCAGCGAGCCATCACCATCCCGCTGATCAAGGATATGCTCAATGGGCTTTGAGCCTGGGTCGATAGCCACAAACGATTACACTCAACGATTTAGAGGACTGCTGAGATGACCGTCGTTGCCAAAGTGTGCCCAAGCGAAGACAAAAAAGTCTGGGGCTGAAGAGTTCACACCCTGTGTGAGTCCCGCCTTGGGCCCCTATCCTTTGAGCCTGAGCCCAAGTGGGGAAGGGGGCGAGTCATGGGGAGTGCGCCGATGCGACGCCCTTGGTTTTGGGTCCCCGCTTGGATTTTTAGACATGAAGACACGCCAGAATATTGAATGAAGATTGAACACCTGACCTTGTTTGACTTGGACCACACCCTCTTGCCCATCGACTCAGACCAGTCTTGGGGGCGTTTTACCACCCAGGTGGGGTGGACGTCCAAGGATGACTTTTTGCTTAAAAACGAGGCCTTTTACCAAGATTACTGCCGTGGCGAATTGGACATCCATGCCTACGTGCGCTTTACCACACAGACCATTCGAGACAAGGGGCCGGCACTCTCGAGCGCCATGCGCGAGCGCTTTATCCAAGAGGTGATCGCCCCCGCTATCAAGCCCCAGGCCCTGTCCCTGGTGGCCGAGCACCAAGCCCGGGGTGAAGAGGTCATGATCATCACCGCCACCAATGAGTGGGTCACGCGCCCGATTGCCGACCTCTTTGGGGTGCGAGACCTCATTGCGCTCGAGCTCAGTCGTGACGCCCAAGGCTGGATCACTGGTGAGATTGAGGGCACGCCCACGCTGGGGGAAGGCAAGCTCACCCGTTTGCGCCAGTGGCTGCTCGAGCGAGGCATGACGTTGTCCGATTTGAAAACCACCTTTTACAGCGATTCCATCAACGATGCGCCTCTTTTGGGCGCTGTTAATTTTCCCGTGGCCACCAACCCCGATGACGCTTTGCGGGCATTGGCCACGCAAAGAGGATGGCCTATTTTGGAGCTTTTTGCAGCCGCATGATCAAAAATTTTGTCAATCGCCTCATGGGCATCCGCCCTGCGAGTTCCAAGAACCCCTATGGGCAAGAAAAACGCATCCCCTTCAAGGATCACCACATCGATCCGAGCTTGATCGATGAGCGCGCTCACGATGTGGTGCGCACCTTGCAACAGCGCGGCTTCATTGCCTATGTGGTCGGTGGTGCGGTTCGAGACTTGCTCTTGGGGCTGCGTCCCAAAGACTTTGATGTTGCGACCAATGCCACGCCTGAGCAAGTCAAAGCCTGCTTTCGCCGAGCGTTCATCATTGGGCGTCGTTTTCGCATTGTCCACGTGGTCTATGGCCGTGGGCGCGAGCACGAGGTGATTGAGGTCTCCACCTTCAGGGCGTTTTTGGAGTCGGCCGACGCCAAACAGTTCACCGGCAACGAAAAAACCTCACGCCATGACTTGGCCCAGGTCTCCCACGCGGTGGACGCGAGTGGTCGGGTACTTCGTGACAATGTGTGGGGCCCCATTGATGAGGACGCCACCCGGCGCGACTTCACAGTCAATGCCATGTATTACGACCCACAAACGCAAGAGGTGGTGGATTTTCACAAAGGCATACAGGATGCCAAAAAACACGTGATTCGCATGATTGGAGACCCCGCGGTGCGCTACCGCGAAGACCCCATTCGCATCATCCGCGCCATTCGATTTGCCGCCAAATTGGCCCCCTTGGGCTTCAAACTCGAGACCAAAACTGCCGCACCTTTGAAGAAAATGGCGCAACTCCTGCATGACGTCCCGCCGAGTCGCATGTTTGACGAGATGCTCAAACTCCTCCAAACCGGCCACGCACTCGCCAGCATTGAGCAACTCCAGCAGCACGGCTTGGCCACGGGTGTCTATCCACTGCTTGACTTGATTGTTTCTCGATCGGGCGACCCCTTGGTCCACCAAGCCTTGCTCGATACGGATCGACGCGTTCAAGAAATGAAGCCCGTGGTGGCGAGCTTTTTGCTTGCTTGTGTGCTCTGGAGCGATGTGCGAGATGCTTGGGTCGCGCGCATGAATCACCGTCAACCGCTGTTTCCCGCCTTGCAAGAGGCGATCGATGAGGTGTTTGATGCGCGCATCGGTGAGGTCTCGGGGCGTGGCAAACTGGGTGCTGACATGCGCGAGATCTGGTCCATGCAACCGCGTTTTGAAAAGCGCCTAGGCCACGCGCCGCTCGGACTGCTGGATCAACCGCGGTTTCGTGCGGCTTTTGATTTCATGCGCCTGCGCGCCTTGAGTCAAGAAATCGATCCAACCTTGGGTGAATGGTGGGAGGCCTTCAGCTTGGCCGACCCCCAAGAGCGTACCCACATGCTCGAAGCGGTGAGGCTGGAGCACCAAAGCGCCCAAGCGACCTCAAGCAAAGGACCCAAGCGGGTTCGCGCGTTGCCCGTCACCAAACCTGGTGCACAGTCCTTGCCGGACCATGGGGTTGCAAGACCTGAGACCTCCGTTTCGCCACATTCGGGCGAGGACGGTGGCGCTCAAGATGAGAATGCACCCGCGCCACGCCGGCGTCGGCGCCGGCGCACGCCAAGAACAGACTCGCCCGAGTGATGGGTTGGGTCGGTTTGATGCACTCGATGAACTCGATGAACCCGATGAACTCGATGAACTCGAATGGCTTGGCCGCGTGATGACTCTCCCACCTCATTGGCACCTTGCCCGACATGAACAGGCCTGAGATCGTGCATGAAAGTGTGCATGAAAGTGTGCATGAAAGCGTGCGTGAAAGCGTGCGATGCTACGTCGCCTTGGGGGCCAATCTGGGAGCGCCCGCCACGGCCTTTGGCGCGGCACTCAAGGGTCTTGACGGCTCTCTAGGCGTGCAGGTGCTGGCCTGCTCGGCGCTTTACAGCAGCGAGCCTTTTGAAGCGAGTGGACCGCCTTACCTCAACGCCGTGTGCGCACTCAACAGCACCTTGACTGCGCCAGCCCTCTTGGGGGTGTTGCAGCAACTCGAGCTCGATGCGGGTCGCGTGCGTGAGTTTCATCACCAGCCCAGGGTGTTGGATTTGGATTTGCTTTTTTTTGGTCAGGCGCAGGTTCAAAGCCCCAAGCTCACACTCCCGCACCCACGTTGGTTTGAGCGTGCCTTTGTCTTGTTGCCCTTGATGGAGTTCGAGCCCAGTTGGGTCACGCCTGCGATGCTCAAAGGTGTTGAAGATCAGACCATTTCTCGTCTCGAGCCAGAGTTCCCACTGTGGCGCTCAAAACCCCCGCAGCCTTGACGGTTTGATCTTACTCACCGGCGGAGATGCGATGCGCTTCTTCGATTTGGACCTCAAAGTAGCGCTGAAAGCTGTAGACAATGCTCGAGATCAAGATGGTCGCGCCCAAAATCAAAGCGATGATCACGGCCCATATGGTCAGCCATGAGGTTTTGCCCGCAGCGTGGTCGGGCTCGGCTCTGGGGTTGAAGAGGCTGTTCCACTTCTGTGGCGTCATCAAGCCATAAACAATGGCGTTTAAGCAACAAGCGGCCATGCTAAAGCCAAAAATAGGAAAAAGCCACCATGTGAGCCTGTCGTCTACGCCGTAAGTTTGTACCCTGAGGATACCCCAAAGCCCCAACGCCGTGGGAAGGGACAAGGCCCAAGCGAGCCCATCGCGCGGGCCAAAAAGATAAAAGCGATGCAAGCCCAAAGGACCCCCAGCCCAAGTCAACCACGTGGCCAATGTTTTGTTTTTCATGCGCCGAATGATAGCCCTTTCATCGCATTTCGGTACGAGGCGGGGGGATTGAGAGGCCGGGTTTGCTAAAAAGAAGTGCAAAGGGTGTGCAAATGCGTTAGAATCGTGGGTTTTCAGCGTGTCGCTGGCCGGGTGGCCAAGTCGCGTGTCTCAACGTTGAAAAAATCAACCACCCGAAGGATAAACACCATGGTCGTCATTCGACTCTCTAGAGGCGGCTCCAAAGCCCGCCCATTTTTCAACATCGTTGTCGCCGACAAGCGTTTGCGTCGTGATGGACGTTTCATTGAGCGCATTGGTTTTTACAACCCCATTGCCAGAGGTCAAGAAGAGAGCATTCGCATTGCCCAAGACCGACTCACCCATTGGAGAAGTGTTGGAGCCCAAGCGTCTCCCACGGTTGAGCGTTTGATCAAACAAGCGGCAGCCAAAACCGTTTAAGTTTCCATGTTGCCCTTCCTCGAATCCGCTGCATTGCCAGAGGATGCCATCGAAGTGGGGCGCATTTTGGACGCCTGGGGCATCAAGGGATGGTTCAGAGTTCAAGCCTATAGCGCCCAGCCTGAGGCGCTTTTTTCTTCCAAGCGGTGGTTTGTCCAGCCTTCTGAGCGAGGTGCCCAGCACTTTGAAGGCACGGCAACACTCCGTATTCAGGAAGCCAAGACCCACAGCGACCACGTCGTGGCGCGTGCCCATGACTGCTTGGATCGCAACGCGGCCGAACTCTTGAAAGGTGCGCGCGTCTTTGTGGCACGTTCGAGCTTCCCAACCCCCCTTGAAGATGAGTTTTATTGGGTCGACTTGGTGGGCTTAGAAGTCATCAACCGCCAAGGCGAGTCTCTTGGGGTGGTGGAGGAGATCTTGAGCTCGGGCGCTCAAAGTGTCTTGGTGATTGAGCCGTTTGCCCAAACCCGGTTGGCATCAGAGCCTGCATTGCCTGCATTGTCTGAGGATGCAAGCCCGCCTAAGAAACCTGACACCACGCGGATGATCCCCTTTGTCTCGCAATACATCGACGATGTGAGATTGTCTGAGCGCAAGATCTTGGTGGATTGGTTGCCTGACTACGGTTGAGCCATGAAGGGGCAAGTTAGCACTCACCTTCACGCTCCCTGTCTTTTGTTGGATGGATTGGCATGCGTTTTGATATCGTGACTTTGTTTCCCGAGCTCTTCACGCCCTTTATGAGCTTGGGGGTGACTCGGCGCGCCTATGAGTTGGGCTTGATGAGTTTGAATTTTTGGAACCCCAGGGACTACGCCACGGGGGTTTACCGCCGCGTGGACGACCGCCCCTTTGGGGGTGGGCCGGGCATGGTGATGATGGCCGAGCCGCTGGCACTGTGTGTTGAGGCCATCCAAACCGCACGGCACGCGAGTCAACCCTTCGCGACGAGCCCCGACTCCAGCACCCCACTCGATCACATCGACGCCCCCGTCGTCTTGTTTTCTCCTGTGGGTGTGCCCTTGCGTCACCAAGGGGTTGAGCAATGGGGGGCTGGCCAGGGCGCGATTTTGGTGTGTGGGCGTTACGAAGGGGTTGACCAGCGCTTCATTGATCAAGTCGTGACGCACCAGCTGAGCTTGGGGGATTTTGTGCTCTCTGGCGGTGAGATTGCGGCTTTGGCCCTTTTGGACGCGGTGGCCAGACTCCAGCCCGGGGTCCTCCACGAGCCCCAGAGTCACGCACTCGACAGCTTTAATCCAGAGCTCGGTGGCTTGCTAGACTGTCCGCATTACACCCGACCAGAAACCTGGCGAGATCTCGGGGTGCCCAGCGTCTTGCTCTCAGGTCACCACGGCCAAATTGAACACTGGCGCGAGCAGCAGCGCTTGGATTTGACGGCACAACACCGCCCCGATTTGTTGCCCAAAGTCACTCAGACGCAGGTCAAAAAGAAAAAATAGCGTGACGCGCTCACCCTTCGCGCGCCGACTTGAGGCTTTGGGGGCCTTGGTCCCCCGGTGAAATTGTTGAAAAAAAACGACATGTTGGGGCGTTCAAGCGGGCTCTTGCGCAACTGCACTGGTCTGCGTCTGGAATAAAGCACTGCGTGGCCAGGCCCCTCAGGCGGTGCATGGCTTTCTTTGGGGTGATGGGGTTTGGACCCAGGAAAAATCGAGTTATAATCGTGGGTTGCGATCCTCTGGGTGGCCGCTTTGAGTTCATGGATGGAGTGAATCTTTCATGAGCGACAGTTGTATTGAGCCAATACGCCTGCACAAGCCTTTCGTGTTGCGCACCCATGACCGTTAATGAGGACATCATGAATTTAATCCAAACTTTGGAACAAGAAGAAATCACACGTCTGGGAAAGAAAATCCCCGATTTTGCACCAGGTGATACTGTCATTGTGAGCGTGAATGTGGTCGAGGGCACCAGAAAACGGGTCCAGGCTTATGAAGGTGTCGTGATTGCCAAGCGCAATCGCGGTCTCAACAGTGGCTTTATCGTTCGCAAAATTTCCTCTGGCGAGGGTGTTGAGCGGACCTTTCAAACCTACAGCCCATTGATTGCCAGCATTGAAGTCAAACGCCGTGGCGATGTGCGTCGCGCCAAGTTGTATTATTTGCGCAAACGCAGCGGCAAGTCTGCTCGGATCAAAGAAAAATTGGTCAGCAAGTTTGCTCAGGCCGCTCAAGCCGCTTCCGCCGCCGCAGCCGCCGCAAACAAAGCCTAATTTTTCCCTTGTCTTGGGCCTTGGCTCAGCTTTGATAAAAGCTGGGATGCTGAGGTTTGTGGATGGTCAAGTGGAGCGCAAAAGCCGATCTCGTTACCCCGAGCTCGGCTTTTTGCCATAGTGTGTCCTTGAGCCTTGAGCACGCTCCCCAACCCTGAACATCTGCGCCATGCTGCCCTTGTCAAAAATTCCTCACTTTGATCCCTTGAAGGCGCCCATTTTGGGTGTGGATCATCACCTGAGGGCCTTGAGCTCAAAAGAGCTCAGTGTCGAATCCATTCGTGCGCGCTTTCTCAGCCCAGAGGCCTGCGCCTTGACACTCACAGAAAACCATGAGCAGCGCATTCAAGACAAGCCATTGAAGGCTGCGGCCGTTTTGCTAGGGTTGGTTGAGAGAGCCGAGCTCACGGTCATTTTGACCCAACGCGCGCAGCATTTGTCCACGCACTCGGGTCAAATCGCCTTTCCTGGGGGCAAGGTTGACCCTGAGGACCTGACAGCCGAGGCCACAGCCTTGCGCGAAGCCCATGAAGAGGTGGGCTTGGCGCCGAACCTGGTCACGGTGCTGGGTCGTCTGAATCCCTTGGTGACCGGAACGGCCTTTCGCATCACGCCGGTGGTGGCCTTGGTCAGCCCACAGCATGTCATCTCGGCCAATGCCAGTGAGGTTGATCAAGTTTTTGAGGTGCCTTTGTCTTTTTTAATGAACCCGGCCCATCACCAACGTCGCCAGACACTCCATGAGGGTCAAGTGCGCGAGTGGTACGCCATGCCGTACATGCAGGGCGAACAAGAGCGTTTCATTTGGGGGGCAACGGCCAACATGATTCGAAGTTTTTATGCCTTTTTGGCGCATCCTTTGCCTCAGCACGAAGGCTTGCCATTAAGATGAAGCCATGACGCTTTTATCGTTGCTTTTTGCCTTGCTCATTGAACAAGTGCGTCCCTTAAAGGACAGCAACTGGGCTCAAAGCGCCAGCGCGCGCTTGGCCCAGTGGTTGGGTCACCACTTGGATGTGGGGCAGTCTCATCATGCGCGCTTGATTTGGTGCCTGAGTGTGGGTGCTCCTGCACTTGCAGTGCTCACCTTGCACTGGATTTTGTGGTGGAGCTTGGGCTGGATCGCTGCGATGATCTGGAGCGTTTTGGTTTTGTATGCCACCTTGGGTTTTCGGCAATTCAGCCACCACTTTACCGAAATTCGCGATGCACTTGAAGCAGGAGACGAGGCGCTCGCGCGGCAAAAGTTGGCACTCTGGCAGCGCGCCGACACCGCTGACTTGAGCAAACCCGAGATCATCCGTTTGTCCATCGAGTATTCGGTCTTGGCCGCTCAGCAGCACGTCTTTGGAGTTTTGTTTTGGTTTTCCTTGTTCGCCAGTGTAGGGCTCGGTCCCACTGGGGCCGTGGTCTATCGCATGGGTCATTTGCTCGCCCGGATGTGGCCTGAGCATGCGCCCGATCCCGACGCCAACAGTGCATTGAAGCCACTGGCCTTGGGTCTATTGCCCCAAGACTTGGGTCGAGATGAGCACTTTGATCACGACTGGGTGAGCGAGTCTTTGCGCGAGTGGAGTCACTCGGGTTGGCGACGCCTGGATTGGCTATCGAGCAGGGCCACGGCGCTGTCATTTGCAGTCGTGGGCAATTTTGAAGATGCCATTGAGAGTTGGCGAGTTCGCACCGCGCTAGACCCCGATGACAACGACGGTGTGGTGGTGGCCGCCACTGCCGGCGCCTTGGGGCTGCGCCTAGGGGGAGCGGCTTGGGTGCAAGCGAATGAGGCGAGTCTGGATTCGGTCACAGGGCAAGAGCCTCAACTCCATCACCTCAAGAGCGTGGTGGGCCTGGTGTGGAGAACCGTGGTGATGTGGTTTGTTTTACTGACACTGCTGAGCTTGGCAAGGTTGTTGGGATAGGCCCGCGGGCCATCGACCAGCCCATTTAAAACGTGCGAGCCTGACTCAATTCTTCAAAAAGCTGTTGATAGATTTTGTAGCGCGAGGCTTGGATCAGTCCTTGGGCCAAGGCCTCTTGCACGCCACAGTTGGGTTCGTGCAAATGGGTGCAATTGTAAAAGCGACAGCTTTGCACATGGGTCTTGAAGTCGGGCATGAAGTGGCTCAACTCATTGGCCGCAATTTGATGGATGCCAAAAGACTGAAATCCTGGTGAATCAATGAGCGCGGTTTGGTGCTCCTCATCGACCCAATACAAATTCGTCGCGGTGGTGGTGTGCTTACCGGAATTGAGGGCTTGAGATATTTCTTGGGTGGCGATTTGTGCACTGGGGATGGCGGTGTTGATGAACGTGCTCTTGCCAACGCCTGAGGGCCCCAAAATCAAAGTCATCTGGCCCTTGAGCGACTCAAACAAGACGTCATAAGAGGGGTGGTCGTCCTTTAAGGACAAAGCAAACAGGCCGTATCCCATGGCAGGGTAGACCTTGAGTCGCTCCCAGGCCTGTTCAAAGGGAACCTTGAGGTCGGATTTGTTGAGCACGATGAGTGCTTTGATTTGTGCGGCTTGCGCAGAAATGAGGGCGCGGGTGAGTTGGGTCTCGGAGAATTCGGGTTCGGCCGCAAGCAAAATCAGCAACTGGTCAATGTTGGCAGCAAAGGACTTGGTGCGCAGTTCATCTTGTCGATAAAACTCGTTGCGCCTGTCCTCAATGCGCTCAATGGTGCCTTCGTCCTCGGTGGGTGTCCACCACACCCGGTCCCCCACCAAGGCCCCTGACTTCTTGCCTTTGGAGCGGCAAATTCGCCTGCTCCCATCGGGGCTTTCCACCATGACATGGCGGCCGTGACCGGACACGACCAGTCCGAGTTGTTTCATGCGCGCATTCGCGCCAAACGCTCAGTTGCAGGGGGGTGAGAGTAATAAAAAGCCGCATACCAAGGGTCGGGCGTGAGTGTTGAGGCGTTGTCAGTGTAGAGCTTGGTAAGTGCACTGGCCAAGTGCTCGGCATTGGCGTGTTGGCCTGCATAGGCATCGGCCTCGAATTCTTGCACTCGAGAGCGCCAACTCGACACCGGTGTGCTGATGAAGGTGACCAAAGGGGTGACCAAGGTGAAAAGGATCAAGGCCAAGGCATTGTTGCCACTCGGGCTGAATCCTTGAAGATTGGGTGTGACGCCCAGTCCTGTGTAAAACCAAGATTGTTGCATGACAAAGCCCAGCACGGCAAAGCCCAAAAGCGTCAAACAAAAATTGATGGCCATCATTTTAATGAGGTGCATGTGCTTGAAGTGCCCTAACTCATGGGCCAACACGGCTTCCATCTCGTCGGCACTCAATTGCTCGAGCAAGGTGTCGAAAAACACCACCCGTTTGCTGCTGCCAAAACCGGTGAAAAAAGCATTGGAATGGGCCGATCTTTTGGAGCCATCCATCACAAAAAAACCTTTTGCTTTGAAGCCCGAGCGGTCCATGAGCGAGGAGATGCGCTCTTTGAGGGCGTCGTCGCTCAAAGGGGTGAACTTGTTAAAGAGTGGCATCAAAAAGGTGGGGGCAATCCAAATCATGAGCAGTTGAAAGCCCACCAAGGCCAGCCACGCCTTGATCCACCAACTCGCCCCCCCCACCTCCATCAGCCACAAAATAAGGGCGATGAGGGGCACGCCCAAGACCAAGCCGAGCAAGACGCCTTTGATCATGTCGGTGAGCCAAAGCTTCACCGTGAGCTTGTTGAAACCAAAGCGCTCTTCAATGACAAATGTTTGGATCCAAGACAGGGGCAAGTTGATGAGGCCAGAGATGAACACAAAACTCAGGATGAAGGTGGTCTCTTGCACGAGGCCCAAACCCAGCCAAGACACCAAGGCTTGGTTGAGCGCATTGATGCCGCCCAAGAGCGTCCAGGCCACGATCACCAAGATCTCTAAAAACAAATCCCAAAAGGCGATCTTGGATTTGGCCAATGTGTAGTCGGCTGCCTTTTGGTGAGCGGCCAAGGTGATGGTGCTCTCGAAAGCCGCAGGGACCTGGAAGCGGTTCATCAACACGCATTTGTTTTGTCGCGTCATGAGGCCGATTTTGATGGCGAGATTAAATAAAAGCGCCACGGCGAAGGCTAGGGTCATGTTCAGGGATGGATTCATCCCCAGAGTTTAAAGCCATTTGCCCCTTCTCTCCAAGACCCGCAACTCCTGTGGCCACACCACTAGGCCAGCCCACTAGGCTAGCCCACAAGCCCAACCCACAAGGCCAACCCACAAGCCCAACCCACAAAGCGGGTTCCTCCCCAGCGTCAAAGCTTGGGGCTTGAGAGGCTTATCGGGACACTTTAAAACACCGGGGGATGAGGGCGCTGAAAAAATACCTGCCGGATGCGCGACAATCGGGAGCATGAAACAAGTCCACGACACCCCAAGCATTGCGACTGCGCATCCCTCAACCCCAAAGGCGCTCAGCGCCACTGGCGATGGGCCTGCCAACGAGCTGGCCAAGTCGGATCAAAATTTGGTCTGGGTTGATTGTGAGATGACGGGCTTGGACCCCGAGCGTGAGCGGCTCATTGAAATTGCGGTGGTGATCACGGGCCCACAACTCACCCCCCGCATCGAGGGTCCTGTTTTGGTGATCCATCAGTCCGAGGAATTGTTGTCCAAGATGGACAACTGGAACAAATCCACCCATGGCAAAAGCGGATTGATCGATCGCGTGCGTGCGTCGACTTTGGATGAGGCCCAAGCCGAGCAAGAGTTGCTCGCCTTTATCAAGCGCTATGTGCCCAAATCTTCTTCGCCTTTGTGTGGCAACACCATCAGCCAAGACCGACGGTTTTTGGTGAAATTCATGCCTCAATTCGAAGGCTGGTTGCACTACCGCAATTTGGATGTGAGCACCTTGAAAGAATTGGCCAAGCGCTGGAAGCCGTCGGCCTACAGTTCGTTTAAAAAACAACAAAAGCACACGGCCTTGGCCGATGTGCACGAGTCCATTGAAGAGTTGATCCACTACCGCGAGCATTTTATTCAGCTCTGATGGGCTTGCCGCCTAGACAAGTCCACGCGTTTTGCAGGACTTGGTGTTTGAGTTCAGGGTCCAACAACACGCCATTGAAGACAACACAAATAGTACTTGGTAAAAACCCGAGCCTGTGTCATAATCCTTGAGTTCGTCCTCGATGACGAACTCGCGCATCTACCTCACACCTTGGGTATTCCGAACTGGTTTACCAAAATCGCTTGGATCAATGATCCTTTAGCGCTGTGCTTTGTTTGAAGGTTGATGTTGTCACAACCTTTGATGGAGCCCTCACCCGTTGGTGAGTGGAGTAAACATGTACGATTCTCTCGAGATCGATAGCAACGCTATTGCCCAATCTGAAACCAATTCCCGTGAAGACCACGCCAAAGCCCCTTTAATAGAAGAGACTTTGAGTGAGGCCACTGTTCAGGCCAGCCCTGAACTCACCCCCGAACCCAGCCCTCCCAAAGAGACCCAGCCCAACCCCTTTCAAGCCTTGGGTTTGGCCCGTGAGCTCGTGGCCGCTGTGTTTGACCTTGGCTACACGGCCCCCACGGCTGTTCAAGTCAAGGTGATCCCCTTGGCGATGAAAAACTCTGTTGATGGTGGGCATACCGATTTGATGGTTTCTTCGCAAACCGGAAGTGGCAAGACGGCGGCATTTTTGATGCCCGTCATTCAAACCTTGTTGCAGCAATCGCGTGAGAAAGAAATCGCCGAAGCCCAAGCCTTTGATGCGCAAGTGGCTGCTGCCGTGGCTGCCGGCACACCGCCACCCAAGCGTGCCAAGCGCAAAGACCCCACCAATCCCCGTCACTTCAAGGCCGCGACACCGGGCGCTTTGGTGTTGTGTCCAACCCGCGAGCTCGCTCAGCAAGTGGCCCATGACGCCATTGGCTTTGTCAAGCATTGCAAAGGCATTCGTGTGGCCACGGTGGTTGGCGGCATGCCCTATGCTTTGCAAATTGCAAAATTGCAAAATGCCGACCTCGTGGTGGCAACGCCAGGTCGCTTGATCGATCTGCAGCGCTCCATGCACATCAAACTCGAGGACGTTCAGTTCCTCGTGGTCGATGAGGCCGATCGCATGTTGGATTTGGGCTTTTCCGACGACTTGGCTGAAATCAATCAGCTCACCATTGAGCGTCGCCAAACCATGATGTTCAGCGCCACCTTTGCGCCTCGCATTCAAAGTTTGGCCGCACGCGTGATGAGAAAGCCCCAGCACATTCAAATTGACACCCCTCAAGAGCGCCACAGCAACATCAAACAGCTGCTGTTTTGGGCAGACAACTCGCAGCACAAAAGAAAACTTTTGGACCATTGGCTCAGGGACACCAGCATCGAGCAAGCCATCGTGTTTGCCAGCACCCAGGTGGAGTGCGATGGCTTGGCGGCTGATTTGCAACAAACGGGTTTTTCTGCTGTCGCCTTGCATGGTGCTTTGAGCCAAGGCTTGAGAAATAGACGTTTGATGGCGCTGCGCAACGGTCAGGTGCAGTTTTTGGTGGCCACTGACGTGGCCGCCAGGGGCATTGATGTGCCTTCCATCTCCCACGTCTTCAACTACGGTCTGCCGATGAAGAGCGAAGACTACACCCACCGCATTGGCCGCACCGGCCGTGCTGGGCGCGATGGCTTGGCGGTCACCTTTGCCGAGTTCAGGGATCGTCGCAAAATTCAAGACATCGAACACTTCACACGCCAACCCTTGCCCACCGAAGTCATCGCTGGCCTGGAGCCTTCTCAGCGAAGCGAAAGACCGCGTGGTTTTGATGACTCGCGCCGTGGAGCTCCACCAAGAGGCCGAGGCCGTCCCTTTGGTGGTGGTGGTGGATACCGTGACGGTTTTGCTGGCGCCAGAGACAGTGCACCCAGAGAGGGCGGCTTTCGAGATGCGGGGCCCCGAGACAGTGCTCCAAGAGATTTTGCCCCAAGAGACGGTGCCCCCAGATCCAACGCTGGTCGGGACTTTGCACCCCGTGATGTGTTTGCTCCACGCGGTGCGGCACCCCACAAGGCCACGGCCCACAAGGGCGCACCTTCCAAAAGCTTCAAGCCCAAAAGCAGATAAAGCCGATAAAGTCTGTCAAGGCGCTCACCAACCCACTTATCAACCCACTTGGGCGCCCCTGCGGCCTGGTGGGGCCTTAAGAGGCCATAGGCCAGGTCTCACGCCATTTTTTGGGCGTGAAGTTGCGTGACCTGATGAGACCCTTGGTGAAAGGGTCCTTCATTGAGGGTGCGCACACAGTCCTTGACCCTTACCGCTTGCAGCGGTTTGATGTTTTGTTGCAGGGTAAGCCCTCCCGGGTAACGCTCACTTTTTGCGTTGGTGCTGTCGTGCTTGGCTTCCAAAATAAAACGCCCCTGATCCTTTAGGGCATGGCTCAAACCCGCGTACAAGCGCTCACGGGTGGGTGCTGGGGGTTGGAAAAAAATCGACACGATCAAGTCCCAAGCTTGCGGCTCAAATTCATATCCATTCAAGTCCACCAAAGGGTAGTCAAGCTCAACGCCGCACTGCTCGGCCCAGCGCAAGGCCTTTGCGCGGGCTTGGTTTGAGAAGTCTAGGCAGGTGACGGTAAAACCCAGTCGGGCCAAATGCACACCATTTCTGCCTTCCCCATCGGCCAGACACAGCACCCGTCGACCTGAGAAGTTGCCCCAGAGGGAGCCCAAGGACTCAACTTCTTGAAGCAAAAAATCATTGGGCTCTTGGCCATAGGCCCACGGCACCGACTGGTAGCGCTCGTCCCAGTACTGCGCTTGGGTATTTTTAAAGACCGAAGAGGGTTTTTCCTTCACTCGGGGAACGTTGACCGTGGTTTCAGGTGGCTTGGGTGGGTGAGGATTCATGAGAAGAGGAGGTTGAACGCGCTTGCAGCCGCCACAACGAAGTGGTCTCGCCTTGGCGCGCTTGATAAAACGCATCGCTGGTGTCGGTGGATTTGGGGTGAACGGCTTGGGCTTTGAGTTGACCCACCACCTCCAGTCCGGCACTTTCAATCCAGCCCAAGAGCTCGCCTGGGGCCCTGAGACCGAGTCTTTCGGCCAAGTCTGACATGATGAGCCAGCCCTCGCCTTGGGGGCTCAAATGGGAGCGCAAACCATTCAAAAAACCTTTGAGCATGGAGCTCTCAGGATCAAAAATCGCCCGCTCCATGGGGCTTCTGGCCTTGCCCGGCAGCCACGGCGGGTTGCACACCACCAAAGGCGTGAGTTCATCGGCAAAAAGGGAGGTTTGCAGCACTTGCACGCGCTCGCTCAAACCCAAACGCGAGAAATTGTCCTGCGCGCATTCAATGGCACGCGACTGGGTGTCGGTGGCAATGATGCGCTTCACACCTCGGGAGAGCAAAATAGCACTCAACACACCGGTGCCCACCCCCACGTCTTGGGCCACCGAGTGGTTTTCCAAAGCGCGGGGCAAGGGGGCGGTTTTCACCAAGTTCAAGTATTCGCCGCGCACCGGTGAGAACACACCATAGTGCGGGTAAATGCGCGGGGCTTCCTCCGGGGGCTTGCGCGCATTCTGAGAAGACGACACGGCCGTGCTTAAAGCGGGAATGGGGAGCCCTTTTTTGTGCCACTCGTGGGCGCCAATGTAGCCAAGGAGTTCCTTTAAGGACACCAGCGTGAGAGGGGTGTCTTCAAGCATTGGAGCTGCCGCGGGAGCGTCAACAGTGGGCGCAGTTAAAACAGGGGATGAAGTCGGCTTGACCTCGGCTTTAAGCGGTTGACCCCAAACTGCCGCCAAAACATCGTGCACAAGCGGTGCGCGATGCAAGCCAATGGTGTAATCGCCCTGAATGGGAATGAGCAGTTTGCTCAGGATTTTTAGGTGCTCTGAGCGGTGAAGGCGTTGCACATGAAACGCTTGGGATGAGGCCTCTGGGCTGTCAAATTCAGTGGGTTTGACCCCGTGCTGGGGCTTGCGCGGCTCGAGGCGTTTTTGCAAAGCCACCAGCAACTGCTTGGCGTTTTGAAAATCGCACAACCACACCATGCCCACATTTTGTCTCGCCCAATGCAAAGCGGTCGCAGCATTGACCTCATGGTGGATGAGCACCCAGCTTTTGGGGCCGGCAGCATCGCCTTCGGTTTTCCATTGCCAACACGCTGGCAAGGCTTCAAGCCGAGTGAAGCGCTCCAGTGGCTCTTGGGGTGCTTTGCGCTTTGCTGAGCGTGGTGCCCAAGGTGTTGTGGTGAGGGTGTTCAAAGGTGGGGCGCAGTGTCCTGATCTGGGGTGCTCGCCACGATACCTTGGTCAATCAGGCCTTGAATTTGGGTGGCTGTTAGTCCGAGTCCCATGAGCGTTTGCAAGGTGTGCTCGCCCAATTGTGGGGCGAGCTGGGTGTGCACACCCGGTGTGCGGCTGAGTTTGGGCACGATGCCTGGGACTTCAAAGCTTGTGCCATCGCGCAAGGTGAGGGCTTGGAGCATGCCACGAGCGCGGTAGTGGGGATCCTTGGCAATGTCGGCCACGGTGTAAATTTTTCCAGCGGGTACTTGGGCGCGCTCCAGCGTTTCAAGCACCTCGGCCACACTGCGCGTTTGACTCCACTCTTGAATGGCGGCATCAATTTCTTGCACCCGTTTGACACGACCCGTGTTGCTCGACAGCTCCAGGTCTTGCCCAAGATCGTCGCGTCCGATGGCGCTCATGAGGCGCTTATAAATGGAGTCTCCGTTGCCAGCAATCAGCGCGTAGCGGTCTTCTTGGCAGCGGTAAGCGTTGGTGGGGGCAATGCCCGGAAGTGCCGAGCCCGCCGCTTCGCGCACCAGGCCTTTGGCGCTGTATTCGGGCAGCAAGCTTTCCATGCAATTGAAGACCGCTTCATACAAGGCCACGTCAATGACTTGACCCTTGCCTGAGCGCTCTCGCTCGTGCAGAGCGATCAAAACGCCTATCACGCCGTGCAAAGCGGCCAAAGTGTCGCCCATGGACACACCCATTCGCACCGGCACTCGACCAGGCTCGGCCGTCAAATGCCTGAGGCCACCCATGGCTTCGGCAATCACGCCAAAGCCAGGCTTGTCCTTGTAGGGGCCGGTTTGGCCGTAGCCACTGATGCGCAGCACGATCAAGCGCGGGTTGATCTTTTGCAACTCCTCGGGACTCAAACCCCAGTCTTCGAGCGTGCCGGGTCTAAAATTCTCAATCAAGATGTCGGTTTGGCTGATCAATTGCTTCACAATCATTTGGGCCTTGGGGTGGCGCAAATCCATGCTCAGGGATTTTTTGTTGCGCGACTGCACTTGCCACCACAGCGAGGTGCCCTCGTGGAGAACGCGCCACTGGCGCAATGGGTCCCCGGATTGAGGCGATTCAATTTTCAAGACCTGCGCACCAAAATCGGCCAAAGTTTTGGCGGCAAAAGGGCCGGCAATGAGTTGACCGAGTTCAAGCACTTTGAGCTCGCTCAAAGGGCCCGGTGTCGAATCGGGTTTGGTGGGGCCGGGAGGTGGCACGGATGGGGTGTCAGTCGAGGTGGCGGAGGTCATGCAGAAAAATCCGAAAAGGCAACAATCCGAAAAGACAACAAGGCAACAAGGCAACAAGGCGATCAATCAGCCCACGGTGAACAAGGGCTCGGTGAGGTAGAGATGCTAACAGACGCCATGCCATGTTGGGCTACAGGTTTGTCCCCAATGGCCGATGAGTTTGGACACCTTCAAGTCGCCACGCCATGCTGGATAATGCAATGAGCTTGGCCAATGTACAGGGCAAAAAACCATGGCGCTTCTTTTTTTTATAGTTTATTTTTTAATGCTTGCCGTGGCCATTCGCTTCAAGACGCGCGAGGTCAATGGTCGATGGTGGTTTTTTTTAAGGGCGTTTTTCCCAAATTGGAAATTCTTTCATGCGGTCGGTTACGCGCCACGCCTTTATGTCCGAAAGCAGTCTGCAGAGTTGTCCTGGGGACCTTGGTTGCTGATGTATCCCCGCGAGGATCGGCGCTGGATACACCTCGTGCACAACCCGAGGGTCAACTTGGCACTGGCCTCACAAAACCTGGTCGAGCACTTGGCGGGCGATCTCAATGCTTTGAGTGAAGGACAAGACGCCAGAGCCTTGGTGATTTACCAACTGGTGGTGAACCGTGTGCAGGTCGATTTGGCAAGCAGCAGGCCGGTGGATTTCAATGCTTTTGAGTTGGAGCTGCGCATGGAGCTGCCCTCCACGGCCTACGGGGCTTCGCCCCGAGATACACAAGTGATGCTGGCCTCAGGCCCCATGAAGCCATGATGGTGCCTTTGAATCTAGAGTTGGCCTACCGAGGCGTGCAAGTGCTCCTGGGGTGGAGCTTGCTCATTCAAAGCCTAGAGTTTTGGGCGATGCAAAAGCACTTGCATGAATTTGGCGAAAAGGGGGTTTGGCGTTGGTCGCTCCAAGAGCAGGAAATGCCCTCGCGCGCCATTTGGTTTTTGTCAGCTTTGCGCTGGCTTTTTGCGCCCGCACCCATGAGAGGTCTTTTTTTGCTGCGTGCTCTCGGTGCACTGGTGTTGATGCTCTGGGGCGCACCCTGGGGGGTGATGGTGTTTTTGCTGGCGAGCACCGTGATCTTGTTGTTTCGCTTTAGAGGCGCTTTCAATGGGGGAAGTGACTTCATGACCTTGGTGGCGGTGAGTGCTCTTTTTTTGGCCGAAACCTTTGTGCCATGGGTGGGGCAAGACCAGGCCCACAAGGCGGCCTTGGGCTACATGGCGCTGCATGCCTTGTCGTCTTACTTCGTCTCGGGATGGGTCAAATTGAAACGCGCCGAGTGGCGCAGCGGCGAAGCGCTGGTGATCTTCTTGGATGCGGGCATTTATGGACCGCTTGAGGCCCACAGCCTCTTTCGTGTCCCCTGGGTGGCCAGGCTTTGTAGTTGGAGCTTTATGCTTTGGGAGGCGGTGTCGCCATCGCTCTTGATCGACCCCGTGTGGGCGATACTCTATTGCCTCATTGCCGCGGTGTTTCATTTTTTGGTGTTTTGGTATTTTGGTTTGAACCGCTTTTTTTGGAGCTGGATGGTGAACTTCCCAGCCTTGGTGTATTGTTCGGGGCTGATCGCCAGTTTTTAGGGATTGACCCGAGGTCTCGTGAAGATGGGTCAAGCGTTAACCTCTCAAGGAGCACTGTGTTGAAATCGCAAAGTCCGGCATGGTTCAATGCCATGTACAACAACCGAGAATTGGTACCCAAGTCGCTTGAGCATTTGCAGTTCTGGCAAGAAGCCTCACGCCGCGTTCTCTTGGATCCGTCCAGGCGCCGAGTGGAGATGGCCTATGGCCACGGCGAGGGGGAAAATTTAGACATTTATGAGCCCAGCGACGAATTCAAAAAGGGCAAAAACGGGAAAAAGGGCAGCAAGCGACCCGTTTTGGTCTTTATCCATGGCGGCTATTGGCGCAGTTTATCCAAGGAGGACCATGCTTTTTTGGTGCCCGCTTGGTCTGAGCTTGGAGTGGTGAGCGTGGTGCCCAATTACGCCTTGTGCCCGAGTGTCAGCATCAAGCACATTGCACTTCAAATGGTCAATGCCCTGTCATGGATACACCAACACATTGATCAATTCGGAGGCGACCCCTCCAACATCCATGTGGTGGGTCATTCGGCCGGAGGGCATTTGGCCGCGCTGCTGCTGTCCACGCAGTGGGCTGAGGTTGGCGCACATTTGGGGGCTCGCTTGCCCAGCGCTTTGATTCAAAGTGCTTTGTCCATCTCTGGACTGCACGAGTTAGAGTCGATTCGCAAAACGCCGTTTTTGAATGAAACCTTGCAGCTCAACGCAGCAGACGCCTTGGCGCTCAGTCCCGCCTTCATGCCTTCGCCCCATGGCGGGCAACTCGCGTGTGTGGTGGGTGGTTTGGAGAGCGAAGAATTCAAACGCCAGTGTCGATTGATGCGAGAGCGTTGGGGCAAAAGTCATGTGCCCGTGAGCGAGGAAATTGAAGGCCTTCATCACTTTTCCATTTTGGAGAGTTTTTTGGATCCGCATTCACGCTTGGTTCAATTGCTCAAACAAACCCTGCGGCTTTGAAGGGCGGGCAAGGAGGGGCTCAAGGGGGTTGAGCCCGAATTCAATGCTGGGGCTGGGCCTCAAGTTGCCAGAGATAAGTCTTTTTATCCAAACCGCCAGCATAGCCCGTGAGCGAGCCTTGGGCGCCACAAACACGGTGACAAGGCACGATCAGGGACAGGGGGTTTTTGCCCACTGCCGCCCCGATGGCCCGCGCGGCCAGAGGGCGCTTGAGTTGGCGGGCCAATTGCCCGTAGCTGATTTTCTCGCCCCAAGGAATACCGAGCAAGGCGAGCCAAACGCTTTTTTCAAAGGCGGTGCCCCAAGCATTCCAATCCAACGGCAATTCAAAGCGGGGCAGTTCTTTTGCAAAGTAGGCGTCAAGCCAAGATTGCACCCGGTCGTGGAGTTTGCGTTGAGGGTGATGGGGGCCGGCTGGAGGCCAAAGTGCAGCGTTTTGAGGAAAGTGGGCCTGATCCTTGAACCACAAGCCACTCACACCCAAAGGCGTGCAAGCGAGCAGCATGTCTGCCAAGGGCGTTTTGACATGAGAAATGCTCAGCTCCAGGGTTTGAGAGTGTGTCATGGCGCACAACCTTTGCGGGTTAATGTAAGAGCATAGAAGTGTATTGGATTTTGCGCTCTGGGCAGCGAAAATTGTAGAACTCGCTCTACAATGAAGCCATGAAATACAACCCACATGTCTTCAAGGCCTACGATATTCGAGGCGTCTTCCCCACTCAAATTGATGAGCAATTTGCCTTTCACTTGGGACTGGCTTTTGGCTCCTTGGTGAAGTCCCATGGCGAGGACAAGGTCTGTGTTGGACGTGATGGTCGTTTAAGCGGCCCGTCCTTGCTTTCCGCCTTGTCCAGTGGCTTGGTTCAAGCGGGCTTGGAGGTGATCAACCTTGGCCTTTGCACGACCCCCATGCTTTACTTTGGCGCACACACCTTGAGTCAAAGTGGCATCCAAATCACGGGCAGTCACAACCCCAAAGATTACAACGGCTTCAAAATGGTGGCCAATGGCCGTGCGCTGTATGGCAAGGATATCCAAAACCTTCAAGAAACCATGCAGTTGAGCCGCATGGCTGAGCTGGCAAGCGACAGTGCGCCAACGGGTCATGGTTTTGAGCATCAAGTCAAAATTTTGCCCAGTTACCGCCAGCGCATTTTGAGCGACATTCATTTGAGCCGTCCCATGAAAATTGTGGTGGATTCGGGCAACGGCGTGGCCGGTGCATCGGCGCCAGGTATTTTTCGCGCCTTGGGTGCGCAAGTCATTGAACTCTTTAGCGAAGTTGATGGGCATTTCCCCAATCACCACCCAGACCCGAGCAAGCCAGAGAACTTAAAAGACTTGATTGCGGCCATTGAACTGCACGACGCCGAGTTGGGCTTTGCTTTTGATGGCGATGGAGACCGTTTGGGGGTGGTCACTCGTCAAGGACACAATATTTATCCAGACCGTCAAATGCAGCTTTTTGCCCAAGATGTGCTCGAGCGTGTGCCCGGTGCCCATATTATTTTTGATGTCAAATGCTCTCAGCGTTTGGCCCCCGCCATTCGTCGCGCAGGTGGCAAGCCCTTGATGTACAAGACCGGTCACTCGCTCATCAAGGCCAAAATGAAGGAGCTCGGTGCAGCACTGGGCGGTGAGATGAGTGGACACATCTTTTTTCAAGAACGTTGGTATGGTTTTGACGATGGAACCTATGCGGGTGCTCGTTTGCTGGAAATTTTGTCGCGCTCCCCAGACGCCAATGCCGTGCTCAATGCCTTGGACAGCAGTTGCTCTACCCCTGAGCTCAATGTCGCCATTGAAGAGGGCCAAGCGCCCAGACTCATTGACGGCTTGCTCGCGCGTCTTCAAAGCGCTGGCTTGCCCAGTCCCGAACATCAACCCGTCCTCTTCACCATTGATGGCGTGCGCATCGATTGGGACGACGGCTTTGGGCTCATCCGAGCGTCCAACACGACGCCTGTACTGGTGCTTCGTTTTGAGGGGCACACAGACGCCGCTCTTGAGCGTATTGAGCTTGACATGATGCAGTTGCTCAAACACGTCATGCCCCAAGCGCGTCTTCAAGAGGCGCAGCATTGAGGGTGTTGTTGGTCAAGCTCTCATCCTTGGGAGATGTGATCCACACCTTGCCTGTGGTACAAGATTTGCACCGTGCGTATCCTGGCATTGAGATCGATTGGGTGGTGGAGCCCGCTTTTGCCGGTGTTCTTCACATGCACCCGGGCTTGCGTCGAATCATCCCCTGTGCATTCAGAGATTGGCGGCGCGCACGCTTCAACGCCAAAGCGCGCACCCAAATGCGCGAGTTTTGGAGCCAGCTTCGCCAAGAGTCTTATGACAGTGTGATTGATTTACAAGGTCTGAGCAAGTCGGCCTTGGTCGCAAGGTTGGCCAAAGTCTCGCCGCAAGGCGTGCGTTTTGCCATGGCCAATCGCACCTGGGGCTCATCCTACGAACCGCTGACGCGCTGGTTGGCCGATCAGTCCATTGCGTTGAACCCCAATTTGCATGCCCTGCAGCGCGCCAGGTGGCTGTGTGCCAAGGCGCTTCATTACGATTTAGCGCAGGACATGGATTGTGGCTTGGTGGTTCCTCCCGCTGCCCAAGCTTTGGATGCGCGGCTTTCGTCCTCTGCCTTGGGTGAGACCGTCCCCAAGGTGGTTTTTTTAATGGGCACCTCCCGTGCTGACAAAACTTGGGCTGAGACCCACTGGATTGAACTGGGCCAGCGGTTCAATGCGAGTGGCGTTGAGGTCTGCTTGGTCCATGGCAGTGAGCATGAGCGACAGGCTTGCGAGCACATTGCAGCTGCGCTCGAGCTCGCCGTGATTTGGCCCAGGTCTACATTGGTCGAACTCGCCCAAGGCATGGTTCAAACCCAGGGCTCTGTGGGGGTGGACAGTGGCCTGAGTCACTTGTCTGTGGCGCTAGGCCTGGTGCATGTTCAAATTTACCGCTTTGACACGGCGTGGAGAACGGGCCCCTTGGGTTGTGCTTATCAACAAAGCGTCTTTCAAGCCCATGAGGGCGCTGACTTGAAGGGGCTCACGGTGAATGTTGAGCCAATGCCTCTTGAACCTGATGTGCCAGGTATACAAGCTTCTCGCGTCGATGAAGTTTGGCGCACTTGGCTCGCCTGTCTTGCCGCAAAGGCTTGGGTCGGCGCCGATTCCAGCTTGGGTGAAGCTGCTCAAGCGCTCAAAGAGGATTGAGCATGACACGCTTCGAGCGCCTAGCGTTTCACCTTTACGGTGTTTTGATGCGCCTGCTTTGCCCTTGGGTCAGGCACAGGCTCACTGCGCGTTCAGCAATCCAGCCCTTGCTCGCGTCACAACTCGAGGAGCGCTTTGGTGTCTACGATGCGAGGCTTTTTGTGCAGGGCGCTCAAGCCGCATGGATTTGGGTGCATGCGGTCTCCTTGGGTGAGACGCGTGCCGCCGGCTTGTTAATGGCTGAGCTTCGTCGCCAGCATCCCGCACTGCGATTTTTGCTCACCCACGGCACGGCCACAGGCCGAGAGGCGGGTTCGCGTTTGTTGGGTCCGGGTGACTTGCAAGTCTGGCAGCCCTGGGACGCAGCACCTGCGGTGCAACGCTTTTTAGACCACTTCAAACCTCAATTGGCCCTCATGATCGAGACCGAGGTCTGGCCGCACTGGGTACAAGGGTGCTTGGCGCGCGGCATCCCCATGTGCTTGGTCAATGCGAGATTGAGTGAGAAAAGTTTTCGTTCGGCCAAACGTTTGGCGTGGCTTGCCAAGCCAGCCTACCAGGGCTTGACCGCGGTGTGGGCACAAACCGCAGACGATGCTTTGCGCCTTGGCGCCTTGGGCGCCAAGGTTCAGGGTGCTCTGGGCAATGTGAAATTCGATGCCAAACCGAATGCCGCCCAATCCTTTGTGGGGCACCAAGCGCGCAGGGCGCGCTCAAACGTGTCAATTTTGCTGGCAAGCTCAAGGCCAGGTGAGGAGGACATGTTTTTACAAGCAATCTTGGCGATGCCCAACGATTTGCGTGAGACGGCAAGCTTTCTTTGTGTGCCCAGGCACCCGGAGCGCTTTGAACGTATTGCCATGCAGTTTGAGGCCTGTGGGGGGGAGCTCGTGCGTCGCAGCAGTTTTGCGACCCTTCAAGCGTTTGCGCATGCGCTCGACCTAACCCTGCAAACCCCTGTGAGGGACTCAAGTCCAGATCCCCTCAGGCCAGTGCAGCGCAGGCCTAGGATGTTCTTGGGCGACTCGATGGGGGAGATGAGTTTTTATTACGCTTTGGCCAATGTCGCCTTGATGGGTGCCACCTTCGAGCCCTTGGGGGGTCAAAATTTAATTGAAGCCCTGGCCAACGGGTGTCCCGTGGTTTTGGGGCCGAGTACGTATAATTTTCAAGACGCGGCCGCCATGGCCTTGAGCGCAGGCGTGGCGCGCTCGAGCGAGACCTTGGCGCAGGGCTTGCAATTGGCCTTGAAATGGGCTCACGCGCAAACCGATTGGGTTCAAGCCACAGAGCGATGCAGCGATTTCATCAGTGAGCACCAAGGAGCAAGTCAGTCCCTGGCCATGGCACTGGAGCCTTATTTACCCAAGGCTTGAGAGACGGGGGCCCGGCCAAGCCGGCCCTTGGCCAGTGTAGAGCCTGTGCTCAAGGTGCCAGCATGTTGTTGAGTTCAATCAAATCCCTGGGCTCCAAGGTGCCGTTGGCTTGTTTGAGTTTGAGCTCGCCCATGAGCACAGCGTATTTCGCAGTGGCCAAATCCCGTTGGGTTTGATAGAGTTGGCTTTGCGCGTTCAGCACATCGATGTTGATGCGAACGCCCACGCGGTAGCCCAGCATATTGGACTCCAAGGCGAGTTGACTCGAGCTCTGTGCTGCTTTGAGTGCACCCACTTGGCCGACCCCCGAGACAAGATTCAAGTATGCGGCGCGGGTGGCTTGGGCAGCCGTGCGTTTGGCGAAGTCCAGGTCGTGCTCGGCTTTGTCGGCCAATTCGACGGTTTCACGAACCCGGTTTTGCGAGCTAAAACCCGCAAACAAGGGCAAGTTGAGAACCACGCCGATGGATTTGTTGAGCACGTGGGAGCTCAGTGCCGAAGTGCCCGAGTTGGAGGTGCCGTCGACATTGCGCGTGCCGCTCATGCTCGCAGCAAGGTCCAAGGTGGGCATGTGGGCCGATTTGGCCCTGGCCACTTCCAAGGTGGCGATTTCAAGAGCGAGTTGAGCAATTTGAACATTGGGGCTGGCTTGAGCGGAGGTGTTCACCCACGACTCCAAGTTTTGGGGGGTCAAGGACTCAATGGCGGCCGACAAAGACAAGGCGGTGGGTTGGGTGTTGCTTTGACCCACGACTTGGTCAAGGGCTAATTTTTTAACACGCAGGTCATTTTCAGTGGAGATCTCTTGCGCGCGTATCAAATCCAAGCGCGCTTGGGCTTCTTGGGTGTCGGTGATGGTGGCCGTGCCGACTTCGAAATTGCGCTTGGCCGATGCATATTGTTCATTGATGGCGGTTTTTTGTGCGCGAATCAAATTCAAGCTGTCATTGGCGCCCAAAACATCAAAGTACGCTTGGCTCAGTCGCACGAGCAAATCTTGCTCAGCAAACACCAACTGTGCCACCGATTGGGCCAGTTGACTTCTGCTTTGCAAGTAGACATCGTAGTAACCCGGGCGGTACAAAGGTTGGATGGCCGAGAAGGTTGCCACATGGGTGCCATACCAGCGGTTGTAAGGAACCACGTTTTGGCTGGTAGAGATGGTGTCTGGGGTGTAGTCTGCCAAGGTGTGGGCAGAGTTGGAGCTGAAGTTCACGCTCGGCAGCAAAGCCCCCCAAGCTTGGTCGGCTTTGTAGCGATTGGCACGGTATTGGGCAGAGGCCGAGAGGTAAGAGGCGTCAAAGTTTTTGGCGGCATCGAACAAAGTCACCAAATTTTGGGCCAAAGTGGGAGTACAAATGGTCAAGACCGAGACCAAGGACGAGACCCAAAGGATGCGCTTCATAAAGAGTTTTCCAAAAAGTTGAGGAGCTTGATGTCTGGGGGGCCAAGCTTCAAAGGATACACCAGCCTTGTGCTCAATATTGGGCAATTTGCTGATCAATCTCAATAGACCAAGCGTGGATGCCACCTTGAATGTTGATCAAGGTTTTAAAGCCTTGTTGCTCCAAATAGTTGGCAACGGCCATGCTGCGCGAGCCGTGGTGACACAGCAGTGCCACGGGCCGTTCGGGGTCAATGGAGGCCATTTCTTGAGGGACCGTTTGCATGGGCCAGTGCACCACATCGAACCCTTGGGGTTTGACTTGGGCGGCTTCAAACTCCCAACCTTCTCGCACATCAATCAACAGTGGTGGGACGTTGTGTGCTGGCTGAACTTGCAGCCAAGCTAAATAAGCGCTGGGGGTCAATTGCTCAATCATGGTTGGGATGTTTCAAAAAATTAAAACTCAAAGGCCGAGGACTCTACAAAGCCGTGCAATCGTGGGGCCATGGTGTCCCACAGGGTTGAGCTGTTCCATTCGGACTCACTCAACCGAGTCACCAAGGTCGCTTGCATAAGGGGGTCGTGCCCAAAAATACCCAGCAGTCGACCACCGATTTCAAGGGCTTGGAGCAAATGCTCGGGAGCGTGCGCGCACGAGCCACCCATCAAAATGGCATCAAAGCGTTGGTTGAAACAGGTGGGCAAACTCGCGTCTTTTTCCATCACCTGGGCATTGGAGACGCCCTCTTCTCGTAGGGCGATTTGTGCTGCTTGGGCGAGCACAGGGTCAAGCTCCAGCCCCAGAACTTGAAGTCCCAGGTGTGCCAAAAGAGCCGTGGTGTAGCCGGTACCACAACCGACCACCAGCACACAATCTTGCGCTTTGACACCCAGGTCTTGCACCATTCGGGCTTGAATGATGGGGCTGAGCATGTGCTCACGCGGGGAAATCGGGATGGGACTCTCAGAGTAGGCCAAGGCTTTGTAGGCCGCGGGCACAAAACGCTCTCGGTTGACGTGTTTGAATGTGGCCAAAACTTGGGGCTCGAGCACATGCCAGGTTCTGATTTGTTGCTCTATCATGTTGAATCGAGCTTGATCTGCGTTCAATGGTCTCTCCTTAGGGCGCGCCGCAGCCCGGATCAAAGCTCTATTTTAGCGCTCATGATCGGGGGGGCACCCCGTGGGCCGATGTGGCGTTTGAATTTCAATGGGCTTTGGGCTCTATTGGCTCCCCCCCCCGAAGTCAATTCGAGCCCTTTCGAGTCAATGCCCGGTAACGCTTGTTCGCGCGCCGTGTCTAGGTTGTTCCTGGGACTGCACGTCGTGTTCAAGCGCAATGCCAAAAAATAAGTAATTAAGTATTCGTCTTGATGTCAATGACGGCGTTACTGTGACAGAATCATACGTTGTTTGAAGTCCAAACCCGGTAAAAGAAGGCGCCAAGCCATCCCTGTGATCGTGTTTCCATTAAAATTGAGCAATACATTGACTCCGATCAAACACATCAAGGGTTGACCCATGAAAAAAACAATCAATTCAAATTCTTTGGGCTCCATCAAGATCGCTTTGTGTGGGCTGATACTCGGTGGTGCAATCCAAGCGGCCATGGCCCACGAGGAGCCCGAATCCAAAGTCACGGGCAACATGTCCATCGCGAGTGATTACCGCTTCCGCGGGTTTACCCAAACCAATTACGGTCCAGCCATGCAAGGAGGCCTGGATTGGGAGCACCGCAACGGTGTGTATTTGGGCAATTGGAATTCCAATGTGGCCCAAGATTTGTACAACGGGGGCTCGCTAGAGATGGATTTCTACGGTGGCTTCAAGGGTGCCTGGAGCAGTCTCTTTGGGACGGCTTATGATGTCGGCGCGATTTATTACGGTTATCCCAGAAGTGGCACCTTGGCGAGTCTCAACCCGATCTACAGCAACACAGCCGTGAGCAATACCGAGGTTTATGTGGGATTGAGCAATGGACCACTTTCCTTGAAGGTGAACATGGCCACGTCAGATTATTTCAAAATGGCCACTCTATTGAACGCGCCCATGTCCACCAAAGGAACAACCTATGTGGACTTGGGCTACTCGCAAGAGCTTGGCGGTTTGCTCTTTGGTGCGCATATGGGCGTGCTCAATTTGAAGAACTACAAGCAAGTTCAGTTCTACCAAGCCACGGAACTTGGCTCTCAGCCCCTCACGCCATCGGTGAGCGATTACAAATTGAGCGTTGGCAAGGACTTTGGTGACAACGCTGTTGTTTCAGCCAATTACTACTTGACCTCCAAAAAGGGCTATTTTCAGACCGATGCCTATGGTTTGCGCTCTGCCGGCAAGCCGAGTTTGACATTGGCTTTTACCAAAGGTTTTTAGCCCATTTTGTTGATTGAAGGTTTTTTGGCATGACAACCCATCGCACTGCTGCGAGCTGATGATTTAAACTGGAGTGCACCTCGATGTCGATCAAGTCCATTACCCTAGGGGGCGGCTGCTTTTGGTGTGTTGAAGCGGTGTTTGATCGACTTCAAGGTGTGCAAGATGTCGTGTCGGGGTACTGCAATGGCCACACGCCAAACCCCAGTTACGAGGCGGTCTGTACCGGCCAGACTGGCCATGTGGAGGTGGTCCGATTGCGTTACGACAGCGGCGTCATCAGCTTGGAGGAGGTGCTGCAAGTCTTTTTTGTCATCCATGATCCCACCACCTTGAACCGTCAAGGCAATGATGAGGGCACCCAATACCGCAGTGGCATTTATTTTGAAGACGAGGCTGATCGTGTGGTGATCGACAAAGTGTTGTCCGATCTCAAGACTGAAAAAGCCTATGACTCGCCCATCACCACCGAGGTTTTGCCGCTCAAGAACTTTACTCAGGCGGAAGATTATCACCAAGACTATTTTCTCAACCACCCCAATCAGGGCTATTGCGCCTACGTGGTTGCCCCCAAAGTGGCGAAATTCAGCAAGACCTTTGCTGCTCGGCTCAAGCCTTAATGCCCAGATCTTTTTACGGCCCTAAGCGCTCGATGGTCCATGCTGTTGGTGCCGAGTTGATGCTTTTTTGATACCGCACTCGGTCGTGCAAACGACTGGGGCGCCCTTGCCAAAACTCCCACACGCTGGGAATCAATCGGTAGCCGCCCCAGTGCTCTGGGCGGGGAATCGTTTGGTTGGCATAGAGGCGCTCGAGTCGACTGACCTCCGCGTGAAGAAGCTCTCGACTTTGGAGCACTTGGCTTTGAGGACTGGCCCAAGCACCAATTTGTGAGCCTCTGGGGCGGGAGTGAAAATACTCGTCGCTCATGGCCTCACTGGTTTTTTCAATCAAGCCCTCAATTCGCACAGTACGCTCCAACTCAACCCAATGAAACTGCAATGCTGCATGGGGGTTGCCGGCCAATTCTTGGCCTTTCCGACTTTGGTAATTGGTGTAAAAGATCAGCCCCTCGCTCTCCAAGCCTTTGAGCAGCACGATGCGCGTGCTCGGTCTCAAATGGCTGTCTACCGTGGCCAAGGTCATGGCGGTGGGCTCGGGGATTTTTGCCTTCAAGGCCTCGTCAAGCCACTGCTCAAAAAAAGCTCGGGGCGTGTTCTTGAGATGGGCGTCATCAAGCTCGGCGAGCTCATAGCTTTTTCGCATGTCCGAGAGTGTTTTGGGGTTCAAGACCGCTCCTTTGAATCAATGAATCCACGTGCGTGGACAGTTCTGTACGTGAGGTTAGAGGCCGCTGAATTTTTTAATCAGCCTGCAAGGTTTCAGCTCGGGGACAAAAATTGCTTTTGCACCAATTCGATCTTGTATCCATCGGGGTCGGTGACAAAGGCAATGATGCTGTCTCCTCCTTTGACCGGGCCGGGCTCTCGGGTGATGGTGCCATTGGCTGCGCGAATTTTTTCGCAAGTGCCGTAAACATCGGGCACCCCCACCGCAATGTGCCCATAGGCGGTTCCGATTTCATAGTGCTCCACACCATGGTTGTGGGTCAACTCGAGTTCGGCTTGATCGGGGTTGCTGCCGTAGCCGAGAAAAGCCAAGCTGTATCCTTGCTCGGCGCGCTCAGTGGTTCTGAGCAAGGTCATGCCCATCACGTGGGTGTAAAAGTCAATGGAGCGCTGCAAATGGCCAACGCGCAGCATGGTGTGCAAGATCAACATATAGGCTTTCAATCATGGCTTGAGATTCAGGAGTTTGAATTTTAGCGGTCTTTGCCCAGCGTCGTGTCACGCACCAAGGCACAACAATCGTTGTCTTGTCCGGCATCATCTTGTGGCCATAAAACACAGACCCCTTGATGGCAAGTCTTGTTTGCGATTAGACTCGCTTGACCCAGGGTGCGAGTTTACTTTTTATGAAGGATGACAACATGTCTGAGACCGACGCAAACACAAACGCGCATATTGATGTATTGCTGATGACGGCACTGCCCAATTTTGTGATGAATGGCCTGCAAGCCCTGTATGAATTGCACGACAACCACCACATCAACGACCCAGCTGCCTTTGGACGTGTGCGCGCCATGGTCGGCAGCGACGAGGCCAAGATCGATGCCAAGCTTCTTGCCACTTACCCCAAGGTCGAGATCATCACGATCATGGGCACCAAGCTCGACAAAATTGACGTCAAGGCGGCCAATTCTCGTGGCATCAAAGTCACCTACACGCCTGAGCATTCACCCCAAGATGCCGCCGATTTGGCCTTTGGTTTGATGATCAGCGCATCGCGCAAAATCACGCAAGCAGACCGTTTTGTGCGCAATCTCGACTGGGTTGAGGGTGAGTTTCCTTTGACCAAAACGTTCAGTGGTTTGCGCCTGGGCTTGGTGGGTTACGGCGCCTTGGGGGCTGAATTGGCCCAAAGAGCCGCAGGTTTTAATTTGAAAGTGAGCTACCACGACATGGCAAGCGACGCTGCTTGCCATTTGCCATTCGTCAAATCGATTGTTGACTTGGCTCACGAGGTGGATTTTTTAGTGGTTTGTAAAACCTCTCCTGCTCACCACGGGCCCTTGATCAATCAAGCGGTGTTGGAAGCCTTGGGCTCCAAGGGCTATTTGATCAATGTGGGGCATGCCTCATGGCTTGACCAAGCGGCCTTGATCAAGACGCTTCAGTCCAAAAGAATTGGGGGCGCAGCCCTGGATGTTTTTCCTGAGGAACCCAGAGTGGCCCCAGAATTCAAGAGTCTACAAAATGTGCTACTGACCCCCCACATTTCGGCCTCCACCCAAGAGTCGCGCATGGCGATGGGCGAGTTGTTGCTGGCCAATTTGCACGCTCATTTTGAAGGCAGGCCCTTGCTCACCCCTTGGCCTTGATGGGCTTGATCAATCCGACAAGAGCACACTCGCTCAAGTGGATAAGACGCCAAGACTAGAAAGTCAGTTCAAGCCCACGGTCTGATCGGGGGCGTGCTCGCTTGAGGGATGCGGCCTGGTTTTTTTAGCGGCCAAAGCCACCGCGGCTTCCGCCACCGCCACCGCTGCGTTTGCCGCCAAAACCACCGCCTGCAGGCTTGGGGCCTCTGGGTCGATTGCCGCCGCCACCGCGTCTCTCACTCATGAGGTCCACGCTCGTGCGAGTGGGGTCGGGTGTACTCGTTCCCTTGTTTTGATTCTTGTGTCCGAAGGCATTCACCCCATTGTGGGTGCCCAAATGGGCGTTTTCGCGGGGTTGGTAATCCTCGTCCATCATGTGCGCGCGAGGCGCGTGGGGCACATGGTTGGCGTCATGGGCGCCTTCACGTGGTTGTGATGGGCCTGGCCGCCCAGGACCACGGGGTTTGAAGCCCGCGCGTGAATCATTGCCGCCCCTGGGGGGGCCGCCACGACCCGGACCGCTCGGTCTTGGGTTGGGGTGGGCTGCGTCGCGAGAGCCAGGGTGAGGGCCGCGAGCGTAGGGGCTGGCGGGCTGGTTTGGGTCAAAGACGCGTTCACGGTTGACGTCTCCATTGGGTCTAGAGGGTCTGGAGTTCCTGGTCGGGCCATTGTTTTGTGAGGGACGCGCCTTGTTGGGGCTGGCGAGCTTTTTGTCTTTGATGCGCTCCATCATCTCAAAGCGAGCTGCTTTGGCCGCCGCAGCCATGACATCTCTGGAGGGGGCGCGCCCAATACCGCCCCAAATCGTTTGGCGACCCATGGCAATGGGTTCTGCTCTCTCGTCGGGTTCCGGGCCAAAGCCTTCGACCACTTGGACCTCAATGGTTTGGTGGGTGAAGTGTTCAATGTCGCGCATGAAACCTTCTTCGTCCAAGGAGACCAAGCTCACGGCTTCGCCGTCGGAGCCGGCACGCCCGGTGCGACCAATCCTGTGGACATAATCTTCTGAGACGTTGGGAATTTCGTAATTCACCACATGGGGCAACTCATCGATGTCGATGCCGCGAGCGGCAATGTCGGTGGCGACCAAAGCACGCACGTCACCGCTTTTGAAGCCTTCAAGCGCTTGGGTTCTGGCCGATTGGCTTTTGTTGCCATGCAGTGGCATGGCGCTGATGCCTTGTTTGTTCAAGTACTCGGCCACCGAATTGGCACCAAATTTGGTGCGGGTGAACACCAGAACTTGGCTCCAGTTGTGGGTTTGAATGATGTGTGCGAGCAAGGCTTTTTTCTTGCCACGACCTACAGGATGGGCGAGCTGCTTGATGCGTTGCACCGTCGTGTTCGGGGGCGTGACTTGGATACTTTGGGGACTTTTCAGCAGGTTTTGGGCCAAGTCTTTGATCTCTTGGCTGAAGGTGGCTGAAAACAAGAGGCTTTGCTTTTCTGCAGGGATCAGGGCCAAGATTTTCTTGACATCGTGGATAAATCCCATGTCGAGCATGCGGTCGGCTTCGTCAAGGATCAGCATTTGAATGGTGCCCAGATCCACATAGCCTTGTTGCTGCAGGTCAAGCAAACGACCCGGTGTGGCCACCAAAATGTCCACCCCCCCTTTGAGTCGATCGATCTGGGGCTTCATGCCCACGCCCCCAAAAATCACAGTAGAGCTCAATTGCAAATATTTGCCATAGGTCCTGACGGACTCTTCAACCTGGGCGGCCAATTCCCGGGTCGGGGTGAGCACCAAGGCGCGTATGCCGTAGACGCCAAACTTATTGGGCGTGCTGCGAGACATGGTCAATTTGTGCAGCATGGGCAGGGTGAATGCGGCGGTTTTGCCGGTTCCTGTTTGAGCACCTGCGAGCAAGTCTTGACCGGTGAGGACAATTGGGATGGCTTGTTCTTGAACAGGCGTGGGGGTTTCGTAGCCTTGTTCTTGGATGGCTTTTAAGATGGCAGGAGCCAAATTGAGTTCTTCAAATTTCATAGTGGAGCGCCTAGTCCGGCGCATGGAGGGGTCATCATTGCCATTTAAAATGGCAACCAGTAAGAGACCGGGGAACAAAAAATGGGCGCAAAAACCAGGTGGGATCACCGGCGCAAAGCCCGAGCAGAAATGCTGATATTTAGGCGACTGGTTGCCTAAACAGACTTAATTGTCTCATGAATTGCACTTAAGTGAGCAACTTTCACGGCACCCGATCAAAAAAACCAACACTTGTCGACCAATTTCCCCCCAAAATTAAGCCTCAAGTGTGCAATGCTTGCGCAGCATTGGTGTTAGAGTACTCAGCTCATTTGATTTCAATTAGGAAAGTTTCGCTCATGGCTCAATATGTCTTCACCATGAACCGCGTTGGGAAAATAGTTCCTCCCAAACGCCAAATTCTCAAGGATATATCCCTTAGTTTTTTCCCGGGCGCCAAAATTGGTGTGCTCGGCACCAATGGATCGGGTAAATCCACTCTTTTGAAAATCATGGCTGGGGTGGACCGAGAAATTGAGGGTGAAGCGACCCCCATGCCAGGCTTGAGAATAGGCTACTTGCCTCAAGAGCCTGAGTTAAATCCCGAGGAGACCGTGCGCCAAGCCGTGGAAGGTGCCATGGGGGAAGTGCTGGCGGCCAAAAACCGATTGGAAGAGATTTACGCCGCCTATGCCGAGCCCGATGCGGATTTTGATCAATTGGCAGCCGAGCAAGGTGAGTTGGAGTCGATCATCTCCGCGGCCGGCACCGATAGTGAGCACCAACTTGAAATTGCCGCCGATGCTTTGCGCCTGCCCGCTTGGGACGCGGTGATTGGGGTGCTCTCGGGCGGTGAAAAACGCCGAGTGGCCTTGTGCCGCTTGTTGCTCAGCAAGCCCGACATGCTCCTCCTGGATGAGCCCACCAATCACTTGGATGCTGAGTCGGTGGATTGGCTTGAACAGTTTTTGCAGCGCTTTTCGGGCACCGTGGTGGCCATCACCCATGATCGCTATTTTTTGGACAACGCCGCCGAGTGGATTTTGGAGTTGGACCGCGGGCATGGCATTCCCTGGAAGGGCAACTACAGCACGTGGCTCAGTCAAAAGCAAGACCGTCTTGAGAAAGAAAACAAAGGCGAAGAGGCCCGTGCCAAAGCCCTTAAAAAGGAGTTGGAGTGGATTCGCCAAAATCCAAAAGGCCGCCAAGCCAAAAGCAAAGCGAGGATTGCGCGCTTTGAAGAGTTGTCGGACTTTGAATACCAAAAGAGAAACGAGACCCAGGAGATCTTCATCCCCGTGGCCGAGCGTCTTGGCAACGAGGCCATTGAGTTTGTCAATGTGAGTAAATCCTTTGGCGACCGGGTGTTGATTGATAACTTGAGTTTCAAAGTCCCACCGGGTGCCATTGTCGGCATCATTGGACCCAACGGTGCGGGTAAATCGACACTGTTTCGCATGATCGCCGGTCACCAACAGCCTGATCAAGGTGAGGTGAAGATTGGCAGCACGGTCAAGTTGGCCTTTGTCGAGCAAACCCGTGACGACTTGAGCAACGACAAAACGGTGTGGGAGGATGTCTCGGGTGGCTTGGATATCTTGACCGTGGGCAGGTTTGAGATGGCCTCGAGAGCGTATTGCGGGCGTTTCAACTTTAACGGTGGGGATCAGCAAAAAAGAGTTGGCACCTTGTCTGGCGGTGAGCGAGGCCGTTTGCATTTGGCCAAGACCTTGATTGCGGGCGCTAACATGCTCCTCCTCGATGAGCCCTCCAACGACTTGGACGTGGAGACCTTGCGTGCGCTGGAGGATGCCCTTTTGGAGTTCGCCGGTTGTGTCATGGTGATCAGCCATGACCGGTGGTTCTTGGACCGCATTGCCACCCACATTCTGGCCTGTGAAGGCGACTCGCAGTGGGTCTTTTTTGACGGCAACTACCAAGAATATGAAGCCGACAAAAGAAAACGCTTGGGTGAAGAAGGCGCGAAACCACACCGCATGCGCTTTAAAGCGCTCAAGTAAATTTCGCGGCGCGCGCAAGCTTCTTTGCCAGTGCCCGTGCTGATGGGCAGGGCAGGGCACAGGGTGGCGCCATCCTTGTACCGTGTTGAGGCTTGGACTATGATGGGGTGAACATCTTCTCGTCCTACCCCAAGAAAACAGAGCCACGCCATGAGCATTCAATTGTCCGTGTTGGATCAATCGGTCAACCCCAAAGGGCGCAGCCACCAAGACACCATTTTACAAACCGTGCAACTCGCGCAAACGGCCGAGCGTCTCGGGTATCACCGCTTTTGGGTGAGCGAGCACCACTCTCACCCCAGTATTTTGGGCTCGGCGCCAGAGATTTTGATGGCCGCCATTGCCATGAAAACCCAAAGGATCCGCATTGGCAGTGCCGGTGTCATGCTGCCGCATTACGCGTCCCTCAAGGTGGCCGAACAGTTCCGCCTCTTGGATGCCTTGGCGCCAGGGCGCATCGATTTGGGCGTGGGCAGAGCGCCTGGCAGCGACCAAAGAACCGCGCAACTGCTCAACCCCAACCGCTACGCGTCGGACCATTTTCCACAACAAATTTTAGAGTTGCGTGCGTGGCTGAGCGGCACACCGCTTCCCGCCTCCCATCCGGGTGCGGGCGTTTTTGCTTACCCCCAGTCCAACACGCAACCCGACATCTGGATTTTGGGCAGTTCGGACTATGGTGCCCAGTTGGCCGCTCATTTTGGTTTGCCTTATGCGTTTGCTCACTTCATCACCGATGGAGCCGGGGTGGAGCAAGCCATGGATTTGTATTTCTCTGGCTTCAAGCCCTTGGTCTCGGGCAGCAAGCCCCATGCCACCTTGTGTGTGTGGGCATTGGCCGCAAACACCCATGAAGAGGCTTTGCACCAATTCAATGGGCGAGCACGCTGGAAACTTGACCGCAACACGGGCAAGATTGGACCCCTGCTCTCGCCCGAAGAGGCGGCAGCCTCATTCACCGATGTGGAATGGTCGGTGGTCAAAGCGATGCAAGAAAAAGCCTTGATCGGAACCCCCCAGAGTGTCGCGCAACGCTTGGAGGCCTTGGCTGCTCGCCATGGCTTGGACGAGATCGTGGTGATCACCTGGGCCCATGACCCCCAGGTGCAAGAACAGTCTTACACGTTATTGGCCCAAGAAATGGGTTTGATGGGGCAGCCCTTGGCGTCGCCTCGGCTCGCGGCGTGAGCTTGGTGTGTCAAGCCGCAGGGCGCGAGTCACCTCCCCCTCGTGGGTTTGGTGGGCTGGGGCGTGTTAAATTCGCTCAAAAATCGCGGCAATCCCTTGTCCTCCACCAATGCACATGGTGACCAAGGCGTAGCGGCCTTTGATGCGCTCGAGCTCGTGCAATGCCTTGACCGTGATCAAGGCCCCGGTTGCACCAATGGGGTGCCCGAGAGAAATGCCCGAGCCGTTGGGGTTGACCTTGGCCGGATCGAGCCCCAAATCTTTGATCACCGCGCAGGCCTGAACCGCAAAGGCTTCGTTGGCCTCGATCACATCCAAGTCTTTCACGGTCAAACCGGCTTTTTTGAGGGCCGCCAGGGTTGCAGGCACGGGCCCAATGCCCATGTAGGCGGCTTCAACGCCGCTGTGGGCGTGGCTGACCAAGCGCGCCATGGGTTTCAAGTGACGGGCTTTGGCCTCTTGGCTGTCCATCAATACCAAGGCTGCACCGGCGTCATTGATTCCTGAGGCATTGCCAGGCGTTACCGTGCCGTTTTCTTTGATGAAGACAGGTTTTAATTGAGAGAAATCTTCCGCCCTGGCGTCCATGCGCAAATGCTCATCGCTCACCCATTGCACCGGACCCTTGCGGGTTTTGAGGGTAATGGGGGTGATTTGATCGGTGAAATAGCCTTGGGCGATGGCGTGCTGCGCGCGTTGGTGACTTTGCAAAGCCAGCGCGTCTTGCTCTTGTCGTGTAATGCCCCATTTTTTGGCGATATTTTCCGCCGTCACCCCCATGTGGATGTTTTCAAAGGGGTCGTGCAAGGCGCCAATCATCATGTCCATGAGTTGCACATCCCCCATGCGTTGTCCAAAGCGTTGCGAGGTATTGAGAAAAGGCGCTCGGGTCATGTTTTCTGCGCCACCGGCCACGGCAATCTGGGTGTCGCCGAGCATGATGGACTGGGCGGCGCACACGAGCGCTTGAAGACCCGAGCCACACAAACGGTTGACATTGAAGGCGGTGACGCGGTTGTCGCAACCGGCCCCGATGGCGGCCACGCGCGAGAGGTACAGGTCCTTGGGTTCGGTGTTGATGACGTGGCCCATCACCACTTGGTCCACCTCTTTGGCCACGATGCCCGCACGTTGAATCGACTCTTTGACCACGGTGGTGGCCAGCACGGTGGGCGGGGTGTCCTTTAAACTTCCCCCAAAGCTACCAATGGCCGTTCTCAAAGCGCTCACAACGACAACTTCACGCATATTCAATTCCTTTTTGAAGGGTAAAAAAACAGAATTTTCCAACAAAGTCTAACGCAATGGCGTGCCAATGAATCTCCAGATGAACCCCGAAGTAATCGTGGTGTCATGTTTTGGTCATATGATGAGCAAACTCAAACGATTGGAAAATTCAATGCTAAAAGCACTAGAAAACTTGCTTGTATTGGCCGTGCTGGGCGCGGGTCTGTCTGGTAGCCTGGGCGCTCAAACACCCGCCTTCAAGGTGACGGGTCAAATTGCGCTGGGGGGCGAGGCCAAATGGGATTTTCTCTTTCAAGATGCCAAGGCTCAACGCTTGTATGTCTCGCACGGCTCGCAAACTGAGGTGATCAACACTCAAACGAAGACCTTGCTGGGTACCATTGTCGACACACCTGGCGTTCACGGGGTGGCGACAGCCAGCGATTTGGGTTTGGGTTTCACGAGCAATGGACGCGCCAACACCTTGACGGTCTTTGACCTTGCGAGCTTGAAAACCTTGAGCACCATTGCGGTGGGAGCCAACCCGGACGCGATTGTCTATGAGCCCCAATCTCAACGGGTGTTGAGCTTCAATGGCAAAAGCAAAGACGTGAGCGTTGTTGACGCCAAGACACTCAAGCTTGTGGCCACGGTGGCGGTGAACGGCAAGCCCGAAGTGGCGGTGGTGGCGCCCAATGGATGGGTCTATTTCAATATCGAAGACACCCGAGAGATCGCGGCCCTCAATCCCGTGAGCGCCAAGGTGGTGTTGAGGAAAAAATTAAAGAACTGTGAGAGCCCTTCAGGCTTGGCCATGGATGATCAAAGGCGTTTTTATTCGGTTTGTGAAAACCACAAAATGGTGGTGAGCTCTGCACTGGGAGAGCCGCTCGGTGAGGCGATGATTGGCGAGCAGCCCGATGGTGTGGCTTGGATGGACGGCGCAGCGTTTTCTTCCAATGGCGGCGACGGCACCTTAAGCATCGTGCGAGAAGTCTCGCCCTTGCACTTTGAGACGGTGGCAACACTCCCCACGGCCTTGCACGCCAAAACGATCGCGAGCGACCCGTTCACGCATACCCTTTATTTGCCCACCGCCGACTTTTTACCCAAAGGCGAGGGTAAACCAGTGGGGGTTGCCAACTCGTTCAGGGTGTTGGTGGTGCAGCCTCAAAACTAGCAGCAGCAACGATGCGAACAGTCAACAAAATTGCCCAGCTCACCTTGGGTTACTGGGCGATGAAAATTTGCGCCACCACCTTGGGTGAAACCGCGGGGGATTTGCTCTCCATGACGATGAATGTGGGCTATGCCCAAAGCACGATCATTTTGCTGGCGATCTTTGCGGTGTCCTTGGTGTTTCAAATGAGGGCAAAAAAATTCATCCCGTTTTTGTTTTGGACCGTCATGTTGACCACCAGCATTGCCGGCACCACCTTGTCGGATTTCTTGGACCGCACGCTCGAACTGGGCTATGCATTGGGGGCGAGCTTGCTTTTGGGCAGTTTGTGCATGGTCTTGCTGTTGTGGCATCGACTGGAGAAGTCCTTGAGTGTCTCGAGCATCAACACCCGACGCGCAGAGTTGTTTTATTGGTCGGCCATTTTGCTCTCCAACACCTTGGGCACAGCGTTGGGGGACTTCTTGGCCGATGACTCTGGCTTGGGGTTCGTGGGAGGCGCAATCCTCATGGGCAGTTTGATGGCTTTGGTGGGCGCTCTTTACCGATACACAAAAGTCAACACCGTTGTGTTGTTTTGGATCGCTTTTGTGTTGACGCGCCCATTTGGTGCGACCTTTGGCGACTGGTTGTCCAAACCTCTGGAGAGTGGCGGCTTGAACCTCGGAACACTGGGGTCTTCGGCCGTGCTTGCATGCACCCTATTGGTATTGGTTTTTTGGAGCACGCGCCTTTTGAAAGCGCCCGATGCCCAGAGCTCGTCTCTTTAAGTCCAAGGGCCCGTCAACGCTTGTGGTGCGGTGGCCTCAAACTGCATGATCTCTTGGCTGACGGGGTGTTGAAATGTGATTTTCCAAGCGTGGAGAAGCATTCGCTCACTGAGCGCTTGGATCGATTCGGGGGCGTACAAACGGTCTCCGACGATGGGCCAGCCCATGTGGCTTAAATGAAGTCGAAGTTGGTGTGTACGACCGGTCATGGGTTGGAGCTCCAACCATGAAAACCCAGCGCTCGAGTGCAACACCCGCCAACGCGTGAGGCTTGCTTGTCCCAAGGCGTCAATCACCCTTTTGGGTCGTAGCGACCAGTCTGCATAAATCGGCTCGTCAATGGTCTGCCACTCTGGGCTTGGCGTGAGAGAGGCTTGAACTTTGGCCAAGTAGCGTTTATCAACCGATCGATCGGAAAAATGCCGCGACAATGCCCTTTGAGCGTCGGGGTTTTGGGCCATGAGCATCAGGCCCGATGTGGCTTGATCCAAGCGGTGAACGATCAAAGCGCTCGGGTACTTCATCTGAACTCGGTGCGATAGGCTGTCGAGTTTATCGACACCTTTACCGGGAACGGCCAAGAGGCCACTCGGTTTGTTGAGAACCAACAGTTCGGGGTCTTCGTACAAGAGGTGAAAGGCCTGCTCAAAAATGGCATCCCTCAAGTGGGCGTCTTCAATTTCCAGGTCTGAAGTCACACCAGCAACACAGGGCAAGAGAGCGCCTTGGCGTTTTTCCTCCAAGCTCAATCCTGGCCATTCGATGAGGTGCTCAACCGCGCCCTTGGAGGACGGGATCAAACAAGTGCGGCAGGTGCCGTTTCGGCAACTCGTGGGCAATTCAATGCCTTGGCGTGTGGCGCTTTGAACCACGCTCTCGCCGCTCAAACAAGTCCATGACCGTTGTCGATTCTTGAGCGTGATGGTATGGGCTTGCACTGGTTGACGGGTAATGTTCACGTTTTGAAAGCAGCGCTTGACAAGGTGGATCCCTGTTTTTTTGCGTTTTGTTTCAACGCCCATTGCACGTGTTCTCGCACCAGTGGGCTCGTATCCCCCAAGCGAAGAGACAAAGCGCCTTGGAGCTGATGGATTTGCTCGGGGTCTGGCGTTTGACGCAAGGCGTTGCCCAGGGCAATGGCCAAATTCCTCACCCATTGCTCAAACCCAATGCGACGAATGGCTTGACCTTCGGTATGGCGCTCAAAGTCTGCTGACGTCCAGTTCCACAGTTGCAGCAAAGTGGGGTTGCTCAAGTGTTTTTTTTCATCAAAGTCGCTCACCACGGCGCGCTTGGCAAATTTATTCCAAGGACAAATGAGCTGACAGTCATCGCATCCGTAAATGCGGTTGCCCATCAAGGGCCTCAAATCCTCATCGATCGAGCCCTTGTGTTCAATCGTCAGGTAGGAGATGCATCGCCTTGCATCCAAAACATAGGGTGCAACGATGGCTTGGGTAGGGCAGATGTCGATGCATGCGTGGCAACTGCCACAATGGTTCTCCGAGTCATGGTTATAGCGAAGACGGTCTTGATCACGCAAAGCCTGGGTCAGATCCTGATTGATAAAAATCTCACCCAAAAAAAACATCGAGCCCGCCGTCCTGTGCAAGGCCAAGGTGTGTTTGCCCCGCCAACCTAGACCCGACTGGGTCGCGAGTTGAACCTCCATCACGGGCGCAGAGTCGGTGAAGACTCGGTAGCCCAAGGGGCCCAGATGCATTTGAATTTTCTCAGCCAGCAGCACCAAGCGCTGTTTCATCACTTTGTGATAGTCTCTGCCGCGAGCATAAATTGAAACCACCGCTTGTTGAGGGTCTTCAAGTCTTTGCCACTCTCGCTCGGTCCAAGTTGGCGCTGCGGGCTTGTCGTGAGTGGTGTTTTCATCGCAGTCTTGTATCGCTTCGAGTGTGGTTTTGGGGGGCGGAAACTCTTTAGAATGCAAACGTATCAATTTTTTTGAAGGCATGCCAGAAGTTTGACTCGGCAAAGCGGCCTTGGGTGCATCGAGTCTGGGCAGGTAATTCATCCGCGCGGTGACAATGCTCAAGGTGCCGGTGTGCAAGTCTTGAGGCTTTGTGCGCAGTAAACCATGGCGAGCCATGTAGCCCATGTCACCGTGAAAGCCTTGTGCTAGCCAGGCCAAAAGTGGGGCCTGTGCACGACTGAGGTCCACGCTTGAGATGCCGATTTGAGAAAATCCTAGGTCTTGTCCCCAGGACTGGATCTGGTCTAACAATGCCGAAGAATCTAGCAAAATGGGTGTCCCTTTGAATAACGCCAAGAGCACAGTATGCATGAAATGGACCCATGAGGGCCAGACCCAGGGTTTTGCGCAAGCCTTGGCGCTCAATCCAAGCATCCTGAACGCGCAAATTGCCTTGAGCGGCGACTTGGGTGCGGGCAAGACCACCTTGGTTCGCCATTTGCTGAGGTCCCTGGGGGTGAGCGGCGTGATCAAGAGCCCAACTTACGGCTTGGTGGAAACCTACCAAGGGTACACCGCGCAACAAGGCGAACAAGGTAAACAAGCCAAACAAGGTCAAATCCCTTTGAGTATTTGGCACATGGATTTTTACCGAATGCGCGATCCCTTGGAGTGGGATGAGGCAGGACTGGGCGATGTCTTTGCCTTGCCGGGTTTGAAAATTTATGAGTGGCCACAGCGGGTGGTGGGCCTGCTGCCGCCCGCCAGTCTTGAGATTGGCTTGGTGGTGAATTTGGACGAAACGCGCGATGTGGTGCTGCACTATGATCCTGATGCTTGGAGTTTTGTTTGAAACCCAAAAGTCAGCTGCCTTTGTTGCAGCGCCAGCGCGCAGGACTCAATCGACGCGGTTTTGCGCAGTTCGGAAGTTTGGTGCTGCTGCTCGGTGCCCAAGAATGGGCCTGGGGCGCCAACATCATGGCTGTTCGGGTTTGGCCAGCCAAGGAGTACACCCGTGTGACCATTGAGTCCGATGTGCCCTTGGGCTCTCAGCCCTTTTTGGTCTCCAATCCCGCGCGTTTGGCCTTGGACATCACAGGGGTTGATTTGAACCCTGCGCTCAAAGAGCTGGTTGGAAAAATCAAAGCCGATGACCCCTTCATCGCCGGTGTTCGGGTGGGGCAATTTTCGCCAGGCGTGGTGCGCTTGGTCTTTGATCTGCGCCAAGAAGTTCTCCCGCAAGTGTTCAATTTGTCGGCCTTGAGCTCGAGCCGATCAGACCAAGTGCAGTATGGATACCGCTTGGTTTTGGACTTGTATCCCCTCAAGGAAGTGGACCCCTTGGAGGCCTTCATTGCTCAAATCATCCAAAGCGCCCCAGTGACTGCCGAGCCCCCTCCAGCCAAGCCCCGTGCACCGGCCAAGACGCACGCGACCCTCAAGCCCATGCCTGATAAGCAAGATGCATTGACCGAGTGGCTGCAAGCCCAAAACCCCAAGACTTTGGGCTCCCCAATGGACAAAGAAGTGAGCCTTGCGCCCTTTGGTCAAGGCTCAAACACCCTGGCTCACGCAAGTGAGGGCGCTCCACCCAGGCTTGAGAGCCCGCGTCTAATGCCTCAGAGCACTGCAGCGAATCCTCAGGCGGTGTTTGAGGGCAAAACGCCATCAACGCTCCCAGCGCTCCCAGCGCTCCCAGCGCTCCCGCCCACCACTTCGGTTGCTGGATCGGTACCCCCAGCAGCCCTCATCGCGTCTTCAAAGCCTGTCCTCCCCCAGAGCGAGAGCGCAATGGCCCCTCAGACCAAGCTAGGGCCCCGCGCTGCGCCAGGCCAGGAGGCCAGTGAGCCTGATCTCGAGGAGATGGAGCGCTTCATTGTGATCGCGCTCGATCCCGGCCACGGCGGCGAAGACCCCGGCGCGATCGGTCCCAACGGCACGCGCGAAAAAGACGTGGTCTTGGCGATTGCGCAGCAGCTGCAAACGCTCATCAACGCCACCCGTGTCAAAACTCGCTCGGGCGTGATGCCCATGCGGGCTTTTTTAACGCGAGACGATGATTATTTTGTTCCCTTGCACCAACGCGTCTTGAAGGCCCAGCGGGTCAAGGCCGAGCTCTTCATCAGCTTGCATGCCGATGCTTTCATGACCCCCAAAGCCAGGGGGGCCAGTGTTTTTGCACTGAGCCAAGGGGGGGCTTCAAGTGCCGCGGCCATGTGGATGGCCAATCAAGAAAACAAGGCTGATTTGGTGGGCGGCATCAACTTGAAGAGCCGCGATGAGTTGGTGCAAAAAACCTTGCTGGACATGAGCACGGCGGCCCAAATCAGCGACAGCTTGAAACTCGGCCATGAGCTTTTGGGCCAAATTTCACGCGTGGGGATGCTGCACAAGGCCCAAGTTGAACAAGCCGGTTTTGCGGTGTTGAAGGCCCCCGACATTCCCAGCGTGTTGGTCGAGACCGCTTTTATCAGCAACCCTCAAGAGGAAAAACAACTCTTGAGCGCTGACTTTCAAAAGCAAATCGCCGATGCGCTGGTGTTGGCCTTGGTGCGTTATTTTTCGCGAAATCCGCCCTTGGCCAGAACACGAACCTAAAGATGAAGCAACAGTTCAGATCGGATAGATGAAAGAGTTGAGCACCATTTCGCTGTCGTAGATGCACACCCGGGAGACCAATTTAAGCCCCCCTGGGGTTCGGGTCCAGTGGTCCCAATATTGACCCACATTGAAGACCTCACTGTTTTGAGTGGGCTTGGTTCTGAACACGCCATAAGAGGTGCTGCTCACCCAAAGGGTGGGCTCGAGCGACAGCGACTGAACGGGTGGCAGCACGCTGGCTGTGGGGGTGCTGCCAAGCACCAAGGTGCTGCTCACCACATGGCGGGTGTAGTAAGGGGCATGAAAAATGGTTTGTGTCACGCCAAAGATGCGGTCTCGCATCATGCCTTGGCTCTCAAGATCGATCAAGGCCAAGGGCAGGCCACGCTCATGATTTTCTCGTGAACGTACGGTGTAACGACCCTCGGGAATAAAAAACTCAGGCCATTGATCAAAATCTTTCTCGTCCAAGGCCCGCGCATACTGGGCGTTGAGGTGGTTGATCTCGAGTTGTAAGCTTTGCAGTGTCACCAAGGAATCGATCGGGGTGATATCACCGGCACTCATGGCGCTTGTGTTTTTAGTCATGGCCCATCACCTCACGCCAGTACTGGTACATGCCACGAATCAAAGTTTCGGTGACCATGTGGTCGGTCATCGCCACCTCCTTGCCACCCAACTCGCACAAGGTTTCGCCTTGTCGCTGTCCGTCGCTGTTGAATTGCTCAAAGCCAGATTGGCTAAACTCAATCACCTCGCCGTCGTCTGCGCTCACGTAGCCTGCAGGTCCAAACAGATTGGCTTGTCTCAGACGCCTTCTCGTCATCTCCTCGCTATCGTCCTTGAAGCCAAAGTGCGCCCAGACAAAATCAAATTGACCATGCCCATTGGGGATGATTTGGCGTGTCGAGAGTGAGTTGACCTGCTGCTGGATGATCAGACTGGGAAAGAGGGTGATCATGGTGACACTGGGTGTGATGGACTGGGTCGGATCAGATGGGTCAGGAATGGTCCACCACGGCTCTTGGACGATATCGAGGAGGCGATCATCTTGCAGTTTCATGTTGGGCTTGAAACTGGTGACCCCTTGGGTAACCGCGCCACCACCGCCTTCATTTCTTTGCGAGATCATCACGGCATGGCGGCCTTTTTCATCCATGACCATGCGACTGCGTTGGTCCGCTCTCCACAGACCAAATGTCACAAACCAGGTGTGCAACAAACCCGGGTGGTAAGGATCTTTGATGTTCTCCATCATGAGCTTCCAGTTGCCAGGAATGCGTTGACGGTTGTAGCCCAAAAGAGTCAGTTCGCGAGATTTGAAAATGCGCTCCACCCAGGGCGTGATCCGAGGCCCCAAGTAGTCTTGCAGCGTAGGAGCGTCTGCGTCAAAGGTGGCAAACACCAAGCCGTGCAACACCTCAACTTTGAGGCGATTGAGGCCGTGCTTTTTGAGATCAAAATCTTCGGGCATGCCGCCTTGGATGATGCCATCGCGTTCGACCCCATCTTTGAAGGGCAGTCCACCCAAATCGCCATTGAGCTTGTAGGCCCATTGGTGATAGGGGCATACAAAACTGCGCTGATTGCCATGGGTCTTTTGACAAAACCGCACGCCGCGGTGAGCGCAGCGGTTTTCAACCACGCGAATACCGTGATCGATGCCTTTTTGTGAAGGGTGCACATGGTCTTTGACCATGATTACTTCGCGCTCGCCCACTTGGGTTTTTTTAAAGTCTCCCAAATTGGGAATTTCAGCCAACAGTCCCACGTAACTCCAGTGGGCGGCGTAAAAAATTCGACTCAACTCCTGGGCGTGCAACTGAGGGTCGGTATAGGCCCAAAACGGGACACGAGAGGCATGGGTCTTGGGGCGAAGCAAGGGATCGGTGGGAGAATTCATGCGCATCAACCTCGAGTGGAAAATTCACCATGAAAAGGGCTTGGGGCCCCATGTTAAACCACGAAAGACCGTCGTGCCTTGCGTGCCACCTTGGAGATCACTCTAAGGGGAGCTTGTGGGGTGAGTTGTCGTGCCCCGTTTGGGCTCGCCAGGTACCCCAAATGGCCAAGACGCTGGGGACCAAAATCAAAGCCCAGATGATGATCTCCAAATGTGCACGCACCCAGGCGAGTTGACCAAACCACAGTCCCATGGACAAAACACTCGCCACCCAGAGCATTGCGCCACCGGCATTGTAGAGGGTGAAGGTGCGTGAGTTCATGGCGCCCAAGCCCGCCACAAAAGGCGCAAAAGTTCTGATGAGGGGCATGAAGCGCGCGAGCACCAAGGTGGCAGGACCATAGGTCTCAAAGAATTGCTGCGTTTTAGCAAGGGTCTTTGGATTGATCCATCGCCCCATCGGACCGCTCAACAGGTACTGACTCAAATATCGACCCGTGTAAAAATTCAACTGGTCACCCAAAATGGCCGCCAAAGCGCAAAGCCCCAGCGCTGCGGGCCAAGACAGCAACCCCAAGCCACACAGAGTGCCCACCATGAAGAGCAAAGAGTCGCCGGGCAAGAAGGGGGTGATGACAAGGCCTGTTTCTAGGAATATGATCAAAAAAATCAACCCATAGGTCCAGTCGCCATAGTTTGAAACCACCTCTTGCAAAGTGCGATCAATGTGAAAAATGAGGTCTAAATATTGCGTCAGCAGAGTCATCCTTGGATTATCCCTACATTTGACGACTGGGTCTGGATTTGAGGGTTTTTTTGGGCGACTGGCTGCCTTCTCATCTAAAATAGCCCAGTGAATACCGCATTGCCCCCACCGATGAAACCTCGCCCTATTCAGGAATTGGCCAGCGAGTTGATCAGCCAAATCGCCGCCGGTGAGGTGATTGAGCGTCCAGCGTCGGTGGTCAAAGAGTTGGTCGACAATGCTTTGGATGCCAATGCCAGCCATATCGATTTGAGACTCCAGGCCGGTGGCGTGAGGTTGATCAGTGTCGAAGACGATGGCAACGGAATTCCAAGTGAGCAATTGGCCATGGCCTTGAAGCGCCATGCGACCAGCAAAATTGAGAATTTGCACGACTTGGAAGAAGTGGCTTCCATGGGCTTTCGCGGTGAAGCGCTTGCGGCCATTGCATCCATCAGTGAGCTCACCTTGGTCTCGCGCCCAGAGGAGCAAGCCGTGGCGATGTCTTTGCATGCCCGCACGGGGGAGTTGAGTGCAGCCGCTCGCGCCAAGGGCACGAGCGTTGAAGTCAGAGAGCTTTTTTTCAGTACCCCCGCCAGGCGAAAATTTCTAAAAACCGATGCGACCGAGCTTGCCCATTGCGTGGAGTCGGTTAGACGCCATGCATTGGTCAGACCCGAGGTGGGTTTTACCATTTGGCATGAAGGCAAGTTGGTGCACCAGTGGCGTGCTCAGAAGCCCAGTGACAGCGCTGCTCGCTCAATCCTAGATCAACGCATGGCCGATGTGTTGGGGCAGGATTTTTTGGACGATTCCCTGGTCATTGATCATGAAGAGCGCGGCATCAGAATTCATGGTCGCATTGGTTTGCCGCAAGCCTCGCGCGCCCGAGGTGACCATCAGTTTGCCTATGTGAACAAACGCTTTGTGCGTGACAAGGTCATGACCCATGCCATCCGCGCGTCTTATCAAGATGTCTTGCACGGACAACGCCAACCCGTTTACATTCTCTTTTTGGAAATGGACGCCCAGCGGGTGGATGTGAATGTGCACCCCACCAAAATTGAGGTTCGTTTCAGAGAGTCCAGAGACATCCACCAAGTCATTGTGCATGCGTTGCAAACGGCACTCAGCAAGCCTCGGGTGTCTGAGCACGCCAGCCCTGATCACCCTGAGAATTACTCTAGCGTGAGCGTTGATCCCCCGACCGAGTGGTCCAGCGCACGTTCTTCCCCAGTTGCCTGGGGCGGTGACGAGTCTTCACAGTCGCGGCAAACATCGTCCTTTGCTGCCTCAACTTGGCGTCAATCGAGCATGAATTTGAATGCCCACTCCATGGCGAGTCTCAAGGCGTTGTGGACGCCACCCACTGCTGAGGCTTCATCGCCAACACACCCCCTTGATGCGGACTTGAAGTCTGCAGATCTTGAGCGTGAAAGTTCTGAGGCTTTCTCACGTCAAGACTTGGATCCCTTGGGCCTGATGGCCCGTTCAACTGTAGAGGCCGATTCGCAATCCTTTGCTCGGCCACCAGCGGCGACTGGGCCCGCGTTGGCTGAAGCTTCCCAAGACTGGCCCATGGGGCGGGCGTTGGCGCAGCTGCATGGTGTTTATTTGCTCGCCGAAAATGCCCAAGGTTTGATGTTGGTCGATATCCATGCCGCGCATGAACGCATTGTCTACGAAAGACTGAAAAGTCAGTGGGATGCCCATGCCCTGAGCAGCCAAAGCCTGTTGATTCCAGTGAGTTTTGCCGCCACCGACGAAGAGATGGTGGCCGCCCAAGAACATGTTCAAACCTTGTCGACTTTGGGCCTGGAGGTGACGGCCCTTTCCGCCAAAACCCTGGCCATCCGCGCCGTTCCAGCGGCCCTGGGCGACGCCGACTTGGTGGGCTTGGTTCGCGGCGTCTTGCGAGACTTGGCTGAGCACGAGGGTGACTTTGTGATTGAGCAAGCACGCAATGAGTTGCTCGCCAGCATGGCGTGTCACTCGGCAGTCAGGGCCAACCGTCAACTCACGGTTGCTGAGATGAACGATTTGCTGCGTCAAATGGAGGTCACTCAAAGGTCAGACCAGTGCAACCATGGTCGCCCCACGTGGCATCAATTGAGCATCAAGGCACTCGACGCTTTGTTCATGCGAGGCCGCTAGTGGCTTGGCAAGCCATGCCCTTGAAGTGTCTTGCTTTGAAGATGGACTGAGAGCACATGTCCGTCTTGCCCCATTGGACTTGCTTGGCCTTGGTGGGTCCTACTGCGTCTGGTAAATCCAATCTGGCCATGTCCTTGGCCAAGCGTTGGCCCATTGAAATCATCAGTATGGATTCGGCCTTGGTCTATCAAGGCATGGATATTGGCTCGGCCAAACCTTCTTCGCATGAATTGTCTCTTGTGCCCCACCATTTGATTGACATCAGAGGTGTGAATCAAGTCTACAGTGCTGCCGAATTTGCCCATGACGCCCAGGTGCTGATGGGTCAGATTCGTCAAAGACAGCGTTTACCGGTGCTGGTGGGTGGAACCATGCTCTACTTCAAGGCCCTCAGCGAAGGCTTGGACGATATGCCCAAGAGCGACCCAGTGGTTCGACAAGCCTTGGCCCAAGAGGGGCGAGTGCTTGGATGGGCGGCCATGCACGCGCAACTCGCGCGCATCGACCCATTCACGGCGGCGCGCTTGGCGGCGGGTGACTCTCAGAGAATTTCTCGTGCACTGGAGGTTTGGCGCATCACTGGCAAGCCCTTGTCCTCGTTTCAATCCAAGTACAAGGCGTCACATCTCTCCATTGGGGCGGGTGCAAAGGAGGTCTTGGATCGACGCCTTGAAGACCAAGCCCCTGAGTCGATGGACAGTGTCGTCAAACAAGTCCATGGCGACGAGCGTTTTTTGCTGATCTCTCTTGAGCCGGTCAAACGGTCTTGGTTGCACGAGAGAATTCACCTGCGATTTCAGTCAATGCTTGGCGCAGGCTTCTTGGCAGAGGTTCAAGGCTTGGTGGGCATGCCAGAGTTCAACGCTGATTTGCCCAGCATGAAAAGTGTGGGTTACCGGCAAGCTTGCGAGATGTGGCTGTCTTTGAGGGAAAAGTACCCCCAGGTGGCGCAGCCCTTGCTGATGCCGGGTCTTCAAAAAGAAATGGCTTATCAACGCTTCGTGGAGTTGGCTCAAACGGCCACCCGTCAATTGGCCAAACGGCAGTTGACGTGGCTCAGAAGTCTTCCCCATCGAAAGGTCATGGACTGCGACGATACCCACAGCCAGCAGCAAGTTCTTGACTATTTGGAGCACATCAAAGGCGGGCAAGACCTTGTGCGACTTTGAGGTCAAGGTCCGTTTTTCCCCGTTTCAAAGGGTGATGCTTTTGTAGATCATGTAGGCCGCCAAAAAAAGCAACAGGGTTGCAAACACGCGCTTGAGACGCTTGACGGGCCAGTTCTGGGCAGCCCTCACGCCCATTCTGGCCGTGGTGCTGCTGAACACTGCAATCAAGACAAGGGCCGGGAGCCAAATGTATCCCAGCGAGTGAGCCGGCAAGTTCTCAATGGACCAACCGCTCACCGAGTAGCCCAGCACATTGGCCAAAGCGATGGGGAACCCCAACGCTGCACTGGTGGCCACCGCGTTGAGCAAGGGGATGTTACAAAACAGCATGAAGGGCACGCTGATAAATCCTCCACCCGCACCCACCAACCCCGACAGCAGTCCAATGGCGAGTCCTGCGACCCAGCGCATATAAGAGCTTGGAAATTGCCTGGAGGGTTCGGGGCGTTTGTCCATGAACATTTGAAATGAGGAAAACGCGATGAAGGCCGAGAAAAATAAACCCAGATAAGTGCCTTTAATGTGACTAAAAAGCCCCATGCTTGCCACCCAACTGCCCAGCACAATCCCGGGTGACAACGCGCGCACAATTTCCCATCGCACATTGCCTCGTTTGTGGTGAGCGCTTACGCTGGAAATTGATGTGAAGACGATGGTGGCCATGGCCGTGGCGATGGACATCTTGACGGTGAGTTCAGGCGCCACCCCATGATGCTCCAAGATGAAGGTGAGAAAGGGCACCAAAATCAAGCCCCCACCCAGTCCCAACAAACCCGCCACAAAGCCAGTCACAATCCCTAAGCTAGAGAGGGAAATCAGTTCAACAAAAGAAACATCCATGGGGAAAAATTGAGAGCAAGGAAGGGGTATTGATCAACGCTGGAGAACGGCGTTGTAGCTCAAAATTTATAAGCAAGAAACTGGCCAATAGGTGTCTGCAAAACCGCCAAGGCCGTCATCCTGAACGCAAAGGTTCAGGTGGGCGAGGTCAGACCAACGTTGGGCTCATCTGACGCGAGATGATCACGCTCATTGGACGATGTTCCAAGCCCTGGCTCGTATGAGCATTGGTTCAAGGAAGTATAAAGCCTTGGAGGATTGCAGACGCCTTGATTTTAAACGAGATGCGCAGATCGTGCTCTATTTCTTTTTACGCATTTGCGCAATTTAAAAGTACGGTGCTTGCTGGGCATCAATTGGCGTGCAGAATTGGGCGTTCATGCTAAAGTAAAGGGGAGTCAAAAAGCAATTCCGCCCCTATTTCATGATACCCAACTGGTTTATTCCGCACCTTTTACAGGCCAATGAAGTGGCCCGTCGCGCCATGGCATCTGGCGCACACCCCTTTGGTGCGATTTTGGTGGCGCCTGACCAAAAAACGGTGCTCGATGAGCAAGGCAATTTGGACTCTGTGAGGCACGCTGAATCGGTCTTGGCCGCCAGAGCCCATGCTGCGCATAGCGCAGAATTTTTGTGGCAATGCACCTTGGTCACGACAGTCGAGCCTTGTGCCATGTGTTCGGGCACGCAATACTGGGCCAACATTGGCCGACTGGTCTATGGCATGAGTGAGCGTGATCTTCTCGACTTCACTGGCAACCACTCGGAAAATCCAACCATGAGCCTGAGCTCACGGGTGGTGCTTGGCAGTGGCCAAAAAACTTTTGAAATCATTGGTCCCGTGCCCGAGGTGCGAGAAGAGATCGTGCGCTTGCATCAAACGTTTTGGCGCTCGCAAGCCTAGGCTTGATGCGGGTTTGGTGTGTTTTTTGTCAGGTGAAGTTTTAGAGCAATTGACCGTCAACAGCCAGTGCTTCATCCAAGCGTTTTAAAAGAGACTCGAACATGGCGTTCGTATCAGAAGTGGCCTTGGCGTCCTCTTGGGAGGTGGATTGGATAGGTTGAGAGGATGAAATGGTATCGAATGCAATATTGATGGCCGCCAAAACGGCAATTCTTTCTCGAGCTTTGATTTTTCCAGCATCGCGAATTTTGCACATGGCCAAGTCCACATTGCCCACCGCCGATTGCAGTCTTTCTTCCGATCCATCCGGACAAGCCAAGGCATACCCTTGCCCCATGATTTGCACTTCGATTTGACTCATTTATTCTCCCGGGCGTTGATCCCCTCAGGGAGTCGATCAAGAAGCGCATCGATGCGATGCCTGGCGGTTTCAAGTCTGTTTTTAAATTGGTCGCGCTCACGCGTGAGTTGATCAATTTGTTCGATCAACAGCGTATTGGTGCGTTGCAATTCTTCATAGCGCAAGAGTAAGCGCTCAACGCGTTGAGCGACTTGTTCTTGCAAGGGATTGGCAGACATAAACGGCATTTTAAGGTGCAAATGGCCATTTTGCTGAAATTGCCTTGCGGCTTTCAGCCGGAATTGCTGAAATTTAAGCCACTGTCATGGGTTTGTTCAGAAGGCAAGCCTGTTCGCAAGGCCTCAGACTGTCGCGGCGCGAGATCAGCTTGGAATCCATTGGGATGGGGTTTTGTCCTCATTTTGGTGAAGGTGCGCTTGGTTTGAGTTTTTTGGCGAAATCGCAAAATGTCGACACGCCACAGGCTTGGCACAAGGGCGTGCGAGCTTTGCAAACATAGCGGCCGTGTAAAATTAACCAATGGTGAGCGTGCAACAGGTACTCAGGTGGAATTCGTTTTAAAAGACCGAGTTCAACTTCGAGAGGTGTTTTTCCTTTGGCAAGGCCCACACGGTTGCTGACCCTAAAGATGTGTGTGTCAACGGCCATGGTTGGTTCATTGAACGCGCAGTTGAGCACCACGTTGGCGGTTTTCCTGCCAACCCCTGGCAAGCTCTCGAGCTCAATGCGTGTACGGGGAACTTCTGAGTTGAATTGTTCGATCAAGATTTTTGAAGTTTCGATCAAATGCTTGGCTTTGCTTTTGTACAGTCCAATGGTCTTGATGTGGTTTTCGAGACGCGCAACGCCAAGAGCAAATAATTTTTCTGGGGTATTGGCCACTTTGAACAAGACCCGAGTGACTTTATTCACGCTCACATCGGTGGCCTGGGCTGACATCAGAACCGCGCACAGGAGTTCAAACACGCTCGTATACTCGAGCTCTGTTTGAGGGTGCGGATTGACCGCCTGCAAGGTTGCAAAAAAAGGCCCGATCTGCTGTTTGTTCATTTTTTTACCAGAGAAGTCATTCTCTTATTTTCACATGCAATTTGCCAAACGTTTAGATCTTGTTGAGACCTCAGCGATTCGAGAACTGTTCAAACTCTTGGGTCAACCCGGTATCATCAGTTTTGCTGGGGGTTTCCCTGACAGCGCCATGTTTGATGTAGAGGGTATCCAGCAAGCGAGTGAGCAAGTGCTCAGAGACGCGCCTGCCAGCGCCTTGCAATACGGCGCTACTGAAGGGTTTCCAGCGCTTCGTGAAGAGTTGGCGCACTTTCTGACTCAAAAAGGAATTGGCAATGTGAGTCCTAACTCACTGATCGTGACCACAGGAAGTCAGCAAGCCTTGGACTTGGTGGGCAAGACCTTGCTCGAAGCGGGGGATGTCGCTTTGGTCGAGGCCCCCACGTTTTTGGCAACCATCCAGTGCTTTAAATTGTATGGACCCCAGGTTTTGGGGGTTCCCATGGATGAGCATGGGGTGAGGGTCGATTTGCTTGAAGAAATGATCATTGCGCACCGACCCAAACTCGTTTATTTGGTCCCCACTTTTGGCAACCCGAGTGGCGCCTTGTTGAGCTTGGAGCGTCGAATCAAGGTGCTTGAGTTGGCGGTCAAATATCAGACCTTGATCGTGGAGGATGACCCTTATGGGGATTTGTATTTCCATGAGGCGCCACCCCCAACACTGCTGGCCTTGAGCGATCAAGTTCCGGGAAGCCGAGATTGGTTGATTTATTGTGGAAGTTTGAGCAAAGTACTGAGCCCCGGTTTGCGCGTGGGTTGGATGGTGGCGCCTGCAGACTTGCTCGCCAAAGCGACGATGTGCAAACAGTTCAGCGATGCGCACACCTCGACCTTTGCGCAAGCCACTGCAGCGTCTTATTTAAAGAGCGGTCGCATGCCCCAAACACTCCACCATGTGCGACAAGTGTACGGTGAACGCGCACTGAGTATGAGCAAAGGTTTGCTCCATCATTTTGGTCCTGCCTTGTCTTTCACGCAGCCCCAAGGGGGACTCTTCTTTTGGGCAAAACTCACCGGGCATCAAGGCCACAATGCCGACGGCACAGCGTTTGCCAAGAGAGCCATTGCCCATGGTGTGGCCTTTGTACCCGGCGCCCCTTTTTATGCCAGCCATCCGGACGTGAGCACGTTCAGGCTGTCTTTTGCAACCTCCGATGTCACCTTGATCGAGCAAGGCTTAGAGCGTCTTGCAAAAGCGTATGCCGATCATGGGCAATAAGATTTTGTGGTTTTTTGCATTTCAAATGCATCAACGACCCCCATGGTTTTAGCTGACTGTCAAGCTTATTTTTCATGCCCGTTTTGTTGTCTCGCGTGAAACATGTCCCGAAAACATCAAAAGTTATCCACAGAATTTGTGGGTAAGTCGGCCAGAAATACTGCGAAAGCCTTGATCTTCAATGATCTTGTCGGCGTGCTCGTTATTTAGTCTATGGCTTACAAAAAGGGCAAATATATTTTGAATTTAAAAAATGTTTCACGCCATGCGCAAAATAAATTTATTTCAAAAATGGGTGAGTGTGGCCCCCGGGTTGTGCTAATCACCCCAGAAATTTTAGATAGTCTTGTTCACTCATGAGGGACTTTAATTCCTCTTTGGAGTCAATGGCCAGTTTGAAAAACCACGCTTGCCCCATCGGGTCAGCGTTGACCAAAGAGGGGTCTTCACTGACTCGCGTGTTGACCTCGGTGACCCTACCTGAGACAGGTGCAAAAACATCGGACGCGGCCTTGACCGATTCGACAGCGCAGACGACATCGTTTTGTCGATAGTGCGTTCCAACCGTTGGCAACTGCACAAAGACCACATCGCCCAGGGTTTCTTGGGCATGTTCGGTGATCCCCACCACATGGTCTGCCCCTTGTTCTTGGATCCATTGGTGTTGTGCTGAAAAGAGGTGGCTCATGGTGTGCAGATGAAAATGAATTGATGTTGGGGTTCTGGCTTCAAAAAGAGATGTAACCATAAAACCCAACGACTTGCGGTCATGGGATTTGAAGTTTACATGCCGCTGTAAACGGGTCCTCCACCCCCTTCAGGGGTGATCCAAACGATATTTTGACTGGGGTCTTTGATGTCACAGGTCTTACAGTGCACACAGTTTTGAGCATTGATGTGCAACTTGTGTTGGTGGTGCTCGTCCTCAATGTATTCATAGACGCCTGCTGGACAGTAGCGTGATTCCGGTCCTGCAAATACGGGCCAATTGAGTTGGTCTGGGACGGTGGCGTCCTTGAGCGTCAAGTGGACGGGTTGGTTGTCCGCATGGTTGGTGTTGCTGATAAAAACACTGCTCAAACGGTCAAAACTGAGTTTGCCGTCCGGTTTGGGGTAATCAATGGGCGTGCAGTCTTGGGCAGGTTTGAGCGACTCGTGATCAGCCTTTAAGCGGTGAAGGGTCCAGGGAAAATGTCCCTTGAGTAAAAATTGCTCAATGCCGGTCATCAACGTGCCGATGAACTGCCCCTTTTTAAACCATTGTTTGAAATTGCGCGCTTTGTAGAGCTCTTGAAAGAGCCAGCTCTTTTTGAAGTCAGCCGGATACTGGCTGAGCGTGTCATTGGAACGACCTGCTTGCAAGGCGTCAAATGCTGCGCGTGCGGCCAGCATGCCCGTCTTGATGGCCGCGTGTGAGCCCTTGATGCGACTGGCATTGAGATAACCCGCCTCACAGCCCACCAGAACTCCGCCAGGAAAGGCCGTTTGCGGCAAACTCAGCAGACCCCCGGCCGTGATGGCTCGAGCGCCATAGGCCAAGCGTTTGGCCATTTTGATGCCTTGGTTTTCTTGTGCCTCAAAATACCATCGGATATTGGGGTGAGTTTTAAAGCGTTGGAACTCTTCAAATGGACTCAGCCACGGATTTTGATAATCAAGTCCGACCACAAACCCCACCGCCACTTTATTGTCAGGGAGATGGTATAAAAATGATCCACCATAGGTCTGGGAGTCCAGCGGCCAACCTGCCGAATGGAGAGCAAGACCTGGTTGATGTCGGGCTGGATCGATCTCCCACAACTCCTTGATTCCCAAGGCATAACTTTGCGGGTCTTTGCCCTCATCGAGTTTGAATTTGCCGATCAGCTCCCGACCCAAATGACCTCGAGCACCCTCAGCAAAGAAGGTGTATTTGGCATGAATCTCCATGCCCAGTTGGAATTGAGCGCCTGGGGTTCCATCCTTGTTCACCCCCATGTTGCCTGTGGCAACACCCTTCACGCTCTCATCGCTGTTGTAGAGCACCTCGGCGGCGGCAAAGCCTGGGAAAATTTCGACACCCAAGCTTTCTGCTTGAGTTGCCAACCACTGGGTGAACTCACCCAAGCTGAGGATGTAGTTCCCATGGTTTTGAAAGCAATCGGGGAGCATCCAATTGGGTGTGCGCCATCCTCCCTTTTCAGTGAGGAACATGAAGGCATCTTGCGTCACGGGTTGGTGCAAAGGTGCGCCGCGCTCTCTCCAGTCAGGAAAGAGCTCGTGGAGTGCTTTGGGATCCATGATGGCCCCAGACAAGGTGTGCGCACCGGGTTCGGCGCCTTTTTCTAATACCGCGACGGAGATCTCTGTGTTGTTGTCCAAGGCCAATTGCTTGAGATGAATGGCGCTAGAAAGTCCCGCAGGACCTGCGCCCACCACCAAAACGTCATACGCCATGGACTCGCGAGGTCCGAATTGTGAAAGGATGTCAGTGGCGGTCATGGTTGGTCAGGAATGTTTTGGAAACAATAATTTTAGTCCTGTTGGGTGCCGAGTCAGGGTTGTCCTTGATAATATTTGGCATGAGGTCCCACAATGCCCCATGGTGTTGACTTTGACCTGCACAGAACTTGGACGATGCTGTACAGTGGATACTGCATCAAGGCGTGATGCCTGCGCAATCAGGGTTTGACTTTATGCTATCGTCACGCGATCGATTGTTCATGGCCATGGGTGTTCAACACCCTTTTGAGGAGAATTTTCACATGTCTTACAACATTGATCTTTCAGGCCAAGTGGCCTTGGTCACAGGAGCCTCCAGCGGTTTGGGTGCACAATTTGCCAAAACCTTGGCCCAGGCTGGGGCAATGGTGGTGTTGGCGTCTAGGCGAGTTGATAAACTCAAGGACTTGCGAGCCGAGATTGAAGCCAATGGGGGGCAGGCGCATATTTGCGCCTTGGATGTCACCTCTCTCACAAGCATCGAGACCGCCATTCAAACCATCGATGCCGAAGTCGGTGCCATCGACATTTTGATCAACAATTCCGGTGTGAGCTCGACCCAAAAGCTCAAAGACGTGACGGCCAAAGACTTTGATTTTGTCTTTAATACCAACGTGCGAGGGGCTTTTTTTGTTGCCCAAGCCGTGGGCCGTCACATGCTCGAAAAGTCTCAAGAGGCACGACTGGCCCAACCCCATGGCCCCAAAGTGACGGGGCACATCATCAACATTGCGTCTACGGCAGGACTGCGTGTGTTGCCTCAAATAGGGGTCTATTGCATGAGCAAAGCCGCCATCATTCACATGACCAAAGCCATGGCCTTGGAGTGGGGAAGGCAGGGTATCAATGTAAACGCGATTTGTCCTGGCTATATTGATACCGAAATTAACCATCATCATTGGGAAACGGATCAAGGCAAGAAACTCATTCAAATGCTGCCCAGAAAGCGTGTGGGCGTGCCATCTGACTTGGATGCTCTGGTGGTGATGCTGTGCAGTGGAAAGAGTCATTTTCTCAATGGCTCCATCATTGCCGCTGATGATGGTTTCTCCCTATGAGGGTTCGCTGCTTAGGCGCGGGACTTGCATGCGGTTAAACTGTCGACTTCGAGTGTTTTTGCCAATGAATTCGTTGGCGCAAATTAAAATGATCTCAGGCCAATGAGCCGGGTGTTTTTTCTGTGAGGAGTCTATTTTGAATAAACTTTTTCCTTCAGCCGCTGAGGCGCTCAAGGGTGTTGTCGCCGCCAATCAGTTGATTGGTGTTGGGGGCTTTGGCCTGTGTGGCATTCCTGAGGCGCTGATTGACGCTTTAAAGGACACTGGGCTGGGTGGCTTCACAGTGATTTCCAACAACGCGGGTGTTGACGGTTTTGGTCTTGGCAAGCTGCTCGAATCTCGGCAGGTCAAGAAAATGATTGCCTCCTATGTGGGAGAAAACAAAGAGTTTGAGCGTCAGTTTTTGGCGGGTGAGTTGGAGTTGGAGTTCACCCCACAAGGCACTTTGGCTGAAAAGCTCAGGGCTGGGGGGGCTGGAATTCCTGCTTTTTTTACCAAAACAGGTGTCGGCACCCTTATTGCCGAAGGCAAAGAGACTCGAGAGTTTGATGGTGAGGTTTACCTCATGGAGCGCTCTTTGGTGCCCGATATCGCCTTGGTCAAAGCCCACCGGGCAGATCCGTCTGGTAATTTGCAATTTCGCTTGACTGCTCGCAACTTCAATCCTGCCGTGGCCATGTCTGGCAAGGTGTGCATTGTGGAAGTGGAAGAAATGGTGGGCTTGGGGGATATGGACCCCGATGAAATTCACCTCCCGGGCGTTTATGTGCACCGCCTGGTATTGAACCCCAGTCCAGAAAAGCGCATAGAAAAACGCACCATCACTGAAACAGCAGGAGTTTGACCATGGCATGGACCCACGATGAAATGGCCGCATGTGCAGCCCAAGAATTAGAAGACGGTTTTTATGTCAATTTGGGCATTGGCCTACCCACTTTGGTGGCCAACCATGTGCCCAACAATATCGATGTTTGGCTGCAATCAGAAAATGGAATGCTCGGCATTGGCCCCTTTCCAACCGACGACCAAGTTGATGCCGATTTGATCAATGCGGGCAAACAAACGGTGACCACCATCAAAGGATCCTCGATTTTTGGCAGTCACGAAAGTTTTGCCATGATTCGAGGTGGGAAAATCAATTTGTCCATTTTGGGAGCCATGCAAGTGAGCGCCCATGGAGACTTGGCCAATTGGATGATTCCAGGCAAGATGGTCAAAGGCATGGGCGGTGCCATGGATTTGGTGGCTGGTGTCAAACGAGTCATCGTACTGATGGAACACGTTGCCAGGAAAAAAGACGGTAGTCATGACCTAAAAATTCTCAAGTCCTGTACCTTGCCCTTGACTGGTGTGGGGGTGGTCGACCGAATCATTACCGATCTCGGAATTTTTGATGTCACTCCAAATGGGCTACAAGTTGTGCGCTTGGCCAGCGGAGAAGATTTCGGTCACGTTCAAAGCAAAACCGAGGCTATTTTGTTGCCTTGATCTCGCGAATTGCTTTAACGCCCTCGCGGTTGTTGGTTCAGTACCCAACGCAAAACCAAAGCTTCAATATCAGGAGAAGTCCTTCAAGACTGAATTTATAGATTGCTGAGGGCGCAAAGGTTGAACAAATGTGAGCGGATTTAGACAGCCGGTAACACCAACCCTGGCGCGAGCCAGGGTGGGGTCTAGAGAACAGTGCTTGCTTAAGCGCCATGCCTTCCTTTCTGGCATGTTCCTCGGCACCCTGCGCATCGACATACGCGCGTACCGTCTCCAGCGTTGCTCCCCAGTCGCCTAGCCTGAACAAGACCATTCTTGCCTCGACGTGGGGCAAGACCAAAGAGTTTCTGAGTTACAAATTCCGCAGATCGGGCAACTCAAGTTCAACACTTGCTGCTCGGTTTTTCGCCCCAAATTCAACAAAAACTCTTGAAAAATCAAAGAGTTAACAAATTCTGAGCTTTGTTTTTTGTAGTGGTACGTTTCCAACTAAAAGTAGTTTTAAAAACTTC